>MGQK01000132.1:25665-44435 GCA_001797815.1 Deltaproteobacteria bacterium RBG_13_61_14 | reverse complement strand
CTCACGGCGTCGGCCCGGGCTTAGGCTCAAACTGCTTAGCTAATGCCTCCCACTGCCCGGCCGGCAAATACAGCAGCTCCCGCTGATAGGGAGTAGCAAAGGCCTCCGGCTGCTTCTTTACCATATCACGAATCTCATTCCTTTGGGACGCCAAAATTTGAAACTGGGTCCCGGCCGCGGCCAGATCCCCCTGCCGGGCCAGGCCGATGATCAGCTCCACCCGGGCCTGAAAGTAGAACGGCTCCCGGACAAGCGCCTCCCGCAACCACCCCTCTTCCTCGGGCCACTGCCCGCGCCGGCGGGAAATTTCGGCCAGACGGTGGAGGATGAAAGGATGGTTGGGATAAAGCGTCAGGGCCCCGCGGAAGTAATGCTCCGCGGCTTTGAGCAAGCCCGAGTCTTTCTTCAGCAGCTTGGCCAGTTCCAGATAGAGCACACCCAGACCTTGGGCATACCGGTAATTGTTGGGATTGCGGCGCCGGGCCAGGTCTTCCTCCCGGATCGCCTTCTCCAGCAGCTCCACCCGGCCCAGCAGCCGCGCTTTCTGAAACAGGGCCTGGCTCAAGTGGTCGGACAGCGGCGCGTAACCGGCATTATAGGGAGCGATGCGGGCGAGCTTCTGGATCCGCTCGTCCAGGTCCGGGATCCGGGCGTAAGCTTCGGTCAGCCCGTAGGCGGCGGAGATGAAGACCAGGGCCGCGGCGATCACCGGGGTCAGGGTAAGAAGCAGCGCTTTCATCACCCACGGATAATGGAAAGAGAAGCGGCGCCGCCGCGTCCCGCCGCGGGAACCCGGACCCAGCCAGGCCGTGAGCATGGCCGCGAGGACCACGGCCGCCACGGCGATCGCGGTCTCATGCAGGTTTGCATCAATGATCCCGTGCGCGGTCACCGCGAGCAGGCCGGCCGCGGCGCCGAGGGCATCGGGTTGCGCATGCGCGGGTGAGGGCACCCGCGCCCCTAAAGACCAAGTGCCCCGCGCCCCTAATGACCAGGTGCCCCGCGCCCCGAAAGAAAAGGTAAGCAGAATCAGCGGGACCGCGATGCCGAGCAGGAGCAGGGGCGCGAGCGGGCTCAATTCCGCGGCCAGGTGCAGGAGCTCGCTGTGGGCGGTGCCGGCCGACTTTTCGTAGCGGCCGACCTTGATCGTCTCGACCGCCCGGCCGTAGCGGGGGTAGTAATACTTGTAGAGGCCGAGCCCGACGCCGGCCGGGTGGTCCCGGATCATTTCCAGGCTGGCCTCCCAGATGCGCAGCCGCTCCCAGGCATAGGGGTCGCCCTGGCGGAGCGTGAGCATCCGCTCGCGCACGGGGTTGGGGACCGCCACCAGGAGGACCAGGGCCGCGGCCAGCGGGACGAGCGCCTTGAGGCGGAAGCGCAGGCAGAGGAGGGCGCCGAAAGAAAGGAAGCCGATCACCACGGCGCGCGAGCGGGTGCAGAGGATGGCGGCAAGCATGAGCAGGAGAGCGGCGAGGAGGCTTAAGCGCTGCCAGTTGAACCGACGAGCGCGGCTGGGGTCAGCCGCGCCCCCAGCATCTATGGGCCAGAGGAGGCGGGCGAGCGCGAAGGGGCTGATGGCCAGGAGGTATCCGGCCAGGCCGTTGGGGTTGAAGAAGCCGGCGCTGGCGCGGCTTTCCCGGCCGAAGATGAACTCGGCGATGCCCCAGAGGCTGAAAGCGACGGCCATGAGCAGGAGCAAGGTGGCGGTGCCGTGGTAGATGCGGTCCCGCTCCGGCTGGTTAAGGGTCGCGGGTTGCAGGGCCAGGTAATAAAGGAGGATCAGGAAAAAAATGTTCCCATACCAGTAGGCGGTCATGTAAGGATAGGAGCTGCGCACCAGGGAGAGGGCGGTCAGGGCCCAGAAGGCCAGGATCCAGAGGTCCCCCCGGGAAGAGGCCACGGCAAAGGATGGATCCTTAAGCCCTTGCCAGAGCCAGGCCGCGGTCCCGGCCAGGATCAGGAGGCGCAGCCCGGTGATCGGGATATAGGTGGTGCCGCCCTCGATCAGGGGCGACCCGATCAGGATCAGGGCTCCGATTACCAGCCAGGTTTTGCTGCCCGGCTTCATGGCAAACCGCCTTTGCGCGGCCATAGGCTCTGCATGAGAAGCAAGCCCACCAGACCGGATGTGCCCAAGGTAATTCCCAAGGCCAGGAAGAAATAAGAGGGTTGGTAACGGAAAGTAATCTGGTGAGAACCGGGATTCAGCCGAACCGCCCGGAAGAAGCCGTTGGCCTGGCGGATGGGGACTGGCTCCTGGTCCACCCGGGCCTGCCAGCCCGGATAGAAGCTGTCCAGAAGGACCAGCCAGGCCGGCTGCCCGGCCCGGACCAAAAGTTCCACGTGTTCGTTCGCATAAGTCTTTATGGTCACCGCCTGGATGGGAGCGCCGGCGGTCAGTGGCGGCGATGCGGTCTCGCCTTCCAGCACCACCTCTTTCCAGGGGTCCCAGTCCTGGTTGAGCAGAATCTGCCGCGCCTGGTCATGGCTTTCGGCGCGGCGCTCGGCAAAGGCCAGGTAAGCCCGGGGCAGAGCGTTGGGAATGAGTCGGACGCCTTTCGAGGGCACGGCGATCTTCTCGACGCCAAAGATGGCGAGTAAGCGGAGAAAAGCTCGTGAATCGGCCTGGTCGAGCAGCTCATTCAGGTCTTTTTGCAAGGCCAGGTAAAAGGAGCTCTTGGCATGCAGATCGGGGATGCCGGACCGAAGGGCAAAGAAGGGCTGGAGCCACTCGCGCTGGGTGCGGTAAAAGTCGCGGGGATCTTCATCGCGGCCCAGGAACTGGTCTTCGAGTTTGGGGGGCGCGGCGATGAAAACCCGGCTAGGGACCGGGCCACGATTGTCCTTAAGCTCGGAAACCCAAGGGGGCTTGAAAGTGTAGAGGGAGCGCTCGGTGGTGGGATTGAGCCAGCGATGAGCCAGGAAGAGGTCGAAGACGAGAAGACAACCCAGGGTGGCCGGCAAGAAGCGCTGTCTTTGCGGCGCGCGGGAGAGCAGGCCGAGCAGGAGGAAAAAGACCAGGGCAAAGAGCAGGGATCGGACTCCCGAGCGCAGGAAGAGGTCGGGCATGAGTTGGGGGAAGGGGAGCAGCGGCCCGCTTAAGCTTAAGCCCAGGACCAAAGCGAGAATAACGACGACGGGCAAGGTCAGGAAAAGGGCGCGGGCGGTTCCGCTTCGCCGAAGCTGTTCCGGCAGGGCTTCCAGCCCCAGCGCGGCCAGCACGGCCGCGGCCAAGGCAAAACCGAGGAGCGCCCGCTCCGGGAAGCGGAAGCGGTCAAATCCCGGGAGCCAGCGGTGGGCCCAGCTATAGAGGTAGCCGTCCGGGCCCAGGGCGAGGAGCAGGGAGAACAGGGCCACTCCGGTCCAGAAGATGACTTCGCGACGGCGCTCACTTCGGAAAGCAAAAGGTATCAGAAGCAGGCCGATGATGCCCGGGTAGATGCTGAGGAAGTAAGGCAAGCGCCGGGACCAGAAGCCGAAGCCCCAGTCGGGAGAAGAGGGGTCGAGGAGAACGTGGGGCGCCAGGATGGAGATCAGGTCCCGGACTTCCAAAGAATAGGCGGAGGCTTCGGCCAGGGCAAAACCAGAGGCGCGGTTCGAGAGCCCGGTCATTTCCATGGTGAGGACCCACTGGATGGCGGATAGACCCAGGCCGATGAGAAGGGCCAGCGCTAAGAGCAATAACGGCCGGACCAGGGTGTGGCGCGAACCGGTAGGGGCTCGATTCATCGCGCCCGTAAAGAGCAGATAGCCGCTCAGCGCCAGGAGAGTGAGGTAACAAATCTCCGGCTCTCCGCCCAGAATTTGCAAAGCGATAAAGATACCTAGCCCCAGGGCTGGCCGCAGGGAGCGGCCCCTTTGCATCCGGATCCCCAACCAAAGGATCCCGGGAATCCAGGCCGCGGAATTGAGGTTGACCACCTGCAGAGTGAGCGAGGCAAAACCTCCGCCCAGGGTCAAGGCCAGCGACCCGGCCAGGGCGCTGGTGCGCTTAAGACCCAGTTCCAGGAAAAAGCAATAGGCGAAAATTCCAGCGAGCAGGAAATGGAGCGCGAGGTAAGGGCCGAGCACGACCTCGGCCGGTCCCAGGAGCCAAAGCAGGCTGAGGGGGTAAAAGGCCGAGGACTGGGGATTGGCGGCAAAAGGCTCGCCGGCAAAGACGTAGGGATTCCAGAGCACGAGGCCGTGGTGGTCGGAAAAGAACTGGCGTTTGGGCACGATCTCCATGCCGAGGTCGCGGAAGAAATAGACCTGGCCGAAGAACAGGCCGGGCGCGAAAAAGAGCAGGAGGGCGACCAGGATGAGGAGGAGCGGAAGGCCGCGGATGAGGAGAGGTGCCCGAGCGGTCGGATCGGCCATGAGGAGAATTATAGGCGGGCGGGACGGAAATGCAAACGCCTTTGTTGAGTTCACGGTTCACGGTTGGTGGTTTTCGGTTGAAGGAAGTCCTCTTTCCGCCAACCGCGAACCTTCAACTGTCAACCTCAGAGATCCCTGGGCCGAGAGTTTCCCGAAAAGATTTTTTAAACAGCTTATTCTCTCGCGGGAGCTCTTGGGATTTTTCTTGACCTCGGGGAGGGAAGCTTTTAAAATAAGAACAACTGGGCGCTATTTTGCACCGGAAAAATTCGTTGATTCCATCATGAAGTTCAACCACCATCCGCTCCTTTTTTCGCTTCTTGGCCTTACAAGTATGGCTGTTCTCGCGGGGGCTGTCCCCAAGGCCGAGGCCCAGACCCGCCGGTGGAACCGCCAGGAAGACTTTGTCCTCTTCACCGGCGACCAGGTCCCCACCTTGCTCGGCGCCGAGGCGCGCGACCTCCACCTCTACGCCTGCGGCCGCGCCGGGTTCCGGGCCATCCCCTTCCAGGTGGACAAGCGCGACCAGGAAGGACGCTACGTCTTTCCCAATGAAAAGCTCCGGGACCCGCTCCGCGACGGGACCCGCCTGGACGCGAACGATGAGTTGGTCTTCATGGCCAAGGACGCGGGCGGGCCCTGCCCCCCGGAGCCGGTTTATGTTGAGGCCGCGACCCGGGGGGGCGTGGCGATGGAGCTCCGGGACCCCCTGGATGACGGCCGGGCCTGGGTCTATCTCTTCGATCAACCCGGGGCCGAGCCGCCCCAGACCGAGGATTACGTGCGCCATCGGATTGAAAACAATAAAGAGCTGATCAGCAGCGACCAATACGAGATCGGCCAGCAATTGGGAGTCACCTATTACGATTGGCTCCGGATTCGAAAGCCGGACGGCGGCTTTAGCCCGGACGTGCTCAACCGGACCAAGGTGGGGCTGCGGGCGCGCTTGCTCAACGTGGGCATTCCCATCAACGTCCCGGAAAAGGACATGAAGTCCGTGACCCTGGGGGTCATTGACGGCCCGGTCCGGGTGATCCGGGACGAGCTCGACCTGGTCAAGATCAAGGCGCTCGGCCTGGACTGGGAGACCGAGGCTTTTTACACCTATTATGGCAACGGGCATATCAGCCCGATGGAGGCCAACATCCCGGTCAACCTGCACAAGCTGTTTCTCGATATCAATTTTTACTGGGCGATGGACCTGAACGAAGCCATCATGGGCTCCACCTTCCGCAACCAAGCCAATCCCCGGGGCGTGGTGCTGGACGGGAAGTCTCATGCAGATCTAGATAAGAAGGGCGACACCTCTTTCCTGACCGTCAGCGGCCCGCAAGGGGGCATGGTGGACGCCCTGGTCTTTGACCAAACCTTGTCCCGGCTCCTGGTTCGGACCACCCTGGTCCGGGAGGAGTTGGCCAATCCGGACTCGCCCGAGGAGCATCCCGGCCAACTCTTGGTCGGATACTGGGTGAAATCCGCCGGGAACATGCCCAAGGGCGTGTATCACTGGCAACTCTATCACTACTACCCCTATCCCTTTTCCGAAGGCGAGGTGCCAGAGATCCTGAATCTGATCGAGCGCCCGATCCAGGTCTTCGCCCGCCCGCTCTCTTCGGCCCCGGCCGCGCCTTGACCATCTCCGGTCAAAGATATACAATCGTGCTCGAACGATGAGGACCAAACCCGCGCTGGTAAAAAGCATCCGCGAGCAACTGCTCATCGGCGCCGAGCTGCGCCTGGGGCTGGCTGAGCTGGAGGCCGAGAAATTGGCGCAAGCCGTGAAGGCGGTGGCCACCGCCCTTCGCCGGGGCAATAAAATCCTTCTCTTCGGGAATGGCGGCTCCGCGGCCGACGCCCAGCATCTGGCCGCGGAATTGGTCAACCGCATGGTCAAGAACCGCCGCGCCCTCGCGGCCATCGCCCTCACCACCGACACCTCCATCCTCACCAGCATTGCCAACGACCACGACTTTGATCGCGTCTTTGCCCGCCAGATCGAGGCCCTGGGCCAGAAGGGCGACATCGCCTGGGGCTTTTCCACCAGCGGCGGCTCCGGCAATGTCCTTTCGGGGTTCAAGACTGCGAAAAAGAGAGGCCTGTTCCGCCTGGGCTTTGCCGGCCGGCCCGGCTCGCCCATGGACCGGAACACCGACCTCTGCCTGCACGTGGATGCCCAGGCGACTCCGCGCATCCAGGAGCTGCATATTACCCTCGGTCATATCCTGTGCGAAGAAGTGGAAGAGGTGCTGTTTGGCCAAGGCAAAAAGTAGAATCAAACCTCTGGATCCGAGCAAGCTCCGCACCACCTCGCTGCGCAAAAGCCGGCGGATCGTGGACCGGGAGGCCTTTGCCCGGCCCTGGCATCCGGGCCGCAAGTTCTCGGAATTCATCGTCGGGCTCCCGGACATTTTAGCGGCCAAAGACTTCCGCCGGGTGGTGACGGCCGTGGTCCAGGCGCAGCGCCGGGGAAGACCGGTGATCCTGGCCCTGGGCGCGCACGTGATCAAGGTGGGGCTTTCACCGGTGGTGATTGACCTGATGCAGCAGGGCGTGGTCACCGGGCTCGCGCTCCACGGCGCCGGCGCGGTGCACGACTTCGAGGTGGCCTATGCCGGCAAGACCTCCGAGGACGTGGCCGCGACGTTGGAGGATGGAAGCTTCGGGGCCACCCGCGAGACGGCAATTGCGCTCAATCTCGCCGCGGAGCTTTGCCTGATTAGAAAAATGGGGCTGGGTCAGGCCATTGGAGAAATGATCGCAAAAGCAAAACTTCCTCATGCCCGCCTCAGCCTCCTCGCTCAAGCCGCCAAGCTGGGCATTCCGGCCACAGTCCATGTGGCTCTCGGCACCGACACGGTTCACATGCACCCTTCCGCCAATGGCGCTGCCATCGGCCAGGGCAGCCTTTATGATTTTCGACTTTTCGCGGGCATGGTCGCGAAACTCGAAGGCGGGGTCTATTTCAACGTCGGCTCGGCCGTGATTTTACCCGAGGTGTTCCTGAAGGCGTTATCCCTGGCCCGGAACCTCGGCCACCCGGTCCAACGCTTCACCGCAGTCAACCTCGATTTCCTCCAGCACTACCGGCCCCGCCAGAACGTGACCGGCCGGCCCGTGGCCCACGGCGGCCAGGGCATCGCCCTCACCGGCCACCACGAAATCCTCTTCCCCCTCCTCGCCGCGGCCATCCTCGAAGCCTTAAAAAAATAAATTTCACCACAAAGACACAAAGGCACAAAATTAAATCTTCCTTTTAGCTTATCTGCTTTCTTTCTTGTTTCAGGTCTTAGTGCCTTTGTGGTAAAAATCCTCTCTTCTAATTTTTTTATCTTTTCCTGGCAGGACTAGGGGTTTTTTTTAGCCCGGATCACTCTGGCCCGGGCTTCGAGCTCGCCGGCCTGGGGCACCCGGCCGGTCTTTTTCATCAGCGAGGCGTAATGCTCGAGCGTGGTGGCCACCTCGGGATGATACTTGCCTAAACCCTTTTCCCGGATCTTCAGGCAGCGTTTATACAGCGGCTCCGCTTCCTGGAAGCGGTTCTGGACCAGGCACAGGTCCGCGATGTCCATCAGGCTCTTGGCCGCCTGGCAGCTATCCGGCCCGTAAGTCTTCTCGCGGATGGCGAGCGCCCGGCGAAAAAGCGGCTCGGCCTCGGCGCACCGGTTCTGCGCCAGATAATATTCGGCCAGCTTGTCCAGCGCGTCGGCGATCTCCGGATGGTCCGCCGGCCGGGTCTTCTCCAGGTTTTTCAAGGTTAGCTGGTAGTGCGCTTCCAGCTCCGGATCAGAATATTTGCGCTGGATCATGTCCAGGTCGGCGAGGCCGGCTTGGCTGGCGGCGACATCGTCCGGGTTCGCGGCTTTGGATTGTTGCTGGAGCGCGAGCGCGCGCTGCTGGAAGGCTTTGGCTTCGGCCCATTTCTTTTGCGCCTTGCAGATCATGGCCAGGTCGGTGAGGATCACGGCCAGGTTGGGATGGTTCGGCCCTAAGATGCTTTCCTCCAGGGCCATGGCCCGCCGATAATGCGATTCAGCTTTGCTGTATTTCCTCTGGGCCAGGCAAACCTCGGCCAGGCTTTGCAAAATCGGGCAGAGGCGGATGTCCTTCTCACCCCATTGCTTCTCCGCCTCGACGAGCGCGACCCGGTATTGCGTTTCCGCCTCGGGCCAGTCGCTGCGCGCGTCCGCCTGCTTGCCCGCTTCCCAAAAAGTTTCCCAGGTCGCGCCCTGGGTGAAGGCGAACACCGGCAGGAGGCCGAGAACCATCGCGGCCGAAAAAGACCTTAAGGTCTTGATCACGGCGGTCATCGGAGAGTCATTCTAGCATAAGCCCGCGCCGAGGAGGTCAAGGTCTGGGTTGCAAGCTCAAGGCGTCGTGGGGGCATTGTTTGACGCAAGCGCCGCAGGCGAAGCAAGCGTTTTGCCAAGGGAGGGTGATCTTTTTGTCCGGGTCCAGCTCGCCGAATACCCCGACCGGGCAGATGGAGTAGCAGATCATGTCGCCCCGGCACTTTTCCCGGTCGAGCGCGACCCGGCCCAGGGTCTTTTCCTGCAAGAGCGAGCCGAGCCGCTTGATGCCGAGGCGGTGGAGGAAGGCTTCGGCGTCGCTGGGCATGGCCGCGAGGATGCCGGCGGCATCAAAGCCGACGGTAGAGAAGACCAGGACGACGGCGATCATCCAGCCGTAGTGGAGGAAGGGCTGGCCGGCGCGGAAGAAATCGGCAGCCGGGATGGCGAGGACCACGGCCAGGGCGGAGTAAAGGGATCGGCTCCAGCCGGTCTTGCCCGGGAGATACGGGAACAACAAGTAAAGGTAGAAGGCCGCGGCCCAGAAGAGCAGGGTGAAGGCCAGGAGCCGGTGAGGCCAGAAGATGGCGAGGGGGATGGCCACGATCAGGTAGAACATGGTGTTGTTGGAAAGGAGCATGTCCAGGCGATGCCGCAGGTCAAAACGGAAGCGGCTCATGGCATCCGTCTTCTTCTTGCCTTGGGCCAGGTAAGCCGGGAGATCCTCCGCCCGGACCGGCCCGAAGCGGACCTGGAAGCCGGCCTCCTCCCGGATGGCCTTGACGTCCATGCCCGCCGCGCAGAGCTGAGGCAGGATCACTTCCCGATGCCGAACCTGATCGGCCAGGCCCGAGGTCTTGATCGCCGCAATCACGTTGTGGTGGGTGAACATGCCGCCCACGGCCGCGCACCAGACATTGATGCCCCGGGAGTTGGCCACCAGCAGCCACAGGTCCTGCCCGACCAGAGACCGGATCAGCCTTTTCAGGGTCAGGGAAAAGTTGCCGCTAACGAGGACCGGGCTTTCCGGCCCGGGGTTCCCGATCCGGCGCAGGCCCGGTTCGAGTCCGTGCGGAAACCAGCGCAGAAAGTAGGCGACGATGAATCCCCAGAGCTTGTTCATGAGCGACCTTCTTGTGCCAGGATTTTGCGGGCTTTCAGGTAGAGGAAACTATCAAAGGCGCTTCTCTCGGCCTGCTCGATCGCGAACCCGGCCTCCCGCACCTTGTCCTCCAGGCCCGCCACCGCCCGCGTGCTGGTCTGGGTCAGCGCGAACGTGACCAGGGCCAGGGGCAACCGAATCAGATAGTAGAGCATTCGCTTGAAACCGGTCGCGGGCCGGACTTCATCGGCCAGCGCCAGGATGCCGCCGGGCTTGAGCACCCGAAAGGCCTGGGCCAAAGCATACCGCTGCTCGTCGGAGGTAAGCTCGCTGAAAACCAGCGTGCTCACCACCAGGTCAAAGGAGGAGTCGGTGAAGGCCCGGTCCATCTCGGCCACGCCCAGCTCGCGGATCTTGACCCGCTCGGCCAACCCCTGAGCCGCGACCTTTTGCCGGGCCACTTCCAGCATGGCCGCGGACTGGTCAAAGCCGGCGACCTTGGCCCCGGTTTTCGCCAGCAAGACCGCCAGCTCGCCCGTGCCCGCGCCGATCTCCAAGACCTGCACGCCTTCCCGGCCGAACTCCTGCGCGATCCGCTGCTTGATTGCCGGCGCCCGGCCCAGGCTGAGCCAGGCGATGCCCCGGTCATAGCGGCGGGGCTGCGACTCCAGGATCTTCATGTAAACAAAGCTGGCCACTCACGGCTTAGTTTAGCGCGAGGGCGAACCTGCGTCCAGGATTAGGTTCAGGGAAAAAAGAGATGGCGGCGGCCTGGCCGCGGCTAGTCCTTAACCCTCCTGCGCGTTCTTCTTCATCTCCCGGCCCGCTAAAAAGGATCCGGCTTGACAAACCTTGAGAACTTGGCTATATTACCAAATAGGAAACCTTAAGGAGGTTCCCGTGGATCCTAAAACCCAGGCGCGCTTCGCGGCCCGGGCCAGGATCGTCAAGGCCCTGGCCCATCCCACCCGGCTCTTCCTGGTGGACCAGTTGGCCCGCCGGGAAATCTGCGTGTGCAAACTCACCGAGATGGTCGGCGCCGACATCTCCACCGTGTCCAAGCACCTTTCCATCCTCAAGGCCGCGGGGATCGTGGCCGACGAGAAGCGCGGCAACCAGGTCTTCTACAGCCTGAGCTGTCCTTGTCTGCTCGACCTGTTTGACTGCGTGGAATCCGCGCTCAAAACCACCGCCCAAAAGCAATTGGCCCTGGTCAAGTAGGAGGCAGCCGCTGCCGCTCTGCGGTCGCGGATTCCAGATCATGGATTGGAAAAAAGAAGCTAAGACTCTGGCGGCGATTGCCGCCGCGTTCGCCATCGCCTACACCCTGCCGGTGGGCCGGGAGCGCTTCGACCACGCCATTCTGGAAGGGCTGGCCCTGGTCAAGTGGTACGCCCGCGAGCACGTGCTCCTGTGCCTGGTCCCGGCCTTCTTCATCGCCGGCGCCATCGCCGCTTTTGTCCGCCAGGCCTCGGTGATCAAGTATTTAGGCGCCAAGGCCAACCCGGTCCTGGCCTACGGCGTGGCCTCGGTCTCCGGCACCATCCTGGCCGTGTGCTCCTGCACCGTGCTCCCCCTTTTCGCCGGCATCTACTCGAGGGGCGCCGGGCTCGGGCCGGCCACCGCCTTCCTCTACTCCGGCCCGGCCATCAACGTGCTCGCCATCATCCTGACCGCCCGCGTCCTCGGGCTTAAGCTGGGCGTGGCCCGCGCGGTCGGCGCGATACTTTTCAGTGTGGTGATCGGCCTGCTCATGTTCCTGATCTTCCGGAGAGAAGAAATGCAAAAGGCCGAGGCCCAGGCGGACCTGCCCGAGCCGGAAGCCGGCCGGCCGCTCTGGCAGACCGCGATTTATTTTGCGGTCATGGTCGCGATCCTGGTCTTTGCCAACTGGGGCAAAGCTGAAGATGCCGCCGGTTTCTGGTCCGCGATTTACTCAGTCAAGTGGCTGCTTACCGCCGCGGCCGCCATTAGCTTCGCCGCCATGCTGATCGCATGGTTCGGGTTGAAATGGTGGAAAGTGCTGGCGGTCGCGGTTCCGACCGCGATCCTGGCGCTTGTCTTTCCGGAAGTTCCCCTGCTCCCGTTTGCGGCCGGGGCGCTCGGCCTGGCCGTGCTCACCGCCGGCGAGGACGGCGAGAGCGGCGAGTGGTTCAGCCAGACCTGGGGCTTTGCCAAGCAAATCCTGCCCCTGCTTTTGCTCGGGGTCCTGGCCGCCGGGATTCTTCTGGGCCGGCCGGGAGAAGAGGGGCTGATCCCTTCGGCCTGGGTCGGCCGGGCCGTGGGCGGGAACTCTTGGGCCGCGAACCTCTTTGCTGCGGTCGCCGGAGCCTTCATGTATTTTGCCACGCTCACCGAGGTCCCGATTGTGCAAGGCCTGCTCGGCAGCGGCATGGGCCAGGGTCCGGCGCTGGCGCTGCTCCTGGCCGGGCCGGCGCTTTCACTTCCGAATATGCTGGTGATCCGGAGCGTGCTCGGCACCGCCAAGACGGTTGTCTATATCGCGCTGGTGGTCGTGATGGCCACCTTCAGCGGCATGATCTACGGCGCGCTTTTTTAAGCGCGCGGGCGAGGAGAGCCGGAGGCATCGAAGATGTTGGAGATCACGCGCAAGAGTTTAAGTTTGGAACCGGCTGAGGTCATGGAATTGGAGCGGATCATGACCGACCAGGACCGGGAGGGCGCGTTTCATTTTTTGCGGCAATCGGTTTACCGGAAACTGCTGGTTTCCCAGGAGAGCCGGCTGAAATCGCACCTGGATGGGGAGCGGAATCCGGCCGGCGCCTTTCACAAGACTTCCAAAAATGGAGAGGAGGAATAAACATGGCGGATTTGAAGATCAAGGTGTTAGGGCCGGGGTGCATCAACTGCAAGACGCTCCTGGAAACGACGCAGACCGCGCTCCAGGAGCTGGGACTGGGGAGGGATGCGGAAGTAAAATATGTCACGGACCTGAACGAGATTCGCAAGTACCTGATGATGACGCCGGGGCTGGTGATCAACGAAAAGGTGGCGCATCAGGGCAAGCCATTGCCCAATGTCGCCAAGGTCAAGGAGCTGATTCAGAAGTCCCAAGGATCTTGACCGGAAGGGATGGTTCGCGCATCGCCCTTGCACCTTCAGGTCTTATTCAGAAGAGAAAAAGGGGTAACTAAAGCAATGAAGGCCAGAAAAATCCTAACGGCTTTGCTCCTGGCTTTGGTCCTGGCCAGCGTCGCCTTTTTGATCGCCAAAGAATCGCGGCAAAGGTCCGAAGCTCCCAACCCGCCGACCAAGCCCCTGCCCACTTCAACTGCCCCGGCTTCGGCAACTGAACCGGACCAGGCGGCTCTTCCTCCTGCTCACCAGGTAGTTGCCTATTATTTTCATGGCCGGGCCCGCTGCTCGAGCTGCTTGAAGATTGAGGCTTATACCCAGGAGGCCATCCAGAGCGGGTTTGCGGAAGAACTGAAAAGTGGAACCCTGACCTGGCAGGTGGTCAATGTTGAAGAGCCGGGGAATCAACACTTTGCCCAGGACTACCAGCTCTACACCAAGTCCGTGATCCTGTCGGATCGGCATCACGGCCGGGAGGCGCGCTGGAAAAACCTGGACCAGGTCTGGACCTTGTTCACGGTCAAGGCCGACTTTCAGAAATACATCCAGGACGAGGTCCGGGCTTACCTGGTCGAGGACCTATGAGCCTTTCTCTTTCCGGGCTGGCCGCGGCGCTCTGGCTGGGGATCCTGACCTCGATCAGCCCCTGTCCGCTTGCGACCAACGTCGCGGCCATCTCCTATCTCGGCAACCGCCTGGGCCGGAGCCGGCAAGTCCTCTTCGCCGGCCTGCTTTATACCCTGGGTCGCATCCTCACCTACCTCGCGCTGGGCGCTCTGATCGTGGCCGGCCTGTTGAAGGTTCCGGGCCTTTCCAACTTCCTGCAAAAATACATGAACCAAATCCTGGGCCCGGTCCTGATCCTGGCCGGCATGTTTTTGCTCGACTGGATTTCACTTCCCGTTCCCTCCTGGGGCCCGGGAGAAAAAGTCCAGGGGCAAATGGAGCGGGCCGGGGTCTGGGGCGCCGGCTTATTGGGGATCGTGTTCGCGCTCTCCTTCTGCCCGGTTTCCGCCGCGCTCTTCTTCGGCAGCCTGATCCCGCTCGCCTTGAAACATCAATCCCCGGGACTGATGCCGGCCCTTTACGGGCTGGGCACCGGGCTTCCGGTGGTGGCCTTCGCCATCGCGCTCGCCTTCAGCGCCCGGTCGGTGGGCAGGATTTTTGACCGGCTGGCCCTGGTGGAGCGATGGGCCCGCCGGCTGACGGGAGGGATTTTTATTTTGGTGGGAATCTATTATTGCCTGACCTATATTTTCCAGGTGAACTTTTGAAAAAGGGAAGAGAAGAAGTGACCGTGGCGCCGTCGTTATCGGGAACGGCTTCACTCGGGGGTATGCAATGACAAATGAAGCTCAACTCCTCGCGTCCGGCGGCGTCGCCCGGCGCCTATCCTTTCTCGACCGCTTCCTCACGGTGTGGATCTTCCTGGCCATGGCCGTGGGCGTGGGTTCCGGCTATCTCTTCCCCGGGATCGTGCCCTGGCTCGATAAGTTCAGCGTGGGGACGACCTCGATCCCCATCGCCATCGGGCTGATCCTGATGATGTACCCGCCGCTGGCCAAAGTCCGCTACGAGGAAATGGGACCGGTCTTCCGGAACTTCAAGGTCCTCGGGCTTTCCCTGGTCCAGAACTGGATCGTGGGGCCGTTCCTGATGTTCGGCCTGGCGGTACTCTTCCTGCACGACAAGCCCGAATACATGGTGGGGCTGATCATGATCGGCCTGGCCCGCTGCATTGCCATGGTCATTGTCTGGAACGACCTGGCCAAGGGCGACACCGAGTATTGCGCCGGCCTGGTGGCGTTCAACTCCATCTTCCAGGTCCTCTTCTTCTCGGTCTACGCCTACCTCTTCATCACCGTGCTGCCCACCTGGTTCGGCCTCGCGGGCGTGGCGGTCAACATCACCATCGCCGAGATCGCCAAGAGCGTCTTCATCTACCTCGGCATCCCCTTCCTGGCCGGGGTGATCACGCGCTTCACCCTGATCAACCTGAAGGACAAGCAATGGTACCACGAAAAGTTCATCCCCAAGATCAGCCCGGTCACGCTCATCGCGCTGCTCTTCACCATCGTCGTGATGTTCTCGTTCAAGGGCGAGTTCATCGTGCAGCTCCCGCTGGACGTGGTGCGCATCGCCATCCCCCTGCTCATTTACTTCGGGGTGATGTTCTTTATCTCGTTCTTCATGAGCCGCAAGGTCGGCGCGAACTATGGACAGGCGGCCACCCTCAGCTTCACCGCCGCGTCCAACAACTTCGAGCTGGCCATCGCCGTGGCCATCGCCACCTTCGGCATCAACCATGGCGCCGCTTTCGCCGCGGTCATCGGGCCGCTGGTCGAAGTGCCGGCCCTGATCGGGCTGGTCAATGTCTCGCTCTGGCTCGGGCGCAAGTTCTACGGCGCGCCGACGATGCGACCGTGAAGGGAATTCCGCACCCGGCCCGGGTTCCAAGGGGCTGACGCGTCCGCGAAAATAGGCTAGACTTCAGGCCGGGGGACCTCATGCGCCTCGGCCTGTTGGATTGGGCCTTTTTAGCGGCCTATTTCACGGTAATCGTGGCTATCGGCGTTTACGTGAGCCGGCGCGATCGGACCACCGAGGACTATTTCGTCGGCAGCCGCAAAATCCCCGGCTGGGCCTTGGGTCTCTCCATCCTCGGCACCTGTATCTCCTCGGTTACTTACGTGGCTTATCCCGGCAAATCCTTGATCCACGACTGGCAATACCTGGTGCAAGGCCTGATGCTGCCGGTCCTGGTTTTCGCGGGCGCGCTGGCCGTGGTCCCCTTTTATCGCCGCTACGTCCGCGTCTCGGTCAACGAGTTCATCGAACTCCGCTTCGGACCCCGGGTCCGGCTCTTTACCCTCTTCGTCCTGGTCACCGCCGAGCTCACCCGCCTGGCCATGGTCCTCTATCTGGTCTCGCTGGTGATCCACACCATCACCGGCTGGCCCCTGGTCGCGGTGATCACCGGCATGGGCGCTATCACCGCGGCCTATAGCGCGGCCGGCGGGATCAAGGGCGTGATCTGGACCGACGTGCTCCAGACCCTGGTCCTCTTTGCCGGAGGTCTGGCCGTGGTTTTCGTGGTGAGCCTCCAAGTGCCGGGCGGTTTCTTCGGCGCCGCCTCCGAAGCCTTCGGCGCAGGCAAGTTCCGCCTCCTCGACCTCTCGCCCTCTCTCGCCCGGCCCACCTTCTGGGTGCTCGCCCTCTCCGGACTCCTCAACTTCTTCTACTTCCTGGCCGGGAACCAAAACCAGGTCCAGCGCTACCAGTGCGCCGCCTCCGACGCCGAGGCCCGAAAGGCGGCCCTGATCGGCGCGCTCGGCTCGGTCCCGGTCTGGGCCCTCTTCCTGCTGGTCGGCACCATGCTCTTTGTCTTTTACCAGCATCATCCCGACCCGCGCGTCAGCGAGTTCCTGGCCAACGGCAAAGGCGACAAGGTCTTCCCCCACTTCATCGCCACCCAACTCCCCTCCGGCCTCTCCGGCCTGCTCCTCGCCGGACTCTTCGCCGCGGCCATGTCCACCGCCGATTCCTCCATGAACGCGCTCTCCACCCTCATCGTCACCGACCTCTACCGCCGCTTCCTCCGGCCCGACGCGCCCGAAAGCCGCGCCCTCTCCCTCGCCCGCTGGCTCACCTTCGCCTGGGGCGCGCTCGGCATCGTCCTCGCCCTCGCCATGATCCGCGTCCAGACCTTCCTCAACTTCTACTTCGAGGTCGTGGCCATCATCGGCGGCGGCATCGCCGGCGTCTTCGCCCTCGCCCTCTTCTCCCGCCGCGCCCACGCCCGCGGCGTGCTCGCCGGGATCGCGGCCGGGCTGCTCGTCACCCTCTGGGGCTCGGAGCAATATGCCGGGGTCATCACCAACGCTTACCCCTGGCTGAAATTCCCCTGGGACCCGATCATGACGGGCGTGGTGACCAGCGTGACGGTGATTGTAGTCGGCTACCTCATGAGCCGTATCCTCCGGCCGGCTTATGCAAAAGAGAAATCAGATGCGGTCCTTTGGGATACTTTGATAAATTAGCAAAATTTAGTTATGCGACCGGGGCGATCGCGGCTACCCTGACTTTCGGGACGCGGCTGACCGTTCGGCTGAGCTCACGGCCGAAGCCTCAGCCGCGCAACCGCTTGTAGCCCACCCTTGTCCGCAAGGGTGGGTTCAAGGAAAAACGATGGCTTTAATTGCCTGGCCTTTCTCCATGGCCCGGAGGCCCTTCCTGATTTCGGTTAGTTTCAGGCGATGAGTGATCAGGGGCTTCACATTCACCTTGCCGGTCTCGAGCAAGCGGATGGCCTCGGGGAAGGTGTGCTTGGCAATATACGAGCCCATGACCGTAAGCTCGTTCCGGGTGATGATGTTCTGGGCGATCGAGGCCCGGGCGAGCGCGTTCTGGCCGAAGAGCATGATCCGGCCGGCCCTTCCCGCGATCCCCACCGCTTGATCCGCGAGTGATCCCACCGCGTCAATCACCACCTCCGGCCCGGAGGGAAAGACTTTTGCCACCGATTCCGGCAGATTTTTTTTAGTAGGATCAATTACAATTTCAGCGCCGCTGATCTTGGCGAACCGGCGCCGGCGGGGGTTCGGCTCGACCGCCACGATCTTCCCGGCTCCGCCGGCCTTGGCGATCTGAATGAAATATTGACCGATCGGTCCGGCCCCGAGCACGACCACACCCTCGCCCGGAAACAGGTTGAGCTTCTTGAAGGCGTTGACCACGCAGGCCAGCGGCTCGGCAAAGACCGCGATCTCGGGTTTGAGCCTGCGGTCATAGCGATGGAGCTGGCGGGCCGGGGCCACGTTATAAGGCGCGAAGCCGCCGTGGATGAAGATACCGAGGGTGGTCATTTCCCGGCACATGTTGTGCCGGCCGAGCTGGCAGGCCGGGCAATGGCCGCAGGTGACGTTGGGGTCCACTGCCACTTTGTCCCCCGGCTTGAACCCGCCGCAGGAGCTGCCGACCTCCAAAACCTCGCCCACGTATTCATGGCCGAGGATGGCGCCGGGAGTGGCCGGGTGCCCGGGCGGCACGTGCAGGATGTGCACGTCGGTGCCGCAGATGGAGGCGGCCTCCACCTTGAGGAGCACGTCATCCGGCTTCTCGATCTTGGGAACCGGCATCTTCTTGAGAGCTAACTTTCCCCGGCCTTCAAATACCGCGGCGAGCATGGTCCGGGACATTGTTCTTCTCCCTTACAACCGCTTATAGACTTTGACTTGGCGGTCTTGATAACCGCATTTCCGGTAAAGTTCAAGTGCGGGCCGGTTTTTCTTGTCCACGATCAACTCGACGTGGCGGATTTTCCTGCGGCGGAATTCCTTTTCCAGGGCTTGGACCAGCCGGGTGCCCGCGCCTTTTCTTTGCATCTCCGGGATAATGTAGATCATGGATAAAAAACCCGCCTCGACGGTCCGGTAGACTGGAGGCCGATGGCCGATCTCGCCCATGATAAAGCCCACCAGTTTCCCATTCGTCTCTGCCACCAAAAAGATGTGATTTTTCGATGCGAGAATGACCTGATAATACTTTTGGCAAAGCCGAAGACATTCGGCCTTGGACTTGTTCCGGTAAAAGACCGGATTGTAGGGCGGATGGGTAGTTTGAAAATCCCACCACAACTCGACCAGACGGGGGATTTCCCGGCGAGCGGCCTTGCGGATTTTCACCGGCCCTTCCTCACCATCCGATAGTATTCGGGCTCAAATCCCAAGCTGCGGTAGAGCGCCTGGGCATTAGAGTTGGCGAGGTCCACGATCAGCCGGACCTTTTTGATCTTCCGGCGCTTGAAATCGGCCAGCATGTGTTTGAGCAAGGCGCGGCCGACGCCGCGGCGGCGATGAGACTCGTCCACCATCAGGTCCAGAATCTGGCCGTAGCGGCGGGTTTTGTGGATGGGGTCGCTGTTCTGG
>MGQK01000132.1:25219-25635 GCA_001797815.1 Deltaproteobacteria bacterium RBG_13_61_14 | reverse complement strand
CCGTCGGCCTCGGCCACGCAGGCCCACACCTCAGGCTCCTGCAACAGATTGCGGTAGTAACGCAAACTCGGTCCCCGGCACTTGCTCTTCGGGACCACCTCGCGGGGATGGATGTCGTGTTCCATCTCCCAGCAGAGTTCCACGATCCGGCGGAGGTCCTGGGCGGCGGCTGGGCGGATTTTCATGTTTTCATCATTGAGGGCAGGGCATGCCCTGCCCCTACACCTTGAACCGTGAACCGTCAACCGTGAACTACTTCATCACGCAGGTGATCTTGCAATTCTGCCGATCATCGCGCAACATCTCAATGTGTTTGGGCACTTGCCGGAGCGAGATTTTTTTGGTGATCATGGGGGTCATGTCCATGCCGGCGGCCATGCACTCGATGACGCGGGGGAAGGTGCCGTGGCCGGAAT
>MGQK01000132.1:23996-25205 GCA_001797815.1 Deltaproteobacteria bacterium RBG_13_61_14 | reverse complement strand
ATGATGCGGGCGCGGCGGACCTGGAGCACTTCGCCGGTAACCGGCATCTTGGCGTCGGCCCGGGCCACCACCACCACCGTGGTATTGAGGGTGCGGCCCTCCCAGATAATCTTTTCCACCCCGGGCCAGACCACGGTGGGGAGCCCGGTCGCCTCCAGGATCAAGGACGCGCCCATGCCGTCGGTGAGTTCTAAAGCCCGTTTGGCAAAGTCTTCTCGCTTGGGATTGACGATGAAATCAGCGCCGAGCTTCTTGCCCAGCTTGGCCCGCGCCGGCTCGGGCTCGGAGAGGATGACCCGGGCCGCGCCCATGCGCTTGAGGATGGCGCCGGCGGCCACCCCGATCGGCCCGCCGCCCAGGATGATGACGTTATCGCCGGGCCGGATCCCGCCGCCGCGCTCGATCACCGCGTTGTAGGCGACGCTGGTAGGCTCGACCAGGCTGCCGGCCAGGAAGAGCTTGTCGCCGGGGTAGCGTTTTTTCAGCGAGTCCAGGCTCCAGCAGAGCTTGGCCGGGACGCACACATACTGGGTGAAGGCGCCGGCGACGTTGAAGCCGAGCTCGTCGAGCTTCTCGCAGTGGTTGGGCCAGCCGTCGGCGCAGGGCCGGCAGCGGCCGCACCAGATCATCTCCTCGGCGCAGACCGGCTCGCCGCCCCGGAAGCGCTTGAGCGTGCGCTTGTCAAAGGCGCGCTGGCCCGCTTCCTTCACCACGCCCGCGAACTCATGGCCGAGGATGCAGGGGAAGCCGGTAAGCCCGGGATACCAGATGTAGCCTTGCTCATCGGCCTGGGCCATGTGCACGTCCGAGCCGCAGATGCCGCAGGCCTTGACTTCAATCACCACCTCTTCCGGCCCGGGCCGGGGCACCGGGTGTTCTTCAATGGAAAGCTTGGGGTGTCGCCAGACCTTGGAGCCCAGGTAGGTCTGTTTGCCCTTGATATCTTTCATGCCCAGGCGAAAGCCGGGCCTGGGGTCCCACTGGGCGCGCAGGGTAACGCCCAACATCTTTTTGGCCATGATCCTACTCCTTTTGAATCAACATAGGTTTTTTTAAGCGATCAAGGTGGGTTACGGTTCTGGCGGTGACCTGGGGCATCCGGGTCATTCCGGAACACCCACGCTAAGCTCCTCCACGTGGACCAGCCGGTCGTCCTGGGGAATCTGCTGCACGTGCTCGAGAAGCGAGGCCAGGTGTTGCTCAATGGCC
>MGQK01000132.1:23857-23967 GCA_001797815.1 Deltaproteobacteria bacterium RBG_13_61_14 | reverse complement strand
CGTTTTACCGTTGGAAAAACAGCCGGGCAGGGTGGGACTGTAAGCAAAGTACCCCGCGTCTTCCGGCTCCTTCTCAATCAAGATCTGAAAGGAATAAAACTTCATGGTCA
>MGQK01000132.1:17962-23826 GCA_001797815.1 Deltaproteobacteria bacterium RBG_13_61_14 | reverse complement strand
TAATTTTAATTGATCGTCTTGAATTTTTCAACTGCACGCGGCGGAAGTCCAGGGGCCCGCGGCGATGCCTGGGGTTGAAGCGGATTCCGTCCCCGGCCTACTTGAGCAGGACCGGCATGCCCATCAGCGGCCAGATCAGCCAGACGAAGAGTGCGAGCACGGCCATCAGGATGATACTGGCGGGGATGCCGGCCTTGAAGAACTCGCCGGAGGTGAACTGGTTGGAGCCATAGGCAATGGCGTTGGGCGCGGCTCCGATCAGGAGCAGGAAGGGCATGCCCGCGGTGGCGAGAGAGGCGAAGAGGATCACCTCGGGGGCCACGCCCAGGTAGGGGGCGATGGCCAGCGCGATGGGCATGGTGATGGCGATGGCGGCCACGTTCATGATGAAGTTGGTCATGACCATACAGAAGAAGGCGATGCCGAGCACGAAGATGATCCAGTGGGCGTGCTGGAACAGGGAGAGCCACTTGACCGCGAGCCAGTTGGCGGCGCCGGTCTGCCAGAGGCAGAAGCCGATGCTCATGGCCCCGCCGAAGAGCAGGGCGATGTTCCAGGGGATGGTTTCGAGGTCGTCGAGGTCCAGGATTTTGAAGACGAAGAAGAGCAGGGTGGAGACCAGGATGATGGCGCTTTTGTCCAGGGGGTTGAGGACCGGGAAGAAGGACCGCAGGCTCAAGACCAGGATGGTGGAGAACACGATCACCAGGGCCAGGACTTCGGTGCGAGAAATCCTGCCCAGCCGCGCATACAGCGCTTGGGCCCGCTCGCGCAGACCGGGGATGGTGCTTTTCTCCGGCCGGAAGAAGACCAGGATCAGCAGCCAGACCAGGAAGACCATCAGCCAGCCGATGGGAAACATGTAATAAGAGAGCTCGAAGAACGTGATTTCGCGGCCGGCCATGTCCTTGAAAAAGCCGATGGCCACCGCGCCCCGGGCCGCGCCGAGCAGGGTGACCACGCTGCCGGCGCCGGCGGCAAAGGCCATGCCGATGAACAGGCCCTTGCCGAACTTGGTCGGCTTGTCTCCTTCCTCGTAAAGCCCGTAAATGGCCATGAGCAGGGGGAACACGGTGGCGGCCACCGCGGTGTGGGCCATGATCAGGGTGAGGGCGGCGACGATAAAGAAGCAGCCCAGGTAGATCATGCTGGTGCGCTCGCCCACCAGGACCAGCATCTTGTAAGCCATGCGCTGGGTCAGCCCGGTCTTGGTAAAGACCTTGCCGATCACGAGCGAGGCGAAGATAAACCACACCGAGGGGTCCATGAAATCGGTGAAGGCGGCCTTGGCCGGCCGGATCAGGAACAGGGCCTGGACCACGCCGATGAGGATGGCGGTCACTCCGATGGGAACTACCTCAAAGACCCACCAGGTGGCGGCGAGCAGGAACAGGGCGAGCGCGGCCTTGCCCTCGTAGGTGAGGGGGAAGGCTTTTCCCGCGGGGTCAATCGCGTCTTTCACCGGAGGCGCCCAATAGACCAGGCAAAACAAGGCGATTCCTAGAAGGATAAAGAAGACTCGTTTCAGGTCCAGGCGCTTTTCGGCCTTGGCTAAGTAGATGTCCTCGGGCATCGGCGGCAGCCCGCTGCGGCGAGGCTCTTGACTTTTTTGATCCATTTTCCGACTATCCCCTCTGTTCCGAGCTCAGAGCAAGAGCTGGGCAATTTCGTGAAACACGTCCACCGAACGCACCACGCCGACCACTTTGCCGTTTTGCAGGACCGGGAGCAGGCTCAAGTTGTTGTCCACCATCTCGTAAATGACCTTGACCATGTGGTCCTCGAATTCCACGGTCACCTGGATGGGGCGCATCACGTCCCGCACCGGCCGCTCGGCCCGCTCGCGCAGGCCCTCGAGCAGCCTTTCGGGCGAAAGCATGGACAGGTTGGGGTCCATTTTCACGTCGAACAGCTTTTTCCGGTATTCGAGCGGCTGGCTGGTCAAGAAGCTGGGCTCCAGTCCGCGCAGGATGTCGCGCCGGCGGATCATGCCCAGGAGCCGGTAAGTCTCGTCAAAGACCAGCACCACCCGGGGCAGGGATTTGCGGCCATCGATCTCGATTTCCGACTTTTCCATCTCCACCATGGCCTGGCGAAGCGTGAACCAGTAGGGGATGTGCGGGTATCTGTCCAGGGGGATCATCAAATCGCCCGCCCGTTTTGTTTCCATCTCTCTTCTCCTTTTCGTGATCGTTTCAGGTTGCCTCTTGATGGCGACCCTCCGGCCGCGCCGGCTCAGACGGTCAACTCGACCCCTTCCACATAGGGAACGACCAGCAGCGGCACCGGGATCTGGCGCCGGGACAACTCGTGCAGCACTCCGTGGGTGGTGGACCCCAGGGTCTGGCGGTCCTCGAAGTCCTGGCCCTTGTCGCCCAGGACCAGCACCCAGATGTCCTTGCGTTCCTCGAGCACGTCCACAATGGCCAGGTGCGGCAACTTCTCCGCCTCCCGGATCACGCGGGAGCACGCCACCTCGTACTCCTTAACCAGGGCCTCGGCCGCATCCACGATCTTGCTCGCGGCCAGGATCAGCTCCTTCTTGAAATGTCCGTCAATAAAGGCCCAGTAGCCCACCCGCTTGTAACTCACGATATGCAAGATCACCAGTTCCGTGCCCCGCCGCTTGGCCAGGCGCGCCGCATAGCGCACGGCGTGCTCGGCCGCCTTGCTCCCGTCGGTGGCGACCATGATCCGTTTTAACTCGGCGACCATCAATGTCCTCCTCCCTTGAAGATGAAGCCGACCAACAGCCCGGCCCCCAGAGCGATCACCACCGCGGCCAGACCGTAGAGCTTGGGCCGCTCTTGCGCCCAGCGCACCAGCTTGGCTTCCAGGCCCACCTTTTGGACGTGGATGGTGTCGGTCACGGTCTGGAGCAGGCGGCCCTGCCGGAACAGGTAAGTCTCCACCAGGTAATCCCCTTCTTTGCTTGCCGCGGGAAAGACGATGCGATGCCGGAAGAGCACCCCCTGCTTGATCTTGATCCGGTTCTCCTCATTGATCTTGTAGAGACCTTCTTTTTGCTTCAGCTTCAACAGGCCCTGGAACACGATCTCCGCATCGGCCGGCTCCGCTTCGCCCTTGGTGGTGTGGATGACCATCCGCCCCTTGAGCGCCTCGAACCCGATGCCCAGCTTCTGCTCCAACTCGGGCGACAGGATCTGGTCCAGCCGGTCCGAGGCGCTGATCTGGTAGATGAAAGGCACGCTCTCCACCGTGTGCTGCTTGACGTTCATCCAGACCGGTCCCACCCGGCCCTTCTGGTTGAGCTTCACGGTCTCCGCGGGGCTGGTGAGCTTGACGATCACCGCGTCCGCCCCGGAGTCGCCCAGGGTGCCGAAAAAGTCGATCCGGTCCCCCCGATAGTTGATGCCCACTTGAATCTCATCCTTGGAGCAATCGGTCACCACGTCGTTGGCCGCGGCCGGCTGGGCGAGCGCCTCGAGTGCGGCGGCCGGACTCGGCCCCGGGGTGACCTCGGTCCCGGCCCGGGCCTTGACCAGGATCAACCCCGCGAGCAGCAGACCTAAAACCGCGCCGGCCCCGAGGCGGCGACTTTTACCGGCAAGGGCTTTAGTTTTCATCAGTGTCCTCCAGAGACGCCCTTGGCAAAGCTGATCAGATTATCCGGGGTCAGCACCAGGTCCAGCAAGAGCTTGACCATCATGGCCAGGACAATGACCGAGAGCAGGACCCGGATTTGCTCGCCCCGGAACAGCTTGCTCGCCCGCGCCCCGATCTGAGCGCCGAAAGTGGAGCCGAGCAAGAGGCACAGCGCGAGGAGGATGTCCACGGTGTGGTTGGTCATGGCCTGCTGGAAGGTGACGTTGGCCGAGGTGAGCACGATCTGGAAGAGGTCGGTTCCCACCGCGGTGATGGTGGGCATGCCGATGATGTAGATCATGGCCGGGATCATGATGAAGCCGCCGCCCACGCCCAGCATGGCGGCCAGGAAGCCGACCGCGAAGCCGATGGCAAAGGGAAAGATGGCCGAAGTCTTGAGCCGGGACTTGCGAAAGGTCATCTGCAGCGGCAGTCGGCGGAAGAGTCGGCTCAGCCGCGGCTCGCTGAACTGGGGCGGCGCGGCCGAGACCTCCATCCGGATCTTGCGCAGGGTGCTCAGGCTCTCGATGAGCATGGCCCCGCCGACCAAGCCGAGCATGAACACGTAGATCAGCTTCATGGCGAACTCGAAATTGCCGACCGCCCGCAGGATTTTGACCACCTGCACGCCCAGGGTGCCGCCGGCGATGCCGCCGACCAGGATGGTGAGACCCATCTTGAAATCCACGTTGCCCATCCGCCAGTGGGCGAAGGCGCCGGAGGACGCGCCGGCCACGATCTGGTTCGAGTCCGAGGCCGCGGCCACGGCGGGCGGGATGCCGATCATCATCATCAACGGGGTGAGCAAAAAGCCTCCGCCGACGCCGAACAGGCCGGAGAGGAACCCGACCAGGGCGCCGATCCCGACGACCAGGAAGAGGTTGATGCTCATGTCCGCAATGGGTAAATAGACATTCATGGTTTTTCACTCCTTGAACTTCGGGATTCCACGCGGTTGACCTCAAGCTGCCTTCGATCCGGTGTCGTGGTTGCGCCGACCTTTCCGGTCAGCCGATTTTCCTTTTCCGGCTTACCCCCCCTTCCGCCCTGGATTTTTCAGATGGGTTTAAGGGCCGCCGCGACCGTCGCGGGCGAAAGTCCCGAGCGCTCGACCATCGCCGGCTCATTCCCCCCGCAGCGCTCGGCCAGGCGGCGCAGGTATTCGGCCTCGAAGACCTGGCGCGCCTTCTCAAACGGCTCCACCTGGAAGATCTCCCCGATCCGCGCCGCCTCCCGCTTCAACTTCTGCCAGCGCATGGCCCGATCCACGGTGAAGATGATCTGCTCCTTCTTGAACGGCTTGGTGATGTAGTCAAACACTCCCCGGGAAAGCGCCTCGATCGCCGACTCCAGCGAACCAAAGGCGGTGATGATGATCACCTCCTCCGGCCGCTCCTTTTCCTTGATCCAGCGCAAAATGTCAATCCCATCCAGCCCCGGCATCTTCAGGTCGGTGATGATCAGGTCAAAGCCGCCCTGCTCCAAGAGGCCCGGCACCTCCAGGGAGTTGTTGGTGGTCAGGATCTCGTAGGGCGTTTTCTCGGTGATGATCCGCTCCAAGAGCTTGAGCATGTGCAACTCATCATCCACCGCCAGGATTCGCTGTTTCATGCGACGTCTCCTTCCGCCTCCTCCGAGGCCGGCTGGTCTAGAGGGCTTCTCCTCCCGCCTCCCCCGCGGCCGGCGCCACCGGCAGCGACACGGTAAAGGTGGTCCCGCTCGGCCGCTCGGGATAGTCCTCTTGGGAGGATGAGGTAAAGCTGATCTTGCCCCCGTATTTCTTGACGATCCCGTAGCACAGGGACAGGCCCAGGCCGGTGCCCTCGCCCACCTTCTTGGTGGTGAAAAACGGGTCGAAGATCTGCGGCTTGATCCGGTCGGGAATGCCCACGCCGGTGTCGGTCACGCTCACGTTCACCCAGCCGTTCTCCGGCCGGGCCGACACGGTGAGCACGCCGCCCGCGTCCCCGATGGCCGCCACCGAGTTGTTGATCAGGTTGAAGAGCACCTGCTGGAACTCCCGGGGGTCGCCCTTGACCCGGGGCAGTCTCTCCGGCAGGTTCATGCGCAGTTCGATCTTCTTGGTCATCAGCGTATTCTTGACGATGCTGAACACCGTCTCCGCGCTGTAGTTCAAGTCCACCGTGTCTTCCATGCCCTCGGTGATCCGGGCGAACCCGAGCAGTTTTTCCACTACCTTCTTGGCATGGTTGGCGTTGTATTCGATCACCTGGAGGTCTTCGTGCACCGGCGAGCCC
>MGQK01000132.1:17490-17950 GCA_001797815.1 Deltaproteobacteria bacterium RBG_13_61_14 | reverse complement strand
TCCAGCAAGAGGTCGGTGAAGCCGAGGATGACCGCCAGGGGGTTGTTGATCTCATGGGCCACCCCCGCGGCCAGGATCCCGATCGAGGCCAGCTTCTCGGTGTGGTAGATGCGCTGGTCCATCTCCATCTTCTCGGTCACGTCCCGGCTGATCCCCAGTAGGTTGTGGATCTCGCCGGCGTGGTCCCGAATCGGGATCAGCTTGGTGCTCAAGTGCGCCTTGCGGCCCTTGAGGGTGAGGATGTGCTCGTAGGTGATGCTGGCCTGGCGCTCGAGCACCCGGTTGATCTGCTTCTGCATGAAGGCCACGTCTTCCGGCCGGAAGAGCTCGCCCAGCCGCCGGCCGAGGAACAGCGCCGGCTGGTTTAAGTCGGCGTCGTCCGGGATGGAGCCGCCTTCGGACCGGCGCAGAACCAGGTCGGAAAATGTCTCCAGGCAATGCCGGTTGAGCAGGACCACCT
>MGQK01000132.1:11744-17468 GCA_001797815.1 Deltaproteobacteria bacterium RBG_13_61_14 | reverse complement strand
GATCATGTCCGTGGCCTGTTCCACCACCCGCTGGTAGATCCGCTCGGTCTCGTGCAGGTTGGCCTCGGTCTGCTTCACCCGCTCCTTGAGCGCCTGCGAGATCCGCTGCTGGTAGATGGCCGCCAAAAGCCCGAACACGAACATGCCCGCGATGATCGCGGCCTCGGCCGCGAAATGGCGCAGATACAAGCGATGCACGGTATCCGCCACCTCGCTGATCGGCGCCGCCACCGCCACCGACCAGACCCGGCCCGGGGCCAGCGCCGCGCTTCGGACCGGGGTGAAGGCGATCAACTTGGTAATGCGGCCCTTGATCCCCCGGTGCCAGCCGCTCTCGTAAATCCCGGCGCCCTCTTCGCCTTTCTGCATCCGGTTGCGCATAATCTGGTTGATCTGGGTGAAGCTGATGTAGGGCTGCCGCTCCTGGCGCGCCACAAAGGCGTTCTTGCCGATGAAGTCCGCCTCCGGGTGGTAGAGGAAAGTCCCGGTCTCGTCAATCACCCAGGCGTAGCCGGTCTTGCCCGAGCGGATCTCCCGGGTCACGCCCGAGACCAGCCGCGACACGTCCAGCCGGGCAAAGAGCACTTCGCCCGCTGCAGCCCCCGGCGGCATCCGGGCGCAAAGCGTGCTGGCGACCGTGTAATGGTCGGGTCGGGGCAGCGCTTCCCGCAACGGGCCCAGCACCATCCGGCCCCCGTCATCCCAGCGGCAGTCGGCCAGGAGGGCGGCCGGGTCCTTGAGCGGGGAACTCTCCGCCGGGTAGGAGGCCGCCAGCCGGCCCTCGGCGTCGGCCAGGCCGATCTCGATCAGGCCCTTGCCGCTGGCGCGCTCGAACATGGCCTGCATGGCCTCCTTCTGCGCGCCGGCCGGCCGACCGGGGAGCAGGCGCTTCAGGCTTTCGATCTCCAGCTCGACGTCATTCAGGATCGCATCAATCTGGGAGGCGGCCTGGCGGGCCAGGATCAACTGCTGCTGGTTGAAGTCGTTGTTGATCTGCTCGTGCATGACCCGGGCGTTCTGATAGACCAGGAAGAAAGCGATCCCGATGACCAGGAAGAACAGGATCGAGCTGGCCATGAGCAGGTAGCGCAGGTTGAGGAGAGAGCTGGCCAGCCGGCCCAGTCGCGATCCGAAGCCGCTCACGGCTGGTCCTTTCCGGCCTTGACCAGGCCCAGCTTTTTCAGCATGTCTTCGGTGTACCACTGGGCCACCGCGTCGCTGGAGAGCGCCATGTCCAGTTGCTTGGTCATCATGGTCATGCGGCCGAGGAGATGGAGTTTCTCGGCGATGGCCTGGGGGCCCTGGTAGCTGAGCATGGCGTCGAGGAAGTCGCCCCGGCTGGAGTTCTCGAAGCCCATCCGGGTGAGGATCTCCATGATCAGCCGGATCCGGCGCAGCCGGCGGTCGAGCGAGGCCCCCCCGGCCTTGAACTGGATCCGGATGTAGTTCTTGCTCGCCTCCGCCGTGGCCATCGCCTCCACCGAGGTGAAGTGATACCCCATGCCCAGGCTCAGGATCATGTATTCCCTGCTCAGGATGGCGAAGCTGTTCTGGGAGAACTCCACGTGGTCCGCTTTGCCCATCACCGCGATCAGCCCCTTGAAGTCGGCCGGCGGCGGCCGCGAAGGCCAGCCCTCGCGCTTGATCCCGCTCCAGAACGCTTGCATCGGCTCGGAGAGGAGCTCCTCCTCGCTGATCCAACGCTTGTCCGGTCCCGGCGGAGCGCTCTGATCCAGGAAGATGATGTTCATCTGGAGCGGGATCTCGCTCCGGAGCCGCAGCCCGATCCGCTCCTTGTGCTCGATGGTCTTGGCGCCGGAGAACATCTCTTCCATGGCTTTCTGGTGGGCGTAGCGGGTGAGGTCGTGGAAGGTTTTGCAGTTTTCCGGGATAAAGTCCGGGTCGGCCGGGTGGAGCAGGTGGAGCGAGCACATCGGGACCAGCAGCTCTTTGAGCAGGGCGATGATGGCGGTGTCATCGAAGAGCTCGTATTCGGGCCGGCGCGCCGCCATCAGCTCGGGGTGGACCCCGGCGTAGATGACCGCGTGGGTGGCGTCCACGGTCACCAGTCCGCCCTCCTTGAGTTCTTCCGCCCGCTCGACCCCGGCCAGGGTCGGGATCCGATATTCCCGGGCCAGGGTGGCCATGTGGCTCGCCACTCCCCCGACCACGGTCACCAGCGCCTGCACCTTGCCCATCACCGTGATCAGTCCCGGGAAAGGATGGGGCGCGATAACCACCGCGCCTTCCGGGACCCGGGGCAGGTCATGGGCCGAGGTCGCGTGGAAGACCTTGCCGGCGCCGGCCCCGGGGCAGACGGTGGTGCCTCCGGAGAGGAGCACCGGCAGTTGCGAGACATCGGGCGCTTGGGGCGGGACCTTGATCAGCCGCAGCGGGCGGGTCTGGAGCAGGAACGGCCGGCCTTCGCGGTCAATGGCCCATTCGATATCCTGGGGACAGCCGTAGTGGTTTTCCAGCTTGAGGGCGAACCGGCTGAGCATCTGGAGCTGCTCCGGGATCAAGCAGGGAGCCTCCTGCTCGGACCGGGGCACCGATTCTTCCAGGGTCCCGCCTTCCTCCCGCATCACCAGCCGCACCGGCTTGGTGGCCACCCTGGCTTCCTTCACCGTGCCCTTATCCCGATCCACCCAAAACACGTCCGGGGTCAGGGTGCCGTCCACCAGGTACTTCCCCAGGCCGTAAATGGCGTTGACCATGAGGCAATGGTCATCGGGCCGCACCGGGTCGCGCGTGTAGATCACCCCGCTCACCGCCGCGTCCACCATGGCCACGCAGCCCACGCTCATGGCCAGCTCCGACTCGGTCAAGGCGTGGCTTAAAAAATAGTAGATCGCCTTGGGCGAGAACTTGCTGGCCAGAACCTCCCGGTAGCAATTGACCAGCTCCTCGCCGCGCACATTGAGAAAGGAAGCATACTGCCCGGCGAAACTGAACTGGGTGTCCTCCCCGATCGCGCTCGAACGCAGGGCGATCCGGCCCGAGGGATACCGTTTGCGGAGCGTAGCATGACTCTGGCGGATTTCTTCGGCCAGGTCTTCCGGCACCGGCGAGCCCATGATCTGGGCGTGGATCTCTTCGCTCTTCTTCTCCAGGTCCTCGTAGCTCTTCAGGTCAAGGGACTCGAGCAGCCGGCTGATCCGCTCCTGCAGATCGTTGGCGTCCATAAAATATTTGTAGGCCCAGGCGCTGATGGCGAAACCCTCGGGCACCGGCAAACCCAGCTTCCACATTTCCCCCAACTGGGCGTTCTTGCTCCCCACGCTGGGGGCCCGCTCCCGGCCCAGACCATCAAAGGGGATAATGAAAGCGTCCTGCGGGATCGGGCGATTGCCGGGCAGGATCTTTTCCACCTCCGCGTCAATTTCCCCGTAGCGGTCCTGGAGGCAGGCGTAGCCCTCTCCCCCCAAAGTAATCATATGGCTGATGATCGCCTGGACCCCCAAGCGCACTTCCGACAAGCTGGAACGGATATAGTTGATGTCAAAAAGATATTCGCCTTGCGACTTTTCTTCCATGTCGCTCATCATCTTGAGGACCTGGTTGTTCTTGTCCAACAGGGTCAGGAAACTCTGGAACTTGTCCTGGACCGCTTTTAATGACGCGTCCGAGTCTTCCTGCCCGCGCTGGAAAATCTGGCGAAACCAGGTCATGTCCTAACTTTACGGCCTTGAGTCAAGTAGGCGTCTCCCTTAATATTCTATACGCTGTCGGATTAAAAAGGGCTAAGATCAAGATTAAAATCAGATGAAAACGACCCGCCCTGGTTTTATCACTCGACTGCTCTGATGGCGAAGAGCAAACGACTCAATCCCTTCGGCCGGCGCTCGATGTGGGATAGGTTGACGTGTTTTTCAGGGCCGCGGGTCTATTTTAATCTATCGGTAAAATTTGCACAAGTCAAAGGAGCCAGGAAGATCGAGGTCAGACGGAAGGGGGTTCTGGACCAGGTGATCCTGTCCCTTGCGGGATATCAAAGAACCTTGAACTGTGAACCGTGAACTTTCTTCTGATTTTACCCATGGGGTTTGACGAAGCGGAGCCTCTATGTTAAGTTATTGAAAATTTAAGGTGCCGGAGTGGTGGAACTGGTAGACGCGCGGGACTCAAAATCCCGTGGAGCTTAGCTCCATGAGGGTTCGACCCCCTCCTCCGGCAGGACTTGCCTCGGTCCTACCCGACCACTAAATTTCTCGGCAGCGGGGCGCAGGTGATGATGGAACGGATGAGGAAGCGCAAGCAGATGAAAGGGTGGGTGATCCTGGCCGCGCTTTTGATCGTCCTCGGCTGCGGCAAACGCGTCCCTCAACCCAACCAGGAACCCGAAGACCAACAACTCTGGAACGCGGCGGAAACCCATTACCAGGGCGGCGAATACGCCGAGGCCCAGCGCAACTATCTCATTATCATCGAGCGCTACCCTTTCAGCCCGCTGGCCCAGCGGGCCCAGTTCATGTCGGCCAAGTGCTATCTGGAGATGGGCAAGAACCAGGAGGCGCTGGAGGAATTCAAACGCTACCTGCATAACAACCGGGAGAACTCGGACCTGCGCGAGGCCCAGGAAATCATCCTCCGCCTGGAAAAAGACCGCTACCGGGAACACCAGACCCAGACCCAGCGCACCCTCCAGGAGATCCAGGAAGAGAATTTCCGGCTGCGCCAGACCTTGCAATGGCTCAAACCCACGGTCTATTCGGAAGAGATTTACCTGGAACTCGACCTTTTCCGCGACCGGCTCTACGTGAAGATGGGCACCCAGACCCTCTATGATTTTCCCATGGTCTCCGGCAAAGGCATGGCCAGGCTCAAAGCCACCGGCGAAGAGCGCGATTTTTCCACTCCGACCGGCATCCGCGAGATCCGGGCCAAGGAAGTGGACCCGGTCTGGTATCGGCCCAACTGGTCCTGGCTGGAAAAGGGCGAAGAAGTCCCCCAAACCCTGAGCCTGGAAGAACGGGCGGTGCCGGGCGCGCTCGGCAAATACCGCCTGCACCTGGGCGAGGGCTACTCCATTCACGGCACGTCCTCCAGCCGGATCCGGCCGGGCAAGTATTCCCACGGCTGCGTGCGCATGAACGCCGGAGATTTGAAAAAGGTATGGGACCTGACCCAGGAAGGCACCAAGGTCTTTATTTACTAAACCCGCTCGACTGAGCTCTCGGCCGAAGCCGCTTGAATGCCCGGCGCGATTTTGCTAAGTTGACAGAGCCATGATTGACCTCCATACCCACACCACCTGGAGCGACGGCGTCCTGATTCCGGCGGAGATGGTCCAGCGCGCCCGGGCCAAAGGGGTGACCGGCCTTGCCCTGACCGATCACGTGGATGAGTCCAACCTCGAAATCGTGGTTCCGGCCCTGGTCCGGTTCTGTGCCGGGCTCCGCGGGCTCTCGGACATCCCCGTGCTGCCGGGCATGGAGATCACCCACGTGCCCCTGGCCCAGATCCGCGGTTTGCTCAAGCGCGGCCGCGAGCTCGGGGCCAAGATCGTGGTCATGCACGGCGAGACGGTGGTCGAGCCGGTGCCCAAAGGCACCAACCGCACCGCCATCCGGGCCGGGGTGGACATCCTCGCCCATCCCGGCTTGATCAGCGAGGCGGAGGTGAAGCTGGCGGCCCGGGCCGGAGTGGCCCTCGAGATCAGCAGCCGCAAGGGGCACTGTCTGGCCAACGGCCACCTCGCCCGCCTGGCCAAAAAGTTTGGCG
>MGQK01000132.1:9822-11666 GCA_001797815.1 Deltaproteobacteria bacterium RBG_13_61_14 | reverse complement strand
CCGCGGGCTTGAGCCAAGCCGACTTCCGCCGGATGCAAGCCGCGTCCCGCCGCCTGCTCAATAAATCCCAACCCCGGTCGAGATAATCCCATGGCGCTCTCCAACCTCCAACAGCGACTCCTCACCGCCGCCATCGTCGTGCCCATCCTGGTCCTGCTCTTCTGGCTCGGCGGGTTGTGGTTCCTGGCGCTCGCGCTGGTCGTGATCTATATCGGAATGGACGAGTTCTACCGCCTGATCCAGGCCAAGGGGCTTCTGCCCCAGCGCTGGGTCGGAACCATTGCCGCCCTCGGGCTCGGGCTGATCGCCTTTTTCGGCAACCCCTCGCTCTCCGCCCTCTTCTTCACCGCCACCATCCTCGCCTGCCTCGCCTTCCAACTCACCCGGCTCGACCTCGCCTCCGCCATCACCGGCTCCGCGGCCACCCTGATGGGCGTGGTTTACGTGGGCTGGCTCTTGTCCCACTTCGTGCTCATGCGCAATTGGCCCATGCCCGAGCCGGGCGTGGACCTCGGCTTCTTCCTGGTGATCCTGACCATCGCCACCACCTTCCTCGCCGACGCCGGCGCCTACTTCGCCGGCCGCTCCCTGGGCAAACACAAGCTCATTCCCCGGATCAGTCCCGGCAAGACCTGGGAAGGCGCGGCCGGAGGGGTGGTCGTGGGATCGGCCGGTTTGCTCCTCACCAAGCTGGTCTTCGACCACTGGATCTTTCCCACCCACTTCCCCTTTTACCACGCCTTCATCCTCGGCCCGCTCCTGGTGGTGGTGAGCATCTTCGGCGACCTGGCCGAGTCCATGCTCAAGCGCGACGCCGGGGTCAAGGACTCCGGCGTCATTATCCCCGGACACGGCGGCATCCTCGACCGCCTCGACTCCATCCTCTTCACCGTGCCCACCGCCTATTATTACCTGCTGGTTTTTGTATATTGATCTGTAACTAACGGAAAGCAACGTGAGCTTGAACCGATCGGGCCAGGGAGGAGGAAAGCGCGACCTCCCTTCATCTGGCCGCCAAGGCAAGAGAGATTCCGGCAAGCCGGAAAGGAAAATGCCCTCCCCTCCTCCGCCCAAGGCCCTCGAATCTCGCTTCGGGTTTCAGCATCCCTCCACCCCCATCCTTCTGGGCCTGATCCTGGCCTTTTCCTTGATTCTGGGCGTGGTCTGCGTCCTGCAATTCCGGCACAGCCCTTTCAGCAATCTTCCGATCATAGATGAGGAATCCTACGTGGAGTGGGGCCAGCGGATCGCGGCCGGCGAGGTGCTGGGCAAAACCATTTTTTACCAGGACCCGCTTTACCCGTATTCCCTGGGCTTGGTTTTCTCAATCTTTGGCGTCCATTATCTGCTGGTGCGCCTGCTCCAGGTGGGAATGGGCGTCTTGAGCGTGGCCGTAGTTTTTTGGACCGCCCGGAAAATTTTGGGAGAAAGGCTGGCTCTCCTCGCCGCGGCCATCCTCGCTTTATATCGCGGACTCTATTTCTTCGAGCTCCAGCTCCTCAAAGGCAGCATGGTGATCTTCTTTTCCGCCCTTTCCTGCGCCCTGGGAGTGGCCGCGGTGGAAAAACCGCGCTCGAGTTGGCGCTGGATCGGCCTGGGCCTGAGCCTGGGACTCCTCACCTTGCTCCGGGGCAACTTCCAGGCCCTCTTACCTTTCGTGCTGATTGGGGCCTTTGCTTACGCCTGGAAAGATCCGCTGCGCGACCGGCTGGTCCGGGCGCTGGCGCTGGCTCTGGGCTTGGCGTTAGTGATCGTTCCGGTCACCGTGCGGAACTACGTGATCGGCGGAGAATGGGTGCTCACCACCAGCCAGGCCGGCGCCAACTTTTACCTCGGCAACAACC
>MGQK01000132.1:8438-9811 GCA_001797815.1 Deltaproteobacteria bacterium RBG_13_61_14 | reverse complement strand
GGACGCTACGTGACCTTGCCCTTTGTCCGCGCCAACCCCCGCTGGGAGGCGGAAGACTTCAAGGCCGAGGCCGAGAAGCGGAGCGGCCGGGAGCTTAAGCCCAGCGAGGTTTCCCGGTTCTGGTTCCGGGAAAGTTGGGCCTGGATCAAGGCCAATCCGGGCCAGGCCCTTCGCCTGCTCCTGCACAAGGCGCGCCTGATGATCCACCAATACGAGATCCCGGACAATCACAGCCTTTACCTGACCCGCGAGCAGTTCGTGCCGGCCCTGTGGCTGGCCTTTCTGGGCTTTGGGATTCTGTGGGGCACCGGCTTGCTCGGGATGGGCGTGCTCGTCCAAAAGGACCGGCGGAGCTGGTATCCGGCCCTGTTCGCCGTGCTCTACTCGGCGTCCCTGATCCCGTTTTTCATCGTGGACCGCTATCGCCTGGCAATGGTCCCGGCCCTGGCGGTTTTTTGCAGCGGCTTTGCGGGATGGGTCATTCAAAAGTGGAAGGAATCCCGGGCCCGGCCGCTGGCCTGGGCCGGCGCCGGCCTGGCCCTCAGCCTGGCCCTCGGTTTTCTGCCCACCCGGGAATCGCAGACCTCGCAAGGACCGGAATATTACCTGCTGGGCAACGCCTACCTGAAGACCGGCCGTCCCGCCGAGGCCGTGGCCTGGTATGACCAGGCTATTCCCCGCTTGAGCCAGCCCGAGGACGCCGTGAGAAATCGGGCCGAGGCCATGCGCCGGCTGCACGGGGGCGATATTGGCTCGCTCCTCCAAAAAGCCCAAGACCCGAAGCTCGATGCGACCGGCCTGATCGGCCTGGCCCGGGAGGCCGAGAAACTCGGCCAGGCGGCTCTGGCGGCCGAGTTTTACCAGCGCGCCGCGGCCCAAGACCCGGCCAGCTATTCCGCCCACGCCCGGCTCGGCTTTATTTATTGCACGGACCCGGAACTGAGAAATTTTGAAAAGGGCCGGGACCATCTCAACCAGGCCCTGCGGATCAAGTCCCGGGACCTGGACACCATGAACGCGCTCGGGAATTGCGAATTTCTTGCCGGCAACACCGTGGAGGCCCGGACCTGGTGGGAGGAGATCCTGAAAATCCAGCCTGGCTTTGAAAGCGCAAGCAAAAACCTTCAACTGCTGAAGGAACACGAGAAAAAATAATTTCGCGGCCTCCACCTTGCGCCGCCAGCTTCCTGCTTCAGCTTTTGGTCTCCGGGACAAAGGGATCAGCCCGTCCGGAATTCTCCTGGTCGAAAAAGTTTCGAATCCGCTCCGCGTCTTGGCGGGAGATGCCCGGCACCACGGCCAGTTCCTCCAACGTCGCCGGTCTCACCTTCTCGATCCCGCCCAAGTGCTTGAGCAAGAGGTTCCGCTTTTTC
>MGQK01000132.1:1284-8399 GCA_001797815.1 Deltaproteobacteria bacterium RBG_13_61_14 | reverse complement strand
AAGTTAACTTTGGCCAGGGCCGCTACCGGCAAGTCCTTGATTTCTAACTCCTTGAGCACCGCCCGCGCCACGTTGAGCTGACCCTTGCCCCCGTCCACCAGAACCAGGTCCGGCAGTTCCTGGTCCTCGGCCAAGGCCCGGCGGAAACGGCGGCTCAAAACCTCCCGCATCATCCTGTAGTCGTCGCCCTGCTCCACGCCCTTGATCCGAAAGCGGCGATAGCCCGACTTGTCCGGCTCGCCCTCCTTGAACTTGACCAGGCTCCCCACCGCCTCCTTGCCCATCAGGTGGGAGATGTCGTAGCACTCGATCCAACACGGCCGCTTTCCTAGCCTGAGCTTCTGCTCAAGCTCTTCCAACGCCCGCTCCGCCTGCTCCGCCCGCACCGCCGCGCGCTTCAGCGCCTGCCGCGCATTTTCTTCGGCCAGCTCCACGAGCCGGCGCTTCTCGCCCCGCTCCGGCACCAAGACCGCCACTTTTTTCCCCCGCCGCTCCGAAAGCACCTCGGCCAACAACTCCTGGTCTTCCACCGGGAACGGGATCAAGACCTCTTCCGGCACAAACTCCTCGGGCGTGTAGAATTGTTTGAGGAACGAGCCGAGCGCTTCCGCATCGGTCAGGCTGAGGCGCGTGAGCGAAAAGCCCTTGCTGAGGAGGAGCGTCCCGTAGCGAAAACCCAGCCGAAGGATTTCCACCCGGTCGCCCTCGCGGACCAGGCCGAACACGTCGCGGTCCTTGGGGTCGGGGATGTCCATCTTCTGCTTTTCCAGGGTGGCCTCGATGGCGCGGATGCGGTCACGGAGCAAGGCCGCGCGCTCGAACTCCATGGCTTCCGAGGCCTTGTTCATCTCCTGTTTGAGGCGGTCAATGAGGTCGGTGCGCCGGCCCTTGAGGAACATGGCCACCTGGTCCACGAGTTTGGCGTAGTCTTGGGCGCTGATCAGTTGGCAGCAAGGGCCGAGGCATTTCTTGATTTGGCAGTTGAGGCAGGGCCGGGTGCGGTGCTGGAAGACCGGGGAGGAGCAGCGCCGGAGCGGAAAGATTTCCTGGAGGAGCGCGATGGTCTCCTTGACCGCGGTGCCCGAGGGATAAGGCCCGAAGAGCAGGTCTCGGCCTTTGGTCGGCCGACGGGCGAGGAGCAGCCGGGGGAATTCCTCGGAGGTGGTGAGCTTGAGGTGGAAGTAGGTCTTGTCGTCGCGTAAATGCACGTTATAGCGGGGCCGGTATTGCTTGATCAGGTTGTTCTCCAGGATCAGCGCCTCTTTCTCGGTGTCGGTCACCACCACCTCCACGTCGGCCAGCCGGCTGCGCAGGAAGCGGATCTGTGCGCGCTCGTCGCCCCGGTCCGAGAGGTAGGACCGCACCCGCGGCCGCAGGCTCTTGGCCTTGCCCACGTAGATCACTCTTCCCTCGGTGTCCTTGAGCAGGTAAACACCGGGGCCGGCCGGCAGATCGGCCACCTTGGCCTCCAGGCTGGCAATGGATTCAGTCATGGGATGATCCTATTGTAACTTAAAATGCAAGGCCGCCCAAGATTGACAAGACCTTTGCCACCCTGCTAAAACTAGACGCCCAAGGAGGTGCGATCATGGTTCAGGTGGACATTTTCTGGAGTTATGGCCTGGGCGCGGGGTTTGCCGCCTGCGCGGCAGGGCAGATCCAGAAGCAAGCGGCCGAGGGCAAGTTCAAGCTGCTGGAGAACAGCACCTTTGCCCGGGCGTTGATTTTCCTGGGCGCGCTCTTCGCGCCCTCGGGCCTCTACCTGCTCTGGCAGTTTCCCGGGTGGGAGACCATGTATGTGGCGAGCTCGCGGGACGACATTCCGGCCTGGCTGGTGGTCCTGTTTGCCATTACCAACGTCACCCAGGGGATCCTCGGCTTCTGGATCACCTCGCTTCAGATCCGCAAGAACCGCCTCTATGCCGCCCACCTGCAGTGGGTGTTTGCCTACCTGATCATGTTCTTCATCCTGGTCAACGGCTGGGACGGCACCGGTTACCGGCGGTTCTTCACCCGCACCGTGGCCGAGTGGCAGGCCGGGAGCGATGAACTGTGGACCACGATGGCGGCGAAGTGGGCGGTCTCGCCGGTGGCCCTGACCCTTTACGCGATGGGCGTGATCATGTTGCCGCTCCTGTTCTACTGGATGCTCAAGGGGTTCCAGGAAGGGTGGAAATTGGTCAAGGCGAAACCGGGAGCCGCGGCCCGACCCGGCAATGCCAAACTCCTTTTGACCATCCTGCGCATTATCTTCCTGGATACCCTGGGCGCCGCCATCCTCGGGCACCTCTGCATCCGCTATTCCATCCAACTCTGCGGCGTCACCTGGCTGGGTTGGATCATCGGGCTTTCCATCTGGGGCCTGCTCCTTTACTTCCTGGCGCTCCGCCGCGGCGGGCTCTTTCATCGGGAGATCAGCAAATTCACGTTTGAACCGGCAACCTGAAAAGCCCCGGTCACAGGCGGGAGGGGAATACCTGGATCGCAACCCTGTCGGATTACTTCGCGCGCCGGGCCTGGAGCGCGGAGAGGACTCCCCCAGGAAATAGTCTCAAGCCCAGCCGGCCAAATCCCTGGGCCGGGGGCTGGTAAGCGGGATTTTCAACCAGGGCAATCGCCTGGGGCTTGCACGAGCCCAGGCAGATCCCGCAGCCGATGCACTTGCTGATATCAAACGCGTGTTGCTTGTCGGCAAAAGTGTGGGCGTAGGTGTTGCACACCGGGGCGCATTTGCCGCAGTGGTTGCAAAGCGTCTCGTCCACCCGGGCCAGGAAGTGTGAAGCAGCCACCAGCGCCTTGCCCTGGTAGTGGTTGACCGTCTCCAGGAAATGGCAGCAGCAATCGCAGCAGGTGCAGATGGCGTTGGGGCTGGCCGGGGCCACGTTGCCGGTGAGGAAGACCAGTTTCTTGTCCCAGCGCTCGGTCACGATTTCCCGCATCTCCGGTTTGCTCACCAGGCGGCCGTTGCCCCCGGCCTCGGTATCGCGGGCAAAGCTCCCGAAGACCAAACACCCATCCTGCGGCGAAGAGCGTTTGCATTCATGGCCGAGGAAGTGGAGCGACTGCCGGCACTGGCACACCTTGAGCACGGCCATGATCTGGTGCCGGTCAATCATTTCCTCCATCCGGTCGGCATCGAGCACCCGCGATTGGTTTTCGATCACGCTCTGAACCGGGATATTGCGCACCGCGGGCAAAGACCGGGTGTTGTAGTTGCGCACGTAGCCGGTGGAGAAAAGATCGGTGAGAAGTCGCGCGTACTGCCGGTGCCAGTCGCTGTCGCGGCCGTCCATGAGCATGTATTCGAACATGCCCGGGATCAGCGGCAAGAGCGAGTATCCCCTGGCTCCACCGTAAATGACCCGGCGCCGGGCCAGGGCCTCCAGGAGCGGCTCGATCTCCTCCGGCCGGCGCCCGGCTTTCTGCGCGATTTTCAGGAGCGGCCTCGGGTAATACGCCGGCAAATGCCGGGCCAGCTCCGCCTCTTCCGGACTGAACAGGTGCGCGACCAGCCGCACCAGTTTCTCGCCCATCGGCGGACCGAGCAGAGTTACCGAGCTGAACCTTTTCGCCAACTCCACCTGCGCGGGATGCGCTTCCAACGTTTCTTTCATTCCGGCTTCCTTATGGCGGCGGTATTTTCCAGGAGGGAGATTCGGCCAGGCTTGCCCGGCCGCTCTTCCCGGAGTGCGCCCTGATATTCAAAATAGTCGGCCATGGCCCTGATGGTTTGGCAGGCGGACTCGATGGTGGGGTGGATGGTGATGGAGTTGTCTCCCATGATGCTCCCCAGATCAATCTCGCGCTCGTCGCCGAAGTTGGAGACCAGATAGACCGGGACCTGGACTTGCTGCATCATGCTGAAAAGGATCTTGGCGAAAGCGCCCCACATTTGGGTCATCCCTTTCCAGACCTTGGAGAATTCCACCGCCTGAGGATGCTTGACCGGTGCTTCGGTGCCCTTGAGGCGGGGCGGGCCGATGAAGAGGGGCATGACCGAGTCCACCCCGCCGCTCTTCATCAGGATTTCCATAATGGGCATCACGCTCTGGAAATTGAGACCGGCCACCAGGTCCACCGGGTTGCCGGGCACCCACCAGTTGGGCATCAGCTTGCCGATCTGGTTCAAGGTCTCGGGCGACAAGGCCGGCACCTGGAGTTGGAGGTCGGAGCAGAGGTCCGCGGCGATCACGCCGAGTCCGCCTCCGCCGGTGAGGATGCCCACCCTTCGGCCGCGCGGGAGCGGGCGGTGGAGGAACGAGGTGGCGATGATCCCGGCCTCGTTAATGTCGTGCACCCGGATCAGGCCGGCCTGCTTGCAGACCGAATCGAAAAGCTGGTCGCTGACCGCCATAGCGCCGGTGTGGGAGCGGGCCGCGGAAAAGCCGGACAGAGTGCGGCCGGCTTTGTAAACGATGACCGGCTTTTTGGCCGCGGCGGCGCGGGCGATTTCGAGAAAACGCCGGCCGTCGGCAATGCCTTCGAGGTAGGAGACAATCACTTCCACCGAGGGATCCTCGGCAAAATAGGCGTAGAAGTCCTCGGCCCGGAGGTCGGCCTCGTTGCCGGAGGACACGGCCTTGGAGACCCCGAAGCCGGACTTGACCACGCCTTCGAGCAGGATGTTCTGGACGTTGCCGCTCTGGGAGACCAGGCCCATTTTTCCATCGGGAGGGTAGAAGTTGGGCATCCAGGGAAAGAGCTTGGACGCGGGGCAGCAGATGCCCTGGCCGTTGGGCCCGACCAGGACCATGCCTCCGGCGCGGGCCTTGGCCACCATCTCGGCCTCCAGGTCCGCGAATTCTCCGCCCATCTCCTTGAACCCGGCGCTGATCACCACTCCGGCCTTGACTCCCTTGGCCACGCAGTCGGGAATCGCTGCCACCACCTGCCGGGCCGGGACCGTGAAGACCGCCAAGTCCACCTCGCCCGGGATATCGCGCACGGTGGGATAGGCCTTGAAGCCGAGCACGCTCTCGCGGCCGGGGTTGACCGGGTAGAGCGCGCCCTCGTAGCCCCCGGAAATCAGGTTGTTGAAAATGATAAAGCCCCACTTGCCCATGCTCTCGGTAGCGCCCACGAACGCCACCGAGCGGGGATGAAAAAGATGATCCAGGTTTTTAAGCCTCGGTTCCATAGATAAACAACTACCTCGCTCGCACGATTTTACGATACGGATCCACCACACCGGCAGGTCTTTCCATTTTAACCGCAAACGCCGGCCAAAGGCAAAGCCGAAGAATCCCGGCCTCCGTTTTATCCTTTGCTTGTCAGGATGAAAAGGCTAAACTGGGGGCGGCCTGATTGATCCGGGCAGAGATGGCGGCGAACTGTTGACGCCGGACCTTAACTTTCTAAAGGAGCAGTCGGCTTCCGAATGAAGTCCAGCAGCGGCGGGCGGATCTTTTACGGCTGGTATATCGTGGCCATTGCCTTTCTCTGCCAGTTCATGGCCACGGGCGTGGGCTTTTATATCTTCAACGCCTTTCTGAAGCCGCTGAGCGAGCAGCGGGGCTGGACCCGGACCGAGATCAACGCCGCGCCGCTGATCGGCCAGGTGGTGGGCATCGCCAGCACGCTCATGTGGGGCACCCTGGTCATGCGGGTCGGTCCCCGCATCCTCATGGTCATCGGCCCCATCCTCTCCGGAATCGCCTTTGCCTGCCTGGGACAGGCCCAGCACCTGTGGAATTTTTACCTCTTCTTTGTCCTGCTCTTTTTCGGCAACGGGGCCATGGGCGGGATCATCGCCAACACCGCGGTGAACAACTGGTTCATCCGCAAACGGGGCCAGGCCCTGGGGCTCGCGGCCACCGGCGTCTCCATCTCCGGCGCGGTCATTCCCTACCTGGCCATGGTTATTATCGAGCGGGTGGATCTGAACTATGCCTTCATTTGGATCGGCGCCATGATCATGATGGTGGCGCCGGCCGCTTGGTTCGTGGTGAGAAACCGGCCGGAACCCTACGGCCTGTCGCCGGACGGTATCCCGGCGCCCGCCGACCCGCCCGCAGGCGGCGTTGCCTTGAACGCCACGTCTCTGCTCGGTCCCAGCCTGGGTTATCCGGCGGCTGGCGTTGCGGCGAAGGAAGGAGTCCCGTGGACCCTGTCCATGGCGGTTCGGAACCCGGACTTCTGGAAGATCGGGCTGGCTTACGCCCTGTCCATGATGGGAGTCTTGGGCGTGATGTTCCAGCTCGCGCCCCGCTTCGAGGATATCGGTTTTGATAAAAGGCTGGCCATGGCGATGATGTCGGCCACGGCGCTGATCGGGGCGCTGGGGAAGTATATGTGGGGAGCGCTGTGCGACCGGTTCGAGCCGAGGCGGGTGATTGCCGTGCTGATGGCGGCCAACGCGGCGGGCCTGGGGATCGGGCTGATTCCCCATTCGCCGCCGGCACTGGTGCTCTTCATCCTGATTTTCGGTTTTGCCATGGGCGGGGTGGTGTCCACCCGGCCCATCCTGATCGCCTTCCTCTTCGGCCGGGAAGCCTACGCCTCGGTGGCCCGGTTCCTGGCCGTGATGGCGCCGCTGCAGGCGGGCGGGTACCTGATCATGGGCCAGAGCTTTGACCGCACCGGGTCTTATGACACCGGCTTTGGGGTCTTTATCGCCCTCAACCTCGTCGCCGCGGCCGTCATCCTCTCCACCCCAAAGCCAAGAATTTAATCCCGGGTCATCAAGATTATTACGTTTCGCATAGGATCCTTGGGGCGCGACTTGCCCGGGAAACCCCGGCCCAAGGGAATCGGAGAATCAGGGGATCAGGACTTTTCCCCGCGCTCGCCGTAAGAGTGCATCTGGTCGGCATAGGTGGGGCGCTCGGTCCGGTAGAAGAGGCCCACGAAAAGCTCGGGGTCGCGGGCGCGGGCGATGGCTTGCTCGAGGTTGGTGCAGTCGTGGCGCTTGGGCAGGGGCTGGGTCTGCTTTTCCAGGTTGGAGTAAAGGAGGTTCACCTTGTCAAAGGTGACGCAGGGCGAGAGGAAGTGGATAAAGGAAAAGCCGCGGTGCTTGACGGCCTCGGCGATCAGGAGCTGCAGGTCTTTGGGCCGGCCGGCCCAGCCCCGGGCGACGAAGGTAGCGCCGTAGACCAAGGCCATGAGCACGGCGTTGA
>MGQK01000132.1:0-1276 GCA_001797815.1 Deltaproteobacteria bacterium RBG_13_61_14 | reverse complement strand
TCCGGGTTGCCGTAGGGATGGGAGTTGGTCACCTGCAGGTGGGGGGTGGTGGGGCTGGTCTGGCCCTTGGTCAGGCCGTAGATGTTGTTGTCGAAAAGAATGCAGGTCAGGTCGGGGTTGCGCCGGGCGGCGTGGGGAAAATGGCCGGCGCCGATGCCGAGGCCGTCGCCGTCGCCGACCATGGCCAAGACGGTAAGCTCGGGCCGGACCAGTTTGGCGCCGGTGGCCACCGGCAGGGCCCGGCCGTGCAGGGCGTGGATGCCGTAGCACTTCATGAAGAAGGGGAACCGGCCGACGCAGCCGATGCCCGAGACCACCACTGTGTCCTTGGCCGGGATCTTCAGCTCGTGGAGCGTGTCGAAGAGCGCAGTCTCTACCCCGAAATAGCCGCAGCCCGGGCACCAGGTGGGCAGGCGCTCGGAGCGGTAGTCAAGCACGCCCCGCACCTGCCGGGCGTGGGCGATCTCTTCTTCTTCGTAGAAAAGCTCGGGTTTGCCGATGGGGGGTTCTGGACTCACGGTTTCTTCTCCAGGACTTTCATGATCTCGTTATAAATTTCCGTATGGGTGATGGGACGCGCGGTCACTTGATTCATGCGCAAGAACTCCCGGCTGAAGTGCATGCCCATCCAGTGGGCGAACTGGCCGCCGCGGTTCAGCTCCGGCACCAGCACCTGCTTGCAGTCGTCCAGGAACCGGGCCACCGGCTCGCGGTGGAAGGGGTTGAGGACCAGTTGCTTGAGACCCGCCACTTTCTTGCCTTCGGCCGCGGCGCGCTCGACCGCCTCGATGGCCGCGCCGGTGGTGGAGCCCCAGGACATCACGCCCAGGTCGGCTTTGCCCTCGCACCCGAAGCGGGTGGCCGGGGGGATGTCCTCGGCCAGGGCGGTCTTGAGCTTGGTGAAGCGTTTCTCGGTCATGTCGGTGTGGTTCTTGGCGTCGTAGACCGGGGTGCCGTAGATGTCCTGCTCCAGGCCGGAGATGACCCAGTAGCCGTTTTCGGTTCCGGGGAGGCTCCGGGGAGAGACGCCGCGCTCGGAGAGCGCCTGGCGCAAGTAGCCCTGGGCCAATTCTTCGGGCGTGGGAAAGAGGTTGGCGCGGAGCTTTTCCCGGGGGACCGGTTTCAGGATCACATTTTCGTTGCGGTTGGAGAGGAACAGGTCCATCAGGATGATGACCGGCACCTGGAATTTTTCCGCCAGGTAAAGCGCTTCCACCACCCAGGCATGGCATTCGCCCGCGTTGGTGGGAGCTACCACGATCCGGGGCGCGTCGCC
>MGQK01000131.1:1799-7337 GCA_001797815.1 Deltaproteobacteria bacterium RBG_13_61_14 | reverse complement strand
GGCCGTGAGATAGCCAAGCCGGCCCAGGTGCTGATCGAAGCGGACCCGGCCCTCCACCGCCTGGAGCAGTTGCCGCAGGAGCTTCCTGGCCTCGGCCGGGCCGGCGGGGTTTGGGGAGGACTGGGTCATCCCTTTTTCGCCACCTGCTTTTTCTTCTTTTCCAGCAAGGACTGGATCCGGTCGAAAATCTTCTCCGCCACGTCCACCTTTCTCATCTGCGGCCAGCGGTGGGCCTTGCCCTCCTGGTCAACGATCAGGGCGATATTGGTGTCGTAGCCGAACCCGGCCCCGGGCTGGGTCACGTCGTTGGCCACGATCAGGTCCAGGTTCTTTTCCTTCAGCTTGGTGCGGGCGTTCTTGACCAGGTCCGAGGTCTCGGCGGCAAACCCGACCAGGATGCGCTCGCCCTTGCGCCGGCCGATCTCGAACAGGATGTCCGGGTTCTCGGTCAGTTCCAGGGTCAGCTTTTCCTGGCCCTTGCTCTTCTTGATCTTGCTGGTGACCGGCTTGAGCGGCCGATAGTCGGCCACCGCCGAGGCCTTGATGATGATGTCGGCCCACTCCGCCTCCTTGAGCGCGGCCTTGAACATGTCGCGGGCCGAGGCCACCGGCATAAAACGGACCCCGGTCGGCGGCCGCAGCGCGGTGGGGCCGGAGATGAGCACGGTGTCGGCCCCCCGCCGGCGGGCGACCCGGGCCACCGCGTAGCCCATTTTGCCCGAGGAATAGTTGGTCAGGTAGCGGACCGGGTCAATCGGCTCGCGGGTCGGGCCGGCGGTGACCATCACCCTTTTCCCCAGGAAATCCTTGGGCGAGAGCGCGTGCTCCACCTCCTCGATGATGTCCTCGATCTCCGCCAGCCGGCCCTTGCCCTCCCAGCCGCAGGCCAGCTCGCCCACGGCCGGCTCCACCAAGAGGTAGCCCCGGCGCAAAAGCTTCTTCAGGTTCTCCCGCACGATCATGTTCTCATACATGTTGACGTTCATGGCCGGAGCCAGGAGCACCGGCGCCTTGGTGGCCATGATCAGGGTGGTGAGCATGTCGTCGGCCAGGCCGGAGGCGATCTTGCCGATAAGGTTGGCGGTGGCCGGCGCCACCAGCACCAGCTCGGCCCGGTCGGCCAGTTGGATGTGGCCGATCCCGGGCTCCTGCCAGGGCGCGAACATGTCGGTCACCACCGGCCGGCTGGACAGGGCCTGGAAGGTGAGGGGGGTGACGAAGCGGGTGGCGTTTGGGGTCATCACCACCTGCACCTCGGCCCCCCGACGGATGAGTTCGCGGCAGACCTCAGCCGCCTTGTAGGCGGCGATGCCGCCGGTAACCCCTAGCACAATCTCACGCTTGGTCAACATCTTTTCCGCTCACCTTCTTCTCTGCCCGGAGGCCGAGGGTCGGCCAGCCCATCTTCCCCTTATTATACTATTATACTAAGGAGCTGTCTTCGTTCAAGAAAGGATTGAACTTTTTTTCCCGTCCGATCAAGGTGGGCGAACCATGGCCGGGATAAACCTGGCAGTTGTCGCCCAGGGGATAGAGCTTGGTCTTGATGCTCTGGATCAGGGTCTGGTAGTCGGCGCCGGGAAAATCGGTGCGGCCGATGGAGAACTGGAAGAGGGTGTCGCCGACGATCACGAGATCCTGGCCGCGCACTTTCAGGCAGATGCCTCCGGGCGAGTGGCCCGGGGTGTGGAGCACCTCCAGCACGATCCGGCCCACGGCCACGGTGTCGCCTTCTTCCAGGAAACCCTCCGCCGCGGGCGAGCGCTCCTGCTCCAGGCCGAAGGAGCGGGCCATGGCCGACATCCCGGTCAACATGCCCTTTTCCGCGGGATGGATCAGGATGGGTGCGCCGGTGGCCCGATGCAGCCCGGCATTGCCGCCGATGTGGTCAAAGTGGGAATGGGTGTTGATGATCCGGGTGAGTTTCAGCTCTTTTTCCGCGAGCAGGGCCAGGATCCGGTCCTCGTCGCCGCCCGGGTCCACCACTACCGCCTCGCGGGTCTCCTCGTCGCCGACCAGGTAACAGTTGACCAGGAGCGGCCCGGTTTCCAGGTAATGGAAGATCATCCGCTCTGCCTTTCCAGCGCCTTCAGCTCCAGGTAGATGTCCCGCGCGCTCTGGTAGCGCTGGGCCGGGTCCTTGGCCAGGCACTTGAGGATGATTTTATTAAGGGCTTCCGGGATCTCGGAGTTGAGATCTTTGGGCGGCTTGGGCGGGGAATGGATCTGCTGGTAGCCGATGTCGCCCTCCTTGAACGGCACCTGGCCGGTGAGGGTCTCGTAAACGGTCACGCCCAGGGAATAGATGTCGGTGCGGTGGTCCACCGGCTTGCCCAGGGTCTGCTCCGGCGACATGTAATAAGGGGTCCCGGCCACGGTGGTGCGGCCGGCCTGCGCCTCCTCGATCACCTTGGCCAGGCCGAAGTCCATCACCTTGACGATCTGGCTCTGGGTCCACATCAGGTTCCCGGTCTTGATGTCGCGGTGGACCACCTTCTTGCCGTGGGCGTAATCCAGGGCCTGGCAGAGCTGGGAAAAGATCTGGATGCCCGAGGTGATGGGGATGCGCCGGCTGCGGGTGAGCAGGTCCTTGAGGTTCTGGCCCTCCACGTATTCCATGACGATATAGTAGTTGCCGGCTTCCACCCCCGCGTCAAAGATCGAGACGATGTAGGGATGGCTGAGTTGGGCCAAGGACTTGGCCTCGCGCACAAAGTTGGCCACGAACTGGGGATTGTTCTTGAGCTCGGGCGGCAAGACCTTGTAGGCCACCTGCCGGCCCAGGTTCAAGTCCTTGGCCAGAAAGACCACGCCCATGCCGCCCCGGCCGATCTCCCGGAGGATCTGGTAGCGCGGGCCTCCGGGCCGGCCCACCGGCGCCGCCGGCCCGCCGCCGACCATGGTGTAATCGTGCGGGCCGAGCGAGGGCGAAGAGCCGGTCGGGGGCGCGGACGCGCCGCTGATCCGCTGGCGCAGCGTGGTCTCGCGCATGGCCACGTCCTTGAAATGCGGGTGGATGGCCAGGATGCGGCCGTAAACGGTATGGGCATACTGGGGCTGGTTAAGGCGCTCGTAGAGAACTGCCAGGTTGTAATACAGGTCGAGGTTGTCGGGACTCAGCGGCTTTTGCGCCATCAACTGCTGGTAGCGTTCCAGCGCCTGCGGATACTTGCCGGTCTCCAGGTAGATATCGCCCAGCCGGCGCGCGGCCTCGGCGAATTGATAGTCCTCCTTGCCCACCTTTTGAAAACAGGCGACCGCTTTTTCCAGGAGGCCGCGCTTTTGGTAAAGGGCCCCGGCCTCGTAATGGTTTTGCACCTTTTCGTAAAGCTCGGTGAGCTTGGTCTCGTTGCCGGCCTGTTCATAGGCCTGGATGGCGCGGGTGAGATCACCCATGGACTCATACGCTTCCGCCGCCTTTTCCGGTTGGCCGGCCGCGAAGAAAGTTTCGGCCGCGGTTTTGGAGTCGCCGCCCTTGAGGAACAGTTCCCCGGCCTTGAGCAACTCGCCCTGGGAGGCATACAGGTCGGCCGCGGAAAGATAATCCCCGGCTTCCTCATAATAGCGCAGCGCCTCCCGGCTCTGGCCCTGCTTCATGTGATACTGGGCGCGGATTTCCGCGGCTTGCCGGGGCCGGCCGGCGCCGGCGCAGACCTCGGCCGCGCGCAGATGCTGTCCGGCTTCCGTGAACAACTCCACCGCCTGGTCAATCTGGGTCTGTTCCACCAGGAGTTCCGCGGCATAGGGCTTGAGCCCGGCCTGGAGGAGGATGGAGACGGCCGGGGAGAGATCGCCGGCGCTCTTGTAGTAATAGGCGGCTTTTTTCGCCAGGTCGGCGATGGCCTTGGCTTTCTCCTGGGGGATGATATCGTGGTAGCCCTCGCGGACCTCCTTATAATAAGCCTCGTAGCTTTCCGCGGCGCGGTGGTGGTTGGGGGTTTTGCCGAAGCAGCGGCTGGCTTCGCGGAACATCCCGTTTTGGAAATAGAGTTCGCCGGCCTGAAGCCAGTCACCGCCCCGCTCCAGCATCTCCGCCGCGGCTTGGGGTTTGTTGGCTTTGACATAGTGTTGTCCGGCCTCCAGGTAACGGCCGGCCTGGACGCAGGCCTTGGCCGCGCCCTCGTAGAGGTTGTATTTCAGATAGAGGGCGATGGCTTTGTCCGGGTCCTTGAGCCGGTTGAGATAGACCTGGCCGGCCCGGGCGGGCGACTTGCCCTCCAGATACATCTTGATCGCCAGGTCGTAGCGCTCGCTCATCTCGTAAAGCTCGCCGGCCCGGACCAGGTCGCCCTGTTTCGCGGCGCGCTTGGCCCCGCGCAAGAGATCTTTTCCGCTCTGCAGGCGGGAGGGCGTGATTTCCCGGGGCCGGCGCACATACCAGACCAGGAAAATCAGGAGTGCGGGGATCAGGAGCAGGAGCGCCGCCAGGAGATAGCGGTTGTAGGGCACTGGGCCGAGGTAGATGTCCCAGAGGCCGAGGAGCCCGTAAATATAAGGATGGCTCAAGAGCCGCTGGAGCAGGTCGAAGAAGGAATCCATGGGATTGAGAAGGGAGGGCCGCGGACTCGCCACCAAGCTCCGGCTGAAATCCAAAACGATCAGGAAGGGTTGGGAAATCTCGTGCAGCAATTCAGACAAGCCTTGGCTCCATTTTCATATTCAATTTTTCTATCATAGCTTGCCCGAGGCGGCATTGTCAACGCTGGCGGCCGTCCCCGCATCCTCAGTTGCGACTTTGCATAAAGACCGCGGCCCCCTCAGATCCCCAGCCGCCGGCCGATCACCTCTTTCATGATCTCGGAGGTCCCGGCCACGATGGTCTGCACCCTCGCGTCCAGGTAGTCCTTGGCAATGGGATACTCCATCATGTAACCGTAGCCGCCGTAAAACTGCAGGCACTGGTCCACTACCGCTTTCAGCATCTCGCTGGTCCAATACTTGGCCATGCAGGTCTCGGTGACCACGTCCTTGCCGGCCGCGTGGTCCAGGATCAGCCGGTCCACAAAAGCCTGGGAGACCTCGATCGCGGTGAAGAGCTCGACCAGCTTGAAGCGCGTGTTCTGAAACTGGGAGATGGGCCGGCCAAAGGCCTGCCGCTCCTGGCAATACCGGATCGCCCGCATGAGCACCGCCCGCGACCAGGCCTGGCAGCGCACCGCCACCACCAGCCGCTCCGGCTGCAGCTTCTGCATCAGGTATTTGAACCCGGCCCCCTCCTCGCCCAGCCGGTTGGACTGGGGCACCCGGCAGTCCTCGAACAAGAGCTCGGCCGTGTCCTGGCCCTTAAGCCCGATCTTTTCCAGCTTCCGCAGTTTGGTATAACCCGGCGTGTCGGCTTCCACCACGATCAGGCTCATGCCCTGGTGCCGGGGCTTGGCCTGGGGGTCGGTCATGCCGGCCACCACCACCAGGTCGTTGCTCATCCCGTTGGTGATAAAGGTCTTCTGTCCGTTGAGCACGTAATCGTTGCCGTCCTGGACCGCGGTGGCGCGGATGGCCTGGAGGTCCGAGCCGCAGTTGGGCTCGGTCATGGCAATAG
>MGQK01000131.1:0-1789 GCA_001797815.1 Deltaproteobacteria bacterium RBG_13_61_14 | reverse complement strand
CTCCCCGGTCGCGCACCGGGGCAGCCACTTTTCTTTTTGCTCGGCGGTCCCCAAGCTGAAGATATAGGGAGAGACGATGTCGTTGTGCAGGCCGATGCCCCAGCCCGAGACCTGGGCAATTCCCGTCTCCTCGATCAGGACCACGGAGTAGAGGTAGTCGGCGCCGGCGCCGCCGTAGCGCTCGGGCAGCCAGGGGCAGAGGAAACCCTGCTCGCCGGCCTTGAGCCAGATCTCCCGGGGAAAAATGCCCTGGCGGTCCCACTCCTCCTGATAGGGGATGACTTCTTTTTCCAGGAACTTGCGAAAGGCGGCGCGGAAGATCTCATGCTCTTCCTTAAAAATGGTCCGCTCCATCAGGCGCATCTCCTTTCAGTCGCCCACCATTCCTCGGACATGCCTTGAGCAGCCCTTGCCCGCTTCTTTTGCAGGTGGACCTCAGATGCTCCGGGTCCCTGGCCGGTCGAGATTATTTATCCATTTTCCCCAGCGCCTGGTCGAGGTCGGCGGTGATGTCTTCCGGGTCCTCGATGCCCACGGCCAGGCGGACGAGCTGGTCGGTGATGCCCAGCGCATACCGCTCCTGGCGCGTGATCCGGTAATAGGTCACCGTGGCCGGGTGGGTGATCAGGCTTTCGACCCCGCCCAGGCTGGGCGCGATGTAGATCCACTGGAGCGAGTCGAGGAATTTGTTCACTCGTTTCAGGTTCCCCTTGACCCAGAAGCTGACCACCCCGCCGAAGCCGTGCATCTGGCTTTTGGCGATCTGGTGATGGGGATGGCTCGGGAGCCCGGGATAAAACACCCGCCGGATCTTCGAATGCCCTTCCAGGAACTCGGCCACCTTCTGCGCCGAGCGGTTCTGGTAGGCGACCCGCAGCGCCGCGGTCTTGAGGCCCCGGAGCAGCAGGTAGCAGCAGTGCGGGTCAATGACCGAGCCGGTCGAGTGCTGGTAGTCCTTGATCGGGTCAATCAGCTGGTGCCGGCCCAGGACCGCGCCGGCCAGGATGTCGTTGTGCCCGGCCAGATATTTGGTGGCGCTGTGGATGACCAGGTCCATGCCCCACTCCAGCGGCCGCTGGTTGTAGGGGGTGGCGAAGGTCGAGTCAATGATCATCAGCCCCTGGTACTTCTTTCGGATCTTCAGCATCCGCTCCAGGTCTATGATGTTGAGGTAGGGGTTGGTGGGCGACTCGGAGAAGATGATCCGGGTGCTTTTCCGGATCGAGCGCTCGAGCTGGCCGTAATCACCCATCTTGGTGACGGTGAAGTCAATCCCGAAGCGGGGCAGGTGGCGGGTGCAGAACTTGAGGGTCTGGGCGTAGGCGTCGTCGGTGAGGATCATGTGGTCGCCCCGGTTGAGCAGGGCGAGCAGGGTGGTGGTGATGGCGCTCATGCCCGAGTCGAAGATCAGGCAGTTCTCGGCTCCCTCCAGGTTGGCCAGCTTCTTTTCCGCGGCCTCCTGGGTGGGGTTGCCGTAGCGGGCGTATTCGTAGCGGATCAGCCGCTTCGAGGTATAGCGCTTGATCTCGTCCGTGGTGTGGAAGACGTAGGTGGAGGTCTGGACGATGGGCACGGTCAGCGCGTCCGCGTATTTGATCCCGTGTTCCCCGGAGTGGACGGTCCGGGTATTGGGCCGCCATCCCGGATGGAGATCCACCTTTTTCTTTTTCATTCTTCTCCCTCTCCTTTTTCCCGACCAGCCGGGTCAGCCTGATCCCCAAGCTGCGAGAAAAGCTTGGTTCCCTAATTCTTCCGCGGCTGCTGCCGTTATCTTACCTGGAATTATGAC
>MGQK01000130.1:95782-99720 GCA_001797815.1 Deltaproteobacteria bacterium RBG_13_61_14 | reverse complement strand
GCGCCCACCCGGCCGCCGACCAAAAGCGAGGTGAGCACCGGCGCCAGCTCGCGGACCAGGCTCATCGCGACCATGGTGCCGACAAAAGTTTTAAGCCCGAACCGCTTGAGCGAGTAGGTGAGCTGCAGGGCCATGACCGCGCCGGTGAAGGCGGAGGTGATGACGGCGATGGGCAGCGACTTGATGGCCACGTCGTAGCATTGCCAGAGGAAGTCCTGGAGCTTGGACAGGCGGTAAGGGGGCGAGAAGAAATTGACGAAGGTCCAGAAGGTCATGACCGCGATCTCGCCCAGGTAGAGGATGAAGTTGTCGGTATGAGTCCCCAGGCGCTGGATCAGCCGGGAGAGCGGGTGGGTCAAGATGACGCTGGTTTCAGCCACGGTTCACCTCGCAGGAACGGGGTAGGTGGTAGGTAGTAGGTCGTAGGTAGGGATAAGAGAAAAGCATGTTTCTCACCACCCGCTAAGCATTACGAATCGAAATGATCAAAGCGGTCAGGAGACGACCCCCCTGGTCGCAGAGATCCAAGAGCTTTTCATTGTCTTTCAGGTATCCCAAATCCTTGGCAAGGATGAGATAATATTTCACCTCTTCTAACGACCCTTGACTGATACTATAAGATTGAATTTTTACTTTGAGACCCCTTCGTTTGAATCCTTCTGCCACATTGGCGGCAATTGAAACTGCGGCTCGCCGCATTTGACTGGTAATCCCATAACGTTCTTCTTCAGGAAAGGTTCGCGTAATTCGATAAACCTCCAATACCAATTGATGAGCTTTCTGCCAAACCACCAATTCGGTAAAATCCTTAATCTTCGTTTTTCCCGCCTCGGTCTTCAGATCAAGCATCTCTGGCATGGTCTCCTTGCCTCTTTTCTCATCCCTACCTACGACCTACTACCTGCGACCTACGTTTTCTTCAGCCATCGGAATCCCATAGTCCCGGAGCGCGGCCTGGAAGTCCGGGAGACCTTGCGCAAACGCGTCCGCTGGCGCCAGGTAACTCACGTCCACCACGCAATGGTTCTCACCCACGGTGTAGGCGTCCATCACCCGTTCCGCGGCCGGCCCGTGCGCCTGGTCTTTTTCCGGCTCCCCGTATTCCACCTGGCCCCGCGCCCGGAGGTGGTAAACCTCCACCCGGCCACCCGGCACGTAACCCTTGCTCTCCACCACCGCGCTCCGGCCCATGGGAAAGAGCAGGTGCTCGGCCAGGATCTCGAGAGGGATGTCCGTGTACTTGCCGCAGGTAAAGCTCACCGTGATGCTCGCCCGGAGCGCCTCGTTCTCAAAGAAAAAATACTTTTCCTCTTCGCCCTCGACGTAGAACTTCTTCCAGCTCGCGGGCAGGTCCGCCGGGTCGCGCTCGTAGCGGCCGAGCTCGCCCGGGTAGGTCTTCGGGCTCCAGGGGTTGGGCCCCTTCATGCACCCGGTCAGGTATAGCACGGCGAGGACCCCCAGGCAAGCCGATCGCGCCCAGGAATTCATTATTCCGTCATTATGGCAAAGCACGGGAAAGACTGTCAAGGTGGGAAAAGAAGTGGACCGCAGGCCTCATCCGGCCGGCGGGAAGCGCGGTCTCGTTTTCCTCCACCGCCGCCTTGCGCAAACGCCCCGGCCGGCCATGCTCTTTTGAATAACCGCGGATCCGGGCTTTGCTTGCTTCCCCGGCCGGAATCGAATATACTGAGGACGATCTTACGGAGAACCGGGCATGGGGATGACCCTTACCGAGAAACTCCTGGCCGCGCCCTGCGGTCGGGAGCGGGTGGAGCCGGGCGAGCTGATCGAGGCCGCGATTGACCTGGCCCTGGCCAATGACATCACCGCGCCGCTCGCGATCGAAGAGTTCGAGAAGGCCGGGGCCGCCGAGGTCTGGGACCGGACCAAGATCGCGCTGGTGCCCGACCATTTCACGCCCAACAAGGACATTGCCGCGGCCACCAACGTCAAGCGGATCCGGGAGTTCGCGAAAAAGCACAGGATCGCGCACTTCTTCGAGTGCAGCCAGGCGGGGATCGAGCATGCGCTCCTGCCCGAGCAGGGTCTGGTCCTGCCCGGCGACCTGGTGATCGGGGCGGACAGCCACACCTGCACCTACGGCGCCCTGGGCGCTTTCGCCACCGGCGTGGGCTCCACCGACCTGGCCGCGGCCCTGATCACCGGTAAATGCTGGTTCAAGGTGCCACAGAGCATCCGGCTCCTTTATACCGGCGAGCTCAAGCCCTGGGTCAGCGGCAAGGACCTGATCCTTTTCACCATCGGCCGGATCGGGGTGGACGGCGCGCTGTACCAGGCCATGGAGTTTTGCGGGCCGACCATTGAGAAGCTCTCCATGGCCTCCCGTTTCACCATGTGCAACATGGCCATCGAGGCCGGGGCCAAGAACGGGGTGATCGAGCCTGACGACAAGACCCGCACCTTCCTCAAGGGCCGGAGCGCCCGCAAGGGGGTCTTCCTGAAGAGCGACCCCGATGCGGTCTATGCCCGCACCCTGGAGATTGACGCGAGCCAGGTTGAGCTCCAGGTCGCGCTGCCTTCGTTACCTTCGAACGTGAAGCCGGTGCGGGAGGTTAAAGACCTGGCCATTGACCAGGCGGTGATCGGGAGCTGCACCAACGGCTGGCTGGAAGACCTGCAAATGGCGGCCCAGGTGCTCAAGGGCCGGCGGGTCGCGCCCCGGGTGCGGCTGATCATAATTCCGGCTACTCGAATCATTTACCGCCAGGCCCTGCGCGAGGGGTTGATGGAGGTTTTCATGGACGCGGGCGCGATCATCAGCCCGCCCACCTGCGGGCCCTGCCTGGGCGGCCACATGGGCGTGCTGGCCGAAGGCGAGCGCGCGGTGGCGACCACCAACCGCAACTTCGTCGGCCGCATGGGCCATGTGCGGAGCGAGGTGGTGCTGGCCGGGCCGGCGGTGGCCGCGGCGAGCGCGGTGCTGGGCCGGGTGGGGAGTCCGGAGGAGCTGGCGTGAAGCGGAATTTTAGATTTGGGATTTTAGATTTTAGATTGGGGATTGAAGGAAATGAAACCCTGGCGTCAGACCTCATGTTCAAGACCGTCCACTTTGCGCCGTGAACCGTGAACTGTGAACTAAAAGGATAGCCATGCAACGCAAATACTGGTTTTTGATTTTGCTCACGCCCTTCCTGGTGGCCGCGGACCAAGGCTCCAAGACCGTGGTGGAGAACACCCTGAGCTATGCCTCCAAGGTCACGTTGCTTCCGGGGTTCTTCAACCTGGTTTACGTGCGCAACCCGGGCATGGCCTTCGGCCTGCTCAACAATCTGCCCGAGAAATTTCGGCTGCCGCTCTTCCTGGTCGTCTCGGTCCTGGCGGTCATCATCATCGGGCACCTGTTCCTCCAAACCCAGGCCCGCGCCGTGCTCCTGCCCATCGCCCTCAGCCTCATCTTCGCCGGCGCCGTCGGCAACCTGATTGACCGCTTCCGCTGGGGCTACGTGGTGGATTTCCTGCAGCTCCATTACCGCCACTATTACTGGCCCACTTTCAACGTCGCCGACACCGTCATCTCCCTCGGGATCGCGCTCCTGATCTACGACACGCTCTTCAGCCAGGACCAGTCAAAAACCGCGGGCGCCCCGGCCCCGGAAGCCGAGACCGAAGCCTTGGGGGAAAAACCCGAGCCCTGATGCATCCCATCCTGGTCCACATTCCCACGCCTTGGGGCGAGCTGCCGCTTTACTCCTACAGCGTCATGGTGGTGGTCGCTTTCTTCGCCTCGCTGGCTTATGCCCATTTCGAAGCCCGGCGCATCGGCGAGGACACCGAGAAGGTATTTGACCTGGCCTTCTGGATTTTCCTGTCCGGGATCGCGGGCTCCCGCCTGCTGGAAGGGCTGGTCAACTGGCGCCGCTTTGTCTCGAGCCCGCTCGATATCTTCAAGATCTGGGAAGGCGGGCTCACCTATTACG
>MGQK01000130.1:76079-95749 GCA_001797815.1 Deltaproteobacteria bacterium RBG_13_61_14 | reverse complement strand
GCTTTATCCGCTACCACAAGCTGCCGCTCCCGAAATGGGCCGACCTGTTGGCGCCGACGGCCATGATCACCCTGGGCTTCGGCCGCATCGGCTGCTTCCTCAACGGCTGCTGCTACGGCCGGCCCGCGCCCCACCTGCCCTGGGCCGTCACCTTTCCGCCCGGACGGCTGCCCGTGCCCCTGGACGGCCTGCCCCTGCACCCCACCCAGCTCTACGAGATGCTGATCGCCTTCGTCATCGCCGGCATCACCATCGCGCTCGAACGCCGGCCCCACCGGCCCGGCGTCGTGATCTGGACCATGATCCTGCTCTACGCGGTCGCCCGCTTTTGCCTGGAATACCTGCGCCTCGATCCCCGCGGCGGCATCGCCGCGCTCGGCCTGTCCACCTCCCAGGCCATCTCTCTACCGCTCGCCCTCCTTTCGCTCGGCGCGCTCGCCTGGACTTTCCGACCCCGACGCTCTAAACTGTAACCCTCAACCCGAGCATGAGCTCTCCCTACAAGGTCGTGCTCATCCGACCCCCGAAAATTGTGGGCGCGTTGGAGCGGAGCATGGTGCAGCATCCCATCAACCTGCTCTCGCTGGCCGCGGTGGTGCGCGAAGCCGGTTTCGCCGTCGAGGTCTGGGACTTCGAGGTGGAGCCTTTCTCCGAAGCCGGGGTGCGCGAGCGGGCGCGGGCCAGCCGGCCGGATCTGATCGGCATCACCGGCATGACCTGCAGCGTCAAGGTGGCGCACCGGATCGTGGGCTGGATCAAGGAGGAGTTGCCCCCGGCCTTGGGCGTGCTCGGCGGCCCCCATGCCACGGCCCTGCCCGAGCGGACGTTGCGCGAGTTTCCCGATTTCGACGCGGTGGTCAGGAGCGAGGGGGAGGACACCCTGGCCGAGATCTGCCGGCGCCTGAGCCAGGGCCGGTCGCTGGCCGGGGTGGCCGGCACGGCCTGGCGCCGGGGCGGGGACGAGATCGTGCTGGAAGCGGCGCGGCCCTTGATCGAGGACCTGGACCGCCTGCCCCTGCCGGCCCGCGACCTGATTGATCACTCCCTTTACAAGGGCGCGAGCACACCCGGGCTGGACGCCACCCTGCGCCGAGGGACCATGCTCTTCACCTCGCGCGGCTGCCCGGACAACTGCATTTTCTGCGCGGCCAAGGTCACCTTCGGCCGCACCGTGCGCGCGCGCAGCGCCGAGCACGTGCTCGCGGAGGTGGACCAGTGCCGGGAGCGCTGGGGCTATCGCCACTTCACGGTGGAGGACGACACCTTCACGTATCATCCTTCGCGGCTTCTGGCCTTGTGCCGGGGCTTCCGGGAGCGCGGCATCAGCTGGGACTGCGACACCCGGGTCAACCTGGTCACCCGCGACATGATCCGGATGTTCGCCGAAAGCGGGTGCCAGAAAATCGCCTTCGGCGTCGAGTCCGGCAGCCCCCGCGTCCTCGAGCTGATCCGGAAAGGCATCACCGTCGAGCAGATCCAGCGCGCTTTCGCCTGGGCCCACGAGTTCGGGCTGATCACCACCGCTTTTTTCATGGTCGGCTCCCATCCCTCGGAGACGGCCGAGGACCTGGAGATGTCCTTCCAACTGATGAAGGCAATTGACACCGAGCTGATGGCGCTGGCCATCGCCGTGCCCTTTCCCGGCACCGCCCTCTGCCAGCAGATGCAGGACCAGGGCTACCTCTTCAGCGAGCAGTGGGAAAAGTTCACCCACCTGCACAGCGTGCCTTGCTGGCGCACCGATCATTTTCTGCCCCAAGACCTGGTCCGCCACCAGGTCTCGCTCTACGCCCGCTTTTTCCTCCGCCCCAGCTTCATCTGGAAGACCCTGCCCAAAGCCCTGACCTGGCGCGGGTTCCTTTACTATTCCCGCTCGCTCTGGCACATCCTTCGCTACCTGTTCCTCGAAAAAAGAAATTAAGCGGACCCGGCGCAGCGCGGGGAAGCAACTGAAGAAGGATGTGAACCTCTTCATTCACGAGGCCCAATTCTCTATTGGATAAGAAGCCCGGGATCTCCTTATGACGATCAGCCGCGGATGCTCCCTGGTCGTTGTTAATGTGAAATGTGAAGACCTGACCCCTTAAAAGAGCTCCAGCACCCAGAGCCAGACGGGCAAGGAGACGGCCGAGGCCAAAGTGGTGGCCATGACGATTCCGCCGGCGAGGTCTTCCGAGCCTTTCATCTCCCGGGCGGTGATGAAGCTGACCACGGCGGTGGGGGTGGCGAGAAGGATCACCGGGACCTTGAGGAGCAGGCCGGAGCGGTGGAAGAAGACGAGGATGCCCAGGAAGAGGGCGGGGTAGAGGACCAGCTTGAGCGCGGAGGCGAGGGCGATGAGCCCGGTGCGGGCTTGCAGCCGGCGGAACTCGAGCGAACCCCCGAGCGCCAGCAAGGCGAGGGGGAGGGCGATCCGGCCGACCCATTCCACCGAGGTGCCCAAGGCCACGGGCAATTGCAGCTGTCCGGCCGATGCGACGATGCCGAGTCCGCTGCCGATGATGAACGGGTTTAAGGCCAGGCTTCGGCCCAGGGTGCCGAGACCTTGGCGCGAGTTGCCGGAGTGGTGCGGGAGCAGGAGCACGAGCACGGCGAAGAAGTTGAAGATCGGGACCATCAGGCCGAGGAAGATGGCGGCCGGGGCGAGCGCTTCTTTTCCGTAAGCTCCCTCACAAAGCGGCAGGCCGACAAAGGCCAGGTTGGAGCGGAAGACGCCCTGGACAAAGGTGCCGCGCAGCTCGGGCGCGAGCGACCGCCCCGCCAGGTAGAGCGCGCCGGCCGTGGCCGCGACCAGGGACCAGGCGGAGAGGATCACGATCGAGTCAAAGGCCTGGCCCAGTTCGGACTTGGCGATGCTGTCAAAGAGCAGGCAGGGGACCGCCACGTAGAAGACCAGGCGCGAGAGAGCTTCCACCGAGGCGGCGGTGAAGAAGCCGACGCGGCGGAGCAGGAGCCCGAGCCCGATCAGGAGGAAGACCGGCAGCACCGCGGGGAAGATGGGAGTCAAGGAGGACACGGGTTACGGCTCCAATTTAAATAAAGCCAGGTGGGAATTCAAGGATGCGACCAGCCGGGGCCGATGGTCCTGGAAAAATTGGGCGATGGCTTCCGGCTGGAGCCGATGGTGCCGGCCCAGAGCCTCGAGCGGCGGGCCGGGCTGGAGCAGCTCGGAGAGGACATAGACCGGCCGGCCGGCGCCGCGTAGTCGCCCAAGCTCGGATTCGAGCGCAGCGGGGAAAGGCTCGGCGGCAAACCCCAGCGCCCAATCCATCACCTTCACCTCGCGGCGGGCAAAATAGGGGATATAGATCTTTCCCAGGTTGTAGCCCGGGCCGGACCCGGCGATGAAGATGACCGCGTCGGGTTCGGTGAGCTGAGTGATCCGCTGTGCGGCCTGGAGGTCGGAGTTGTTCTTCGCGTCGGCGCCGGGCAGCACGGCCGCGGTCAGGTTGTAAAGCAAAAGGATTGCGGCCAGAATCGGGAACAGCCCGGCCGGCCAGGACTTGCCGCTCCTCTCTTGCTCCCGCGCCAAGACCCAGCCGCCCCAGAGGAGAAGCGGCGGGAGCAGGGCGATTTTCAACTCGAAATTATTGGCCTGCCAGAGCCAGGTCCACAGTCCATAAGGGATCAGCCAACCCAGGAAGAGGAGGTGCAGCCGGGTCTCTTTCTGAAAAAGCCGGAAGCAATTTCTGAGGTAGAGACCCAGCACCGTCCCCCAGATCACCAGCCAGGAAATTTTGAGGACTAGGGGTATCCCGTGGCGCGGGTCCGGGTAAGGGGCCGCGAGGAAGGTGTGGAGCCAGCCGCGGCCGAAATCGGGGAACGCGCGAAGCGACACCGACCAATAATTCATCTGGTAGCCGTAAGGGGTATTGGGATTGGCCGGTCCCAGAAACCATTGGACCAAGCCCCAGGCCCGGGCGAAAGGGTGAAGTTGGCTTGCCCCCAGGTAAGCGGCGCCGACCAGACCGAGAGCGATGATCGAGAACAGGAGGGCGGGCAACAGCCCTGTGGTCCAGGAAGTGCGGGACCGGCGGAGGTAGAGGAGCGCTTCCAGGCCGAGCGGGATCAGGAAAAGGCCCAGGGTCACATGGTTGAGCACGGCCAGCGCGCCCAGAAGAGCGAGGACCAGGGCAGCCCTGGTCCAGGCGCGCGCCGGCGGTTCGGGGTAAGTCGGCCCGATCAGGTAATGGAAGGCAAGGATCAGGAAGAAAGCGCCGGGCACATATACTTCGGCCTCGATGGCAAAGAACCAGAAGCCGAACGAAAAGGCCAGGACCAGGGTGGAAGCGCCGGCCAGGAGACGATGGCGGTAAAGGCGGAAGTTGAGTTGATGCAGGAGCGCCAGCGCGGCCAGCCCGAAGCAGAGGTCCATCACCTGGAGGAGGAAAACCGTGCGGAACTTTAGCCCCAGGGCCCGGGCCAGGCCGCAAAAGAGGTATCCCATCGGCTCGTAGAGGAGGTGGCGGGGGTGGAGGAGTTCGCCCAAGGAGTTCCGGTCACCCAGGTTGAGAGCACGCTCCACCCGCAGGGCGAAGACGGTGCCGTCAAAGTTGTAACGGCTGGAAAGGAACCCGAGGTAGAGCAGCCCGACCGCCAGGCAGATCACCAGACGGTCCCAGGCGACACTGGGACGGGAATTTGCCACGACCCGGCTATTCTACCCCAGCTCGAAGAGTTTGTTAACTTGGGGCCTGACCCCATGTTAAGTAAGAGTTGAGTTTATCCGCGGCCCTTGCTACAATTTTTCTCGCCGAATGAATCGGCCTCCAGAAAGGATCGCCCATGGCCAATCTCGAGGAAATCCTGGTTTCCGAGCAGGTTCTGCAGGTGCCTTACTCTTACAGCGCGGGGCCGGTCGCCAGCCGCTTTCTGCTCGCGCTCAAGGAAGAGAAGAAGATCTACGGCATTTGGTGCGCGGCCTGCAATAAGGTGTATGTGCCCCCGCGCGCGACCTGCGGCCAGTGCCAGGCCGAGATCAAAGACTGGGTGCCGCTTTCCGGCCAGGGAAGAGTGGAGAGCTTCGCCGTGGTGCACTACGCCGAGAGCATCCAGCCCCTGCCTCCGCCCTATGTGATCGCGGTGATCAAGCTCGACGGCGCGGATACCGGCTTCACCCACTTGCTTGGGGAGGTGGACGAGAAGAAGCTCAAGATCGGGCTGAAGGTGGAGCCGGTCTTTGCCCGCGAGCGCAAGGGCCATATCCTGGACATCCGCTACTTTAAGCCGATTTGATCGCCGGATGCCCCAAGTCTTCGTAGATCCCATGCTCCATTCCGCCCGGATCTGGCGAATGGTCCGGAGAATTTACCTGCTGGCCGCGGTCATCGTGCTGCTTGGGGTCCTGATCACTTTGCACGCGAACCCGGCCTGCCCCGGATCTCGGCCCGCCCAACCCGTTCGCATCCTCCTCCTCATGGCCGGCATCCTGGCCGCCGGCTATGGGCTGCTCTTCTATCTCTTGAAAAAATTCCGGGACGAGATCTGGCTGAAAGTGGACTCCGAGGGCCTTTTGTGGCACTATTTAAACAAGCAAGTGACGGTGCGTTGGGACCAGGTGCGGGAAGTCCGTTTTGGCAAAGGCCCCTGGAGTTGGCCCAATGCGGAAGCGATCGTGGTCAAGACCGACGCCGGCCGCATGTGGCTGACGCTGAAGATGGTGGATCGCGGCAACCCGCTTCCGGAAATCGCGTTCCGATGGCTGAAACGAGGTTATCAGCTTAAGCAGGCAGACGGAACCCTGGTCGAGGCGACTCCTGAAACCAGCGAAGTCCTTGCCGCCTTAAAAGCGCATTTGCCGGCCGAGCGTTTTCAACAAGGATGGTTCCTCTTATGAAAAAGAAACGGTTGCTCCTGTCGCTCTCTCTCCTTTTTCCGCTCGCCGCGGCTCTGATCCTCGGCCCCGCCTGCCACCGCAAAGCTTCCAGCCCCAGCGTGCTCCTGATTATCATGGACACGCTGCCGGCCTCGCATTCCAGCGCTTACGGCTATCCCCTTCAGACCACCGGCACCCTGGAAGCCCTGGCCAAGGAAGGCGTCCGCTTCGAGCACGCCATCTCCGCCAGCCCCTGGACCTTGCCCTCGCTCGCCAGCATCCTCACCGGCGCTCTGCCCAGCCGCCACCAGGCCGGGATGCACCTCGACCCCTGGACCCTGGACGACCGCCGGCTGGCCACCATGAGCGAGAACATTGTGACCCTGGCCGAGGTCTTCCTCCAGAAAGGCTACGCCACGGCCGGCTTTTTTCAAAACCCCTTCGCCCATCCCGGCTACGGCCTGGACCGCGGCTTTGACCTTTACGACTACGCGCCCGGCGACAACACCACCATCCGCCGGGCCGACATGGTCACCGCCACCGCCATGCGCTGGCTCCTGACCCGCGACCGCAAGAACCAGCCTTTCTTCCTGGCCGTGCATTATTTCGACCCGCACCTGGCCTACGACCCTCCGCCGCAATTCATGGTCGCCTTTGTTTACGGCTACCAGGGCAAGTTGATCCCGCCGTTCAACCCCGGCCCGGAGGAGATCAAGAAGCTGCGGTCCGGGGAGGTCAAGCCTTCCGAGCAAGACCGCGCCTTTATCCAGGGGCTTTTCGACGCGGAGGTGAGTTTCACCGACGCCCAGATCGCCGCCTTTTTCGATTTCCTGCGCCAGGAAGGACTTTACGACAACACCCTGATCATCGTCACCGCCGACCACGGCGAGGAGTTCTGGGAACACGGCGGCTTTGAACACGGCCACACCCTCTACCGCGAGCTTTTGGAAGTGCCTCTGCTCATCAAATTCCCCCGCGGCCAGTGGGCCGGCACCGTGGTGCCCGAGCGGGTCAGCCTGCTCGACCTTTTCCCCACGGTCATGAACTATCTCGGCTGGCCGGTGCCCTTCGCGGTGGACGGCCGCAGCTTCCTGCCCGCCGGGGAAATCGGCTTCACCTTCCCGCCCCGGACCAGTATCATCAGCGAGAACCTGCACTACGGGCCCGAGCAACAGAGCCTTTATTCCGGTCCCTACCACTTGATCATCAACCGCGTCACCGGTCGGATTGAACTCTACGACGTGGACAAGGACCCCGCGGAAACTGCCAACCTCCTCGGCCGGCAGGAAAAACTGCCGGCAGTGCTCAAGACCGAGTTGGAGGCAGTGGCCAAAAAGATGAAAGAGCTGGAAAGCGAGCCGCCGCGGGAGGCCCCGATTGACGAGGAGACCAAGGCCAAACTGCGCGCGCTCGGTTACCTTCCCTGAACCCGGGCTGGTTTGCCCGTCCAGGATTTTTTTCGGCCCTATCTTTTCAGAGTTGCCAGCGCGGGCGGAATTGTGTATAACCTAGGCGCAGGGGCAGCCGCGCTCAAGGCCGGCCGGTGCGGGAGTAAGCTGAGGGCAGGTATCCGAACCTGCCCTACACAGCCGGTAGGGCGCGATGGGATTCGCGCCGATTAAGAAAGAAGGAAAGGCAGATGAAGATTTTTATTGACACCGCCAACCTCCAGGAAATCCGGGACGCCGCCAGCATGGGTTTGGTGGACGGGGTCACCACCAACCCCTCGCTGATCGCCAAGGAGGGCCGGCCCTTCCGCCAGATCATCACCGAGATCTGCTCGGTGGTGGACGGCCCGATCAGCGCGGAGGTGATCGCGGCTGACGCCGCGGGCATGGTCAAGGAAGCGCGCAACCTGGCCGACATCCATCCCAACATCGTGGCCAAGATCCCCATGACCGCGGAGGGCCTCAAGGCGGCCAAGACCCTGGAAAAGGAAAAGATCCATTGCAACGTCACCCTGGTCTTTTCCCCCAACCAGGCCCTGCTCGCGGCCAAGGCCGGGGCGAGCTTTGTCAGTCCCTTTATCGGCCGGCTCGATGACATCGGGCACCGGGGCATGGACCTGATCGAGCAGGTGCTCGCCATCTACGAGAACTATGACTTTGCCACCGAGGTGATCGTGGCCAGCATCCGCCATCCCCTGCACGTGGTCGAGGCCGCCCTGCTCGGCGCGCATATTTGCACCATCCCTTACAAAGTCATCCTGCAGCTTACCCAGCACCCGCTGACCGACAAGGGGATCGCCTCGTTCCTGGCCGACTGGAAAAAGTCCGGCGCCTCACTGACGTGATCTAATTCCTGAAGTTGATTATCCGAGTAGGGGCACGGCACGCCGTGCCCCTGCTTGTTCAACGGCAAATTATGCAAATCGGAAACCTCACCATCCCGGGCGATCTCTTTCTCGCCCCCATGGCCGGCTTCACCTCCGCCCCCCACCGCCTCTTCTGCCGGGAAATGGGCGCGGCCCTGGCCTACACCGAGCTCGTGAGTGCCGACTCCCTGGTGCGCGGCAAGGGCGAGAGCCGGCTCACCACCCACCGGCTGCTCCAGAGCCTGCCCGGCGAGCGGCCCCTCGGCGTCCAGATCTTCGGCTCGGACCCGGAGATCCTGGCCGAAGCCGGCCGGATCGTCTCCGCCCTCGACGCCGACCTGGTGGACCTCAACTTCGGCTGCCCGGAACGCAAGATCGTGAGCCGGGGGGCCGGAGTCGGCCTGATGCGCGACCTGAAAAAAGCCGAAGCCGTGTTCCGCGCCGCGCGCCGGGCCACCGATCTCCCGCTCACGGTCAAGATGCGCTCGGGCTGGGACCAGGACTCGATCGTCGCGCCCGAGCTCGCCCGCATCGCCGAGGCCGAAGGCCTGGACGCGGTCGCGGTCCATGCCCGCACCGGCCGGCAGGGATTCAAGGGCGCCGCGGACTGGTCGGTAATCCGGCGGGTGAAGGAGGCGGTGAAAATCCCGGTGATCGGGAACGGCGACGTCTGCTCGGCCGAGCTGTTCCAGCGGATGAAAAACGAAACCGGCTGCGCCGCGGTCATGATCGGCCGCGCCGCCCGGGGCAATCCCTGGATCTTCCGCGTGATCGGGCAAGGCGGACCCGAGGCGAGCGTGGCGGAGAAGCGGGAGACGGCGCTCAAGCATCTCCGGTTGATGGAAGAGCTGTGGGGGCCGGAACAGGCGGTGCGGGAGATGCGGGCTCACCTGGCCTGGTATAGCAAGGGCTTGCCCAACGCCGCCGCGGTCCGGCGCTCGATCAACAGCTTGAAGGATATCGCCGCGGTCCGCGAGACGATCATGGCAGGATTTCAGCCGCCGCCGGGCTAGCGGGAAGCCTCCACCTTCCGCTTCACCGCTTCCACCCACTCGCGGTGTTCGGCGTCCGTATCTTCCTGGCTGGTAAAACGGAGCAGCAGCCCCTGCGCGTCCTCGTAGTTGGTCAGCTTGGTGACGCCGTCCTGCTCGGACAATTCAAAACCCATGACCGATTTCACCGCCGGCGCCTTGATCGTGTATTCAATCTTCTGGTGCTTCTCGCTCTGGGCCACGGTCAGCGTAACTTTGACCTTCCTCCCCCCGACCACCGGCTTGAACTTGATCACGCTGCCCACCGCTTCTCCGTCGCCCTCCACCAGCTTGGCCTCGGCCACCGACGGGTTATCTTCCGCCCAATGGTCCGGATCCACCAGGACCGCCCACACTTCTGAAGCGGGCGCCTGGATCTCGACCGACTGGGAGGAATAGATCTTCTTCCCGGAACAGGCCACACTAAAGCACAAAGCCGCAAAAATCACAGACACCAAAACCTTTTTCATCTTTGTTCCTCCTTGCTTTCGGGGGTGCGAAAATCCTATGGTCTCAGTATAGTTTCCAGCCGAAATATGAATCTAGATTTATTTAATCTCTTCAATTTTATAATTTTATTTCAAGCACTTATATTAAATTGTGAGTTTAAATATCATACCTATTTAACCGTGTCAAGACCCCGCGGCCGCTGACCGAACGGGAGGTCGAACGTTACCGGTATTATGCCGCGCAAGATCCCGCCGAGTTGTTGGGGAGAAGCATGAAAGCCCAATGACCAAAAGCCGGCCGCTCGGCTGAAGCCGTCTGCTGCCTTTTGAGTTCCGGTCCAAGCGGGGGAGTTTTGCTGGCTTCCATGAAAAAAAGACTTGACAGGCAAGCGAGTGTATGGTAAGTTCAAAATATACTGAATATTAAAAATATAATGAAACAAACTCAAAAGGATCGGTTCGTGGACGCCTGGGGCCAAATGGGCTCGCTCTGGGGGCTGAACACCTCCATGGCCCGAGTGCATGCGCTGCTCATCGTCTCCGAGGATCCCCTGAGCCTGGACGCGATCGCGCACCGGCTTCAGATCAGCCGGGGGAACGCCAGCATGTGCCTCAAGGAGCTCCGGAACTGGGGCGTGGTCCGGCGGGTGAAGGTGCGCGGCGACCGGCGCGACTACTATCTCACAGAGCCGGAGGTGTGGAAGATGTTCTTCGCCATCGCCCGCGAACGCAAGCGCCGCGAGCTCGACCCGGTGCTGGCCGCGCTCCGGGAGCTGTTGGGCACGCTCCCCCAGGGAGCTTCCGGCCAGGCGGTCAAGCGCCTCAAGGAGATGAAAGATTTGCTTGCGACCCTGGACGCGGTGGCGAGCCAGGTGCTGGCCCAGGAAGAAAACGCCCGCTCCGCCCTGGCCTTCTTGGCGGGAGGCGCAACCCGAAAAAAGACATGAAAATTTTTTTACTAACAATGTTCAAAATATTCTGAAAATAATGAAGTAACAGGCAGCGGACTATGGAGTATTCGAAGTGAAAAATGAAGCGGGGTGCGATTAACCCCTTTTCTGGGCAGACCGCGCCGGAAGGAGGATGACCATGACCGAGACGGAACTATCGGTAGTGACCGGGGCCTTCAGCTACCTGGGCCGCTACATCACTTCCCGGCTGCTGGAACAGGGCGTCCGGGTGCGCACTCTGACCGGACACCCGGACCGGCCGCACCCTTTCGGCGACCAGGTGGAGGCGTTCCCCTTCGATTTTGAGCAGCCCGAGCTCTTGGTCTCCCATTTGCGCGGGGCCACCACGCTTTACAACACCTACTGGATCCGATTTCCTCATGGGCCGCTCACCTACGACCGGGCCGTAGCCAACACTCAGCTCCTGTTCCAGGCAGCCAAAACCGCCGGCGTCCAGCGGGTAGTTCACATCAGCATCACCAACCCCTCGGAAGACTCTCCTTTCCCCTATTTCCGGGGCAAGGCCGTGCTCGAGCGGAGCTTGCAAGAATGCGGACTTTCTTACGCGATCCTCCGGCCCACCATTTTATTCGGGAAAGAAGATATCTTGATCAACAACATTGCCTGGCTGCTACGCCGCTTCCCGGTCTTCGGCATTTTCGGCTCCGGAAAATATGAGGTGCAACCGGTTTACGTGGATGATGTGGCCGCCCTCGCAATAGAGCTGGCGGAAAAGCAGGAAAACCTGGTGAAGGACGCGGTCGGCCCCCAGGTTTACACATTTGAAAACCTCGTCCGCATCATCTGCCGGGAGTTAGGTCGGCGGACTAGGCTGCTCCACCTTCCGCCGCTACTGGGGCTGCTGGCGGGTTATTTCTTCCGGCCGCTGCTGCGGGACGTGCTCATCACCCGCGATGAAATTGGCGGCTTGATAGCCGGGCTGTTGGTCTCACGGAACAATCCCACCTGCCCGACCCGCTTCAGCCCCTGGCTCCGGGATCATGTCCACGAACTGGGGAGGGGCTATGCCTCGGAGCTCTTGCGGCATTACCGTTAATGGCCGGCTATTCCCGGAAGGGCTTTTCGGCCCGGTTCAGTTTCTCTAATCCCGCGACCGAGGCGGTCGCGGCTACAGGCCTACCGGGCCAGAGAAGAACGGGTGCAATCCAGATAGATAACCGGCGCTACCATCAAATCTTCCGGAGTTAGCGTTTTTTTACAAAGCGGATTCTGTTCCTTTTCGCCGTGCTTAAGCAAGTGATGGGCCATAGTTGATTCCCAAGCCTTAATGAACTCTTTGGCTTTTGTTTTATCAGTGATTTTCATGGAAGAGTTTGTGCCATACTTAATCATCAGCGCCAGATGCTGGTTGGCTTTCTCTTGCCGGCCTGCTTGCTCAAGAAAGCGGCTCCATCGCGCTTGGAGAATAACCTTATCGTCCGGCAAAACATCCTCCAGCATAAATTTCTGATTTTTGAAAAATTCCATGAGCCTGGATATTCGGTCAAACTGATTTTCAACTGCCTCAACCGGCGCCTCTGCTTCAATCAGATAATTCAATTCCCGGTCCTCGGACTCCAGGCTCTTCGTGTAATAATTCATAAGCGCCATAGACTCAATGGCGGATTGAGTTCCGGCCTTCATGATCAGGTAAGAGTATATCGGCCAAGATCCTAAACCTATGGTGAGACCGAGAAAAAACCAGAGCCCATAAAATAGTTTTTTCATGTATCTGCCTCCCGAATCAAGTTTCTGATTGAGCTCGCTTTATTCCATCAAGATTGATGGCGAGATTAAATTTCACCCCGCTTGATTAACTCATCCGCCACCCGCGCCAGGAGCTTGACCATGTTGATCAGCGGCCCGAAGCGCTCGTCCCGGGTCAGGCCCTGGTTGAAGCGGTAGTAAATCTGCTGGATGATCACCGCGATCCGGAAGGCCGCGAAGCAGGTGTAGTAGTGGATGTTGGAGATGTCCCGGCCGGTGAGCTCGGCGTAGCGCTCGGCCAAATGCCTCCGGGTCCAGGAGCCGGGCGCGAAAGTCGGCCCGAAGGCCTGGGCTTTCAGCTCGTCCGGGTCGTCGGCCTGGACCCAATAGCCGAGCGCCCCGCCCAGGTCGGCGAGCGGATCGCCGATGGTGGACATCTCCCAGTCGAGCACGCCGATGATTTTGGTGATGTCGTCCGGGTCCAGGATCAGGTTGTCGTATTTGTAGTCGTTATGCACCAGCGTGGCGGCCGGCGAGGCGGGCAGGTTCGCTTTCAGCCACGGGATCACCCGGCTGATCTCGGGGATGTCATCGGTCTGCGAGCCGGTGTAGCGGCCGGCCCAGCCGTCCACCTGGCGCTGGAGATAGCCCTCCGGCTTGCCCATCTGGTCCAGCCCCACCGCCCGGTAGTCCACCGCGTGCAGGTCGGCCAGGTTCTGGATGAATGACTCGCAGAGCCGGTCCACCACCGCCGGCGAAAAGTCCAGCCCGGCCGGGAGCTCCTTGCGCAGGATCAGGCCCCGGATCGGCTCCATCACGTAAAACCTGGCCCCGATTATTGACTCGTCCTCGCAAAACGCCAGCGGCTTGGGCACCCGCGAATACACCGGATGCAGCGCGCGGAAAATGCGGAACTCCCGGCCCATGTCGTGCGCGGTCTTGACCTTGCTCCCGAACGGCGGCCGGCGCAGCACCAGCTCGCGGCCGCCCACCTTGAGCAGATAAGTCAGGTTGGAATGCCCCGCGGGAAACTGCTCGACCGCGATCTCGCCCTGAATTCCCGGGATCGCCTCGACCAGGAAGTCCCTCACCTTGTCCAGGGGCAGCTCTTCACCCGGCCGCACCGCCGCGGTCTGGTCAATCAACGGGTTCATTTTCCCCACTCCTTCGGGCGGGCGCGGATGGCGCCCAGCACAAAATTTACCACAAAGGCCGCGTACTCTTCCACTCCGAGCCCGGCCTGCCCGTATTTCCAGCGCTTGAGATACCAGTCCTGGAGCAGAGCCTTGATCGCCGCCGCGGTCAGCTCCACTTCCGGCAGTCGGAAGGCCCCGCGCTTTTTCCCCTCGCGCAGGATCCGAACAAAGACGGCCTCGGTCCGGCGCTCGTTGGCCATGGCCTGCTCCCGCTCTTTTGCCGGAAGGTTCCGCGCCTCCATGTAGGCGAAGTAGAACCAGGGCCGCAAGGCTTCGGACAGGAACAGGTGCGCCCGGATCGCGCCGGCCAGTTGCTCGGCCGGCCGCGAGTAACGCTTGGCCTCGGCCTCCACCGCCTCGCTCGCGAGCCGGACCCCGAAGCGGAGGATATGGCCGCGCAGCTCTTCCTTGGAAGAGAAGTAGGAATAGAGCGCGCCCATGGACAGGCCGGAGGCGCGGGACAACTCGCGCAGGCTCATGGCGTGGAAGCCCTTGGTCTGGCCGAGCGCGAGCGCCGCCGCGAAAATTTTCTCCAGGTTCTTGACCGCGACTTTTTCCTTCTTCACCCGGATCGAGCCGCGGTTTTCCTGGAAGAGAGCGGCCAGAAGTTCGGCCATCCGCGGCTTCAGCCGCCGCGAGAACTCGGCGTAGCTCGCTGTGGCCGGGGATTCGCTCATGCCACCTGGGCCTGGTACTGGCGGAGGATGCGCTTGGCCACCACCACCTTGTGCACCTCGTCGGCGCCGTCGTAAATGCGGGCGCCGCGCTCCATCCGGTAGAAGAAGGAGAGGATGGTGTCGTCGGACACGCCCAGCCCGCCGTGCACCTGGATGGCCTTGTCAATCACCTTGAGCATGGTGTTGGCCACGTAAAACTTGATCAGCGAGATCTCCTCCCGGGCCGCGTAAGCGCCCTGGGTGTCAATCTTCCAGGCCGCGTGCAGCACCATCAGCCGGGAGGCGTGGATCTCGGCCCGGCACTCCGCGATCCAGCCCTGGATAATCTGCTTGGTGGCCAAGGTCTTGCCCTCGGTCACCTCCCGCTTGGCCGCGTATTCGCACATCATCTCGAAGCAGCGCTGAGCGATCCCGATGTAGCGCATGCAATGATGGATGCGGCCCGGGCCCAGCCGCTCCTGGGCGATGACGAAGCCCTGGCCCTCGGGCCCGAGCAGGTTCGATTGCGGCACCCGGCAGTTTTGATACATGATCTCGCCGTGGGTGCCGTAGTCGTCCCCGGCGTGGCCCATCACCGAGATGTTGCGGAGCAGCTTGAAGCCGGGCGCGTCGGTGGGCACGATGATCATGCTCGCCCGCTGGTAAGGGGAGGGATTTTCAGGATTGGTATTCGCCATTACAATGGCGAACCGGGCCCCGTCGGCGGCGCTGGTGAACCACTTGTGGCCGTTGATCACGTAGTCGCCCTTGTCCTTGACCGCGCTCGTGGCCATGACCGTGGGGTTACTTCCGGCGAACTCGGGCTCGGTCATGGAGAAGCAGGACCGGATCTGGCCCCGGATCAGGGGCCGCATCCACTTCTCCCGCTGCTCCTCGGTTGCGTATTTGGCCAGGATCTCGATGTTGCCCGCGTCCGGCGCCTGGCTCCCGAAGATGTAGGCCCCGAGCGGCGAGCGGCCGATCTCCTCGCAGGCCATGGCGTAGCCCATAAAGCCGATGCCCACCCCGCCCAGCTCCTTGGGCAGCTGCGGCGCCCACAATTCCATCTGCCGCACCTTGTTCCGCGCCTCTTCCAGCTTGGGCTTCATCTCCCGGAAGCTCTTGCCCAAAAAATAAGGCTCCAGCGGATACACCTCCTTGGCCATGAACTCCCGGATCATTCCCAAAATCGTCTGTGTCTTCTCGTCAATCCCAAATTCCATTTTGCTCCTCCTTGGACTTTAGGGGCGCAGGTGCCCGTTCGGCTGAGCTCACGGCCGAAAGCCTCACCTGCGCAACCGCTAATGGCGCGGCTGTTAGTGGTGCGGGTGCCCCCACCCTCACCCGCGCAACAACTAACGTTAGCGATAACTGATCAACTCTCCCCGATCCAGATGCGCCGTCCCGTTGAAACTCGCCAGCGAGAACTTGTCCCCGCTCCAGCGGAACTCGGAGACCGAGCCGTTGGCGATCACCCAGCCCAGCTCCAGCGCCGTCTTGTCCGAGGCGCCGAGCGCCCGCTGCATGGCCACCGAGATCGGCCCGCCCGAGGTGAACAGCGCCACCGTCTTGCTCGGGCCTTGCTCGCTCATCAACTCGCTCAGGCCGCGGTTCACCCGGCCGGCGAAATTCTGCCACGACTCCATGCCGGCGATTTTGATCTTGCCGTCCACCCAGCGGTCCATGACCGCGCTGAACACCCGCTGAAAAATTTTCTTGTTCTCGACGATGTCCGCGCTGCTGCCGGGGTTAAGCTCCCGGATCAGCTTGACGATCTCCGGGTGCTCGGCCGCGACTTTGGGGAAGGAGTTGGTGAGGAGCGACTGAGTGTCATACTCGTTGAACTCGGGCCAGGCCACGGGAGAGGGAAAGGGCTGGCCCGCGGCCTGATAGACCGCGGCCACGGCCTCGGCGCTCCGGATCTGGCGCACCAGGGTGCCGGTGTAAACCGCGTCCAGCGACACCTTCCACTTGAGCCAATACTCGCCGAGAAGCTTGGATTGCTGATCGCCCAGCTCCGAGAGCTGATCGTAATTGCTCTGGCCGAAGGAGGCCTGCCCGTGCCGCACCAGGTAGAGGGTGCTCATGGCCGGGATTGTAGCCGCTCGGCAGATGCCTGTCAAGAAAAATCGAGCGAACGTTCGCTTTTTTTCTGGGCGGGATTCTGGTACAATGCAGGCTGAAGATGAAGATCCTGGTCTGCGTGAAATCGGTGCCGGACCGGCAATCCAGCTTCCGGGTGAATGCGGCTGGCACCGGCTATGAAGAAAGCGGGCTCAAGTTCGGGGTGAACGAATACGATCTCTTCGCCATGGAGGAAGCGGTGCGGATCAAGGAGCGGTTCCGGGAGGTGGAGATCACCGCGGTCACCGTCGGCCCGCCCCGCGCCGAAGCCGCGCTCCGCAAGGCCATGAGCCTGGGCGCTGCCGACGGCGTTTTGATTGATGATTCCAACGGCCGGGCGACCAGCGCGCTGGCCGTGGCCTCCCTGATCGCAGCCTGGTCCCGGGACAAAAAATTCGATCTGGTTCTGTGCGGGGTGCTGTCCGAAGACCTCCAGCGCGGCCAGACCGGGCCCATGCTCGCGCAGCTTTTAGGACTACCCTGCGCCACGACGGTGGCAGCTGAAAAAATTTCCGAAGATCGGAAATCCATCACCTGCGAGCGCGAGCTGGAAGGCGGCATGCGGGAGCGGGTTCTACTCCCTCTCCCCGCGCTCCTCACCGTCCAGTCCGGGATCAACACGCCCCGCTACGCGAGCCTCACCAATGTGCTCCGGGTCAAGCAACTCACCATCCCTTCAATCCCGACCGCTTCGCTGGGAGAGATCCCAAACTCCGAGACCACGCTCCGGGCGTGCCTCCCCGAGCGCAGCGCGATCTGCGAATTTTTGGAGGGCGACCTGGACCGGATCGCGGAGCAGTTGCTCGAGAAAGTGCGCGCCCGGGTGCCGGTATGGTAAGCAGAGAGATCCTGGTGGTGGTCGAGCATCGCGCCGGCAAGCTCCTGCCGGTGTCGCTGGAGCTCGCGGCCTTCGGTCGGCAACTGGCGCAGATTGCCGGAGGAAGCGTGATGGGGGTTGTGCTTGCCTCTCCGGCCCGGTCCGTGGCCGAGGAATTCGCGCAAAGCTCGGGCCTGCCGGTGCTTGCGCTGGAGAATGAAAATTTTTCAGCTTACAACGCGGAGGCTTATCTGCGCGCGCTCGCCCGACTTGTTTCGGAGCGCCAACCGGCCTTCATCCTGATCGCGCACACCGCTGCCGGCTGGGACTTCGCGCCCCGGCTGGCGGTGGCGGTGAGCGGCTCGTGCTCCACCGGTGTCGCCGGTTTTGAAGCCGGCGTCCCGATCAGGTTTCATCGCGCCATCTGCGGCGGCAAGATCTCGACCGAGGTCGCGCCGATCCTTGATACCGTGGCGGTGGTGACAATGATGCCGGGCGCCGTCAAGCCGACCGAGCCGGAGGCCGCGGGAGCGGTCGAGGTGAAATCAGTGGAGGCGGGCGCCGGCGGCACCCGCGCGCTTGGGCTGAAGCAAGCGCCCCCTCGTTCCCTGGACTTGAGCCGGGCCGAGGTGATCGTGGCCGCGGGCCGGGGCATGGGCGGGCCGGAGCATTTGGGCCTGATCCGGGAGCTGGCCTCCCTCTTTGACCGCGGCGCGGTCGGGGCCTCGCGGCCGGTGGTGGACGCGGGCTGGCTCCCGCTCGAACACCAGGTGGGCATGACCGGCCAGACCGTGGCCCCGAAACTCTACCTGGCCTGCGGCATCTCCGGCGCCATCCAGCACACCATGGGCATGAGCCGGGCCGACCTGATCGTGGCCGTCAACACCGACCCCGCGGCTGCCATCTTCAGCGCGGCCCACCTGGGCATTGTCCAGGACCTGCGCCGGTTCCTGCCGGTCTTGATCGCCAAACTCCGGGATAAAAAAGAAAAGAAATTGTGAATTGTCAGGACCTGACCCCGTTTTGAGGAGTTTTATCTCGTGCACGACTAGGCTATACTGAAATCCGCATGACCCCTAACCGCGAAATTCCGGCGCTTGATCCGGAAGGCTTTGAAAACCCCGGGGCGATCGAAGCCGCCTTGCGTTCCCTTCGCCGGATGCTGGAAGAGGCGCCTGGCTCTGAACCCGCTTTGGTCGAGTCCTTCTTCCAGGCGCTGGCCTCGATCTTCAACGCCGGCCTGCCCGACCCGGACGCCGCGCTGCTGCATCTCGAAAACCTGGTCAGCGAGACCCATCGCCAAAAGATCGCCCTCGCCGGGCTCTTTGCGCCCCGCGGCCTGCCGCTCCTGCTGCCGCTGCTCTCCGGCTCGCCGGCCCTGGCGCAACTGCTCGCCCGCGAGCCGGACCGCTTCCGCCTCGCGGTCCTCGAATCGCCCTTTCTCGATCAAGCCAAGCCGGGACCGGTCATGCGGCGAGAGTTCCGGGACCGGCTCGCCGGGGCGGAGTCCGAGGAAAGCTTGCTGCGCGAGCTGCGCCGCTTCAAGTATGACGAGTTCCTGCGCATCTCCACCCGCGACCTGGCCGGCCTGGCCGATCTTCCGGTCGTGGCCCGCGAGCTCTCCGACCTGGCCGAGGCTTGCATCGAGGGCGCGCTTGAGGTCGAGACCCGGCTCTTGATCCGCGAATACGGGGAGCCGGTGAAGGAGGACGACTCGGGGGAGCAGCAGCCGGGTTTTGCGGTCCTGGGCATGGGCAAGCTGGCCGGCCGCGAGCTCAACTTCTCCTCGGACATTGACCTCATCTATCTCTCCGCGACCGACCGCGGCGGGACCCAAGGCGGCTTAAGCCCGGCGCTCGACCTCCACGCCTTTTACACCCGCCTGGCCGAGAACTTGACCCGCAGCCTCAGCCAGACCACGGCCGACGGCTTCGTCTTTCGGGTGGACTTGCGCCTCCGGCCTGAAGGCGGCAACGGCCCGATCGTCAACTCGCTGGAGGCCGCGCTCGGCTACTACGAGAGCTGGGGCCAGCCCTGGGAGCGCGCCGCCCTGGCCAAAGCGCGGCCGGTCGCGGGCGACCGGGAGCTCGGGCAAAAGCTCCTGAGCGAGCTCGACCCGTTCCTCTTCCGCAAATACCACGACTTCGGCTCGCTCGAAGACCTCAAGGAGATGAAGCTTCAGATTGACCGCCAGGCCGGCTCCTTGAAAAGCCGGATCGGCCCGGGCTACGACGTCAAGCTCGGCCGCGGCGGCATCCGGGAGGTCGAGTTCTTTGTCCAGGCCCTGCTCCTGACCTACGGCGGCAAGCGGCCCCAGATCCGGGCGCTGGCCACGCCCGAGGCGCTCGACCGCCTTTTGGCCGACAACCTGATCAACTCGGTGGAGCACGAGGTGCTGCTCGCGTCCTGGAAATACCTGCGCACGGTCGAGCACCGGTTGCAACTCAAGGACGAACGCCAGGTGCATGAGTTGCCCGCTTCCTCCCGGAGCCTGGAAATCCTGGCCCGGCATTTCGGACACCGGGGCCCGGATGCCGTGGAGAAGTTTTTGGCCGAGCTCAAGGACCATGCCGGCGCCGTGTCCGAAATCTTTCAGAAGTTGTTTTACGAT
>MGQK01000130.1:22212-76055 GCA_001797815.1 Deltaproteobacteria bacterium RBG_13_61_14 | reverse complement strand
GGCGACCCGGCGCTCTTGCGCCTGCTCGACCGCGAACTCGACCGGGAAAGCCTGCAAGCCGAGCTCAAGGAGCTGGGTTTTGAAGAGCCGGCGGCCGCGGCTGAAAACCTGCTGGCGCTGCGCGACGGCCCGCCGCATGCCTATTTCTCCCGCCGCTCGCGCCGGGCGCTTTCGGCGTTGGCTCCGCTGCTCCTCCAAGAGGTGGTGGCGGCGCCCGACCCGGACATGGCGCTCAGGCTGCTCGAGCGGTTCCTCGCCACCATCGGCGCGCGGTCCACCTTCCTGGTGCTGCTGCGCGAGAACCCGGAGTTGACGCGCTTCCTGGTCCGCCTCTTCGGCACCTCCGAGTTCCTGGGCAACTTTTTCGTGCTCCACCCGGAACTGCTCGACGACTTGATCTCGGCCGAGGCCCTGGCCGAGCGTCCGCCCGAGAAGCTCCGCGCCGAGTTGCAAGAGAGCCTGAAGCGCGAAAGCGATTTCGAGGGAAGACTGGACGCGCTCCGCCGCTTCCACAAGATCCAGACCCTGCGGATCGGGCTCCAGGATCTGGCCGGGAAGCTGGATGAACAAGGGGTGGAAGCGGCGCTGACCGCGCTCGCCGACCTTTGCCTGCTCGAATCTTACCGCGTCTCCGGGGAGGAAGTGACGCGGCGCTGGGCCCGACCGCAGGCGCCGGGCGGCCTCTGCATTCTGGGCCTGGGCAAGCTGGGCGGGCAAGAGATGAACTACGCATCGGACCTGGACCTGATCTTTGTCTATTCCGGCGAAGGCCGGACCCGGGGCAAGCGCAAGATCTCGGTGCACGAGTTTTTCATCAAGCTCGCCCAGCAGTTGATCACCACCCTGACCACCACCACGCGCGAAGGCATCCTCTACCGGGTGGACACCCGGCTGCGGCCTTCGGGCAGCCACGGGCCGCTGGTGGTCTCGATCGAGTCTTTCGAGACCTACCACCAGCAGCAGGCCCAGGTCTGGGAAAAGCAGGCCCTGATCAAGGCGCGGGTGCTGGTGGACGAGGCCGGGATCAGCGAGCGGGTGATGAAGGACATTGCCGGCAACATCTACGGCGGCAACCCGGCCGAGGCCCTGGTCCCGGAGATGCGGCGCATCCGCGAGCGCATGGAAAAAGAGCTTGCGCAGGAAAGCAAAAACCGATATGATCTAAAATTTGGGCGCGGCGGCCAGGTGGACATCGAATACCTGGTGCAGTTCCTGGTGCTGGCGCACGGGGCGGGGCATCCGGAACTGTGCGAGCCCAACACCTTGCAGGCCCTGGCGGCGCTGGCCGGGGCCGGCCTTCTGCCCGAGGCCGACCACCGGGTGTTGGAAGCGGCGCACCGCTTCTATCGTCGGCTGGAAAACCGGCTGCGGATCGTAAGCGACCGCGCCGCGCACCAGTTCCCGGAGGAAGGGCCGGGGCTGAAGCGGCTGGCCCGGCGTTTGGGCTACGAGGGCGAGAGTGCGGGCCAGGCCTTGATCGAGGACTACGAGCGCCACCGCGAGGCGGTGCGGAGTCTCTATGATCATTACCTGCGGCAACCAGTGTAGGGGCATGGCATGCCATGCCCCTACGAGCCCGCGGGTATGAGGAGGACGGGATCGGATGAAAAAGCAGGACAAGATCTGGCTGGACGGCAAGTTCGTGGACTGGGACCAGGCCCAGGTCCACATCCTGACCCATACCTTGCATTACGGCTTCGGCGTGTTCGAGGGCACCCGCTGTTACAAGTGCGTGGACGGCTCGGCTATCTTCCGGCTGGACGAGCACCTGCAGCGGCTTTACAACTCGGCCCAGATCCTGACCCTGGAGATCCCCTACGCCCAGGAAGACCTGGAAGCGGCGAGCTGCGAGATCCTGCGGGTGAACAAGATGGAGGAGGGGTATCTGCGCCACATCGTGTTCATCGGGGAGGGCGAGATGGGACTGGGGACCATGACCAATCCCATCCGCACCGCCATCATCGCCTGGGCCTGGGGCGCATATCTGGGGGAGGAGGGCCTGAAGAAGGGCATCCGGCTGAAGACCTCTTCCTACGCGCGGCTGCCGGTGCAGGTGTTCCCGACCAAGGCCAAGGCCGTCGGGAACTACGTGAACTCCATCCTGGCCAAGCGGGAGGCGCTCAAGGCCGGTTACGACGAGGCCCTGATGCTGGACCTCAGCGGCTACGTGGCCGAGTGCTCGGGCGAGAACATCTTCCTGGTCAACAACCAGACCATCCGCACCACCCCGGAAAGCTCCTCCATCCTCAACGGCATCACCCGCAAAAGCGTGATCCAGCTCGCCCGCGACCAGGGTTACACCGTGCTTGAGACTACCTTCCCCCGCGACGAGGTCTATACCGCAGACGAGGTGTTCCTCACCGGCACCGCGGCCGAAGTCACCCCGGTGCGCGAAGTGGACAACCGGCAGATCGGCGCGGGCAAGGCCGGGCCGGCGACGCTTGCGCTCCAGGCCGCCTTCTTCGACGTGGTCAAGGGCAAGAACAAAAAATACAAGCAGTGGTTGACCTATTTATAAATTTAGGAGTAGGCGGCTCTTCCGGGACTCAAACGCTTTCTCGCGTAGAACTTCCTTTCAACCTCTCGCGCAAATAATCCCCAGGCGAAAGGATAAGAACCCCGCTGAAAGTTTGGCCGTAGTATCTTCCGAAGTGCGTGAGATCGCCGGTCAGGAGATGGGTGGCCTGAGCGGAGATGGCGGCTTGGAGGATGGGGCGGTCTTTCTCGGGGAGTTTGATTCCCGACGGAAGCGGTTGGTCGGGATGGCCGGTCAGGATTATCAGAGCTTGAGCAAGTCCTTCGAGCCGGGCGCACTGGTCCTCGGTTTCCAGGTTGATCCGGGCCTCTTCCAGGGCATAAGCGGATGTGATCAGTTTTACTCCCCTCAGCTTCCACAACCTGAAGACGCCGGCCTCCGGACGATAGGCGGCGGAGAAGAGGACGTTGGCATCAAGGAAGAGCCGGTCCACCTTTATTTCCTGGATGGCCGGCGGTGGGGAATGGCATCCGGGTCCAGCCCGAGCTTGTTGACCTCGGCTCTGGCCCGGGCATAGTCCTTGGCGTCCACCGTGTTGCTGAGAAGGAATTCGGCCTTACGTTCCGGCGAGTAGGATTCCAGAGGCAGGGCGATGGCCCGCCGGATCAGCACGCCCTCTTCCCGCTCCTCGACGATGACCAGGTCGCCTTCCTCAATTCCGAAGCGGCGCCGCAGCTTGGCCGGGATCACTATCGCGCCCCGCTTGCCCACCGTGCTGGTTTCGACATTTTTCATGGTCCGCTCCCTCTGCCAGAATTTCCGAATGTCTGACTATCTGATAGTATAACAATATGCCAGCTTTTGTCAAGGCAGGGCGGTTGGCTTGCCCACTACACCGCGCATTTTCGGACTTCGTAGGGGCGCAATTCATTGCGCCCAATCCCATCCAGGGCGCGATAAATCGCGCCCCTACCCCGATTTTTTGAAAAAATGGAGGGGGCAGGAAGGCGGTTTGCTACCGAAGGATCAGGTCCATTTCCTGGAGCTCATAGATGCGGTCGCGCAGTTGGGCGGCCTTCTCGAATTCCTGGTTCTGGGCCGCGGCCCGCATCTGTTTTTTCAGCTTGGCGATCAGGTGGTTCAGCTCGTCCGGCGGCACCAGGGCCAGGGGGTTCTCTTCCTCCAGAGCGGGCACGGTGAAATAGTCGGCCTCGTCCACCGAGGTCCGGATTTCCCTGATCGCCTTCTGAATAGTCTCGGGCGTGATCCCGTGCTCGCGGTTGAACTCCTCCTGCATCCGGCGCCGGCGGTTGGTCTCGTCTATGCAGAACCTCATGGACGCAGTGACCGTGTCTGCGTAGAGGATGACCTTGCCCCGGACGTTGCGGGAGGCGCGGCCCACGGTCTGGATCAGGGCCTTCTCTCCCCGCAAAAACCCTTCCTTGTCCGCGTCCAGGATCGCGACCAGGCTGACCTCGGGAATGTCCAAGCCCTCGCGCAAGAGGTTGATCCCGATCAGCACGTCAAACTTGTCCTGCCTGAGGTCGCGGATGATCTCGAAGCGCTCCAGGGTGGCGATGTCGGAGTGGAGGTAGCGGACGCGCAGTCCGAGCTCCTGGTAGTAGCGGGTGAGGTCTTCGGCCATGCGCTTGGTCAGGGTGGTGACGAGCACCTTCTCCTTGCGCGCGATCACCTCGCGCAGCCGCTCCAGGAGGTCGTCCACCTGGGTCCCGGCCGGCCGCACCTCCAGCTCCGGGTCCATCAACCCGGTCGGCCGGATGATCTGCTCCACTACCCGGCCCCGGCTCTTATTCAGTTCGTAATCGCCGGGCGTGGCCGAGACATAGACCAACTGGCCGACCCGCTCCTGGAACTCCTCGAAGGTGAGCGGCCGGTTGTCCAGGGCCGAGGGCAGGCGGAAGCCGTATTCGACCAGGGTCTGCTTGCGCGAGCGGTCGCCCCGGAACATGCCGCCGAGCTGGGGGACGGTCTGGTGCGATTCATCTATGAATAAGAGGAAGTCTTGGGGGAAGTAGTCGAGCAGGGTGGGCGGGGGCTGGCCCGGGGCGCGGCCGGTGAGGTGGCGGGAGTAGTTCTCGATCCCGGAGCAGTGGCCCATCTCCCGGAGCATCTCCAGGTCAAAGCGGGTGCGCTGCTCCAGGCGCTGGGCCTCGACCAGCTTGTTCTCCCGGCGCAGGAATTCGAGCCGTTCCTCAAGCTCCCGCTCGATCGAGACCAGCGCCTGCTCTATAGTTTCGCGGGGCGTGACATAGTGGCTGCCGGGGTAGATGGCCGCCTGGTCGCGCTCGTTGAGCACGAGGCCGCGGAGCGGGTCAATCTCGCTGATCTTCTCGATCAGGTCGCCGAAGAATTCAATCCGGATCGCCCGGTCTTCCTCGTAGGCGGGAAAGATCTCGACCACGTCTCCCCGGACGCGGAAGGTGCCGCGGTGGAAATCGAGGTCGTTGCGTTCGTATTGGATCTCGACCAGCTTGCGGAGCATCTGGTCGCGGTCGGCCTCGGCGCCTTTCTCGGCCTGGACCAGCATGCCGGAATAGGCCTCGGGCGAGCCCAGGCCGTAGATGCAAGAGACCGAGGCGACGATGATCACGTCGCGGCGTTCGAGCAGGGAATAGGTGGCGCGGTGGCGCATCTTGTCAATTTCTTCGTTGATCGAGGCGTCTTTCTCGATGTAGGTGTCGGTGGAGGGGAGGTAGGCCTCGGGCTGGTAGTAGTCGTAGTAGGAGACAAAGTATTCGACGGCGCTTTCGGGGAAAAGCTCGCGGAACTCGGTGTAGAGCTGGGCGGCCAGGGTCTTGTTGTGGGAAAGGATGAGGGCCGGCCGGTTGAGCCGGGCGATGACCTGGGCCATGGTGAAGGTCTTGCCCGAGCCGGTCACGCCGAGCAGCACCTGGTCGCGGGAGCCGGCCTGCAGGTGCTCCACCAGCTCGGCGATGGCCTGGGGCTGGTCGCCGCGGGGCTGGAACGAGCTGACGAGTTTGTAGTTCATGGCCGATTTCAGCACACGGGTAGGGTGCTCAGGGATTATTTCTTTAGAACAAAATCGCTGTCCTTGAAGTCCGGGATCTCGGCTTGGAGGAAGGCTTTGATCTTTTTGATCAGCCTCGCCTCGATCTGGCGGGCGCGTTCGCGGGAGATGTTGAAGCGCTTGCCCACCTGCTGCAAGGTGAGGGGCTTTTCCACGAGCAGGCGCTTGTCAAAGAGGTAGGCTTCTTTTTTGTTCTTGGGGTCTTCCAGGGTCTGGCGGAAGGCCTGGAGCTTTGCCTGGATCAGCTCCCGGAACTGCTCCTCGGCCAGCACCTCGTCCACGGCCGGCCGCTCGTCCCGCAGCACGTCCTGCCGGCTCTGCTTGCCGTCCTCGGTCACCGGCGCAGCCAAAGACTCCTCCCGGCCGGACAAGCGCTGGTCCATCTCCTGGATCTCGGACTCCTTCACGTCCAGCGCCTGGGCCAGGAGCTTGGGTCCTGGGACAAAACCCGAGGACTCCAGCCGCTCCTTTTCCTTTTTCAGGTTGAAGAAGAGCTTGCGCTGGGCCTGGGTGGTGCCGATCTTGACCAGGCGCCAGTTGTCCATCAGGAACTTGAGGATATAGGCCCGGATCCAGAAAGCGGCGTAGGTGGTGAGCCGGATGCCGCGGTAGGGGTCGTAGCGCTTGACCGCCTGCATCAGGCCGACGTTGCCCTCCTGGACCAGGTCCAAGAGGTCCATCCAACTGCGGTGGTATTCCAGCGCGATCTTGACCACCAGGCGGAGGTTGGCGGTGACCAGCCGTTCCGCGGCCTGGCGATCGGCCTGGTCATGGTAGCGGAGGGCGAACTCGTGCTCCTCGTCCGGGGAGAGCAAAGGGTAGCGGCGAACCTCAGCCAGGTAGCTCTGGAGCGGGGTTAACCGCTCCAGGCCGCCCATGGGGCTGAGCGGCGCCAGGGTCTGGCGGTCCTCGTCCTCCAGCTCCGACGCTTCCGGGCTCTCGAGGAAGACATCCTCTGCTTTGGCCTTGAAATTTTCCTTATCCTCAACCATGGTCGTAGGCAGGGGCGGCTTCAACCCAGGCTCCGGATCGGTTCCCCCAGTTGATTATAGTCAATTTGCCCGGGATCGCCAAGCCTGGCCGAAACGAAGCAGGAACTCGGCCTCAGGGCCGAGAGGCGACGGAGGATCTCGGGATCAGGGGAGAGGAGGATTCCGGCTAAGCGGCTTTATGGATTTTGCCGGACCGGAGGCACCGGGTGCAGACCACGACTTGCCGGGTGCCCTGGGGGGTTTGGGCGTGGACGGTCTGGATGTTAACCCGCCAGCGCTTCTTGGTGCGGTTATGGGCGTGGCTGACTTGATAACCGACCTGGGCTTTTTTCCCGCAGACTGAGCAAACTCTGGACATGGCGCTTACTCCAAAATTAAAACCACATCGGCTCTTTCTTCAGCCGATCCTTGATAAAGATATCCAGCCGGCGCTGGATTTCCGGGTCAATCAATTCGAACGCCAGCCCCATCCCGGGGAGCGCGATCTTTTTACGGTGCAGGTCGTATTCATTCACCCAAACCACCTTGGCCGTGGTCCGGATTTCCTCATCCGTCTCGGGCAGGCGGAATTTCAATTCGGTGCGCCGGTTAATCGGCAAGGGATCCACCGTCCGAATAAAGCAGCCGCCGGCCGACAAGGTCGAAGTATAATTAGACATCCAACCCTCGGCCGCCGCGTAATCCACCGGCAAGGCCAGGAGGATTCGCGGGTAGTGCCGGGCGTCCTGGCTGCCGCGATAGAAGACGCGGTTCACCCGGAACAGGATTTCATCCACCAGTGCCGTCTTGGTCAAGTAGCCGATGGCACCCAGCTCGCGCAGCCGCTCAATTTCTTTTTCACTTTTGAAAATCCCGGTGATGACCAGGACCGGCGCGGCCGGGGCCGGAGCTTCCTTTTTCAAGCGGCTCAGGATTTCAAAGCCGGTCATCTTGGGCATCAACAGATCCAGGATGATCAGATCCCAGCCTCCCGGCTCAGCCATAATCCGGTTCCAGGCCTCTTCACCGTCGCTGGCAGTGCCGACCTCGTAGCCGGCTTCGTGAAGGACATCCTCGAGCATGATGCGCATCGGGGGAGTGTCGTCCGCCACCAGGATACGTTTTTTGCCCCTCGTCGCCATGAACCACTTTGAGCCTAACTTAGCACAATTCACCAAGGGATGCAAACAAAAAAATAAAAAAATGAAAACTATTTTTGATCTCATTTTTAGAAAAATCCTTCTTTTGGAGGGCTTCCTGGGCCGGGGATTTGACCCTGATCCCGGTCAAGCGGGGCATCCCAGGCTGCCCGGAATGCCCCGGCCTGGCGCGAGGCATGATCCCCCGCTTATCACCGGAAGGTGGCAGATCGAAATTTGGGGCAGGGGAGGATGAGGGCTTGACCGGCAATCGGAAGTATTTGACACAGAGCCGGATTGCCTTTACACTCAAAAGAGATCCCTCTTCACAAGGAATCCCTGGTGAAAAATAACAAGATCAGTCGGAGAACTTTTATCCAAAGTTCGGGGCTTTCGGTTGCGGCTTGGGCAACGCTGGGCCAAGGCCGGCCGGCCCAGGGCGGGGAGGCGGCCCGGAGCTCGGGCAACCTCTGGCCGGGCCGGGTGGCCGCGGTTTCCAACCCTGGGGCGGTGACGGCTTCCGCCAAGCTCCAGCCCGACCAGGTGCGCGAGATGGTGGATCGCGCCGTGCTGGAGCTGACCGGCGAAAAAAGCCTGGAAGAAGCCTGGGCCTTGCTGCTGCCCGGGCTTAAGCCGGAGGACGCGGTCGGGATCAAGGCGAACGTGATCAACCCCAAGCTGCCCACCCACCCGGAGGTGGTGGCGGCGGTGGTGGCCGGGCTGAAGGCGATCGGGGTCAAGGAGAACAAGATCGTGATCTGGGACCGGGTCAGCAATGGCACCCTGGGCTCCTTCGCCAAATCCGGCTATACGCTCAATGACAGCACTGCCGGCGTGCGCTGCCTGGGCACTGACCACGAAAAGGTCGGCTGGGATTCCCAGGTCAAAGCCCAAGTGCCCAGTGTCAATCTCGAATTTCCGGTCTCGCGCCTGGCCTCGGAGATGGTGAAATATTCAATCAACATTCCCGTGCTCAAGGATCACAATACCCCGGGCATTACCTACGCGCTGAAAAATTATTATGGTTGTATCCCTCTGCTCGATGCCCCGCTCCTGGCCAAGGTCAAAGCCTCCCGCATGCACACCGGCAACGGCAATCCCCAGATCGCCGAGCTCTACAATAATTCCGTCTTCCGCGACAAGACCCGGCTGCACCTGGGCGATGCGCTTCTCTTCAGCCACGTCAACGGTCCGGGCGGGCCCGCCACCGGCGCCGCCTATGCCATCCACGCGACCACCGACCCGGTGGCCATGGACATGGTGGGGCTGGAAATCGTGGACCGGAAGCGCCGGGAGGACGGCCTGGAGCCGGTGGCGGCAAAATCGGGCTACATCCAGGCCGCGGCCGGGCTCGGCCTGGGGGTGGCCGACCGGGCAAAGATGGACATTCGGGAGGTCAAGCTCGGATGAAACGGACCTTTTTCCTTGTCGTAGCCGCGGTGCTGCTCCTGGCCGGCGGTGAGGCATGTCAGCGCCTGGACCCACCTCCTGATTTAAAAGCTCTGCTCCCGGAGAGCGGGGAGATCCCCGGCTTCGAGCGGGATGGGGAAGCCAGCCTGGGCCAGGGGTTTGAGGGCCTGGCCAGGATCATTGACGGCGCCGCGGAGAAGTATGTGGAGTTCTCGGCCGAACGCGGCATTTTTCAGGATTACGCCATCGTCCACGAGCGAGGGGAGATAGTCAGCGTGGCCATCTACCAAGCCGGCGACGCGGGCAAGCTCTTTCGCGAGGGTTACGAGGGCCGGCGCCGGCCCGAGCCCGGGATCGGCCAGGAAGCGCGCGCCCGGCTGGACCTCGTTGGCGCGACCGCCCTCGATTTCTACCAGGGGCCTTTTTACGTGGAGCTCTCGATCAACTGCGGCCGGCCCGAGGCCATCGAACACCTCCGCCAGTTCGCGGAGGCCATTACTCGCCGCATCCGCACTTCTTCTTAACTCCCCTCTTCGGCGAAGCAGGGAGACGGGAAATGTCAAGACTACCGGACCGGAGGAAATTCCTGGGCCGAGCGGCCTTGGCCGCCGGCGCAATCGGGGTCCTGCCCCGCCGGCTGCTGAGTGCGCCGGCTTCTTTGCCGGCCGACCTGGTTCTGGTCAAGGGCGAGCCGGGTCCTGCCGTGCGGAGGGCGATTTCGGCGCTGGGGGGTATGGGAAGGTTCGTGAAGCCGGGCCAGCGGGTGGTGCTCAAGCCCAACATGAGTTTTCCGACCGGGGTGGAAGCCGGAGCCACCACCCATCCCGAGGTGGTGGCCGAGGTGGCGAGGCTGGTAGCCGAGGCCGGGGCCAAGGAGATCCTGGTGGCGGACTACCCGCTGCGCCGGCCGGAAGTGTGCGTGTCGCGCTCCGGCATCCTGGAGGCCTGCGCCCGGATTCCCCGGACCCAGGTGCGCTTTTTCGCCGAGGAGAAGTTTTTCGAGGAGGTTGGCGTTCCCCGGGGCAAAGTGCTGGACCGGGTGAAAGTGCTGAAGCCGCTCCTGGAAGCGGATATCTACCTCAACCTCCCTACCGCTAAAACCCACGGCGCCGTCGGGGTCTCGCTGGGTCTCAAGAACCAGATGGGCCTGATCTGGGACCGCAACGCCTTCCACACCCGCTTTGACCTGGGCCAGGCGATTGCCGACCTGGCCAGCGCCCTCAAGCCGCAGCTTACCATCCTCGACGCCAGCCGTGCCCTGGTGACCGGCGGTCCCGGCGGCCCGGGCAAGGTGGTCTGGCTCCATCGCATGGTCGCCGGAGTGAATCCGGTGGAGGTGGACGCCCTGGGTGTGACCTTGACGCCCTGGTATGATCAAGTGCTGCGACCGGATCAGGTCAGCCACCTGCGGGCGGCGCGGGCTTTGGGACTGGGCGACCTGGACCCGGAGAAATACCGGTACCAACAGGTGGAAGGCTGACCTCTTTCCACTTTACAACCTTGTAAAAATATACTAAAAGAATAGAGAGTCATGAACAAGGGGCGCATCCTGATCGTGGACGACGATCAGTTTTATCAGGCTTTTTGCTCGGACGTCCTGTCCGAGGAAGGCTACGTGGTGAGGACCACCTTTACGGGGGAAGAGGCCCTGGCGCGGCTGAAGCAGGAAGACTACGACATCATGCTCACCGACCTGATCATGCCCGGGCTGGACGGCCAGGAGGTCCTGGAGCGGGCCAAGCAGATCAAACCCTCGCTGGATGTGATCATCATGACCGGCTATGCCTCGGTGGAGAGCGCGGTCCGGTGCCTCAAGACCGGGGCGGCCGACTACCTGACCAAGCCGCTGAACCCGGAAGAGCTGAAGATCACGATCAAGCGGGCGATCGAGCTCCGGCACCTGTTTGACGAGAACGTGGAGCTGAAGGGCCTGCTCACTCTCTACGAGACCTGCCAGCGGATCAGCTCCTGCCTGGAGCTGGATAAGCTCTACGGCCTGTCCCTGGATGCGATCCTGCTCGGGCTGAAGGGCGACGCCGGGGTGAGCGTGTTCCGGAGCAAGCCGGGGGAAAACTTGGAGCTCAAGGCCTGGCGGGGTCTGGAAGAGGACGAGGCGCGGGGGATCACCGAGATCTTGTTGGGGGAAGAGCTGAAGCAGATTCCCCAGCGGCTGGTGACCTTGGAGTCGCCCAGTTGCAACCGCGAAGACGCGCCCGGCTATCACCTGCGCCTGAGCTCGGCCATCGTCCTGCCCTTTCGGGTCAACGGCACGGTGGAAGGGGCGATGGTGGTGTTCAAGCGGGATCACAACGGCGTCTTTGACCGCATGGACCTCTCTACCGCCCGCTTCCTCGCCGAGCAGATCCTGCGCTCGCTGGAAAACTCGCTCAAGTATGCCGACGCCCAGCGCCTGGTCTTTATTGACGACGTGACCGGGCTGTTCAACACCCGCTACCTGGACCTGGCCCTGCAGACCGAGATCAAGCGGGCCAAGCGCTTCAAGAGCCACCTCTCGCTCCTCTTCGTGGACATTGATTTTTTCAAGCAGGTCAATGACTCTTACGGCCACCTGATCGGCACCAAGGTGCTCCGGGAGACCGGCAAGATCCTCAAGAGCTGCCTGCGGGAGATCGACTTCACCATCCGCTACGGCGGCGACGAGTTCATCGTGCTGCTCACCGAGACCGACCGCGCCGGCGCGGTCAAGGTGGCCGAGCGCATCCGGGAGGCGATGGAGGAGCACTCCTTCCAGATCCGGGAGAGCCAGCACCTGCGCCTCACCTGCTGCGTGGGCACCGCCACCTTTCCCGAAGACACCGACAACAAAACCGACCTCATCCACCTCGCCGACAAGGCCATGTATCGGGGCAAGGAAACCACCCGCAACGTCGTTTACGCCGCTTCTTCACTTTAACCACAGAGCCACAGAGAGCACAGAGCGGAAAACTATTTAACGCTTTAAAAGGTCATCCCTAAGCAAAGCACTGTCGCCCTTTGGCGGAGAAGGGTCTCCTTGACAGCATTATCACCAGCGGTAGAATGTCCTCGCCCGAAAAAATACTTTAGCAAGCAGATTCCAGATCAACTTGGAGCAACTCGAAAAGTCAGGGTTCCATTTTTTCTAGGATTCTACATTCTGTCATAGGAATAAAAAGACTCTCTGTGTCCTCTGTGTCTCTGTGGTGAAAAATTCTGATTGAAAGGAGTGGTTCATGAATTTTGACCTGCCCGAGGAGTTGAAGGTGATCCGCGAGGCGACGCGCAAGTTCGCGGAGAAGGAGTTGATCCCGATCTCCCAGCACATGGAGGAGACCAAGGTCATGCCGGCGGAGATCATCGCGAAGCTGAAGGAGCTGGGCTATTTCGGGATCGTGACCCCGGTCGAATACGGGGGCATGGGCTTAAGCAACGTGGGCCACTGCGTGATCCAGGAGGAGTTAGCCCGGGCCAACCTCGCCTTTTGCCTGCTCATCTCCGGCAACAACGGCATCGGCAGCATGGGCATCCTCTATTTCGGCAACGAGGCGCAGAAGCAGAAGTATCTCCCGCGCATGGCCACCGGGGAGCTCTTGAGCTGCTTCGCGCTGACCGAGCCTAACGCCGGCAGCGACGCCGCGGCCATCCAGATGAAGGCCGAGAAAAAGGGCGACCAGTATATTCTCAACGGCATGAAGCACTTCATCACCCGCGCCGACATCTCGGACGTGTTCACCGTGATCGCGGTCACCGACAAGGCCAAGCGCCAGAAGGGCGGGTTCAGCGCCTTTATCGTGGAGAAGGACGCGCCCGGGTTCAAGATCGGGAAACTCCAGGACTCGATGGGTTCGGACATCCTGCACCAGTGCGAGATGATCTTCGAGGACTGCGAGGTCCCGGCCGAGAACCTGCTCGGCCAGGAGGGCGACGGCTGGAAGGCGGCGATGCGGGTGCTGGAAGAGGGGAGGTTGGGCCAGGGCGCGCGGTCCTGCGGGATGGCCCGCCGGCTGATTGATCTGTGCGTGGACCACGCCAACACCCGCGTCCAGTTCGGGAAGCCCATCGCGGCGAACCAGGCCATCCAGTGGATGCTGGCCGACATGGCGGTTGAGCTTTACGCCATGCAGTGCATGACTTACGACGCCGCCTGGCGCTTGGACCAGGGCGACCGGACCCAGGCCCGGGCGAGCAAGGTCAAGCTCTTTTGCACCGAGGCCATCGGCCGGATCGCGGACCGGGCGGTCCAGATTTTCGGGGGCATGGGCTACATGCGGGAGGCCCCGATCGAGAGCATCTACCGGGAGGCCCGGGCGCTCCGCATTTACGAGGGAACTTCCGAAATCCAGCGGTTGATCATCTCGAGGGATGTGTTGAACAAGTAGAGGAATCCAAGAGGTTCGCGGGTGAGGGCACCCGCGCCCCTAAAGAGATTGGGGATCTCTGGGAGTGAGGGCACCCGCGCCCCTAAAGAGATTGGGGATCTCTGGGAGTGAGGGCACCCGCGCCCCTAAAGAAATTGGGATTTCTTGATAAGAGAACTGAGATGAAGACCATTGGGAGACAGACGGAGCAGAGGAGCCGGGGCCGGCTCTACCATGCTGAGGCCGGCGGGACCATCTATTTTGTCACCTTTAAAGCGAAACCGGGAGAGAGCTTCAATCCTGCAGAGCGAGCGGTGATCCTAGCCAGTTGCCGGCACGGTCATCCTGACCAATGGCTTTTGCATGGGGCGGTGGTGATGCCGGATCACGTGCATATGCTCTTGACGCCGCAACCAGTCAATCGGTTCTCATCTGCCCCCGGTTCCGAGCCTGACTTTAGGGGCGCGGGTGCCCCCAGATCCGAACCTGACTTTAGGGGGGCGGGTGCCCCCAGATCCGAACCTGACTTTAGGGGGGCGGGTGCCCTCACCCGCCAACCCCGTTGGATTTCACTATCCGAGATCGTCAAAGGCATCAAAAGCGTTACCGCCAGGAAGATCAACCACCTCCGAGGCCGCCAACGCGGCTCGATCTGGCAAGACGAATATTACGACCGCTCGGTCCGGGATCAAGCCGATTTCGAAGTGAAACTCCGATATCTGATGCACAATCCGATCAAGCAGGGTCTGGCGGCCCAGCCCCAAGATTGGGACGCCCTTTGGCTCCCTCCCAAAGATGATCCTGCCTTTAGGGGCGCGGGTGCCCTCACCCGCGAACCGCCGGCTTGATCTATCCCCTTTTTGTCCGTTGCTTCAGGTCCTCTACCATCCCCTCAATCACCTCTCGGCATCCGCCCTCGGCCACGAAGCGGGAATGATCGTCCGGATCAGCGAAACGGCCGGCCATGATCGCGCGGCAGAGGTCCGAGCCGTGCCGGTCAAGGAAAGCCCGGCGCAAGGCGGAGGCGGCCTGGGCCAGGCGGTCGCCGATGCCGATCTCCTGGGTCAGCGCTTTCCAAAAGCTGTGGCGCGGCGCCGGCCGGTCGCGATAGAGGTGAAGCCCCAGCGCCCAGATGCCCGCGGCCAATACCCCGCACACGTTGCCGGAAAGCCCCAGGCCCCCGGCCAAGCCGGCCACCATCACTCCCTCCCGGTCGCCGGCTTCTCCCCACACCCGCCTCCATAACTCCTGGGTGCAGGTTCGCGGAGGCTGTTGCAGACTTTCCGGCTGGAATTCTCTGAGCGCCCGATTCATCGCCGCGTGCGCCCGGGGCGCAAACGCCACCGCCAGCTTTCGGCACTCGACGTGTTTGCCCGAAGTCATGTAGCTCACGCGCCCGGCCATGGTATCCAGTCCGCGGTCAATGATCTCCCGGCAGTTGACCGCGCCGGCCTGGGTCTGGAAATCCTCGAGCAAGCGGCTGGCGGCAAACACCGCGGCCGCGCCGGCTTTTGTTGCATCCGCCGGTAGCCGCATCGCCCTGACGCCCGCGGCCAAAGCCGAGCCCCAGAGCATCCCGCAGGCATGGCCCTGGCGCAAGACCCCGCCGGCCAGGGGATGCGCGGCCTGCTCTTCCGCTTCCAGGGTCAGCTCATGCCCCCGGTTCAAGACGGTGAACAATGCCTCGGAACAACTGAGGCTGCGGTTGAACCAGTATTCGGTCGAGCGGGGTGTAATACTAGGGACAGCCACCGGTATTCATCCTTTCATTTCTCGAATAAGCGGATAATTTCCTCGGCCACCTGCTCCACGCTCTTGCCCTCGGTGTCCACCACATGGTCGGCCGCGGCGCGGTATTTGGGCTCGCGCTCCCGGAGCACGTCGGCCACCTCGTCGGTAAAGGATTTGCCGGTGAGCGACGGCCGCTGGGTGTCGTCCTTGATTCGGGAGACAATGGTTGGAATCGAGGCCTGAAGCCAAAAGACCGGGCCGGCCTTTTTGAGCTGAGCCACGTTTTTCTCGCGCAGGATCACTCCGCCGCCGCAATCGAGGACATGGTTGTCCTCTTTCGCGACCTCGACCACCACCTGGCTCTCCAGGTCGCGGAAGCGGTCCCAGCCGAATTTCTCCACGATCTCCGGGATGCGCATTCCCGCCTGGGCGATAATGCGATCGTCCAAGTTGACCAGCGGCATCTTGAGCCGCTCCGCCAAAATCTTGCCGACCGTGCTCTTGCCCGTGCCGCGATAACCGATCAATACCAGGTTCATGAGGCATCTCCTCAACATTGATAAGGTGTCAAGGTGACAAGGTGTCAGGTGTCAGGGTCAATCAGAAAGAATCCCAATTGATTGAGCTTGTTCATTTTTCCCAAACCTTGACACCCTGGCACCTTATTCCCGGACCATCTTCAATTGGTTAAGAATCAACTCACTCTCCGGCTGGATCTGCAAACAGCGCTCCCATAGCTTTTTCGCCTCGCGCTGGTTCCCCAGTTGGTAGTAAGCGCCGGCCAGGTTGTTCATCAAGACAAAATGGTCCGGCCGGTATTTCAGGCCCTGCCGGAGCACGGCGACTGCCTGCTCGTATTGCCGGCGATGATAATAAAGCGCGCCCAGGTTGTTGCAGGCGTCGGCGTGGAAGGGGTCCTTGCGGATGATATCCCGGTAAAGGGCCAGGGCCAGGTCATATTGCCCCTTGGCCTCGGCCGCTTTCGCTTCTTCAAAGCGACTCAGGGGGATGGCTTCGGGTTTGGCCAGGTCCCCGGTCTGCTCGAACTTTTGCCTCGCGTCCATGAGCGCCGCCTGGGCCTCGGCGATACCCGGATCTATCCTCAGCGTCTCTTCCCATTCCCGGATCGCGCCGGAGTAATAGCCGACCATGGAATAAGCGCTGCCCAGGTTGTAATGGCCGTCGGTGGAAAAGGGGTCCACCTCCAGGGCCTGTTTGAATTCCACGATCGCCTGCTTCAGGTCCGCCACGCCCGCTTTCGGGTTCCGGTAAGCCTTTTCCAGGGACTTGGCCGCGATCGCGACCCGGATGAAGGAATAATTGTAATGGATCAGGGGCCAATTGACCAGCACCCCGGCCGCGATCAGGGCCGCGGCGAGCGCGAGCAGCGGCTTCACTTTTCGCGCGCGGACCAGGCGGAGGAGCTCCGCCGCCAACACCGCGGCGAAGGCGATCAGCACCGGCACCAGGGGCAGGCGGTAGCGCTCGGTGATGAAAAAGGGCAAGAGCGAGAGCAGGTAGGCGAGGAGGAACCCGAGGAGGAGCTTATCGGCCGAGTTCCATCCCGATTTGATTCGCCGGCCGATGCTGACCAGGGCGAGCGGGGTGACCAGCCCGAAACCCACGAACATCCATTTCAAGACCGGCGCGTATTCCGAGCGCACGAAATAGAAGTTGATGTGGTTGGGGATCTCGTAGCTGTTCCAGAGCAGGACGAACTTGCGGCCGAGCTGGCGGCCGGCTGCCCCGGGCTGTTCGCGCAGGAAGCGCTTGGCTTTCGCCGCCCAGAAGTTGGAGACCTCGGAAGGCTTGAGCTTGCGGCCCGTCTCTTTTTCCGCCACCTGGACCGAGGTGCCGTAGAGGTCGGTGTTGCGGAGCCCGGAGCCCGGGGGCAGGAGGAAGATGCCCTGGCCCTGGGGGTTGTTGCCGATGAAGAGGTTGACGCCGGCGTTGGAAGAGACCAGGACCAGGTCATGGCCCACGACATAATTACGGACCGTGACCGGTAAAATCATGAGCGCGGTCCCGGCGGCGAACAAGAGCGCGGGTTTGAAGCGCCACGATCGAAAGCGCAGTGAATACTCGCCGAGGAGCCACCAGGCGGCGACCGGCGCGAAGAGCAGGAGGTTGGTCTTGTCGAGTGCGGCCAGCCCGAGGGAGACGCCGGCCAGGAAAGCCAGAACCGACTCGCTGTGAAATACGCGGAGGTAGGGTTCATCAGGTAGGGGCACGGCATGCCGTGCCCTTACCTCTCTGGCCTGAAGCAGAAGCAAGAGGGCCAGGTCGGCGAAGACCAGGGTGAGGAAGATCATGAGGAGGTCGGCGTCAAAAAAGGCGAAGAGGCCGTAGAGGGCGGCGGCGATTCCGGCGATGAGAGCCGCGACTTTATCTCCGGCCGAAAGCTTTTTGGCCAGGAAGTAGATGAGGAGGCAGTTGCCGGCGCCGATCAAAATCTGGGCCAGGCCCAGGACGAAGAAGCTTTTGCCGGAGAGGCCGAGGCAGAGCGCCATGAAATAGGGATAAGGGGGAGAACTGTGGAAGTAAATCTCATCGCCGATCAGGTTGCCGGCCAGGATCGAGAGGGCCCGGTCCAGATAGATCTTCGAGTCGCCGAGCGGGTCGTCAAAATAGGGGGTATGGGAGATCTGGAAAAGGTAGATCAGGCGCAAGCCGAGGGCCAGGGCGAAGACCAGGATCAGCAGGGTCTTCTCGCCTCCGGCCGGCTGCCAGGGCATGCGCGCCGGCGGCAGGGCGGTTGGAGGCCGGCCAGCGGGAGGATGTTTTCGAAAATTCTTCTTCATCGGCTAGCGTGCAGAACAAGGGGCACGATCGTCCCGCTGGGGCCTTAACGGCCGGTATCGCTTTCGCCGGCCGCGGCAGGCCCCTGGCCGCGGGAGCGCTTCTTTTTCCTGATGAAGAGTTCCACCCGGGTCCCGTCCGGCCGGCGGCGCCAGCGGTTGTGGGCCCACAGCCATTGCTCCGGGTGCTCCCGGATGGCGCGCTCCACCTCGGAGGCAATCGCCTGGGCCACCCGGCGGTTGTTCTCGTCCTTGTCGTCGGTGAGTTGGTAAAGGAGGGGTTCCCGGAAGATGACGTGGAAATAGCCGGGCTTGCGGCGGATGATCCAGTAAGGGACCAGGGGGACCGAGTTCTTCCAGGCGAGATAGCCGGGCACCGCGAAGGTGGAGGCGTCCTGGCCGAAGAACTGGACAAAGGTGCCCTGGTCGCGCCGGGCTTCCTGGTCCATCCAGAATTGAAAGATCTCGCCTTGGGCCACCCGCTCCTCGATCAGCTTGCCCAGGCCCTTGCCGCTGAGGATATGGACGTTGAACGGCGCGGCTATATAGTCCAGCAGCCCTTGCAGGCGAGAGTTGCCCAGGCCTTTGGCCACCAGGTAGACCGCGGGCAGGCGGGGGAACCGGAAGATCAGCGACAAGGTAGCCCAGCCGCCCAGGTGGCCGCCGATCAGGAACACGCCCTGTTTCCGGGCCAGGAACCGCTCCAGGATCTCGGCGCCTTCAAAGGTGAAATGCTCGGAGAGGTTACGGAAGTGGATCTCCTTGTAGTGCAGGAGTTCGCCGATGCTTAAAAACATGTTCTCGAACGAGAGCCGGCCGATCCGCTCCCGCTCCTCCGGAGTCGTTTCCCGGCCCAGCGCCAATTCCAGGTTGTAAAGCGTCAGCGCCCGCCGGCCTTTGGCCAGGCGAAAAGCCAGGCGGGACAGGCCCCGGACCCACCAGAAGGTGAAGCGCATGGGGATAACCCGGCTCGAGGCCAGGAACGCCTGGACCAGGGCATAAACGAGGTAATTGAAAAGTTGCATGGGAATGAAAGACTCCTGGACTCTGGATGTGTTCCCGCTTTGGCGGAATCGGCTTCTCCGTGGCGGCGGCCCGCGCCGTCAAGTCTAGGCGCCGCCTTTAGCGGCCGGAAGCTCAACCCTCGGGACTCGGCTTCACCGCCGTCTCTTTCATTCTCATTTTTACCATAGAAAGGATTTTCTTTTCAAGTAGCCGCCGAACGGGCTTAACCACGAAACTGGAAACCCGGTTTGACAAAGCGCGGGGGCTTGTTTAATCTTGTGCCAAATCGAGAGTGGGAGGTCAAGATGTTCCGCGAGGCGAAAGGATTCTTGAGGGTTGTGCTGGTGGTTTGGCTGACCGCCTTTGCGGCCGCGGCCCAGGAGAAGATCGAGCGGCCGGGCCGGGTGTTAACGATAGAGCCCGGCTCCGGCGGAGTGATCCTCCGCTGTGAAACCGGCGCCGTAGAACTCGCCCAGGTCGGACCGGGAGTGGTCCGGGTGCTGGCGGACCGCTCCGGCAACCTGGCGCCGGTCCGGTCTTACGCGCTGGCTGACCTCGCGCCCGCGGCTTCCGGACTGGAGGTGGACGAATCCGGGCAAGGGCTGCGCCTGAAAGGCGACGGGATCTTGATCCAGATCAACCGCGATCCCCTCCAGTTGGTCTTCCTGGATGGGGACGGCCGGCCCCTTCATCGAGACGCGGAGCCCGGCGGCTTGGGCTTTAGGGGCGAGGAGGTCCTGGTCACGAAGCAGATGCCGGAGACCGAGCACTATTACGGGTTCGGCGAGAAGACCGGCCCGCTGGACAAGCGGGGCCTGGCCATGGAGATGTGGAACCGGGACCAGCCCTATTCCGGGGATTTGGATCCGCTTTACCAGTCGCACCCGTTCTTTCTGGCGCTGAACCGAGGCCGGGCCTACGGCATTTTCTTCGACAACAGCTTTCACTCCTATTTCGACATGGGCCGGTCCGACTCCTCCACTTACACTTTCCGGGCCGCGGGCGGGCCGCTTCGCTACTACTTTATCTATGGGCCGGAGCCGAAAGACGTGATCCGGCGCTACACCAATTTGGTGGGCCGGATGCCGCTGCCGCCCCTGTGGGCGCTGGGCTACCAGCAGAGCCGCTGGAGCTATGAGAACGAGAAGCGGGTGCGGGAGATCGCCTCCGGGTTTCGCAGCCGGGGCATCCCCGGCGACGTGCTCTTCCTGGACATCCATTACCTGGACCGCTACAAGGTCTTCACCTGGAACCGCCGGCGCTTCCCGGACCCGGCGGGCTTGCTCGCGGACCTGGGCCAGAAAGGCTTCAAGGTCGTCACCATCATTGATCCGGGGGTGAAAGTTCAGCCCGGCTACTTTGTCTATGACCAAGGCGTGGCCAAGGGCTATTTTTGCCGCCGGCTGGACGGGTCGGATTACCGGGCGCGGGTGTGGCCGGGGGACTGCTCTTACCCGGATTTTCTTCGGCCGGAGGTGCGGGCCTGGTGGGGCGACCTCCACCGCGTCCTTCTGGACCCGGGAGTGGCGGGGATTTGGAACGACATGAACGAGCCCTCGGGCTGGAAACACGACGTGCGGGCGGGGGGCCTGATGCTCAGCCTGAGCCCGATCCGGGAGATGGACATGGTCCACGGCCCGGCGGATGCGCCGGTTCCTCATGCCGAAGTGCATAATGTTTACGGGCTCCTGGAAAGCCAGGGCACCTACGAGGGTTTGCGCCGGCTCAAGCCGGAGGAGCGTCCTTTTGTCATCAGCCGGGCCGGGTTCCCCGGAATCCAGCGCTATGCCTGCGTCTGGACCGGGGACAACTATTCCAACTGGAACCAGTTGCCGCTCAGCCTGACCATGCTCCTCAACCTGGGACTCTCGGGACTGACCTTCGTGGGCGCCGACATCGGCGGCTTTGTCGGCTCGCCCAGCCCGGAGCTGTATGCCCGCTGGATCCAGCAAGGCGCTTTTTATCCGTTCGCCCGCACCCACACCATGATCCTGTCCGGGGACCAGGAGCCGTGGAGTTTCGGGCCGGAGGTGGAGGCGATCGCCAAGGAGGTGATCCGGCTGCGCTACCAGCTTTTGCCCTATATTTATGCCCTGTTTGAGGAATCCAGCCGGACCGGGCTGCCGGTGATGCGGCCGCTCCTGCTCGAGTTCCCCCGGGATGAAACCACCTACGCCATCTCCGACCAGTTCCTGATCGGCCCGGACCTGCTGTTTGCGCCGGTGGTGGAAAAGGGAGCCAGGAGCCGGCGGGTTTATCTGCCCGAGGGCCGCTGGGTTTCCTGGAAAGAGGGCAAGGTTTATCCCGGGCCCGGGTGGATCGAGGTGGCGACCGCGCTCGACACCCTGCCGCTCTGGGTCCGGGAAGGCGCGATCATCCCCCTGGCGCCGGTCATGCCGCACACCGGCGCCAAGCCCTGGGACCCGCTGAGCCTGAGGATCTACCCCGGGGCGGGCGAGTCCTCTTTCACCTGGTATGAAGATGACCAGAAGAGCTTTGCCTACGAGCAAGGCCAGTGGCGGCGGACCACCGCCACGGTCCGGCCGGCCGCGGACGCGCTGGTCTTCCAGATCGCGGCCCCGCTGGGCGCTTACACTCCGGCCGCCCGCTCTTTCCGCCTGGAGTTTTACGGCCTGGCCGCGGTGGCGGCGGTGACACCGGCGGCCGGGGGGCCGGGCCTGGAATGGGTCTATGACGCCTCGCGCCGGGTCTTGATCGTGCAAATGCCGGACCGGGGGCAGGCGGAGATTCTTACGATCGCGTATAAGTGAGCTAAAGGTTGGCGGTTGGCGGTTGACAGTTGACGATGACAGTTGGCGGTTGGAGGTTGGCGGTAGGTGTAAGGACTCAAAAGATTGGCCTACAGATCGTCGGGCACGAATCCAATCGTGCCCGACCAATTCGTTAACGTAGGGCAGGTTTGGATACCTGCCCGATTCAAGGGGACCGTATGCTAAGTTGTTGAGGCATTCCAGGTAGGCGGTAAGAAGGGCATAAAAAAGGCGGGGTCGCTTTCGACCCCGCCGGTTTCGGATCAACGGGTCAGCGTTAGCTGGTGACGGTCAACCCTCCTGGGCCTACCAGTCGAAGGAGATTCCCTCGCCCCAGGAAAGAATGTCGGAGTCCTTGCTGGGCGGGGTTGGGACGAGGCCGATGCCACCCGGGGGAACCATGTAAAGATCGCCTAAATTGCTCGAGGCGAAGCGGCTGGTAGTAAAATCCTCAAGTTCGAAATACCTGCCTCCCTCTCCGGGGAGGTTGTAAATGCCTAGGAAGGTCAGGTAGTCCACATACCAGCTTCGGACAACCCCAGGCTTACAAGGGTTGAAGCTACTAGCACAGGGATTGTTGCTGAAGGGGACAAAGGTCTGGAATTTGAGCACCCCCTCGTCCACCTTCGGCTTGGTGATGATTTTCTCACCCGGCTCGAAGCAGAAGGGGTAAGTGATGTCGCCGATGCATCCTGGACAATGCTCCTCGCGCTGCGTTTCACTCCACAGGGTTCCGTAGGAGGTAATGTCCTCGGTACCAATCTTTATAACGGGGTCCTTATCCCAGACCGCAAAAATGCAATTGATCATGGTCTCGTCCCGGGCCATCACCTTGTCCTCGATGTGGCCGGTGCCGAAAATGACGATGAGGCCGCTTTCCGGAGCCTCAATCACGGTCGGGGCATAGAAGATGGGGCGCCGGAGGGCGTCAAAATCGGGATAATCGGGATCACAGGGCGCGGGGGGATCACAGGGCTTGGGCAAGTCTTCCTCATCGGCGTATTCGCCCTCGCGGTCGCCGGTATCCCAGAGCAGGCCCAGTTCCCACTCCGTGGTATCCCCGCTGGCCATGTTCACCTTCCACATCCGTCCCTGCAGATCGCCCATGTAAAGGAGTTCGCTCAGCCCTTCCTGGGGCGGCGCGTCCACCACGGTGGGATCGCTGGGCAGGTTATTCCAACTGGCGAAGTAATCGCCACTCGAGGGATCGTCGTTCCAGAGCCCGGCTTCCACCTTGTCCCACCAATGAGGATCGTCCTTGTCCGGGACCATGAAGCGGCGGAGGATGCTGGCATCGTCCGCGTTGACGAAGTAGATGTAGTTGCCGATGTCGGGGTCTTCACCTTCTGCCGACTGGCCGCCGCCGAAGACCGCGGCCACCCAGGTGCTGTCGCCGTCGCCCAACCAGAGCTCGGCCAGGAAGGGCCGGGACCAGGTATCACCGAGACGGTCGCGCGGGTCTGTCTCACCGGCTACCGTATAGCGATCGGTGAACTCCCAGAAGGTGTGGATCTTCTCCGCCGAGGTGCCGGTATCGGAAGCCGAGGTGGAGTCGGCGTCGCTAACGTCAAGGGCAAAGTAGTCCCGGCCGCCCTGGCCCAGGCCGCAGACGATCATGGTCCGCCAGCAGAAACGCTCACCGCCCACCTCGTCACAGCCGGCGGCCGCGCGCTTGGTGGTATCATCCCATTCCACGTCGGCCATCCAGAGGGGCTGGGGCAGGAACACGTCGGCCGCCACCGGGCTTCCATCCACGTAATACCATTGGTTCTCGCGGAGGATTCGGAGCGTAGGCAAGACCTCATAGGGGATGTAGGCAAAAGCCTCTTCCATCTGCTCGGGGGCGATGTCGGGATCGTCCAAGAAGAAGGCGTGGAGCATGCCGTCGTTGGCGCCCACGTAGGTCAGGCTGGGCCGATCTTTATATTTCTCCAGGAAAAATTCATACTTAAGGAAGCTCTCCTCTGCCTCCCCTCCGGGCGGCCCCACGATGACGGGGATGGAGCGGTTGACGGCGCCCAGGGTCCAGGTGCGCTCGTCGCCATTCTTAAAAGTGACTTGGGGGCTGTCCTCAGCAGTCCCCCGGATAAAGGAAATCAGCACCCGGGCGTCCTCCACCTCGTTCAGGGCGGTATCGCCGTCCTGGTTCCCGGGTCTGAGGAGGGTGAGGAGGGTGGACGCCTGGCTGGTCACAAAGTCCAGCTTGTCCCACCGGACGAGGCTCCCATCACGGTAAGCCCAATTATTGGAGCCGGAGACCGGCTGGGCGGTGAAGATATCCCGGTCGTTCGAATTCGTCTGGTTGAGCACCGAAGCTCCGTCCGCCACCGGCATCAGGCCGCCCAGGTTGTTCGGGTCCTCAAGCAGGGTCAGGTCATACAGTTCCAAATGGCCCTCCCACATCACCTTGTCCGGATTGACTACAAAGTAGCCGGCGACGATCGCGGTTTCCTTGGGATTCAGGACAGGTGCGCTCCGGGTGTAGGCCCCGGACATGATGATGTTGAAGATCGTGGCCAAGGTGGCCTTCAGTTCATCCTCATTGTTGGCGTAAAAGGCATAGTCATAGGGGTCGTCGCTATCCATCTTCGAGGCATCGGCCATGCCCTCAAGTTGGGCCATGGCGTTTGGGTTGCCTTGCAGGGCGAAACCGATCAGGAACACCTTGACCCCTTGCCAGATGTCGCCGTCCTGCTTGAGCTGCTCGATCCAATACTTCTGTCGGGGGATCACGGTGCTGAGCGGGCAATTCGAGACGTCAAAGCCGGTGCAACCGTCGCCCATGGTCTGTTCACCGTCGGTGACAAAGATAACGAAGTTGCGCCGGCAACCCAGGTTCCCTTCGGTGGTAGTGGAGGTGTAGGCCTTATCGGCCTGGACGATGTGGTCGTCCGGCGTGAGGTCGCATTCGTGGTCCACATACATGGTGGGATTGGTGTCGTTGCGGCCCGTAATGTCCAGGAGATCGTCCAGGGAGGCGGGGGCAAAGAAGTATTCATACATGTTGCGCATCGAATCGGCCAGGGGCGTCCAGCCGTCCGGGGATAAGGCGATGATCTGATCCTGCACATTATTGCGGGCGGCGTCGGCGCTGATCCCGGTGCTGTATTCATCGGGCAGGCTGACCAGGAGGTTGGCCCCGCACCTGAGGAAGTCCGTGTTGTTGCCCGTGCAGTTGGAACCCCCTACGTTTCCGCCGTTGTCAAACTTGGCCAGGCCCCAGCGGATATTGGTGTAGATGTCGAGCAGGCCCGGGTCCAGCTCGTAATATTTCTGGCCGTAAGTCATACCGTCGAACTTGCCGTCTCCATTCGCATCCTTGCCGTCAAAGAAATGATAGGTCACGCCCGTATTGACGTAGGTGAAAGCGGAGTCAATGTAATTCAGGGGATTAGTGCTGGAAGGCTGAGGGATTTCCAGGCCCATGCGGACCGCATAGTCGAGGGTAGAATTGCCCGGGGTGTTGTCTAAGGTGAAGTCCGGGCCGAAGCGGCCGTCCGGGTTAATCACATCGGTCAAGGTAACCTTGGGGATGCCCCCCACCAGCGCGGCTCTCACCTCATCCTCGGTGGGAGTCCGGTTCACAAAGACCGTCGCTCCGACGGTGCCGTTAGCCACCCACTGGTAAAGATCGCGGGTTTCATTGCGGCCGTCGTCCGGGCAATTACTTGAGGTCGAGTCCCCGCACACGTTTCCGGTCCCGTAAGATCTATAGCTGCTGGTGCCTTTGGAAGCCAGGTAATCCCGCAGGAGCAAGTCCACCGCCCATAACCGGGCATCGGGGTCGCTGACAGAGACGTCGTAATCGTCGCTGTCAAAAAAGACGAAGTAGTTTCCCGAAGGGTCGGGCCGATAGCAGGCCCGCCACCGCCACCACGAATAATAGCATTCGGCGATATAGATTACCGGAAAGACTCGGACGGTGCGGTTCACATCCCAATAATGCTGGACAAAGGCGTCGCGGGGAGTGAGGGAGCCGCCGGTAGGCACGGCGGTATAGATGTCGCGTTGCTTGCTGATCCCGCCGTCGGTGATGTCGGACCGGGCGATCAGATTCAGCTCGAACATCTGCCGAGCCCAGAGGTATTGGTCCAGGGTGGTGAGCGCCTTGTCCATGTTCGCGCTGGACGGGCAGTTGCCCCCCTGGCAGTTATTGATTATCGTGCCGTTGCTGAAGTCGCCGAAGCCAATGTCATCGGAATCGGCGAAGACAAAATACTCTCCATTCTCCTCCGGCTGATAGGAAGCATTGATCCGGAGAATCCGGGTGAAAGGGTTGGTCAGGGAAGCCCGCACGGTGAGAGGGCCGTTGGGATCGCCCATGTAAACATTGTAGCCCTCGAATTGGACCGGGATCTGGCCGGAGCCGGTGAGCACGTATTTGGCGATCTCAATGCGGTTGGTGCCCAGGTAGGTGCAACGGTAGCTACCCTCAGTGCAGCCGTTGATGTCCCACTCCATACTGCCCGAGGTATCGAGCATGATCATGACGTTGGGCTTGATTTGGTTCCCGGCGTAGAACGGAACCTCGGCGAACTGGGCGTGAGCCAGGCCGGCCAGGAAAAGGACGGCGGCTCCGGCGACCGTGGCATTGAGGAAGGTCTTGTTTTTCATGGTATCTTCTCCTTCCAGTCAAGAGCGAAAGTTGGGTGTTCCTCCGGCCTAATTGTAGCGATAGGCGATGCGGGCGAATCCGGGATCGCCATGGTGTTGCACTTGCTTGACTCGGATCAGGGTCTCAATGTTCCTCTGGGTCTGAGCCCGGCCCAGGCCTTTGCTCTGGATGCGAAACTGGTAATAAACCACCTTGGTGTCAGCACTATCCAGGGAGGATCGCTTTCGGCCCGGAGCCAGCCCCTCTTTGGTGACCAGACACTCCCAATGGGAGTAGCCGACCCCGGCTTCGACATCAGAGGTTTTGAGCGGGGTAGACTCGGGAAATAAACCATAGGCTTGGTCGATGATCATCTCCACTTTATTGATGTTCGCGACCTGAACGCACATGCTTGCCCCGATCTCCGAGGCATTTAAGGCTTCCTCCGCCACGCGGAAGTTGCGGGAAACCATCAGATCCACTTTGGTCACCAGGATCATGGCGAAACCCATGATGGTGAGGGCGAGCAAGATCACGACCGCGGTCAACAGGGCGGCGCCTTCTTCCGGCTTGGCTTTCCGAACCAGGGCAAACATGTTCATGGCAGGCTCCTTTCCATTACAGGCCAAAGGTCGTCCCGCTGGTGGGACAGGAGATTTCAATCCAGGCGGTGAGGGCCGGGGTGGCCGAGCACACATAATTGGACAGCCCGATGTTCCGGGGCTGGATTTTTTGGACGTGGTCCAGGGTCAGGGGGACGTTGCCCTTTTGACCTTGAGCGGTGAGCGGGCCCCAGGTCTTGCTGACCAATTGCAGCTCAATGGAGCTGATCCGGCAGGGGTTGCTGGGATTATTGGTCTGGCTGCCGGCGGTGTCGGGGGAGGTGTCAACGTTGCCGTTGGGCTTGTTGTCCGGATTGAGTTCGACTAAATTATAGCGCACATTCAGGTAATCAATATGATCTCCCAACTCCTCGTCAATGAAGCAGGTGTTGGTGGCGGCGTAGCGCGTATTGAGGGGTTTCGTGGGATCCGCCACATAGGTCCGCCGAACTAGGAAGTTGACCGGTTCGGTGAGCGCGCCCGAAGTCCGGTCTTCCTGCTTGACAAAGAAGATTCGCCGGATAATCGGGGCCACCACGTCGCTGTCGGCGATCGGCACGGGCAGGGGCGGATTGATGGTGAAAGTGCCAACCGTGTCTCCTCCCGACACCGCGGTGATCTCGTGATAGGAAACCACGCTCTCGTTTCCGATCAAGATGCGTTTGACATATTGGTCAACTAACAGGCCCGGGTTATTGATGGTAATCGTGTTGGAACCGCCGAGATGTTGGCCCGCGATCGTGGTGGTCTCACGCAAAAAATTGCCCCAGACCTCAATGGCTTCGGACTGGCCGTATTTCGGATCGTCCGGGAGCAGGGTCCCATCATCCAGAACTACAGTTGTTCCTTCCATGGGCCAGGGCCGGATCGGGTAGAGCGTGGGTTCCCGGTCAAAGCCCAGCGCAATCCCGGAGTATCCGGCCATGCGAATGTCCCGGGCCACCATATGAAGCGCGGCCCGCAACTGGGCCTGGTTCCGGGCTAACTCGGACTGTTGTTTGAAACTGCGCTGCTGGGCCCAGAACAGAGAGAATACGGCCAGGAGCACGATGGAGGAAACCGCCATCGCGATCAGGAGCTCCACCAGGGTGAAGCCTTGCTCTTGCTTTGAAATTCTGGATCTCATCATCGCTCTCCAACCGCCTCTTATCGTTCCTGGGCCTGCACTTCCCGGACCCCTGAGATGGTGGCCCGTTTTCTCCAGTCGAGATTGTCATTCCCGCCCCCAAAAACAAAATTGAGGATAGGAGTCCAGGCGTTTTTCTTATCTCCCTTTTCAAACCAAAGCACGCTCACCACAAAACGAATTTGGTATGGGCCGGGAAAGCCGTAATCCTTGCCGGAAAGCGGAGTCGTGCCCTTCGAGCCGCCCCGCTCCACGGTCCAGGTCACCAGATAAGCCGGCTCTCCGACCCGGGCGGGTTGGCCTTGTTCATTAACTGGACCGAGAAGCCAAAGGCGGGTGGCGTCGCCATCACCAGGCATCATCCCCAAGGAGTCGGGGGCGCCTAATCCGTCAAAAAATGGAGACGCCTTCGTCTCGGAAGAGGTCTGGGCCTCAATGTTATTGCCTAATTCGTCTTTGGGGTAATAAATGATATTGTTTGTTTCCGTTTCCGGAAAGGGATAGGACATGAGTTTTTCCATCTGCCCCTCGGCTAACTGGGTGGCCACCGAAAAATGCCGGCTATAAGCAAGGCCATTAATCGCCGCCACTTGAAGCTGGATTAACGCGAGCAGGCCAACCGCCAGAACGAACAAGGCCACCAGCACTTCAATCAGGGTAAAACCCCTTGGTTCATGCCCTTGACCAGCCAAGCGATTTGTCCTTTTCCCTGACATTTTTTCCTCTCTGACACCCAAGTCATGCATCTTAGGTGCCAAGTATGCATGATTATCCAGCATCGGCAAATTTATGTTAAAAAACAATATATTACAAATGATAAACGATGAACCCAACAAGCAAGCTCCTTTTAAAAATCCTGAAAAAAATGTCCGCTCGCGAATTGTAATCATTTAATTTCAGCTAGTTATAAACAATTAAAGTATTTAGATTTTGATTTGCAACCACAGAATTCTTACTAATCGTTCAGTTGATGAATCCCTATTCATTTTTTATAATTATATATCATGATTAAACCCAACTATTTGAAAACATTATTGTTATATCTGTTTTTTCCCATTTTGGAAGATTGATTCCCAATGAAATAAAGTCATCATTTGTTCAAATATTTGATTAGTGATGGTAAATTCTAACTTATTGAAAAACCGATCATTCTGAAAAAATTCCATGTTCGAGTTTGCAAAAAATTCAATAGGGCCATTTATCGAATAAATGTAAGAAAGTTGCCATGTTAATTCATAAAAACGGATGTTATTCCTATTGGCAGCCTATTCAACGCATGTGCCGTTTCTCTCTTCTGCCGGCCTGGACCGGCCAGCAGGTCCCAGTTTCCATTAGCCAGGAGATCCCTTCTAAAGTAAAAGCAATTTTCCGGCCCAAAGCGAATGGCCGTCTTTCCCCGGCAGGCGCGGAGGGAAGCCTCGGACTTTTCCCTCGGCTCCGGTCAAAGCCCGAGGCCGCGCCCGGGAATGCGCTGCCGCCGATTATACAGAAATGTGATGGCATTCCCGGTTGCGCGGGGCCCGCCGGCGGTGAGGAAACGGCTCGGATGATTTTTTTGATGATTTTGGTCGACCGCGGCTACAACGGGATATTGCCATGCTTCTTGCGGGGACGGAGTTCGTGTTTGCCGCTGAAGAAGGCAAAGGCTTGAATAAGGCGGAGGCGGGTCTCCCCCGGCTCCACCACGTCGTCAATGGCGCCGGTCCGGGCCGAATAGTAAGGGTTGGCGAACTTTTCGCGGAACTCTTGCACTTTCTCCGCCCGGGCCCGGTCCGGGTCCTCGGCCTTTTCGAGCTCCTGGTGAAAGAGCACGTTCACCGCGGCCTCGGCCCCGACCACTCCCATCTCCGCGGCCGGCCCGGCCAGGATCAAATCCGCGCCCATGGCCTTCGACCCGCCCATGGCCAAAATCCCGCCGCCGTAGCCCTTGCGCAAGATCAGCGTGACCTTGGGCACACTCGCCTCGCAAAACGCATAGAGCATCTTGGCCCCGTGGCGGATAATGCCCGAGTGCTCCTGCAGCACGCCCGGAAAATACCCGGGCACGTCCATCAGGTAAAGCAGCGGGAGATTGAAGCAGTCGCAGAAGCGGATGTGGCGCGCGCACTTATCCGAAGCGTCCACCGTGAGTGATCCCGCCAGGTGCATCGGGTTGTTGGCGATCACTCCCACCGTCCGTCCGGCCAGGCGGATAAAACCGACGCTGGCCTCGGCTGCGAACTCGGGCTTGATCTCAAAGTAGCGGCCAGAATCCGCCAGGCCCTGGATCACCTGGCGGACGTCGTAGGGCTGGCGGGGATCGAGCGGGACCAGGTCGGCCAGGCTGTCGGTCCGGCGGGCCGGGTCATCGCCCAGGTCCACCAGGGGCGGCGCCTCCAGGTGGTTCTGGGGCAGGTAGCTCAACAGCTCGCGCACCAGGGCAAAGCACTCCTGCTCGCTTGCGCCCCGCAGATCCGCCACCCCGGTCCGGGTGCAGTGCACGCCGGCCCCGCCCAGGGCCTCCAGCGCAATCGCCTCCCCGGTCACTTCCTCAATCACCTTGGGCCCGGTGATGAACATGTTCCCGATGCCCTCGGCCATGATCACAAAGTCCATCAGCGCCGGCGAATAGACCGCCACCCCGGCGCAGGGTCCGAGGATGACCGCGATCTGGGGCACGATGCCCGAGGCCAGGGTGTTGGCCAGGAAGATGGCCTCTCCGCCGTGCGGGCCGGCCTGGGCCTCCTGGATGCGGAGCCCGCCCGAGTCGAGGAGCCCGATCAGCGGCACGCCCCGTTTCCGCGCCAGCTCGGCCGCGGCAAACATCTTGCGGCCGTGAACCGGGCCGATCGAGCCGCCGAGCACGGTCGCGTCCTGCGCGTAGAGGCAGACCTCCCGGCCGGCGATCTTGCCCCAGCCGGCGATGACGCCGTCGCCCGGGCCTTTTTTCTCGGGCATGTCGAAGTTCTGGGAGGAGGACTCGGCGAAAAGGTTAAGCTCGAAAAAGCTGTCCGGGTCCAAAAGCGCTGTGATCCGCTCCCGCGCGGTCAGCTTGCCCTTCTTGTGTTGCGCCTCGATCCGCGCCTCGCCCCCGCCCTGCTCGGCCTCAGCCTTCTTTTCCCGATACTTCTTGATCTCGTCTTCCATGGTCCCTCATTATACCCAAAGTGCCAAAGATTTGGAATGGAAATCAGAGGCTAGACCGCATCATTTTAGATTTTGGATTTCGGATTGGGGATTTCGGACTTGCGAAAATTCTGCCAATCCAAAATCTACAAAATCTAAATTCTTTTTACTGCCCACCGGCCCGTCGTCCTTGTAGCCCTCCCTTTGTCCGCAAAGGGTGGGGCCCGTTAAAAACTGCACCAAACTTACATATATAGAGAGAGATGAAGGGTGAAAGATGGGGGATAAAATATAACGATTGTTCGAGATGCTAACCCGGCGATTTATCAAGGCCTTTTTGTCTCAATGCACCCAAGCCGCCGGGGCGCGCTTGGCACCTGCCTTCCCGAATCCTCCGATCCTCCTCTCCGACTACCCTGAAACCAACTTAACCTGGCGAAATTTCTCTTGGTTTCTTCTTCTTCTCTTTCCCGACATACTACATACGACATACGATATACCCTCTTCAAACGTCCCCCCATTCTGCGCGCCAACCACCCCATATTACGCAACAGCCACCCCATCCTGCGCAGCAGCCACCCCATTCTGCGCAGCAACCACCCCGTGTTTTCCGCCTGGGGATCTCTACTACAAACACTGTGCACCGTGCACTGTTCACTATTCTCCGCAAGAGGCTTGAGGCAGTAAGAAGGAGATCATCCGCAGATGGACGCAGATAAACGCGGAGGGAAGGGAGCAAGAGAATTCAGCGGTTGCGGGTGTAGGCACCCGCATCACTCAAGAAAGTTTCCCGACCCAAAGCCCGTCCCAATCGGGGGGCTTTAGCGCCAGTCCTTGTTTGACCGGATTTTGGAGCAGATAGTTGAGCTCGGCCGCGAAATCTTCGGGATCCCGAATCAGATGATCGTAATATTCTTCCTGCCAAATCGAACCGCCGGTTCCTCCGCGATGCCGGCCGATCTTTCGAGCCGTAACGCTCTTGATACCTTTTACGATCTCAGCCAGCGAAAACCATTGCGGCGCGTTTGGCGCAGGCCGTTGCGGCGTTAGCAGCATATGCACATGATCCGGCATCACCGCCACCGCATGTAAAACCCATCTCTCCGGATGCCCAAAACGGCAACTGGCCAAAATGATCGCGCGTTCCTGAGCGTCGAAATGCTCCCCGCGTCGAGCCGAAAACGTCAGAAAATAGGTGGACCCGCCCTTCTCCCAGTGCGGCAAACGCTCCCGCCGCCGATGCCCCAGCGTTGGTCCAACCCGCTTCATTGCCCATCTCCCTCATCTCCCGAGTGGTGCGGGTGCCCACACCCGCAACCGCTAGCTCTGACCCCATACACCACACCACTGCCTGCTGGCTACTGACTACTGCTTCCTGAGCTTCCGCGCGATCATCATCTCCTCCCCGATCACCAGCCCCGCTTCAATCTTGCCGTAAACCGTGTTCCCGGCCTCGTAGCCGCCTTCGTCATACTCGTCGGGGGTGGTGAGGTAGAGGAAGAGGCCGTTGGCCAGGCCGGCGATGATGGGGACCGGGTAGCCGATGCCCTTGGCGCCCTGTTTCATGGTCAGCCCGATCTCGGAGATCATTTCCAGGGGCACGGCCAGGAAGATCACGTCGCCGGCGCGCACCCCGGCGAGCGGCATGGAGGGATACCAGCGCTTGAACAGGAGCTTGGGAATATGGACGCCCATGGCCCGGACCGGCACGTCAATCTCGCGGCGCACCAGCACCGCGGCGACCGGCTCGGCCGGGATCGGGAGCGCGTTTTGGGCGAGCGGCAGGGCGGCCTGGGCCACGTTCTTGCCGATGATTTCCATGCAGGCGAGGTCGTCGGGGTTGTCGGGCATGGCCGGGGCCTGGTCGCCCTGGGCGCCGTTCATGTAGAGGACGACCGCTCCGGGGAAGGCGGCTTCAAGTTCACGCTGCATGGCGCCGGGCCAGTCCGCGGAGATGAGCATGTTATCGGCGCCGAGCACGGTGCCGTGGGTGGCAAAGCTGACCAGGATAGCGAGAGGCTGGTCCGAGGCATCGTCCACCCGGAGCACGATGATCTCGTCGTCGGTGACGTTTGCCGGGTTCCTGGGGTCGTAGGCGTTGTTGAAGCGGCGGGTGTCGTAGTTGTAAGACTTGGCCGGGTCGCGGCGGTTCTTGGTAAGGCCGGGCGCCAGGCCGGAAGCGGCCTTGAGCTTCGCGGGCTTTAGCCCGGACTGGGCCTCTTTGACCGCGCCGGCGATCTGATCCGCGGTCCATTCGGTCAGCCACTTCTGGTAGCCGCCAAAGACCAGGCCGGCGATGAAATTCTTCTCCATAGCTCCGGGCCCGGAATGGGTGTGCGAGGCGGTGATGAGCAGGTTTTGATCGTTGATGCCGGCGCCTTGGAGCCGCTCGAGCACGGCCCGGCGGAGCTCGCGGGAGACGCCGATCAGGTCGAGGGTGACGATGGCCACGCTAAAGTCGCCGCTTTTCAAGACCAGGGCCTTGGCCATGACCGGGTCGTGGACGCCTTGCATGGGCTGGCGGCCGCGGGCGCCATAGCCGGAAGAAGGGATCTTATGCTCTTGGACATTAGGGGTGATGTCGGCTTTGGCGGCGCCGGCCAGGAGTTCGGCCCGGGCGGTAAAGGCAAAGATCAAAGTGAGTGCCAATCCGAGGCTGGCGAGAGTCCGGATGGTTTTCATGATTGCACCTCCTTAGACGCGGTCCAGCTTATCATAACAGTGCGGGGCCGCCTAGAGTAGAGGGGTCAGGTTCTGACAATTCACAATTTAGGATCTTCCGGCTTAACAGTACGTCAACCCGAGATCGCTTCCTGGGGTGAGGTGACCTTCGATCAGAATGAGAGGAAGAAGAAAAAGACTAAGTCCTTCGATTCATAAGTTCGATGACGAACTTATTTACTCAGGACTTAGTGCTGAGTGAGCAAACTCATCGAGCAAGCAGAAATGATATGTCATTGTATTTGCGAATCGAAGCACTAAGAGGTCGGTAGGGGGCGAAGACGCCAAGAGAAGAAGGCGTCAAGCGCCTTTGGGTGTTTGCGCTCCCTTCGGTCTGAGCCTCAGGGTCGAAGACAGACGGCGCGCGCCTCCACCCTAGGGCTTCGGCCGTGAGCTCAGCCGAACGGCGCGCTCGCTGGCGCGCCAGGAAGGAAGGCAGAGTGTTTACCATGTATCTGAACCTGGACAGAAAAATTCCGAGGAGAGAAAAAACTTGACAAAAGGCAGAGATTGGATTAGCTTAAGCTTGCCTCATTATTTGAATCTTGGAGTTGAAAAATGAACGAGAGTTCAGAGAATGGGAAGATAAGCCGCAAAGAACGAGAGTTCCTGATGCGAAGGAACGAGATCATGGCTGCGGCCATGCGCCTCTTTGCCGGCAAGGGTTTCCACAACACGACTATGAGCGAGATCGCGAAAGAAGCGGAGTTCAGCACCGGTTCGCTTTACAATTTTTTCAAGAGCAAAGAGGCGCTTTACTTAACCCTGTTGCGGGAAGAGATCGAGAAGATCGAAGCGGACGTGCGCGTCCGGAAAGACCAGGCGAAAGGCCCGGCGGAAAAGCTGGAAGCGGTGGTGGACAGCCTGATTGATTATTTCGAGGCGAACCGGGACTTTTTCAAGATTTTTTCGATGCACCAGGATCATTTCGAGTGGCCGATGAAAGGGGAGTTGGCTCAGGTGGTGCGGGCCAAGTATTTGAGTTTCATCGCCGAGCTGGTGGAGGTATTCAAGCAGGGGATTGCGCAAGGCGCCTTTAAGGCCCATGAGCCGGAGGAGTTGGCGCTTTGCTTCATGGGGGTGATGAACTCGTTCCTTTTCTTATGGATTGAAACCGAGCCCAAGGGGACGCTTCGGGAGAAGAAGCCGGTGATTCTGGATATCTTTTACCGCGGCAGCGCGAAAGGATAAGAAATGAAGGAGGAACCAAGTTGAGAAGGGTGCGAAGTCGGTGGTTCTCGATCGGGCTGATTGTGGCGGCGCCGGTCTTTTTGGGACAGGCGCCATCCGAGGGAATGGATGCGGGTGTGGGCACCCGCGCCACGGAGGTGCTGCGGTTGAGTTTGGAGGAGAGCCTGCGTTTGGGCCTGGCCAACAACCCGCAGTTGCGGGCGGCGGAGGCAAGAGTACGGGCCAGCCAGGGCAAACAGATCAGTGCGCGGGCCAATTTTTTTCCCAAGCTGACGGCGAGCGGGGCCCTGGTGCGGTCCAATACCTTGACCGAATTCAAGATCGGGACCCCAACCATGTTGGATACTTCCTTCCCGGTGGCCAACAGCCAGGGCGACCCGGTCCCGCCGGATCACATCCACAAATATCCTACAGCTGGATTTGAGATGAGCAACACCCGGGAAGGCAACATTTACAACGCCAAGCTCGAGGCGCAGATGCCGTTGTTCACCGGGGGCCGGGTGGTGAACGGGTATCAGGCGGCCCGGCTGGAGACGCGGGCCCAGGAGGAGGACCTTCGGCGGATGGAGCTGGACACGGTCTTTCAGGTGAAGCAGGCGTTTTACGGGGTGCTCCTGGCCCGGGCGATGGTGGAAGTGGTGGACAAGTCGTTTGCCACCATGGAGGCGCACTACAAGCGGGTGCAGGACTTATATCGGCAGGGGATGGTGTCCAACCTGGACCTCTTGCAGGTGGAGGCGCAACTGAGTTCGATCCGGCCTCAGCAGATCCAGGTGCACAACGGCCTGGAGCTTTCGAAGGTGCGCTTGCTCGCCGTGCTCAACCTCGACCTGGAGACGCCGGCAGATATCGAGGGGGAGCTGGCTTATGCCCCGGCCCCGGTGGAGGAGATTCCGGCGTTGAAACATGCCGCGGCTTTAGCTCGGCCCGAGCTGAAGGGCCTGGAACTGCGCTACGAACAGGCGGACCGGCTGAAGAAGATTGCGCGGGCAGGTTACTTACCCACGGTGGGGGCGTTTGCCAACTACCAGTGGAACCGGGGCCAGGAATTGCCGCCGAATGACACGATCTGGCGCGACGGCTGGCAGGCCGGCTTGAGCTTTTCCATGCCGCTTTTCGACGGTCTGGCCGCGCGGGGCGAGATGAAGAATGCGCAGGGCTTGAAGGACCAGATCGAAATGAATCAGGCGGCGCTCAAGGCCGGGATCGAGGCGGAGGTGACCGCCGCGGCGCTGACCCTGGGGGCCGCGGAAGAGCGGATTGCGGCCACCGAAAAAAGCGTCCAGGCCGCGGAAAAGAACTACAAGGTCTCGGAAGACCGCTACTCGGTGGGTCTGGTGAACCATTTGGACGTGTTGGACGCCGAGGTGTTGCTGACTCGGGCGCAGGCCGACTACCTGTTGGCGGTCCACGATTATCTCTTGGCCCAGGCCAGCCTGGAAAAGGCGATTGGGCGGATGGAGGAGGTTGCTCCATGAAACGAAGCAGCATTGTTTTTTTGGTGGTCCTGTTCATCATCCTGGCCGGGATCGCGGCGGTGGGGATCCAGATGGCTCTGAAGTTCAGGGCCAAGCAGGAGACCACGGTGGCGGAGTCCGTCATTCCGGTGGTGGTGATGGAAGTGAAAAACGGCAGCATCGAAGACATCATTGATCTGACCGGATGGATCGAGCCGGACGAGAGGGTGAACGTGATCTCCAAGATTCCGGGCAAGCTTACCCGCAATGTGGTGCGGGAGGGGGATGAGGTGGGCAAGGACCAGGTGATCGCCTACGTGAACCGGGACGAGATCGGGGTCACCTTTGCCGAATACCCGGTGGAGAGTCCGGTCCGGGGCATTGTGGCCAAGCTGGCCTTTGACCCCGGGGCCATGGTCGCGCCTCAGTTTCCGCTGGCGGTGGTGATGAAGATTGACCGGGTGCGGGTGAAGACCAGCGTGATCGAAGAAGATTATGGCAAACTCAAACCGGGCCTGCCGGCGCGGGTGCTCACCGAGGCGTTTCCCGACCGGGTGTTTGAAGGCTCGGTCTATCGGATTTCGCCCACCCTGGATTCCTTCTCCCACACCGCCACGGTGGAAATCATGATCCCCAATCCCGAGCGCAAGCTCCGGCCGGGCATGTTCACCACCATCGAACTGGTGGCGGACCGGCACCAGGGAGTGCCGGTGCTGCCCAAGGAGGTGGTGGTGCAGCGCCGGGGCGAAAACGTGGTGTTTGTCCTGGGCTCGGACCGGGTGCACATGCAGCCGGTGAAGCTCGGCTATTATGACCTGAAAAGTTATGAGATTCTGGACGGGGTCAAGCTGGGCGACCTGGTGGTGGCGGAGGACCAGGCCTTTCTCCAGGATGGCGCCAAGGCCCGAATCGCCCGCCGTGCGGAGCTCGTGGAAGGGGAGTAAGGAATGAACCTGTTCAACTTTCCAGTCAAGCGGCCGGTCACGGTCGTGATGGGAATGCTGATCGCGGTGCTGGTCGGCGGCATCGCCTTGTGGAAGACGCCCCTGGACTTGATGCCCGATATCGCCTTTCCCAACCTGATGACAATCATCCGCTACGAGGGGGCCGGCCCGGAGGAAATCGAGCGCACGGTGGCCCGGCCGCTGGAGGGCGTGATCAAGACCGTGGCCAACATCAAGAACGTCAATTCCACCTCGGGCGAGGGGACCTGCGTGATCAACGCCGAGTTCAACTGGGGCACCAACCTGGATACCGCTTCCACCGACCTCCGGGAAAAAATCGGGATGGTCAAGAAATACATGCCCGAAGGCGCCGAAGACCCGATCATTATGCGGATTAACATGAAGGAAATGCCGGTGATGTTCTTGAATATCCGGGGCGAGGGCCGGCATATCTCGGAGCTGGGCAAGATCGGCGAGGACCAGGTGGCTCCCCTGCTCGAGCGGCTGCCGGGCGTGGCCTCGGTGGCGGTGATGGGCGGCCGCCAGCGCGAGATCCAGGTCAACCTGGACAAAGACAAGCTGATCGCCTACAACCTGGGCATCAACGACGTGATCGCCGCCGTCCGCTACCAGAACCTGGACCTGACCGCCGGCCATTTCGAGCAGAGCGGGATGCGCTTCCGGGTCAAGGGCGAGGGCGAGTTCGCCAGCCTCGAGGACCTGGAGAACCTGGTGGTGGGCAACGGCATGACCCCGGCCCAGCGCCAGCAGCAGCAGTTGCAGGCGCTCTCCGGGATGCCCCAGCCCCTGGCCGGCCAGGGCGCGATCTCGCCCATCCGGCTCCGGGACATCGGCGAGGTCCAAGACGGCTTCCAGGAGTTTTTGGGCGCGGTCCGGATCATTGACCAGACCGGGCCTCATTCCGGCGTGGGTCTGGCCGTGATGAAAGAGACCGATGCCAACATAGTCACCGTGGCCCGGGCGGTCAAGGCCAAGGTCCCGGAGATCCAGAAAGCTTTGCCCCAAGGGGTGGAACTCAACACCAGCTTCGATCTCTCCGAAATCGTCGAGGACTCAATTGCGGCGTTGCGCTCCTCCGCGGTCGAGGGCGCCATCTACGCGGTGATTGTGCTCCTGGTTTTCCTGTGGCAGATCCGGCCGACCTTAATTGTCGCGCTCTCCATTCCGCTCTCTTTGCTCCTGGCCGTGGTCTGCATGTATTTTGTCGGCTATACCCTGAACATCATGACCCTGGGCGCGATGGTGATCGCGGTGGGCAAGTTGGTGGACGACTCGATCGTGGTGATGGAAAACATCTACCGCCACATTGACCTGGGCGAACATCCCCACTCGGCCGCGGAAAAAGGGTTCCAGGAAGTGAGCGTCGCGGTGACCGCGGCCACCCTGGTGGCGGTGATTATCTTCCTGCCGGTCGCCTTTACCGAGGGGCTTTCCTCCCAATTGTTCGGCCCCTTTGCCGCCACCATCTTCTTCGCGCTCATGGCCTCGCTGCTCATCTCCTTCACCGTGGTGCCCATGCTGGCCTCCCGGGTCCTCAAGCCCCACGGCAAAGGCTCCAAACGCAGCCTCCATATTTTCGAGAGGGTGCAGAACGCCTACGCCGGCCTGCTGGGTTGGGTTTTGGACAACAAGGGCAAGGTGCTGACCCTGGCCACCCTGATCCTGGTCCTGACCGGCATGATGGCCGCAGCCCTTCCCACCGAGTTCATCCCCCGCTTCATCGGCGGCATATATGAGGCCAAAATGGACCTGCCGGTAGGCTCGAGTCTTCCGGAAACCATCAAACTGGTGGACCGGGTCGAGCAAAAGATGGCCCGATTCAAGGACGTGAAGCGGCTCTTTATTATCATGGGCAAGTCGGGCGACCCCAAGCGGGAAGCCTTTTTCGGCGGCGAGCAGGGCACCCATCAAGCCACTATGATGATCATGTTCCCGAAAAAGGTGGAAGGCCGGGTGACCACCGACCCCGAGCTGCGGGCCGCCTGGGACGAGTTGATCCGCGAGACCCCGGGCGCCAAGATCAGCTTCCGCGAGGCCGGGAGCATGCAGTTCCAGGCCACCAAGCCGATCGCGATCAAAATCTTCGGCGATGACTTCCAGATGCTGGGCAAGATCTCCGACCAGATCGTGGGCGCGATTAAGGGCATCGAGGGAGTGAAGGACGTGACCACCACCCTGGAAGAAGGCACGCCGGAGCTTCGCTACGAGCTCGATCGCACCCGGCTTTCCAATTACGGCATGGTTGCCGGCCAGGCGGCCATGGCCTTGCGCGCCGCGGTGGACGGCGAGGTGGCCAGCCTGTATCGGGAGTTCGGGGAAGAGCACGATATCCGGGTGCGCCTCCAGGAAGAGGATCGGAACTCGTCCGAAAAAATCTCGGATCTGCCCCTGGCCTCTCCGCTCGGCTTCACCGTGCCCCTGCGCGACGTGAGCCGGCCGCGCCTCGGCCAAGGCCCGGCCCAAATCAAGCGGGAGAACTCCAAGCGGGTGGTCTCAGTGGAGGCCAACAAGACCGACCGGCCCCTGGGCTCGATTATCGCGGATATTGAAACCGCCCTGGTCGGGGTCGTCATCCCGGAAGGCTATTTCATTGATTTCGGCGGCGAGCGCAAGGACCAGATGGAGGCCTTCCAGGACCTGGCCATCATGTTCGCCCTCGGGGTGCTCCTGGTTTACATGGTGCTGGCCAGCCTGTATGAGTCCCTGATCCACCCCTTTACCATCATGGTGCCGGCCGCGCTCTTCTCCTTCACCGGCGCGGTGATCGGGCTTTACCTCACCGACACCGGGTTCGGGGTCACCGCCTTTATCGGGCTAATCATGCTGATCGGCATCGTGGCCACCAACTCCATCGTCTTCGTGGACTTCCTGCTCGAGTTCCACCGCCAGGGCATGGAGCGCCGGCAGGCCATCATCGAAGCCGGCCGCACCCGGCTGCGGCCGATCCTGATGACCGCGCTTACCACCCTCTTCGGGGTGCTGCCGATCGCCATGGGCCGCGCCGAGGGCATGGAGATGCAACAACCGCTGGGCATTGTGGTGGTGGGAGGACTCTTCTCTTCGACCTTCCTCACCCTGGTTATCATCCCGGCGGTCTATGAGGTAATGGACGACCTGGCCCTGGACCTCAAGAACCTGTTCCGCCGTAAAAAACCCGAGCCCTCGCCTGAGCCTTCCCCCGGCGGTGGCGGCGCCTAATCGAAAAAGGGACAGGCACCGACTCTATCTATTGGTGCCTGTCCCCTTCGCCATCCCACCTCGCAATAACTTCATAATGATGGCAAGAATTGATAAATCTTTATCTAATCGGCAGGTTAATTTTGTGCCTAAGTGCTCCAGTTCATAATTTCGATGACGTCCTTTCACTGCTCGCTCCCGCCTTGCCCCATCACGCTCCCCCTCACCCTCCCCTCTCCCCCCAGCGGGGGAGAGGATAAGGAGAGGGGGGTAGCCTTTCGGTGTCCCAGGACTGATATGAAGATCAAGAATACGTCATGATATTTATGAAATAGCCTTAGTGCAGGGTTTCATAAATTCGATGACGTATCGAGATTACGTCAGGGACGGGTAGGGGCGGTTAGCGAACCGCCCCTACCGGCGGCCGATGATTTGGGTCCAGACAATAATATGGAACACCATTTATGAAACCCTGCACTAAGCATTAAAAAGAAAGAGAAAAGATTTAAGGCATAATTTTTGCATATTTTTCAATGGGATACAGATTAGTTGTTCATTTTCTTCGGCAACGGCGACGGCTGTAACGACGTGGTGCTCTGCGCCAACGCGCGGGTTCTTAAAAACTGAGGGTGGGCAATAGTAAAAAATCTTTGACAATGATGAATTAGGTAAATTTTACTTGTTTTGAGTATCAGGCGTAAACTCTTTAGTTCTCTCAGCCAAAGGAGGGGGAAGAGATGAGAGCCAGAAACCTGAAGGTCATTTTTTCGTTGGCTTTTTTGCTCCCTGCCACGCTTTATGCGGAAGAATGGTCGGCGCCGCAATACATCACCGAACTTAATTCCGCCAAGCGCGACGTTACGCCCTGGATCTCCGCGGACGGCAAGACCGTTTATATCGCCTCGGACCGCATTCCAGGAGGCACCTGTAGCCGATGCGGGATGGAAATCTTTGTCTCGCATCTGGTGGACGGGCTCTGGACCGCGCCCGAGCGCCTGCCCGAGCCGTTGAACGATCCTTTGAGCTGGGACGGCCACCCCAGCCTTACTCTCGACGGCCGTTACATGTATTTCCATTCCAACCGCCCAAGCCCCTTCAACCCGGGCACCCGCCAGGCGGACGACACGGACATCTGGGTCTCGGAAAACATCAACGGGGTCTGGCAGCAGCCGGTGGTTTTGGGGGCTAATATTAACACCACTTATTGGGATTATGCGCCCCAGATTTCGGTTGACGGCCAGACCCTGATCTACACGAGCAATCGGCCGGGCGGCTACGGCAATTTCGACCTCTATATTTCCCACAAGGTGGACGGCGTTTGGCAGAAGTCGGAAAACATGGGTCCCGTCATCAATAACTCCATCGCCCAGGTCGCTCCCAATGTTTCCTATACCGGCAAATACATGTTCCTCTCGGATTTAAGCAACGTCTATCGTTCCATCAAAGTGGACGGCGTTTGGCAGACGCCGATCAAACTTCCTCCTCCGGTGAACCAGTGCTGGTCCGGCACGGAAAGCAGCATCTTCAACGATTGCACTCAAACTCTCTATTTTTACAACATGTGCAGCCCGCTGGGCTCCTGGGACATCGCCACCACCCAATGGCTGGATTTCCCCGATCCTAACCCCTGCGATAATTTCATCATCCCCGAGGGGCAATGGCGCGTCCGCGTCACCCTGCTCGAAGCCAGCGCCGATCTCAGCAACGACATCTATTTGGATCAGCCCATCTCCCAGTTGCTGATTAAACACAGTTTGAAAAACGTGGGCAAGGTGGTGTCCACCCCCTTCCTTTCCGCTGAAGAGTTGATCTTCCATATCCACGTGGATGCCAACAACTGGGGTTTGGGCGAGTATGACCATTATTCCAACAGCGAGTTCGCCCGCGTTCAGCGGACCGACCCCCTGCGCTACCTGGTCGGCTTTGAGGATCTGCCCGCGGACTTGGCTGATTGGGACTATAATGATACGGTCCTGCTGGTGGAGTTGGTCGGCGTCGAGGTGAACATCTGGGAAAGTCAAAATTATTTGGGCGAAAACCAGGTAGTTCAGTCCACTCCAGCCGATCAGGACACCGCGCTGGTGTTGCTCCTTACCTCCAGCGCGGGGGTCGAGGCGACCGCGGTCATTCCGGGGGCGGGTTTGAGCGAATCCACCTACGGCGTCTTGACCGAGGGCGATCCGGCCCTTTATACCGACCTGATCCAGCCGGAAGCCCCCCTGGCTCCCACCGGCGTTTTCTTGAAACTCGAACTGGAAAACGGCCAAACGCAGTTGTTGGACGGCCAGGCGGGAATAATCAAGATCGCCTATGCGGATGAAGACGACGACGGAATCGTGGACGGCACCTCGGTTGCGGAAACCGGACTGGTCCTGGCCCGCTACGACGAGGAGTCCGGCGCCTGGATGGCGCTGCCTTCGGAAGTGGACCCGGTCGCCGACAACGTCACTTGCGCGATGAATCAGTTCTTCCCCATTTTTGCGCTGGGCACCTGGACCACCCCGGACGAGGAACCTCCTCCGGTCGAACCGCCGGTGGAGCCGCCGGCCAATCCGCCGCCGGCCGATGCTTCCGGCCCGAAGCTGCACTCGACCGACTCCGGCTCCGGCCCGGGCTGTCTCTCGGTGGCGGCCGCGTCCGACCCGGCGGGCTGGGCGGCAGTGGTCGGACTGCTCGGGCTGCTCGGCTCGGGTCGGCTGATAAAACGCCGGCCGCGGTAGTTTTTCTTCTTCCAAGTTTTTCCGTCCGGGTTTCGGCGAAAGGGTTTGACAGGCGGCCCTTCCATTGCGTAAACTCTTCTCCTGATGATTTTTTCCCGCTGCCAGCGAGGTAGACTCGGTTGGGGTGGAGTGAAAAATGTGTAACATCCAGGCCGTGCTCTGGGGCGCCAAGCACCTGGCCCGAGCCGAGGTGCAGGGCAAGCGCGTGCTCGAGGTCGGCTCTTACGACGTGAACGGCACCATCCGGCCGATCATCTCGCTCCTGGAGCCGGCCGAATACATCGGCGTGGATATTCAGGCCGGGCCGGGGGTGGACGTGATCTGCCCTGCGGAAAAGCTGGTGGAGCGGTTCGGCCGGGAGAGCTTCGACCTGGTGGTCTCCATCGCCGCGCTCGAGCACATCCGCGACTGGCGCGGAGCGGTCACCAACCTGAAAAACGTGTGCAAGACCGGCGGCACCCTGTTCCTGATCGTGCCTTCCGTCTGGCCCTACCACGAATATCCCGGCGACTATTGGCGCTTTTTCCCGGACGATATCCGCCGGATCTTCTCGGATTTTGAGATCGCCGTCCTGGAGGAAGACGAGAGAAAGCCCACCCTGGTCTATGCCAAGATGATCAAGCCGGCGGGATTTATCGAGGCCGACCTCGCCGATTACCCGCTTTATTGCGTGGTGACCGGAGGCCGGGAGCTTGAGGTCACCGACCGCGCCATGCAAGGCTGGCACGCCCGGCGGTTGATTTTTATGGAGCGACTGAAAACCCTGCTCTTCGAGGTTGCGAAATTCATTTACTTGAAGCTCCAGAGCTGAAGACCTTTCCTGCTGGTCTTATCGGTTCATCTAATCATCCGCCATTGTTCAAGGAATCGCGGGCGTCTCGGGCGATGAAGTCTCCTCGGAGCCCTGCATGGACAGGCGCAGGAAGAGGGCGCCGAAGATCCAACGGAAAATATTGCTGATCATCTGCCAGAGCAGGCTGAAAGCGATGAGGTCGGACGGGTTCGCCCCGGGAAAAAATATGAGGAACCCGACCTGGGTGGTGCCGAGGCGGGCGGGGGTGATCGGAATGGAAGCAAGGAGGGAGACAAGCGGAAAATAGAGGAAGACATCCACCGCGGTGATGTGGATGCGGGTGGAGGGGAGAAGGATTACGAAGAAGACGCAGGTGACGGCGATGAGCAGGGTTTTCCCGGCTAGCAACACGGCGTAGTCCCGGGCCGAGGCCCGGTGGAAGGAGGACCACAGCCCGACCCGGTCGGCCAGGCGCTGGAAAAAATTTGGCCCGCTTTTCTTCCAGAAGAGGATGGCCAGGCCGAGGGCCAGCCAGGCCGCGGCCAGGGAAACCAGGATGACGCCGTCGCGGGAGTGCTGGAGGAGGAGCGCGGGGCCGCGCCCGGGAAGCACCAGGAGCAGGGCCGTGGGCGGGACCAGGAGGGCGTAAGTTTCGAGGAGCACGACCAGCAGGATGGTGGAGGCCGCCTTAGCCGGCGGGATTTTCGCGTTCCGGGCCAGCCAGACTCCCATGCCGAAATGGCCGGCCATGGTGGTCAGGCTCTGCCAGAGGCTGGCCGCCCCGCGGGCGTAGAAGATTGCGCGGAAAGGCAGCGGCCGGTGGAGCCGGCCGACGAGGTAATAGAGCATGGCCGCGTCCAGGGGGATGAGGGCGGCAACGAAGAGGCCGGTAATCGCGGTGAAGGGGACCAGGCGGACCTGGAGGGCGGAGCGGAGCACCTCTTCCAGGGGCACGCGCATGAAGATCAGAGCGAAAATCGCGGCGAGAACCGCCCAGGACAGAAACTTTCGGTACCGGGGCCGGGGGACGGGCGGGGGCACAATCAGGTCGGGTGTAGTCATGGGAGCGAAGTCGTTCGGGCCATTGTAGCAGAAGGGTCCGAATTTGGAAGTCCGGCCGGCCCGGGCTATCTTTTCTTGACCTTTGAAAAGAGGCGTGATATTAAAGGGAGCTCGTTGCCCGGTGGACGAGGAAGCTGAACAGAAGCGGAGTCCGAACCTGCTCGATTTTCCCGCCAAGGTCTGGCGTTACCTCAAGCGCCAGGTGACCAGCCGGCTGGTCAAGATGGGCGACCATTCCTACGGTTTCCCGGTGGTGGACGCCTGGACGCCCTCGGACCGCTGCTCGATCGGCAAGTTCTGCGCGATCGCCCCGGACGTGCGGATCATCACCGGCGGCGAGCACCGGATGGATTGGGTGAGCACGTTCCCGTTTCGGGTTCGCTTTCGCCTGCCGGGGGCCGGCCGGGACGGTCATCCCGGGAGCCGCGGGCCGGTGGTCCTTGGGAATGATGTTTGGATCGGCCAGGGGGCCCGGATCCTCTCGGGCGTAAGGGTCGGCAACGGCGCGGTGGTGGGGGCTTACGCGGTGGTCACCAAGGACGTGCCCGATTATGCCGTCGTGGCTGGCAACCCGGCCCAGCTTATCCGCTACCGGTTTGACCCGGAGACGATCCAGGCTTTGCTCAAGATAGCTTGGTGGGACTGGCCGCTGGAAAAAATTCTGCGCCACGTGGATCTGCTCTGCTCCGACCGCATCCAAGAGTTCATTGCCGCGGCCCGCGGCGAGGACCAAAAGCCGAAAGCGTGAAAAAGCCGCCCCCTCCGCCCAAACGCGCTTGGAACTCTCGGATCTTCCGATGGTCTGCCGCGGTCATCATCTTGTCAGGGGTTGGACTCGCGGCGGTTTACCTGGGCTGGATTCGAAAGCCCCCGGCGGGGGAAAATCCGGCCGAGGCTTCTCCAACCGCGGCTTCGTCTTCGGAACCGGTGCTGGCCCCGTCCTCCGGCTGGATTTCCATCCCCGGCCTGGGCGACGGCCTGACGACCTATGCCCTGACCTGGGAGCCGGAAGGGGAGAGCCGGGGGACCGTCATCCTGCTCCAAGGCGGGTGGACACTCAGCGTGCTGGACCCCAATGTCCAACCCGCGGTGCAACGTCTGGTTCGGGAGGGCTACGAGATCCTGGGCCTGGATTACCGGGGCCGCCCGGGTCACGGCCCACATTTCGACAGCCTGGAGGACATCGGCACCAAGGAAGTGGACGACGTGATCAGCGCGGCCGTTTGGCTCCGGGAACATCGCCGAGTATCCTTCCTGGCTTTGGTCGGCTTTTCCCACGGCGGCGCTCTGGCCCTGCGGGCCGCCGAGGAGTTTCCCGGCCGCGGCCTGGGGTTGGACGCGGTGCTCGCCTACGGGCCGATCACCGACTACGAGGCGTGGTTTGAGTTCTGTTGCGGCCAGAAGCTCGGGTATTGCGAATTGCTGAAGCGGTTTACGCCGGAAGAGCGCTGGCAAGGCTCGGCCATTCACTTCGCGGAGAAGTTGAAGGTTCCGGTCTTTCTGGCGCACGGCAGCCGCGACCGCACCGTGCCCCTGACCCAGTCGCAGGCCTGGCTGGCGGCGCATCCGGATTCGTCGCTTTTCATCTTCCCCGGCGGCCACGGTGACCTGTTCAACCCCGCGGCGCTCGACCTGGGCTTGACCTGGTTGAACCGGGTGCGGAACGATGGGGAAAGAAAGGATTGAAATCTTTTCGGAATTGGGGCATAATGGGTACCGTCGCGCGGGGAGAATCCGCGGCAAAGGGTAACTTGACCATGGCCCTGTTCGGAGGAGATAAAGACAAGCGGAAAGCATCGGAGCCGGCAACGGCCCCGAAGGGGGAAGAGATGATCGGTGGAAAAAAGAACAACGTGCCGGTCCCGACCTCGGGAGAGCTCAACGCCCTCTTGGGCCAGGGCAGCGAGTTCGAGGGCAAGCTCTCGTTCGAGGGCACGGTTCGGATTGACGGGACGTTCCGGGGCGACATCCAGTCCCAGGGCCTGCTTATGATCGGCGAGTCCGCGGTGGTCGAGGCCGAGATCCTGGTGGACACCGCCGTGATCGGCGGCGAGGTGCGGGGCAACATCACCGCCAAGAGCAAGATCGAGTTGCAGGCCAGCGCCCGGGTGACCGGGAACCTCTCGACCCCGGCCCTGGTGGTGAAAGAAGGCGCCCGCTTCGACGGCCAGTGCCAGATGCAAAACCGCGAGCGGCCAGCCCGGCCGGTGACCCTGCTCGGCGGACCTGCCCAACAAGAAGGATCCAATTCCCCGGCTCCGTAATTGGGCCGGCTCATCCCCCGACTGAAGGAGCGCGGTCCCGGAACCGTTGCGGCCGGAGGGATGGGAGTGAAAAAGTCTCGAATGACGCAAGTAGTTGGATTGCGTGGGCGCCGAACCCCCCTGGCGGTCTCGGCGCTCGGCTTGATGCTCTTTCCTCTCGCGGCACTCGCCTCCGAAGCCGCAGAGGCCGGTCGCCATCTCTGGCAGCCCCCGCTCTGGAGCATCACCGGCTTCGTGCTCATGCTCCTGAGCATCGCCGTCATTCCCCTGGTCAAGTCCCACTGGTGGGAATCCAACCGGCACAAGGGCTACGTCGTCGCCGCGCTCGGCATTCCTCTCGGCCTCTACGTGATCCATCACGACGGGCACGCGCTCGTCCGCAGCCTCCACGAGTACGAGCAGTTCCTGATTCTGCTCGCTTCGCTCTTCGTTATTTCCGGCGGCATTATCCTGCACGGCGACATCCACTGCCGGCCCCGCAACAACGTGGTCTTCCTGGCCATCGGCACCTTGCTCGCCAGCTTCATCGGCACCACCGGCGCGGCCATGCTCCTGATCCGGCCCCTGCTCGCCTCCAACTCCGAGCGGAAGCACGTCAAGCACACGGTGATCTTTTTCATCTTCCTGGTCGCCAACATCGGCGGCTCGCTGACCCCGCTGGGCGACCCGCCGCTCTTCCTCGGGTATCTGCGGGGCGTGCCCTTCACCTGGACCTTCCGGCTCTGGCAGCTGTGGCTTCCCACCAGCTTGTTCCTGCTCGCCCTCTATTTCCTGCTCGACACCTACTTTTGGAAAAAGGAAACCCCGGAAGCCCGGCACTGGGACGAGGAGCATGTGATCCCTTTGAAGCTCCGGGGCAACCTCAACTTCCTTTTCCTGCTCGGGGTAATCGCGTCAATTTATTTCTACCCGGACATGCTGAAATTCATGGTCGGCCGGCTGGGCATCCCGGAGAGCCAGGCCGAGGTCATCCCGGTGCGTGAAGCATTGATGGTCCTGATGGCGGTCCTGTCCTGGAAGTTCACGCCCATCGAAAACCGCCGCGACCAGAAATTCACTTTCCACCCCATCATCGAGGTGGCGGTGCTCTTTCTGGGCATCTTCGTCACCATGATCCCGGCCCTGGTCATCCTCAACCACTGGGGCCCCACCGCTCCCATTCGACAGCCCTGGCACTTCTTCTGGATGACCGGCGGCCTCTCCAGCTTCCTGGACAACGCTCCCACCTACCTGACTTTCCTCTCCCTGGGCACCGGCCAGCCGGTGCCCGAGGGCATGGCCCGGGTCCTGCTCCACCAGGGAGCCGAGATTAAACAAGTCACCCTGCTGTCCATCTCCGCCGGCGCGGTGTTCATGGGCGCCAACACCTACATCGGCAACGCGCCCAACTTCATGGTGAAATCCATCGCCGAGGAAAACAGCATCAAGATGCCTTCTTTCTTCGGCTACATGGGCTGGTCGGTCGCGATCCTGATCCCGACCTTTATCGCCCTGACCCTGGTGTTTTTTCTCTGAGGTTCTTTGTGAAAACTGAAGCTGGGGCAAGGCTGAAAACCGGCCCCATTAATTTAAAATTAAAATTGGGTTAATATGCTTGCAATTTTTCCGCAGGTAGTGTAGAAAAAATTTGCTCTGGAGTCCTGATATACTCGCAGCTGTGGCAAAGTCACCCTCGATTTCTGAAAAAAAGGAGATCGTGCTTGATTAGTATCAATCTCACCTTGCTGGTTCAAATGGGCGTCTTCCTGGCGGTGTTGGTCATCCTTAACCGCTTGCTCTTCCAGCCGATCCTCGCGACCTTTGACGAACGCACGCGCCGGGTGGAGGACGCCAAGACCCAGGCCCGCGCCCTGGAAGCCGAGACGGCCAAGCAGGTGGCGGCTTACCAGGGACAACTGGAGGAGGCGCGCACCGAGGGGGAGCGCTTGCGGGAGTCCATGCGCAAGATGGCGTTGGCGGAAAACGAGCGCCTGGTCCGGCAGACGCGGGAAGAAACCGGCGACACGCTGGGCGAGTTGCGGGAACGGATCGCCCGTGAGTATAGGGAGGCTTCGGCCACGCTCAAGGCCGAGGCGCAGGAGCTGGCCCGGGAAGTGGCGGTCCAGGTGCTGGGCCGGCCGGTTCAGTAAACAGTAGGCAGTAGGCAGGGAAGAAGAGGAAAGGCAAGCAATCGTGGCGGTCAATAATAATCAGAATCAGGCCAAGAAGAAGATGATCACCTTGATGGTGATCTGGACTCTGCTGGGGATTATTTTCACGGTGGTGCTGGCTCTGGTGCAGCCGTTCGGCATCCAGGGCATCAAAGGCGCTCTGAGCGTGGGCTGGCACCTGCCCAATTTCCTGATCCTGGTCACCATCCTCTGGTATTTCGGACGGGGGCCGCTCAAGGAGCACCTGGTGCAGCGCCGGGCCGGCCTGGCCGAAGCGATCGCCGAGGCCGAGCGGCAAAAGCTGGCGGCCGAAGACCGTCACCAGGAATACCGGGAAAAGCTGGATCGGATCGGCGAAGAGATGGCGGGCCTGAAGCAGGCCATGCGCGAGGAGGCGGAGCGGGAGAAGGAGCGGATCCTGGCCGCGGCGCGGGACGAAGCGGCGCGCATCCGCCACGAGGCCGAGTTCACCTCCCGCCAGGAGTTGAGCAAGGCCCGGGCCGCCTTGCGGGAAGAGGCCGCGGCGCTGACCGTGGAGCTGGCGGAGAAGGTGATCCGCCAGGTGATTAACGACCAGGATCAGGAGCGGATTCTGCGCGACTATCTGGGGCGAGAGGAGTTGAAACCATGATTCAGGGAAGCCTGGCCCGCCGCTATGCGCGGGCGTTGCTCGCCATCGGCCGCGAGGAAAACCGCCTGGAGGCGCTGGCCTCGGAGCTGGCACGGTTTGTGGAACTGCTCTTGGAGGACAAGAACCTCTACGAAGTTTTGCTGGGACCGACCGTGCCCCGGCCCCAGCGCGACGCCGTCCTGCGGGAGGTGGCCCGGCGCATGAAGCTTTCCGACACCCTGGTGCGCTTCCTGCGCCTGCTCGACGACCGGCGCCGGCTCGACTATCTGCCCCGCATCCTCGGCTCGTTCCGGGAGATGCTGGACGAGGCCCAGGGCCGGGTGCGGGCCTCGGTAACCACGGCGGCGGCGCTTTCGGCCGCGGCTGAAGAACAGATCAAGGCCACCTTGAAGAAACTGACGGGCAAAGAGGTCATCATGACCGTGGAAGTGAATCCCGAACTGATCGGCGGAGTGGTCACCCGGGTCAGCGGCTTGCTCCTCGACGGCTCGATCAAAACCCAGCTTCGGCAGATGCGGCGGGAGTTGGCCAACGTCTCGTGATGGATGAGATGGTGTCAAGTGTCAGGTGTCACGTATCAGGCAAGATGAAGAAGATTTCCGAATTGCTTTTTCTTGACTCCTGACACGCTACGGTTCTTCAGAGGAAAGAGGAGTAACTAACCATGGCAGAAATACGCGCTGCGGAAATCAGCGAAATCATCCGCAAGGAAATCCAGGAATACGACCGCAAGGTCGAGGTGGCCGAGACCGGCACCGTGCTCTCCGTCGGCGACGGCATCGCCAAGGTCTATGGCCTGGAAAAGTGCATGGCCATGGAGCTTTTGGAGTTCCCCGGCGGGCTCTACGGCATGGCGCTCAACCTGGAAGAGGACAACGTGGGCGTGGCCATCTTCGGGGAGGTCACCCACATCAAGGAAGGCGACGTGGTCAAGCGCACCGGCCGGATCGCCGAGGTGCCGGTGGGCGACGCCGTCATCGGCCGGGTGGTGAGTCCGCTGGGCCTGCCGCTCGACGGCAAGGGACCCATCGCCATGAAGGAGACCCGCCGGATCGAGATCAAGGCGCCGGGCATAGTCTGGCGCGAGCCGGTGAAAGAGCCGCTGCAGACCGGGCTCAAGGCGATTGACTCGATGATCCCCATCGGCCGGGGCCAGCGGGAGCTGATCATCGGCGACCGCCAGACCGGGAAGACCGCGTTGGCGCTGGACACCATCATCAACCAGAAGGGGCAAGGGGTCTATTGCTTCTACGTGGCCATCGGCCAGAAGCAGAGCACGGTGGCGCGGGTGGTGGACAAGCTCACCCAGATGGGGGCCATGGAATACACCACCGTGATCTCGTCCACGGCGAGCGAGCCGGCCCCGCTCCAGTTCATCGCCCCCTATGCCGGCTGCACCATGGGTGAATTCTTCCGCGACTCCGGCCGGCACGCCCTCTGCATCTACGACGACCTCAGTAAGCACGCCCAGGCCTACCGCCAGCTCTCGCTCCTGCTCCGCCGTCCGCCGGGACGCGAGGCCTATCCCGGCGACGTCTTCTACCTCCACTCCCGGCTCTTGGAGCGCGCGGCCAAGATGAACGACAAGCACGGCGGCGGCTCGCTCACCGCGCTCCCGGTAATCGAGACCCAGGCCGGCGACGTCTCCGCCTATATCCCGACCAACGTCATCTCCATCACCGACGGCCAGATTTTCCTTGAGACCGACCTCTTCTACGCCGGCGTGCGGCCGGCCGTGAACGTGGGCATCTCGGTCTCCCGGGTGGGCGGCAACGCCCAGATCAAGGCCATGAAGCAGGTGGCCGGCTCGCTCCGGCTCGACCTCGCCCAGTTCCGGGAGATGCAGGCCTTTGCCCAGTTCGGCTCGGACCTGGACAAGGCCACCCTCAACCAGCTTAACCGCGGCGTCCGGCTGGTGGAAATTCTGAAGCAGCCCCAGTATCAGCCCATGCCGGTGGAGAAGCAGATCGTGATTATCTATGCCGGCACCCGGGGCTTTTTGGATGCTCAGCCCTTGGATGCGCTCGCGCGCTTCGAGAAGGAGCTGCTCACCCTGGTGGAGAACAAGCACCCGGAGTATTTGAAGGAGATCAAGGACAAGAAGAAGATCGAGGAAGCGCTGGAGAAGAAGCTGGACGAGTTGCTGGAGGCATTCGTTAAAGAGTTTAAGGTTTGAATGGCATTTCGTAGGGGCGCAATTGATTGCGCCCAAGAATCCAGAAGTAAGGGCGCGATGAATCGCGCCACTACAAGCACCAGGAAAAAAGATGGCGACGTTACGTGACATTAAGCGGCGGATTCGGAGCGTGAAGAGCACGCAGCAGATCACCAAGGCCATGTACATGGTGAGCGCGGCCAAGCTCCGGCGGGCGCAGGAAGGCGCGGAATCGAACCGGCCCTATGCCCGGGCGTTTGAGGGGGTGGTGGCGAGCCTGGCCAAGCGGGCGGAGAAGAAGGACCACCCGCTTCTTAAGGTGCGCGAGGAAAAGAAGATCGAGCTAGTCCTGGTGACCTCCGACCGGGGCCTATGCGGCGGCTTTAACTCCAACCTGATCCGCACCGCCGAGGCTTTCCTCAAAGAGCGCCGGCCCCGGCACGAAGCGGTGGTGCTCTCGGTGATCGGCAAGAAGGCCCGCGATTACTTCCGCCGGCGCAAGGTGGAGTTGCGCCTGGCCGAGGTGGACGTGCTCCGGAGTCTGGAGTATGCCCGGGCCGCGGCGCTGGGCCAGGACTTGATCCGCCGCTACCTGAGCGGCGAGGTGGACGGGGTGTATTTGGTTTACTCGGTGTTCAAGTCGGCCATGGTGCAGCGGCCGACCACGGTCCGGCTCTTGCCCCTGGAGCTGCCCACGGAGGAAGGGACCGCGGCGGTGGACTATATTTACGAGCCGAATGCGAAAGCGGTGCTGGAGGATCTCTTGCCGCGTTACGTGCGGGTGCAGTTTTACCGGTCGCTCCTGGAATCGCGGGCGAGCGAGCACGGGGCGCGGATGACCGCGATGGACGCGGCCACCTCCAACGCCTCGGACATGATCAGCAAGCTGACGCTCCAGTTCAACCGGGCGCGGCAGGCGGCGATTACCAAGGAGTTGATGGAGATTATCGGGGGGAAGGAAGCGCTGGAGAAGTAGTATGTCGTATGTAGTATGTTGTATGTAGGGAAAATGCCGGAAACAGAATACAGAGAAGCAGGGACGAGGCGGGGGATTGAAGATTTCAGGGATTTGATTGCCTGGCAGAAGGCCCATGCCCTGGTGTTGAGCATTTACCAGATTACGAAAAAGTTTCCTGAGGATGAGAGGTTTGGTTTAACGATCCAGATGCGGCGAGCGGCTGTATCCATCGCCGCCAATTTGGCGGAAGGTTTCAAACGTCGAGGGGAAAAAGGCAAGGTCCAGTCCTGCAACATCAGCCAGGGTTCTTTGGAAGAGGTGCGATACCATTTGATTCTAACCCACGATCTCGGATACGGGGAGAGCGCGGAGAATTTAATGGCTTCATGCGACGAGATAGCTCGGCTGATAACCGGATTAATCAATTCGGCCGGAGCAATCAGCTTGGGCAAAAAATAACGGAATTTAAGATTATCTACATACAA
>MGQK01000130.1:17065-22138 GCA_001797815.1 Deltaproteobacteria bacterium RBG_13_61_14 | reverse complement strand
GGGCATGGAGGTCAAGGACACCGGCGACGGGATCAAGGTGCCGGTGGGCGAGGCCTGCCTGGGCCGGATCATCAACGTGGTCGGGAAGCCGGTGGACGAGGGCGGTCCGATCCAGACCGACAAGTTCTACCCCATCCATCGGCCGGCGCCCTCGTTCCAGGATCAGGAGACCAAGGTCGAGATGTTCGAGACCGGAGTCAAGGTGATTGACCTGCTCGAGCCTTACTCCAAGGGCGGCAAGATCGGGCTGTTCGGCGGCGCCGGGGTGGGCAAGACCGTGATCATCATGGAGATGATCCACAACGTGGCCCTGCACCACGGCGGTTACTCGGTCTTTGCCGGGGTGGGCGAGCGCACCCGCGAAGGCAACGACCTCTGGCTGGAAATGAAGCAGAGCCGGGTCATCGAAAAGACGGCGCTGATCTACGGCCAGATGAACGAGCCGCCCGGGGCCCGCGCCCGGGTGGGGCTGACCGCGCTGACCGCGGCCGAATACTTCCGCGACGAAGAGGGCCAGGACGTGCTCCTCTTCATTGACAACATCTTCCGCTTCACCCAGGCCGGCTCCGAGGTGTCCGCGCTCCTCGGCCGCATCCCCAGCGCCGTGGGTTACCAGCCCACCCTGGGCACCGACCTGGGCGAGCTCCAGGAGCGGATCACCTCGACCAAGAAAGGCTCGATCACCTCGGTGCAAGCCATTTACGTGCCGGCCGACGACCTGACCGACCCGGCGCCGGCCACCACCTTCGCCCACCTCGACGCCACCACCGTGCTTTCGCGCCAGATCTCGGAGCTGGGCATTTACCCGGCGGTGGACCCGCTGGATTCCACCTCCCGGATTCTTGACCCCGCGGTGGTGGGCGAGGAGCACTACCGGGTGGCCCGCATGGTCCAGAGGATTCTCCAGAAATACAAAGACCTGCAGGACATCATCGCCATCCTGGGCATGGACGAGCTTTCGGACGAGGACAAGATCACCGTGGCCCGGGCCAGGAAGATTCAAAGGTTCCTGTCCCAGCCCTTCCACGTGGCCGAGGAGTTCACCGGCCGCAAGGGCAAATACGTGAAGGTGGAGGACACAGTGCGGGGTTTCCGGGAGATCTGCGAGGGCAAACACGACGAGATGCCGGAGCAGGCCTTTTACATGGTAGGCGGGATCGAGGAAGCGATGGAGAAGGCCAAGCAGTTGGCCGCGGCGTGATCTTGTGCTTTGGTGAAGGTGAACGTGCACGTGAATGAATGGTGGTTGCGCGGGTGAGGGCACCCGCGCCCCTAAAGTCAGTAGGAGAGTTGGTTGGTGAGTAGCCATGGCGGAAAAATTTAATTTTGAACTGGTGACCCCGGAGCGGAGGCTGGTGCAGGCTGAAGTGGAGTCGGTCACCGCGCCGGGCGAGCTGGGCGAGTTCGGGGTGCTGCCGGGCCACCGGCCGCTTTTGACGCTGCTCAAGACCGGGGTGCTGACCTTTGTGCAAAACGGCGCGGCGGAGCGGGTGGCGATTTCCGGCGGGTATGCGGAGGTCTCCGAGGAAGGGGTCAGGGTGCTGGTGGAGAGCGCGGAGCTTTCCGGGGAGATTGTCACGGCTGAAGCCGAGGAGACCCTGGCTCGGGCTGAAGCGGACATCAAGAAGCTGGACCCGATCGAGCAGGCGGAGGCTTTGGCCCAGGCCCAAGCGGCCCGCGACCTGGCCCAGGCCCGGATCCTCGCGGCCAGGAAAACTTGAGAAAAGAAGCTGTTAAGAACCACCCGGTGATAGGGGAAAATGCGGGGAAAGGGGCGCGAGTGATCGCGCCTTTTTTCAATTGTAATCTGGCCACATCTTTTTATCTGGAAAGATAATTTTAACCGCGGATGAACGCGGATGAACGCGGATAGAAAAACAAAAAAGAGATTTATCCACCAAGGACACGAAGGGACACGAAGAAACGAAGCCGTTTTAAATTCCCTTGCCTTCGCGCTCAGTTAAAGAATTTCCTTAAATCTGCGAAATCTGCGTAATCTGTGGATGCTCTTCTTTTGTTTTCTTGTCTTTTGCCATTCTTGTCTTTTCATGGATAAATCCTTTCTTCCTCTTCATTTGCGTTTATCCGCGTCCATCTGCGGTTTCCAATTCTTCTTCGGTTGCGGCCCGGCCGCGCTGTGGAATCAAAAGAAGAATTCCTTCAGGTTCAAGTTCAAGGGGAAGAAGCCTTGATACCTTGACGCCCTGACACCTTGACACCCTGCCCCCCCTTGCGTTGCGGCGCAAGAAAAATGCCCTCGCTCTCTCTATTATATTTTGAAGGAATCCTTGACGATTCCGCATTTTCTTGATATAAAATAAGAGCTTTATTCTTGAGGGCTTTAAGCGCCGGCTGCCGGGCCGGGATCAATCTCCCGGCGCGTGGTTCCGGGAGGGAAAGATGAGACGAGCACAGGGCAAGGTATTCTTGGGTCTGGGTCTGGCCGTGGGCCTCCTCGGGTTGTCGGCCTGTTTCTTCTTGCCCGGCACCGAGGACGGCGGCGCGACCGGCGACCTCCGGGCGCCGGTTGCAACCATCACCGCTCCCGCCGACGGTTTTGCCACCGACCAAACTACCTTATTAGTCACCGGCACCGCCTCGGACCTGAATACGGTGACCTCGGTGGTGGTCTTCGGCTGCCGGGACGGCGACACCCCGGACCGGTCCGATCCCTGTTACCCGCAGATGATCGGCGCGGGCATGGTGGTGGGCGGCCAGCTTCAGGCCGTTCCGGCCGACAACCTGACCGGAGATTTCGACACTTGGCAGGCCCGCCTGATTTTCCCCGATGTTTGCGGGCAGTCCATTCCCTTTGCTATTCGAGTCGGGACGATGGATGACCGTGGCAACTTCAATAAAGACGCGGCCCACATCCTGGTGAACTTAGACTTGGCTGGCCCCGACGTTGTCGGCCCGGAATTGACGATTATCGCGCCCCGCGATGGTCAGGCCACTGGAGCCATGACTATTCCAGTGGTGGGTAAGGCCTGGGATTGCGGCACGGTCGCCTCGGTCATCGTTGACCCGGGCACTGGGCCGGTCGCCGCGGAAAGCTATTCCGGAATTCCCGGCGACCTGGACATCTGGCTGGCCCACGTGGACCTGACTCCCGGCGTCAACGTGGTCACCGTGACGGCCACCGACGACCAGGGAAATCCCACGGTCCAGGCCCTTAACGTCACTTTGGACGCGCTGGCCGACATGGTGCTTATTACCACTCCCACGCCGTTTGAGATGGGCTACGACAGCGGCTCCGATCCGGAACAGCCGCAGCACCTGGTCCTTTTATCCGATTATTACCTGGATCTGTATGAAACTTCCTTTGCCGACTACTTATTGTGTTACTACATCTTGGATGATCCGGCCAATGCTGGCTCGCATTATTGTCCCTTGGTTGGGAGTGAAGATGTCGTGTTTGAGGATGTTTTGATTCCGGCCGGTTCGCCGAAAAACCCCTTCCCCGATGACATCGTTGATACCTTGGTTTATCCTTTGCCCGGTCGGGAAAAATACCCGGTTCAAAACATTGATAAGTTTTCCGCGGAATGGTTTTGTAATTGGAATGGAGGAAAGCGACTTTCCACGGAAGCTGAATGGGAGCGGGCGGCCCGGGCCGGTGCCGGCGCCAATAATGAGCCCGATGGCCGGTTAAATCCCCTCGGCGGCAATACGGTTGATTGTGCCACAGCCAACGTCCTGGGCTGCATTGGGCATGTGCTCGCGGTAAATGACCCCATCTACGGGGCCAATCCCTTAGGTGTTTATCATTTGGCGGGCAACATGATGGAATGGGTTCAGGATTTTTATCAGGACGATTATTATTCCGTCTTAAAGCCCCTGGAACCGGTCCCGGATCCCCTGATGGATGTTGAAGCCAATAGCACTTGCCTTAATGGCAGTTGGGACTGCATCGTCAATCGAGGCGGGTCTTACACCTCCAGCGCGCAAGTAGCGCGCAGCACTTTCCGTAATTACTATGATGACCCGTGGCAAATCGGAATGGATTACATGATCGGCTTCCGCTGCGCCGCGGATGGGCCCTGAGGTAATTTTGGATTTTAGATTTTGGATTTTGGATTGCCCAGAATCCATTAATCAAAAATCCGAAATCCAAAATCCGAAATCGAGCAACGGTTTTAACGATGGCCCCGCCTGATCATGACGCCCAGAAGCAACTGCTGATTGACTGCTGGAACAAAAAGCGGGGGGCCTGGGAAGCATTTGTGGCGCAATATTCCCGGCTGATCTATTACAGCATCCAGCGGGCCTCGCAGATGAAGAGTTACCCGGTGACCCCCGAGGAGTTGGAGGACCTGTTCAACGAGATTTTCGAGCTTTTGATCCGGGACGATTGCAAGAAGTTGCGGCAATACCGGGGGGACCGGGGTTGCAGCGTGGCGACGTGGCTGCGGACCATCGCCACCCGGCACGTGCTGGATCATATCCGGCGTTCGGGCCGCACCTATCTGCGGGTGGATTTTGAGGCCGAGTCGGAAGCGGCGGTGATGGAAAGTTCGTTGCAGGAACCGGCGCTGAGCCCGGAAGAGATGCTGCTGATTAAGGAACGGGAAGAGATCGTGGCCCAGGCCATTGCCGAGCTGAGCGAGGACGACCGGCGTTTTGTGGAGCTTTACTATCTTAAGGAGCTGCCGCCGGAGGATGTGGCCCAGGCGCTCCGGGTGACGGTGAGCACGGTTTATAGCCGGGTGAACCGGCTGAAATCCAAGATCAGCGAAAAAATTCAAAAAGGCGCAAGAAAATGAAGCGAAGGGCGTCTATTTAGGGTAATTGGGGATGGGCTTTTTTTGAGGTCGGGGAGATGCAAGAGTTAGATAAGATTATTAAAAACCAAATCGCGGCTCTTTCCAGCCGGCCCAGAGATCCGGGGCCCTGTCCGGCGGAGGAGGCCCTGGCGGGTTTTTTGGACGGCGGTCTGACCGGCTTGGAGGAGACCGCGGTCCGCGAACACCTGCTGGAATGCCCGAGTTGCCTGGAGGCGGCGCGGATAATCTCCCGCCTGGCCGAGGATACTGCGGCTGAAGCGGAGCGGGTTCCGGTCAAGCTCTTGCGCAA
>MGQK01000130.1:0-17029 GCA_001797815.1 Deltaproteobacteria bacterium RBG_13_61_14 | reverse complement strand
GGATATTGTGATCAAGTTCGGTCAAGGGGTGGCCGAGGTGATCCGGGGCGCGGGCGAGGCGGTGAGCTACACCCGGGCCATCCCGGAGATGGTCCGCTCCGAAAAGCAGGCGGTCTCCGAAACCCTGGTAACCTTTGCCAAGGTGTTCCCGCCTTACAAGGCCGAGGTGGAAGTGGAGAAGGTGAAGCCGGACCGGAGCGAGATCACGGTGCGGGTGCGCGAGCTGGAAGGCGCCCGGCCGCCGCGGGGCTTGCGGGTGAGCATGTTCGCCGCGGCCCGGGAGCTGGAGAGCTATTTAGTTGACGACGAAGGCCAGGTGGTCTTCGAGAACGTCCGTTTTGGCAAATACCGGTTGAATATTTTCCAATCCGGAAAAGAAATCGGGAAGATTTCCTTGAACATGAAAGGAGAGGGGAGTCATGGCGGATCAAGACACCAAGGATAAGGTCCAACCCGGGGCTGAGGGCTCATCGGGGGCGAAGGGGGAAGAATCCCTTCCCCGCTCGGTGAACGAGATCCTGCAGGCCCGGATGAAGCTGGAAGATCAGCAGCGGCAACTGGACCAGATGATCAAGGATAAGTTCCAGCGCAACGTCACCATCCTGTTCACGGACATCAAGGGGTCCACCGCCTTCTTCGAGACCTACGGCGACGTGGAAGGCCGGGCCATGGTCCAGCGGCACAACGAGCTTCTTTTCCCCAGCATCACCGGGCACGGGGGCAAGGTGGTCAAGACCATCGGCGACGCGATCATGGCCATGTTCGAGGACCCGGTCCAGGGCGTCCTCGCCGCCATGGAGATGCAGAAGGTCCTGGATGAGCACAACAAGAGCCAGGACCAGAAGCACAAGCGGATCGGGGTGCGGATGGGGCTCAACTACGGGCCGGCCGTGATCGAGGAGAACGACGTCTTCGGCGACGCGGTCAACCTGGCGGCGCGGGTCGAGTCCACGGCCGACGCCGGCCAAGTCCTGATCTCGGAGGACCTCTACAAGCAGGTGCGCAAGTCCGACGACATCATTTGCCGCTTCTTCGGCGAGACCGAGGCCAAGGGCAAGACCGAGCCGGTCAAGCTCTACCGGGTGATCTGGAGCGAAGAGCAGTTGGTGTCCGAAGAAGAGTTCAAGAAGACCGGCACCCGCCGGGCTTCGGACAAGCGGGGCAAGGTGATCAAGGGCCGGGTGATCGAGCTGCACGTCTCCCGCGAGGCCGACAAGATGAAGGTGAGCGTGTTCGAGCGGGCCCGGGGCGAGGAGAAGACGGTCCAGCAATACGACACCCAGAAGCTCAATGACGCCGTGATCCGCGAGGCCTGCGAGGAGATCGTGAACTTATTGAACCGGGCCAACAAGCGGGGCAAGATCACCAAGGAGATCCTCAAGCAGTTGCAGGCCGTCGGGCAGCGGCTGTTCGACCACCTGCTCACCCCGGAGGCCAAGGAGAAGATCGGCCACAGCGAGGCCGAGGACCTGGTGATCCGGATGGACGACCAGTTGGTCCACATCCCCTGGGAACTGCTCTTCGACGGCACCCAGTTCCTCTGCCAGCGCTACAGCATGGGCCGGATCGTGGCCACCCGCCAGCGCGTGGCCGAGGCCGCCAGCCGGCACATTGCCAAGCCGCTCAAGATGCTGATCCTGGCCGACCCCCGGGGCGACCTGCCCTCCAGCCGCACCGAGGGCCAGGCCATCCGCGACCTCCTCGACCCGGAGCACGAGTTGATCTCCGCCAACCTCAAGGCCTCGGAGATTGACAGCAACTTTGCCAAGAACAAGCTGCGCGACTACGACGTTATCCATTACGCCGGTCACACCGACTATGATACCCAGAACCCGGAGAAGTCCGGCTGGCTGCTCTCCGACGGCAAGCTCTCCAGCGCGGAGATCCGGGCCATGGCCGGGAAAAAGCCCATGCCCGCTTTCGTCTTTGCCAATTCCTGCGCCTCCGGCCAGACCGATACCTGGCAGATCAAGGCCGATTATGAGCGGGAGATCTTCGGCCTGGCCAACGCTTTCCTGGTCTCCGGCGTCCAGCACTACATCGGGACTTTCTGGGATATCCTCGACGAGCCCGGTCTCGAGTTCGCCCAGGCCTTTTACCGCGAGGTGATGGCCGGCCGGTCCATCGGCGAAGCCGTGCGCAAGGCCCGTCTGCACCTGATTGACAAATACGGCGAAGAAACGATCGTCTGGGCCTCCTATATGCTTTATGGTGATCCGACCTTCAGTTATCTCGCCGAGGTTGCGGAGGCCGAGGAAGCCGCCGGGGAGGCCAAGGCCGAAGTCCCCACTCCTCCTCCCGGCGCTTATCCCGTTTACATGGCCCCCGGCCAACCCGTGGTCATGCGCGGCGGTGAGACCGTAGCCTTCGGCGCCAAGTCCGGCATGTCAACCGGCATGAAAGCCCTGCTCGCGTTGATTGTCATCGCGGTCCTGGGCATCGCCGGCCTGCTCGCCTATCAGAGCGGAGTCCTCGGCGGCCAAGGCGCGGCCGAATACCTGGTCGCGGGCAATACCGCCCTTGATAACGGCGATATGGCAACGGCGATCAGCCAATACCAGCAGGCGGTTCAGGCCCGCCAGGGCAGTCCCGCGGAAAAAGCCGAGGCCTTTGTCAAGCTGGGCCGGATTTACTCCGGCCAGGGCAACAGCGCCCAGGCCGTGCAGAATTACCAGGCCGCGGTGGAGGCCGACGGCGGCAACGTGGAAGCGGCCATGAACCTGGGTTCGAAGCTGCTCTCCCTGGGCAATGCCGCCCAGGCCCAGACCGCGTTCCAGACCGCGCTCTCGGCCAGCCCCGGCGACGCCATGGCCACCCGGCTCCTGGCCGAGGCAATGAACATGCAGAAGCTGGCCGGGGACAAGGCCTACCAGGCCAACCTGAACAAGACCGTGGACGAGCTGGTGGATCGGTATAAGAAGGGCCAGATGGCCATGCCGGCCGGTCCGGGGGAAGAATGGACTTCCAAGCCTTTGACCTTGACTTTCATTGATTTCACGGCCAAGGGCCGGGCCGCCCAGATGGAAGGGGAGGACGATTTCATTCAACTGGCGGTCAACGACGCGCTGCGGACGACCGGCCGGATGGAAGTGGTGGAGCGCGAGAAGATTGACAAGATCATCTCGGAATTGAACCTGTCCAGCTCGGTGCTGGCCAGCGAAGAGACCCGGTTGAAACTGGGCCGGCTCTTCTCCGCCCGGCTGATCGCGACCGGCGCCATCCTCCGCTACGCCAACGAGACCCAGGTCAGCCTGCGCCTGATCGAGACCGAGACCACCCAGGTCAAGGTGGCGGTCACGCCCAAGCCGCTCTTGGCCGCGGCCAAGCCCGCCCAGATCGCGGACGCGATTACCAAGGAGCTGGTGGCCAAGGTGCGCAAGGCCTACCCGCTGCGGGGGATCGTGGCCGCGGTGGAAAAGGACGGCAGCGTGGTGCTGAACCTGGGGAGCAAGGCCGGCCTGACCTCGGGCACCAAGCTCAACCTGCTGGAAGAACAGGTGTTGCAGGTGGCGGGCAAGAGCCTGACCAAGCGCAATCCCGTGGGCATCCTGGAAGTGACCGGGGTGGAAGACGAGCTGGCCTATGCCAAGGTTGTGTCCGGCGCGGCCAGGAAGGACATGAAAGTCGAAGAAGTGGTGCAGTAAGCACGGTCTCCCCTGCTTCCGGCAGGGGCCAGGCCGAGAGCATCTGTCTTGGACGAATGCCTTTGCTCCCAGCGGGGTGAAGGCATTCGCAATCTCTGGGACCGGATTAAGGAGGGGCAGGTTGACTTTGGTCATCAGGATGAATTGGAAAAAGGGAACCGCGCTGGCGGCGCTGATTGCGGGCCTTCTCGCCTTCGGGGCCCAGGCCCAGGTCTTGGACTTCACCATTACCAGCGCGCCCTCTCCGGTCGGCTCGGGCGCGCGGGCCATGGGCCAGGCCGGCGCTTTCATCGCCACCGCCGACGACGGCACCGCGGCCAGTTGGAATCCCGCGGCCCTGGTGATTTTGGAGAAACCCGAGGCCGCGGTGGTGGGAAGCTCGGAGGGGCAGGCCCGGCTTTACCGGGATGAGGACGACCAGTCCTTTACTTCCTACGCCTTTAACTACATCGCCGCCTCCTATCCCTTTTCCATCAAGGAAAAGAACTTTGTGGTCAGCCTCAACTACCAGCGGCTGTTCGATTTCAACTACCACCTGGAGCGGAACCTGGCCGGCCTGGTGCCGAGCCAGGTGGCCTACGGCTCTGCCGATTTCTCCGGCCACCCCTGCTGGGACTTTTCCGGCCCGACCCCGGTGATGGTGCCTTGCACCGCGGGCACGCCCACGGATCCTACCGATGACTTTTACCTGGGCGTGGTCAACCAGGACGTCAAGCGGGTCCAGGCGCTGCGCCAGGAGGTCACCCAGACCGGCGACATCGGGGCGGTGGCGCCGGCTTTCGCCGTCCAGATCATTCCCAGGTTCTCCCTTGGCTTCACCTACAACTTCTGGATGGACGGCTTTGTCAACCGGGGCTACACCCGCACCACCGAACAGCGCCAGACCGTGTTCGAGCAGAACAACAGCTTCACCTTCCAGGACCTGAACCTGAACCTGGAATACGATCCCGGGATTGATGTCGGCTTTCCCGCGCCGGGCGTGCCCACGGTCACCCGCTCGCATCTCAAGATTGACGAGAGGTTCCGGTTCCGGGGCCAGAACTTCAACCTCGGGCTGCTCGCCAAGGTCACCGGCCGCACCAGCGTGGGCCTGGTCTGGCGCTCCGGCTTTGACGCGGACGTGAAGTGGAAATATGAATACCTCCAGACCCAGTCGCGCCTGGTGGGCGATACCTTTCAGCAGATCGGTTCCGCCACCCGCAGCCATTTCTCTGAAGACATCACCATGCACTTCCCCGACTCCTTCGGGCTTGGCGTCGCCAACCGCTTCTCCGACGCCTTCAGCATGGAGGCCGACGCCACCTTGGTCCGCTGGGATACCTTTACCACCGAGATGATAGTGACCGATCCTCTCACCGGCCGGCGGCGCAAGGAAACTTTCAGCGCGGTGAGCGGGCTCCGCCGGAGCGAGTCCGGGGTGGACCCGACCGCCACCGTCCGCCTCGGCGCCGAGTATATCTTCATCCGGGAAAAATACGCGGTCCCGCTCCGGGCCGGCGCGTTTTACGATCCCCAGCCGGCCGAAAAATCTCCTCAGAATTATTGGGGCGGCACCCTGGGCGCCGGCTTTGCCTGGAAAGGGATCATTGTCGACGCGGCTTACATTTACCGGTTTGCCAACGATGTGGACCTGATCACCACCACCAACGCCGCCGGCACCCGCCTGGCCCAGATCGAGCGGGGCGACGTGCAGCAGCACTCTTTCCTGCTTTCCACCATCTATCATTTCGAATAGCGAGGAAGACCATGAAAGTCACCAGAGCTCTTTTACTCGGGACCGGGTTGACCCTGGGCCTCTTCGGCTTCGGCCGGGACCTGCCCGGCAAGGGGCCGGAATGTGTCAAGAACGGGGTCAAGTATGGGGTGGTCAAGGGCAATTTCCGCGAAGAGTGGTGGAATTACCAGGAGCGGGGCATGTCCTACCTGGAAGGCGGATGCTACGAGCCGGCGCTGGCCGACCTTGACCATGCCATCAAGCTGCGCCGCCAGGTGGACCGCAAGGAGGGCGACCAGCGCCGCGCCCGCACCTACGGCATGCACTTCGCGGATTACTTCGGCCACCGGGAAAAGGGCATCGCCCTTTTTGAGCTGGGGCAGGTGGACCAAGCCATCCAGGAGCTGGAGACCTCGCTCTCGAGTGCCGAGTCGGCCCGGGCCCAGTATTACCTGGACAAGGCGCGCAAGGCCAAACTGGAAGAGACCCAGGCCGACACCGCGGCCCCGACCGTGGAGATCACCTCCCACCGCGACCGCGCCGTTACCAACCAGGCCGCCATCCTTCTTTCCGGCGTGGCCAAGGACGACCAGTTCGTGAAAGAGGTCTGGATCGCCGACCAGCCGGTGCTGGTGCCGGTGGCCGAGCCGACCATCGCGTTCAGCCAACGGGTGGATCTGGAGCCGGGCGTCAACACCATCACCGTGGTGGCCAAGGACCTGCTGGACAAGAGCACCACCCAGACGCTGAAGCTCTTGGTGGACCGGGAAGGGCCGCGCTTAAGCGTGGAGGACATCCAGAAAGGGACGGCGCCCGATTCGGTCCGGATCCAGGGCTTTGCCGACGACCTCTCCGGCCTGCAAAAGCTGGAGCTGAACGGCCAGCCGGTGAAAGTGACCGACGGCGTTTTTGCCGCCAGCTTAAACCTGGCCGGCCAGCAGGCCATCAAGTTCAAGGCGGTGGACATGGCCGGCAACTCCACCGCGGGCACCATCCACCTGGGCGCCCCGCCCAAGGGCGCGCGCTATCAGCCCGGTCCCACCCGCTACGCCGGGCTTTACGACCCGGAGACTTACAACCCGGCCGCCCCGTTCCGGCCGCTCCGCTACAGCCCGCTGCCCTATGGGATCATGCCTTATATCGAGGAGCGCCGGCAAGTGGCGGAGAACGACATCTGGTGGGGCCTGCTCAACACCTACGACGCCATGATGGATTCCGAGCCGCCGGCGATCAAGCTCAAGGACCTGATCGCCGAGCAGACCGTTTATTTCGACCAGATCTACCTGGAAGGCAACGTCTCGGACGTCAATCCCATCACCGAGCTGAGCGTGAATGCCAAGAACCTGATCAAGGGCCAGCGCAAGAACATCTTCTTCAACTACATCCTCAAGCTCAAGCCCGGCCGCAATCGGATCGTGATCGCGGCCACCGACTTGAAGGGCAACCGGGCGGAAAAAGAAATCCGGGTGATGCGGGTGGTGCCCAAGGTGCACCAGGTGGGCAGCCGCATGTCGGTCACTTTGCTCCCGTTTTACGAGGGGGGCGCGGTCAAGGACATCGGGGAAGTGGCCTATGACAACCTGGTTACCGCTTTAGTCGAGCAGGAGCGCTTCGACTACGTGGACCGCTCTCAGATTGACGCGGTGCTGCGGGAGATGAAGCTCTCCGCCGAGGGGCTGACCGACGAGAGCGCATCGGTCAAGGTGGGCAAGCTCACCGCGGCCGAAGGGGTGGTGATGGGCGTAGTCAAGGAAGGCCAGAGCTCGATCGAGGTCTATGCCCGCTTGGTGGACACCGAGACCTCCAAGATTCTCCTGGAAAAGGACGCCTTTCACGAGGACAAGAGCCTGTCCAACCTCCGCTTCCTCATGCAGGGGCTGGCCCTCAAGCTCAAGCTCGGCTTCCCCATCCTCGAAGGCGAGGTCCAGGCCCAGCAAGGCAAGACCTATACCATCAACCTCGGCGCCAACATGCTGGTCAAGCCCGGCATGAGGGTCGTAGTCTTCAAGGAAGAGCCCATGATCGAGCCGAACACCGGCGTCTCGGTGGGCACCGACACCGTGGTCCTGGGCGAAGGACGGGTGATCGCCGCTTACGACCGCATCTCCCAGATCGAGCTTGTGGATGCCAAGGGGCCGGTCGCGGTCAAGAGCCTGGTCATCACCAAATGAGGCGCCCGAAGCAGGAGATTGCGTTGGAAGAGATTTCTTAGTAAAATTTAACTATTCTCATCCGCCACAGGGATTTGTCAGCAAGGAGGAATCGCGATGCGACTCTCCCGTCAAACGTTTGGGGCTCTGGGCTTCTTCCTCATCGCTTTCTTTTGCGCGCCGGCGCTGCTCCAGGCCGAAATCGCGGTCTATAATCCCCCCCTGGGTGCTCCGCAATGCACCAGCGGGACCAGCCCGTGTAATGTCCCGGGGGATCTGATTGACAGCCGTAATGGCCTGTTCAACGCCCTCCGGGTCCCGCCTGGACCAGAGCCCAACGCACCTAATACCCTGATGTCCAGTCCCTGCGTGGATGGCACAGGGGGCGCTTACCATGCCAGCGAATCCCTCGATTCTTACGTGGTGGATGACCTCCAACACACCCAATTCTTGGCAGGAGACACCGTCCGGGTGGAAGCCACGGTCTGGTGCATGAACACTTCCAGCGACCGGCTCTCCGTGTTCCTGGCCGACAATCCCTCCTCGCCATCCTGGATGCTTCAGGGCACCCCTGTCCTGTGCCCTGGCATTGGATCCAAAGTTTTGCAGGTTTCTTTCAAGCTGGGCACTCTCGCGGGTAACCAGGCCATCCGGGTGGTTTTCAGCAACCAACCACCCAATTTCTGCGATGCCGGGTCGAACAGCGACCGGGACGACCTAGTGCTGAACGTGCTGCCGGCGGGTTGCCCGGGCGATACCGACTGCGACGGTATGCCCGACACCTGGGAGACGATCTATGTCCCCTGCGGCCTGGATCCGGACGTCCCGGACGCCGACGGCAATTTGGACCCTGATACCCTTACCAACCTCGCGGAATATAACGGCGGCGTCAATTCCACCGATCCCTGCAACCCGGATACCGACGGCGACACCATGTGGGACGACTGGGAGCGGAATAATTCCTGCATGAAACCCACCGTGGTGGATGGCGACAGCAATTACGACGCGGACAGCTTTACCAACCTCGATGAATATAACCTCGGCACCAATCCTTGCATTTTCACCGCCGACACCGACCACGACGGGCTCCCGGACGCTTTCGAGACCAATACCGGGAGCTGGATGGGGCCCAGCGACACCGGCACGGATCCCTTGAACCCCGATTCCGACGGCGATCTGCTCTGGGACGGGGTGGAGACCAACACCGGCATTTATCTTGACCCGAACGACACCGGCACCGATCCCAATATCCAAGACACGGATGACGGCGGGATCTGGGACGGGGTGGAAGTGTTCTTCTGCGGCGGGGCTGCGCCCAGTGATCCCACCTTCGATGCCGACGATATAGATTGTTCTTTCAGCGATGCCGACCAGGACGGGCTGGATGATTCCTTGGACTACGATGACGGCGATCGCGACATGGACGACGACGGTCTGCTCGACGGACAGGACTATTATTGGCTCGCCCCGGGCGCGGAGCAGGACTTTGATTACGACGACAGCGGCGCCGGAGACGGGGCGGAATACCTGGTGGACTTCACCGATCCCGAGCTCATGGGGGATGACCTTTTCCTCACCTCGCCGGCCCAACCCGGGGCCAATTTTTTCTGGGACCTGGACGGCGACCACCGGGCCACCATCATTGATAAGCTCCTGCTGGAAAAACACCTGGTCAACCATCTCCTCAACTTCGCCAACGTGGACCCTGATACCATCACCTTGATGGACTTGGACGGTGACGGGTCGGCGGACAGTATGGACGTCGCCCTTTTCCAGAACCTGCTCAGCGGCGATACCTCGCCCAAAGGCGGCGCGCCGATTGCGATCCAGAACACCGTCATCCCCGGCAACACCCTGGTGCCGGGCGGGCCGGCGCATGACATCGAGCTGACCCTGGTGGATGGGGATGGCACTCCCCGGAATGGGGCCGGCATCATCTTCGAGGTCATTGCCACCACCGGCGGGATCAATCCCGAAACCCAGGTCATCTTCGGCGGCATCTACGCCCACGATGCAACTCTGTTCGTGGACCCGAGCAAGGGCGCCAACTACAGCGCCGGCACGGTGTTCGCCGTCTCCGGCCAGCCCAACAGTGACGGGCGGGCCAAAGTGACGATCGCCATCGCCACCGGCACGCCCAACGGCACGGTAACCATTCAGGGCCGGCTGCCCGGAACCCCGGACACCCTGGGCAAGGGCCTCGCCGCGGTCCTCGGCGGCACCTTCATCCTGAACGTAGAAAACGCCTTGACCGACCTGGACATCCAGCCCGATGCGCCGGTGAGCGTGAACGAAGGCTCGAGCCTCCAGTTCTCCGCGATCTGCTCCTGGAGCGATTCCACCACCTCCAACTGCACCGCCGCCACCTCCTGGGCGGTGATCGCCGGCTCCGGCACCATTACCGGCTTCGGGCTTTACACCACCGGTCCGGTGCCCGGCTGCACCGCGGTGACCGAAACGGTCCAGGGGACCAACGGCGCTTTCTCCGACACCACCGACGTGACGGTCAACCCCGATGACCCGGTGATCCTCCTGGATATCCTTCCCGATACGCTGACGGTAACCGAGGGCGATGTCGCCCAGCTTTCGGCCCAGTGCACCCGGCAGTGCGGGGGCAGTGAGAACTGCACCGGTCAAGTCACCTGGGGAATTGATTCCGGGCCCGGCTCGGTGGACGGCGCCGGCCTGTTCACCGCGCTGAGTCCGACCGGCTGCGCCAGCGAAGATGCCTGGGTCAGCGCCCAGCACAACACCTATCCCGGCGTGCTCGATAGCGAAACCGTCACGGTCAACAACCTGGATAACGTGATCGCGGTTTTGCTCCATCCCAATTTGCCCAATGTCAACGAAAGCACCAGTTTGCAATTTGGCCTCACCTGCGACTGGCAGTGCAGTCCGGACACGGATTGCACCGCTACCGCCGTCTGGAGCGCGACTGGCGACGGCACCATCAATGCCAGCGGTCTCTTTACTGCGGACGCGGTGCCGCCCAGCGGCGGGACCGCCACGGTGACGGGTCAGGATTACTCGCTCCAAGACTCGACCACGGTGACCGTGATCAACGTCCCGGTGGACACGGACGGCGACGGGCTGGAAGATGATTTGGAATTAGTCTCGGGTTGTCCCAACCGCACCAATCCCGACAGCGACGGCGACGGGCTTTGCGACGGCGGCAATACGGTAAACGGAACCTGCATTGGCGGCGAAGACCGCAACAACAACGGGACCCTGGACGCCGGCGAGACTAACCCTTGCGATGCCGACCCGGACGGGGACGGACTGAACGATTATCAAGAAGTCTGCTACGACGGCAACTGCAATGCCTACACCACGGGATCGGACACCAATCCCTTCTCGGATGACACGGACGGCGACTTGATCGGCGATGCCCTGGAAGCCACCCATGCCTGTCTCAGCGCGGTCCTGGCCGACACTGACGGCGATGGCCTCGCGGACGGCACCGAGGACGCGGACCATGACGGGGTGAAGGACTCCAACGAGACCGACCCGTGCGACCCGGACACCGACGGCGACCTCCTGAATGATTACGCGGAAACCTATACTTTCTTCACCAATCCCCTCAAGGCCGATTCGGATGGGGACGGGCTGGACGATTATCAAGAGATCTGTTACGACCTGGACTGCGCCAGCTACACCGCGGGGGAGGACACCAACCCCAACAACCCGGACACCGACGGCGGCGGCCTGGATGATTACACCGAAGTCCGTCAAAGTCTCGATCCTCTGGACCCGGGTGACGATGTCTCGTGCAGCGATAACCCCCAGCCCAGCGTGGAAGACTCCCGGGTGGACAAGGATGCTGGGTCGGCCAATGCCATCTCCACGGCGCTCGCCTCGGATGGCTTCAACGAGGTCGTCTTCCTCTGGGAGGACAGCCGCAACGGCAACCCCGATGTTTACGCGCGCCTGGCCCAGGGCAACACCCTCGGAACTAACGACTTCCAGGTGGACCAAAGCACGGGTTCCGCCACTCGTCCGGCCGCGGCCTTTGCTTCCAAATACTTGATTGTCTGGCAGGATAACCGCAACGGCAATCCCGATATTTACGCCCGCACCTACCTGCCCTTTGGCGCGCCGGTGCTGAGTGATGAGCTCCGGATGGATGTGGATACCGGCTCGGAAGCGGCCACCGCGCCCCGGGTGGCGGCCACCTCGGACACCCGTTTCTTCTCTACCTGGGTGCGGGAAGGGAACGCCATCTACGGCCGCGACTGCAACAACAACTTCTCCTGCGGGAGCCAGGTGGAACTGGCGGCCGGCTCGACTATTACTGGTCAGGATACTTTCTCCAACCGCAACGGCTTTTTCTTCCTGGCCTGGGCCCAGGCCGGTAACGTCCAGATCCAGAAGTTCGACACCAGCGGCAACCCCGTCGGATCGGCCCTGACCTTGAACACCATCAGCGGCACCGCGGACCGGCCGGCGCTGTTCTGCGACAAGGACGGCAATTGCCTGGTGGCGTGGGAGGACACCCGCCGGGCCGGCGGCAGTGTGGACATTTACGGCCGGCGCTACGAGAGCAGCACCGGCTCGGCCGGGAACGAGTTCCAGGTGGATACGGGCACTGCGACGGGCGAGCAGTCCGGGTTCCCGGAGGTGACGGTCAACTCGGCCGGCGAGTTCCTGGTCGCCTGGCAGGACAACCGCTTCGGCGATTTCGACATTTTTGGACAGCGTTATGACAGCACCGGCAGCGCCGTGGGCTGCGAGTTTCCGGTGGACCGGGGCGGCACGGCCAATGCCCGGCGCCCGGCCCTGGCCCGGCTGCAGAATGGCGTGGCCGTGGCCTGGCAGGACAACCGTGAGCGCGGCACCGATACCGATATCTACATGAACCGCTACGGCGGGCCGACCAAGCAGATTTATCTCTCCATCCCGGGCGGCCAGGTCTCGCCCGGCCAGGAGTTCTGGCTCTCGATCATGGCCGCAACCAATTCCACCACCCTGGGCCAATACCGGCTGGTGCTGCTCTACGATCCCAACTTTCTCGAGTTCATCCAGCCGCCGGTGCCCATGGCGGGGGACACCGCCTTCAATGATCCCTGGTTCGCGAACCTCTATCCCGGCGAGCTTGAAATCTACGGCCACAACGTGAGCGCGGAGCCTTGCACAGTCGCAGGTCAGCTTCACCTGGCCGACATCCGCTTCCGCCTGAGCGGGAACGCGCCCCTCGGGATCACCACCTTCATCAACCTGGACCAGAGCAGCGGCCGTTCCGAAATCTTCAACTGCAGTTATCTCATTGTCAGCAACGAGTTCGGCCTGATGGGCGTGCAAGTCCCGGTCGAAACGCCTTGCGCCACCTACGGCGCGGACCAGTTCATGGACTGCAACGGCGACGGGATTCTCAGCTACGATGACGTGATCACCGCCCGGCAATTGGTGGAAGGCGTGATCCTCAACACCACCGGCGCCTGCTTCACCGACGTCGGCGGGCTGCAGTGCGACATCAACGGCAACGGCTACATTGACGAGAACGACATCGGGTTCCTGGAGTCCTTCATCCGGGCAGATTTCCTCTTCGCCGGCGAAGACGGAGTCTGCGACACCGCCGCCGCTCCCGGCGATGTCCAGGAAATCCCGGTCGGCCAATCCGTTCCCAACCTCGCGGTTTGTGTCACCGCCGGTGAATCCGTCTCTTACTATGGTCTGGTCGCGACTCCTGCGGACGACGATGTCTTGGATAGTTCCACCGTTCCCCACGTGATCAAGGCCGGTCCTGATAACATTTGTGATACTTCCGCCGTCTCCACCGATGTCCAGACCACCCCGGTCGGCGAGGGAGGGGTGGACGCCATCTGTGTTACCGCTGGCGTCCAATCCATCACTTACCTTGATCTGGAGGCAACTGCTGCCAACGATGATACCGTCCTCTATAGCAATACGGTCGCGGATGTCATCCAGGCCGGCCCGGACGGCGTGTGCGATACCTCCGCGGTCTATCCCGACGTCCAGACCACCCCGGTGGACGAAGGATATTTCAGCACGGTTTGCATCACCGCCGGCGAGAATGGCGTGATTGACTCCGCCACCAGCGGCGACGATTACGTGATTGACATGAGCCTGAACCTGGCCCACCTCTGCTCCTGCGTGGCCGCGGGCAGTACCACCCTGGCCACCTCGCCCAGCTACGATGACATTCGGGATGACACCGAGGGGATCATCGCTCCGGGCGATAACGGGAAATGCGAGACCACGGCCAGCGCCCCGGACATCCAGGTCACCCCGGTGGGCAAGCGGACGGCAACTTTACCCGGCTCGCCCAAGAGCCTGGAACTGTCCTGGCCGCCTTACTCGCCTTATTACGTCGATGTCTATACCGAAGACCGGGTGCCGATCACCGTGGTGATCAAGGACGAAAACGGAATGCCCCGCTGCGGCATCAGCCCGCGCTTCGAGCTGGTGGCCGGCGACGGCATCTTTGAGAACACCTACTCCACTATGGCCGAGGGAATCCCTTCCTGCTCCGGGATCGGCGTAACCGGCCGGCCCGACGGGAAAGTCACCGTCTCCTTTATCCCCGGTTCTACGGCCAGCACCATCAAGGTGTCCATCCCCAACTACTTCTCCAAGTGCGTGGCCTTTGTCCCGCCGCTCTATCTGACCATCAACCCCATCACCTACCAGCCCCCGCCGGACTACCTCTGCGCCTATGCCTCGCAAGCCGGCGATTCCTATCTGGGCGATGCCATTAATGTGGACGTCTATCTGACTGGCCATCCCGCCGCCGGCGGCACGGTGGGCATTGTCGGCCGCTCCAAATTCCTCCATGTCTTTACCGACCGCAACTACTACGCCGGATCCAATTTTGGCGCGGCCGGCCAAGAAGGCGGGGACATGGTGTTTTACGACGGCTTTGAGGACGGCAACATTTCGGACTGGATGATCTTGCTCCCCCACCAGCCCTATTTGACCCTGGAAATGAGCGGAGGAACCGTGGGGTTCTTCCAGGGACTGTATAATGTGAAGGCAGTGTATCCGATGAGTCCGGAGCCGCTTTACATGGCCAAGCAACTGATGAATCTGGGAGCTTACGAGGATATCCGGATCGGCCTCCATGCCTTTGGCGGCTACATGGCCGGGGGCGAAGTGGCTATTGAGATTTCGATAGATGGTAATACCTACATCGAGATCTCCCGGTACCCGATCCTGCCGGGCTTTGGCGCCGACAATACCGCGCCGCCTCAGGACCCGGTGCCCTTGTCCCTTGGCAGTTTCGCCGGGATCCCCGCGGTTTGGGTCCGGGTGGCCTTCTATCCCATGATCCCGGACGGCGAGATCTATCTCGAAGACATTTATGTCTTTGGAGAGAAATCCATCTTCTCGGAAAACTTTGAATTCTTGTCGCTGGACCTGTATCCCTTGTCCTTTGACACCGTGACCGGCGCCCAGGGCCTTTGGGCCAATGTGGTGACCACCATCAACCCCGCCGGCGGGCAGGGCCTGAAGTTCACCCGCCTCCAGGCCGGGAGCACCGTGGAAAATTACATCCTGGAGAAACGCCTCGACCTCGCCGGCCTGGACAACGCGATTTTATCTTTCGAGGTCAAGGACGGCGGCTTGTTCAACAATGGCATTCTGGAGCCGTCGCACGGCTTTGCCGTGCAGGTGAACGACCGCGGCGGGGCGGGCAAGTGGATCGAGCTCTGGCGGATGGACCATGCCTCCACCGCCTTGGAATACGTGGAAATCACCCTGTCCGGCGATTACCGCTACCAGTTGGTGGGCGACTCCGCGGTTCCCGGCGACGAGTTCCGCATCCGCTGGGTGGCGCGGATGAATTCGACCGAAGGCGGCGGCGATCCAGACGCCGTCTATCTGGATAACGTCAAGATCCAGGGCGTCACCCAGATTGGGGATGAATTCCAGGAAATCGTGGACCAGGGCAACGGCCACTACTCGACCACCATCAACACCTTTGCCCCCACCTATGCTGCCGGCAGCACCATCATCCTGGAACCCACGCGGGTGATTGCCACCTACGAAGACAGCTCCGGCCTTTTCCTGGATTCCACCTGGTTCTGTCCGCCCCCGCCCTTGCAATACATCCCCCGCAAGGTGGTGATGGACACCGCCGGCCTGACCGGCGCTCCTTCTCCCCAGGTCTGGCCCGACACCTTCCAGGTCAAGGCCTGCGAGAAGATGCAGTTCTTTGTCCTGGGCCGCTACCAGGGGGCGCCGGCCTGGAAGCGGGAAGACTTGACTCACCTCTTCTACTTCTCGGTGGATGGCCCCGCGACCATCTCCCCTGACGGCTGGCTCCAGGCCGACTGCTTCCGCTCCACCGACACCCTGGGCATCAACGTCAACGCCATCCCCCGTTACCCGGGCATCTACGATCCCGGCGGGTCCGGCGGCGGGCAGCCCACCGGCTATCTTTCCGGCAAGATCATGCACACCTATCCGCCCTATGCCGGGGTGGCGAACGACTCGGTGACCGCGGACAGCAGCACCGACTTCGGCGGCACCACGCTTTCCGACGGGTCCTACAGCTTCCAGGACGTGCCCATAGGAACCTACACCCTCAAGTCCATGAAGCTCAACTACAAAGGCAAGACCGAGACCGGAATCGTAGTCGAAGAGAACGAAACCACCACCAAGAACGTTTACCAGCCCACCGGCTCGGACACCGACGGCGACACCACCGCCAACTCCTCGGATACCGACGACGACAATGACGGCGTGCTCGATGTCAACGAGAGCGGACTCGGCACCAGCGTCAACGACCCCGACTCCGACGACGACGGCTACCTCGACGGCAACGACGCCTTCCCCACCAACGGCAGCGAGTGGGCCGACAACGACGGCGACACCACCGGCGACAACGCGGATACCGATGACGACAACGACGGCCTTTCCGACACCGAGGAGACCACCGCCGGCAGCGATGGTTATATCACGGACCAGCTTGACTATGATTCCGACGACGACGGGTTGTGCGACGGCTCGACTGCGGTCATGGACGGTTCCACGGTGCTCTGCGCCAACGGCGAGTTCACCGCCAGCACCAACCCGAATAAAACCGACACCGACGGGGACAAGCTCAGTGACGATATCGAAGTCGTTACCAACTCCTGCCTGGCCCCGAACACGGTGGACACCGACGGCGACGGCTTGTGGGACGGCGATACCCTGGGCGCGGGTGAAGACCTCAACCACGACGGGGTCCTGGACGGCAACGAGACCGATCCCTGCGATGCCGACAGCGACGATGACGGATTGAATGACTACAAAGAAGTGGTCACCCGTCCCTGCCTTGACCCACGCGATAACGATACGGATAACGATGGCTTGCTCGATGGCACCACCTCGGGCGAGGACAAGGACAACGACGGGGTGGTGGACGCTGGGGAGACCGATCCCTGCTCCGAGGACACGGACAGCGACCTGATGCCCGATGATTACGAGGTCAGCAATGCCGCGTGCTTGGAGGCCACGACCGCGGATGCGTTGCAGGACGGCGACACCGACGGGTTGGAGAACATCCACGAATATTTCAA
>MGQK01000129.1:35531-35647 GCA_001797815.1 Deltaproteobacteria bacterium RBG_13_61_14 | reverse complement strand
GCCCGCTTTAAGGGCGAAAACGCCGAGCGCTTCAGCCGGCTGCTCGGCCGGGTCATCGGGATCCCGGCCGGGGAGTATCGGGGCCAATTCACCCAGAGCATCATGGTGCCCATGCG
>MGQK01000129.1:29973-35504 GCA_001797815.1 Deltaproteobacteria bacterium RBG_13_61_14 | reverse complement strand
CTACGAGCCTCTGCCTCCGGGCAAGTATCCGGCCATCACCTGCCGGCTGCCCTATGAAAAGAAGAACCTGACCGCCATCGGCTACATCATCGCCAGCCACGGCTACGTGTTCGTGATCCAGGACACCCGGGCCACCGGCGAGAGCGAGGGCAAGAACTTCATCCCGGTGCTGAGCGATTACGTGGACGGCCACGACCTGATCGTCTGGATCAAACAACAGCCCTGGTTCAACGGCAAGATCGGCGCCTGGGGCGCGAGCTTCCTCGGCCGCACCCAGTGGCTGGTCTCCGACTCGCCGGACATGACCTGCCTCTACCCCCAGTTCACTTCCATGGACTTCGCCGCCGGCCACCGCGGCGGGGCCAACCTGCACGAGGCGGTGGTCACCTGGGCCAGCCGCACCGGGCATCACGCCGGCCGGATCGAGGGAAGATCGCGCAAAGAGGTGGAGGAACTTTTGCAGGAAAGGATCATGACCACCGGCTATTACAACGCGTCCCTGGAGGAACCCTGGCGGGTGCGACCGGAGGAATTGGTGGGGCAAGACCTGGACGGAATCCTCCGGGTGCTGAGCCAGAAGGTCGGCGAGGAGCTGAGCTGGAACGGGCCGCCGTATTCGGTGGACGTGCTGGAAAAATTCCGGGACGTGATGTTCACGCCGGGCATCGCCGAGGCGACCATGGGCTATGCCGATCCGCGGGAGCGCTACCGCGACCTGAAATCGCCGGTGCTGCTGGTCAGCGGCTGGTATGACGTGCACAATGCCGCGACCATGGAGGACTTTGTCAACATCAAGAAATACGCGGCCGGCCCGGCGCGGGACGCTTCCCGCCTCATCGTCGGGCCCTGGGCGCATATCATGCCCGGCCGGCACGACGCGCCGAGCGGAGGAGAGAACGCGGCCCGGAGCTTCGCGGTCTACCGGTCGTTATTCAATTTTGACTGGTGGGACTACTGGCTCCAGGGCCGCGACAACGCCTTTGTCCACAGCCCGCCGCTCCGCCTCTACGTGATGGGCAAGAACGTCTGGCGCGACGAGAACGAATGGCCGCTCCTCCGCACCCAATGGACCCGTTATTATCTCCACTCCGGCGGGCAGGCGAACTCCTGCCAAGGCGACGGCACCTTCTCCACCGAGCCGCCGGGCGAGGAGCCGCCGGACCGGTATGATTACGATCCGCATGACCCGGTGCCGACCCGGGGCGGGAACAAGCTCTTGCCGCCCTCCGGCTCCATGGACCAGCGCGAGGTGGAAGAGCGCCGGGATGTCCTGGTCTATACCTCCGAGGTTTTGCCGGAAGACCTTGAGATCACCGGCCCGCTCCGCGCCGTTATTTATGCGGCCTCTTCCGCGAAGGATACCGACTTCACGGTGAAGCTGGTGGACGTGTATCCCAACGGCGAGGCGATTAACATTAATGACGGCATCATCCGGGCGCGGTTCCGCGAGGGTCGCGACCGCCCTTCCCTGCTCGATCCCGGCCGGATCTACGCCTTGGCATTGGACCTCTGGTGCACGAGCAACGTGTTTCTCAAGGGCCACCGCCTGCGGGTGGAAGTCAGCTCGTCCAACTTCCCCCGCTACGACCGCAACGCCAACCTCGGCGGAGCGGCGGGCGAGCCGATCGCGGCCCGCCAGACGATTTACCACGACCGCGAGCATCCGTCGCACCTGCTGCTCCCGGTAATTCCATGACCGAAGACAAGCGACCGGCGATCAATCGGCGGCACTTTCTGATCGGCTCCGCAGTCGGCGCGGCCGCGGTCGCGGCGTCTCCCCAAGCCTGCTCCCGGCCGGCTGCGGCGGAGGTGCCGCACCGCTGGATTGATCCTTCCCGCTGCATCGGCTGCGGAAGCTGCGTGCCCTTGTGCCCGATGGGCGCTATCCGGCTGGACGAAGTCGCCCGGACCGATCCGGAGGAGTGCGCCGAATGCGGGGTGTGCCAGCGCTCGCGGGTCTGTCCGGGAGACGCCATCCAACCCGGCAAGCTGGAATGGCCGCGCACCCTGCGCGAGGCTTTTTCCAATCCGTTAGTCGAGCATAAGTCCACCGGCGTGCCCGGCCGCGGCACCGAGGGCATCAAGACCAACGACTCCACCCGCCGCTACCAGCCGGGCTTCATGGGAGTCTTCGTCGAGCTGGGCCGGCCGGCCCTGGGCGCCCGGCTCCGCGAGGTGGAACGGGTGGTCAGGAAATTCACGGAACACGGTTATCCGGCGGTCGCGGATAATCCCGTGGCGGAGTTGATCGCGGACTCGAAGACCGGCGCGTTCAAACCCGAGGTATTGGACGAAAAGGTAATCTCGGCCCTGGTCGAGTTCATCCTGCCGCGAAGCGCGTTCGCGGAATTGCGCGCTCTGCTGGCCGAGCTGTCCGAGGAAGTGGAGACCGTGTTCAATGTCAGCATCGCCTTGCGGGCCGTGCCGGACGGCGCCTCGCCGCTGGATCCGCTCTTCGGGCCGGAAGTTTTTCGCCTGCCCAACGGCAAGGTCAACCTGGGCCTGGCCGAGGGCATCGCTCGGCAAGAGGGCTAGTCGTGTCGCACACCTCCCAGCGTCGCGGCTTAAGCCCGGAGCATCCGGGCGAGGAGATCATCGTCCTGGCCATGATCCCGGGGAAGTATAAGCGGAAGCAAGGGATTGGCGAGGCCATGGCGGAACTGGCCGAGAAGATGCTGGCCCACGGTCCGAGCAACTGGCTCTCGCGCAACTTCCCGGACCTGGACATTCCCCAGCTCGGCTCCAAGCAGGCCCTGGTGCGGCTGATGTCGCGCTTCCGACCCGAAGCCACCCGGGCGTTGCTCTTGCGCCTGGTGGCCGAACGCTCGAGCGTGCTCACCGCCATTTACACCGACCCGGAAAAGGTGATCGCCCTGCTCCAGGACTTGCAAGGAGAATGGTTGAAGCGAAACCGGGAAAAGGGTTACCCCATCTCGATCGTGCTTTCCGGCTTGTTCGGCGATATCCACCAGTGCTGCGGCGCGACCGGGTTGCGCGAGCATACTTACCTTCACAGCCTGGGATTCCGCGGCCGCACCGAGCGCTTGCCCGCGGCCGGCGAGCTGGAACTCCTTACCATGTGCGGCCACGGTCTGATCTCGGTGCACCTGGTCCAGCACCTGGTGAAGAGCGTCCGGCAAAAACAGCTCACCGCCCGCCAGGCCGCGGAAGAAATCGCCCAGCCTTGCATCTGCGGCATCGTCAATCAGGACCGGGCCGAAAAGGTCTTCCTCCGTCTCGCCCAATTTGCTTAAGCGAGTAGGGGCATGGCATGCCATGCCCCTACCTTGGCCACGAGTAAAGCTGGCCCATCTTTATGCCAATATGAATCAGTGCGCGAGCAGGGAGTAGATCACGCAGGCGACCACCGAGGACGCGATGATGGCGCCGAGGTTGGGCCCCATGGCGTGCATGATCAGGAAGTTGTCGGGGTTGGCTTTGCGGCCTTCGATCTGGACCACGCGGGGCGAATGGGGCACCGCGGCCAGACCGGCGGCGCCGATCAGTGGGTTCACTTGTCCGCGGCTGAAGTAGTTGAGGACTTTGGCCATGAGGATGCCGAAGGCGGTGGCGGAGGCAAAACCGAGGAGTCCCAGTCCGAGGATGAGCAGGGTCTGGCGGTGGAGGAACTGGTCCGCGGCCAGGGTGTAGGAAAGGCCGAAGACCAGGCAGAGGATGAAGAGGTTGGTGATCTCGTTGGCCGCGGCGCCGGCGAGGCGGTCGGTGCGGCCGGACTCGCGGAGCAGGTTGCCGGCCATGAAGAAAGCGAAGAGCGGGGTCCCGACGGGCAGGAGCAGGCAGGCGAGCACGGTGACCGCCAGGATGAAGCCGATGCGCTCCTGGCGCGAGACCTGGCGGAGCTGGGCCATCGCGATCTTGCGCTCCTCCGCGGTCGTGAGCAGGCGCATGATCGGCGGCTGGATCAGGTGCACCAGCGCCATGTAGAGGTAGGCGGTGACCACGATCGGGCCGAGAAGCTCGGGCGCCAGGTGGGTGGCCATGAACACGGTGACCGGGCCGTTGGCGCCGGCGATGATGCCGATGGCCGCGGCCTGCTTGAGCCCGAAGCCGAGGACGAGGGCGAGGAGCAGGACCAGGAACTGGCCGGCCTGGGCCAGGGCGGAGATGAGGAAGAGGGAGGGTCGGGCGAGGAGCGGGCCGAGGTCGGTCATGGCGCCGACGCCGAAGAAGAGGAAGATGGGCGCGAAGTTGTTGAGGATGGTATATTGGAAGAGGTAGTAGAAGATGCCGCCGGGTGCCGGGTCAAGGAGCCCGGAGAGGGGGATGTTGGCGAGCACGATTCCGAAGCCGAGCGGGATCAGCAGCAGGGGCTCGAGGTCGCGGGAAATGGAGAGAATGACCAGGACCAGGCCGACCGCGATCATGACCGCCTGGCCCGGGCTGAGCTGGGCGAAGCCGGAGTCGGCAAGGAGTTGGAAAACGGCGCTCATGGGAGAGGAAGTTTCACGCTCAGCCGGCCGGGGCCGAGCGGCAGAGGAGATTTTACCACCAAGTCACCAAGGCACCAAGTAAAATGATCTGACATTCCATTGCTTATCGCCCCGACCAACATTGTGCCAGGAAAAAATAGGGTCAGGACTCGAACTCGGCCTTGTGTTTTTTGTAAAGAAAGAGCAGCCGCTTCTGGTGGCGCTGCACCTCGCGGAAAATTTCGACAAACACTTTGCTCAGCTCGGGCCGGTCCTCGGTCAGCTTGATGGCTTCGCTATACATGCGTTCGCCCTGCTTCTCGTGGTCTATGGCCGCGCGGAAAATGTAGAACAGTTCCAATTTATCCATGGCCGCAACCTCCGTTCCCTGTGGGCCATCCCGGCTCTCAATTTATAATAGCGGGAAGCGGAGGCGAGTTCAAGAGTCTGTATAGGTTCAATACATTGTAAACACTTTGTGCCCTCCCGATCCCAGCAAACTCGGGGTTTAGCTGAAAGAAAAGAAGAAGAAAGAAGAAGGTGGTTAAAGGGGCGAAGCCGCCAAGAAAAGAAGGCGTCGAGCGCCTTTGGGTGTTTGCGCTCAGACGGCGCGCGCCTCCCCCTAGGGCGCGCTCGTTGGCGCGCCAGGAAGGAAGGCAGGGTGTTTACCATGTATCCTGAGCCTGGACAGAGTCATCGGACGAGCGGGGGCGCGGCCGCGGGGCTTTCCCGCGCTCGCCCACGGGGCAGGCTTTCATGCATTCAATACAGAAATCCACGTCGGTGATCATGGTCTGGCCCATCTCGATGAACCAGTCTCGCCGGCGCTGATGCTGAAGGAGCATGCGGAGATAGGCCGGCCATTCCCGGAGCCGCCGCGGCCGCATCCGCTCGAAGCCGGTGGACCAGTAGGTGAAGCAAGGGTCCACATCATATTTCCCCTCTTTGAGCGCGGCCACCGGGCAGGCCTTTTCGCAGAGAGTGCAACCCGGGAGGCAAAGGTCCCATTCGCGCCGCGGGTCGGGCGCGAGCGGGGCGGAGGTGATGATCCCGCCCAGGCGCTGATGCGGGCCGAAGGCCTCGGTCAAGAGCAGGTTGGAG
>MGQK01000129.1:9579-29914 GCA_001797815.1 Deltaproteobacteria bacterium RBG_13_61_14 | reverse complement strand
GACCTTGGTGTGAAAAAATGGCTTGCCGGTGGCCGGGTCGAGCTTGTGGATCTCCACCGGCTTGTCCGCGGAGACGGGCAGGGAGAGGCAGCCTTGACGCTCGAGCAAGCGGCCGACTTTTTCCGCCACCTGGTCGAGCAGCCGGGAGGTCTGCATCTTGTTGCGGGTCCAGAGCCGGAGGTCCGGGGCAAAGGTCGCGCCCAGGCTGTGGGCCACGGCCATCACGATCACGCTTTGGGCCGAAGGCAGGAGCGCGGTCGCCGGCCGGGGCGGATGGGCCAGGATCAGCTCGCGCGCTTCCGCGATGCCGACCAGGTCAATCCCTTCCGCCAGGATCAGGTCCTTGATCGCGGCCGCGTTGATTTCCACTTAGTGCTTCGATTCGCAAATAGAATCACGTATTAATTTACTCGCAAAGGCTTATCTGCTCACTCAGCACTAAGTCCTGAGTAAATAAGTTCGTTATCGAACTTATGAATCGAAGGACTTAGGCCTCAAACTCCTCGATTAGCTTTTGCTCCCGCTCCATCAGCCGCGCGAACATCTCCCGCCGCTTGGGCTCGTAGCCCGGATCATTCCCCAGGTTGGTCATCTCCAGGGGATCGTCCTTCAGGTGGTAAAGCTCGTGCTCCACCTGGTCGTGGTCCGGGCTGAAGTAATAGGCATACTTCCATTCCCGGTCGCGCAGGCAGCGGACGTGCGCCGGGTGGGAGAAGGCGGAAGTGCGACTCTGCTTGCTCAGTCCCACCTCCAGCTCCCAGCCCTGGTGATAAAGAATCTCATCCTGCACCGAGCCGCGGGCCGGGTCTTGCAGCACCGGCGAGAGATCGCGGCCGGCCAGGTAAGGCAGGCGGGTGATCCCGGCCAGACCGGCCAGGGTGGGCGCCACGTCCACGTTGGAGGCAAAAGCGCCGGTCACGGCGCCGGCCGGGAGATGACCGGGCCAGGAGAAAATCAGGGGCACGTTCATGACCTCTTCGTAGGCGAAACAGCCCTTGGTGCGAAGCCCGTGCGAGCCGGCCATTTCGCCGTGGTCGGAGGTGAAGACCACGATCGTGTTCTCGCGCTGGCCGGATTGCTCGAGCGCCCGGAGCACGTCGCCCACGTTTTCGTCCACGTCCCGCTGGCAATGGAGGTAATAGTCCAGGTAGCGGCGCCAGGCTTTCTCGTCACCGGGGTCCATAAATCCGGCCAGCTTCTGGTAACGTTCCTGGAACTCGCGCTGGCACCCGGGCTTGGTCGAGAGGTCGTCGCGCCAGTTGTCGGGCAGCGTGTCGGTATGGACGGGCCGGAGCCGGGTCTGCGGGTAGTAGCGGGGCCACTCGCAGATGTCGTGGGGATTGACCAGCGAGCAGACCAGGAGCCAGGGCTGGCGGTGGTGGTTCGGGTCTTTCAGCCAGGCTTTAGCCTCGCGGGCATAGACCGGATCCATGACCGCGCCGTTGTAAGGAGCGCCGCCGAAAGGCGCCTCGGGCGGCTTCCAGCCTTCGAAGCCGTAAGCGCGGAGCGGGTCCCGGGGGTCGCGGTCGGCTTTGCGGGTCAGGTGCCACTTGCCCCGGTAGGGAGTGCGAAAGCCGGCGTCGCGGAAGATGTGGCCGAGGGTGGGGATCCTGGGGTCCAGGCTGGGCTGGCGCTCGCCCACCTGGAAGTCGCAGTTGCTGTGCATGTGATTTTGGGTGGTGTAAGTGCCGGTGATCATGCAGGCGCGCGAGGGCGAGCAAGGCACCGCGCTCACGAAGTGCTGAGTGAACGAGACCCCGGTCTGGGCCAGGCGGTCAAGGTTGGGCGTGACCCCCGCCGGGGTCCAGCGCGGCTGGCGCAACTGGTCCACCAGGATGAGGAGGATATTGGGCCGCTTTTCCGCCGCGGAAATGATTTTGCCGCCCAACACGGCGCCGGCCAAGGCCGTGGCCGAAGTCTTGATGAATTCGCGTCTTCTCATCGTTCCGGCTTCGGGTCCAGGCATGATTGCTCTCGCACCATTTTTTTCAGCTTGCGGGCATAGAGCCAGCCTTGGAGGATGGATTTCGGCTCGATCCCGAAATAGAGTTTGGTCCAGAGCTTGCCGAAGGCCTTGGCGTCGGCCCTCATTTCTTGCCGGCTGACCCGCTGGGGATATTTTTTCTTGATCGCGACGGCCGCTTCGTAGCTGTCCACCCGCACCATCCTTCCCTCCGGACCGGGCACGACCAGCCCGGATTCGGCCAGCAGGTGAAAGCGGTCCGCGGTCTCTTTCAGGTTGGGCCCGCAGACCAGGGCGCACTGGCCGCAGGTCAGCACGTTGGGGTCGCGAAGCCCCCGAATCCCCACATTTTTCTCGATCAGGTTTTTCAAGATGGCGTTGCGCTCCAGTTCATCTTCCGGCAGATCCTTGACCTGGGGCACCTGGGATTCCAGCACCTCCTGGGGAAAAAGGATGGAACCGGCGTTTCGAATCAGATCATAACGCGGCGCCGAGTCCCCGGTCCGGGAACCCGCGCGCAGAGCCGCGGCACGGACCTTGTTTTTCCGGGCGGGGTCCTGTTGGTCGCCGATCCATTCCGGGATCCAATGCCGGCCCCAGGTGGTCCACTTCTGGTCGCGGGAAAGCGCGTGCAGTCCAAAACAGGAAAAATTGCACAGGTCGAGGTTGCGGCGCTTGCCCCGGGGGTGGAGCTCGCCGTTGAGCAGCACCTGCTCTTCCTCCTCGGCCACGAACATCCCGGAGGCGCACACCTTCTCGCAGAGCTTGCACTTCGTGCAATAGTTGTCCACGAAATAGCGGGGAGACAAGGCCGGGTCACTCGCGAGCACCGCCTCGGTGACCACGGTGCCCAGGTAAACCGCGGCCCCGTATTCTTCGGTCATGATGTTCCCGGACCACCCTTGGGCCCCGATGCCCGCGGCAATCGCGCCGAAGCGGTGGGAAAAACTCGGGTGCAAGGAGAGCATGTCCAGCGAGCGGCGGTAGGTGTTATTCGGCGGCACTTCCTGCGCGCGATGGCCCAAGGAACGGAGGTATTCGGCCAGGCGGCGGCAAATCCGATGCACCCGCTGGTTGGTGCGCAACTGGTCCAGGTTGTGGCTCACCGGCGATTTCTTGCCCAGGAAATCGTAGATCGCGAGCACGTCCATGGGCAGGGCCAGGGAGACGATGGAACGGGCGCCCTTCATGGTATAAGTGGGGTCGAGCGAGGGCGGGCCATCCAGCCGCTCCGGCCCGGCCACGCCCACCACCGCCACGCCCTGCTCCCGGGCGAAATCTTTGATGCGTTGTTCCAGGCTGGGCATGCTTCTCCCTCCTTTTCGGGGATGGGAAGGAAGATCGAAGGCTATCTCAGTTCCTTGCTCCCCAGCCCGAAAATGCGGCGCGCCACCACCAAGGTGTTGATCTGGCCGGTGCCCTCGAAGATGTCGTTGATCTTGGCGTCGCGCAGCCACTTCTCCAACAGCTCTTGCTTGGAGTAGCCGACCGGTCCCAAAAGCTCCACCGCCTTGTTGGTGACCCAGGTGATGGCCTTGCCGGTCTTGGCCTTGCTGACCGAGGCCTCCAGGTTATTATGGATCCCGGCGTCCGCCATCCAGGCCGCTTTCCAGGTGAGCAGCCGCGAGACCCGGACCTGGCTTTCCATCATCATCAGGTCCCGCTCGGCCGAAGTGAGCCGGTTGGGGTTGATTCCATAGCGGAGCTTGCCCCCGTTTTTTTCATACAGCTCCTGACAGCGCTCGAGCGCGGCCCGGCCGATGCCGATGGCTGAAGCCGCGACCATGGGCCGGGTCGCGTCAAAGGTGGCCATGGCGCCCTTGAAGCCTTCCTTCACCTCCGGGTCGCCGAGCACGTTCTCATACGGCACCCGGCAGTCCTCGAAGACGATGGAGGCGGTGTCCGAGGCGCGGATGCCGAGCTTGTGCTCCACCTTGGTCACTTTCATGCCCGGGGTGTGGTGCTCGACCACAAAGCTCTTGATCCCGGCCCGGCCGGCCTTGCGGTCGCGGCTGGCCCAGGCCACCACAAAGCCCTCCGAGTCTTCCACCGAGCTCTTGCCCTGGGTGACGAAGATCTTCTCGCCGTTCAAGATCCATTCCTTGGTCTTGGGATCGAGTTCCGCGGTCGCCGAAATCGCCGCGGTGTCCGAGCCGGCACCCGGCTCGGTGATGGCCATGGCTCCCCACACCGGTTTGTCCGCGGTGGTGAAGCGTTTGAGGAACTTCTCGCGCTGGGCCTCGGTGCCGGCCGCCGCGACCGCGGCGCCGCCCAGGCCCATGAAGGGCATGGCCAGGTATAGCCCGGCGTCGCCCCAGGAAAGTTCCTCCACCGCCGCGGCCATGATCAGGTTCTGGTAGCGGACTTCTTTCTTTTTCTCGCCCTCTTCCTTGGGCTTGTCCTCTTTTTTCTTGCGCGACAGCCCGCCGGTCATGCTCCCCATCATCCCGCCCTTGGACAGGCTCCACATGGTATTGACCCACTCCTCGCAGCGCTCGTGCTCGTGGTCATCGGCCCAGCGGGCCCATTTCCGCATCACACCCATCGCCAGCCCGTGCACCAGCTTGCTGACGTTGGCAACTCCTGCCGGAACTTCAAAACTAATCATCAGCGTCCCTCCGATTCCTCTTGGCCCTTACACCGTGGCCAAGCCGTCAAAGGTGGTAAAACCGCGACCGTTCCGGAGCCACAACTCCACCGGATGCTCGCGGATGTAGCCGTGGCCGCCGAGCGTCTGCACCGCGTCGTCGGTGACCTTGATCACCACCTGGTCGGTGTAGAGCTTGGCCAGGTAAGCCTCCTTGAACGCGTCCTTGCCCGCGTCCAGCAAAAAGGCCGCCTCCCAGGTGAGCAGCCGGCCGGACTCGATCTCCATGTAATCGTCCGCGATCATGAAGGAGATGGCCTGCCGGTGCGCGATCGGCTCGCCGAAGGCCACCCGCACCTTGGCGTATTCGAGCGCGTACTCCTGGGCCGCCCGGGCCACGCCGATGGCCAACGCGCCGAGCGCCACCCGGGAGTAGCTCATCAACTTGCCAAAGTCGCAGCTCGGGCCGCCGGCCAGGACCGCATCGCCGCCGACCTCCACCTCCGCAAGCTCCAGCCCCACGGTGTCAAGCGCGGCCAGGCCCATGTTGCGCTCGCGCTCGCCGATTTTGAGGCCCTTCTGCCCCCGCTCGACGATGAAGCCGCCGACGTTCTCATACCCGGGCTTGCCGTCCACCGCGGCATAGACCAAAAAGCTTTGCGCAGTCGAGCCCATGGGCACCAGACACTTCTTGCCCGAGAGTAGGTAACCCGCGCCTTTCTTCTTGGCCTGGCAGGTAAGCTCGGAGAGATCGAAATTGATCACCGGCTCGATCACCGCCGCGGTGAGCGGAGCGGGCTTGCTCTCCAAGAGCAGGGGCAGATACTTTTTCTTTTGCTGGTCCGTGCCCTGGGTCAGGATCGGGTAAGCGAAGAGCGCCGGCGCTACCATGGCCAGGGCCAGGGCCAGATCGCCCCAGGCCAGCTCTTCGAGCATGATCGCACCGGTCACCGCCGAGCGCTTCATGCCCCCGCCGCCCAGCTCCTCCGGAACCACCGCGGAAACCAGGCCCAGCTCCCAGGCCGAGGCCAGAAGATCCTCCGGGAGCGCGCCCTTTTCATCGCACTCATGCGCGCGCGGCCGGAGCTGCTCGGCCGCGAAGCTTTTCGCGGTGTCCTGGATCATCCTTTGTTCTTCTGAAAGTTCCAGTGAAAACATCAAACCCTCCTTTCTTACATCCCTATCTTGTCTGGAAGAGAAACCTGCAATGCGGACATTATGGCATTTTCAGCTCGGGTCTGCCAATGGCCAAAAAGTCCGGAGCGGGGCCCCCGCCGCCGGCCGCACCCGGCTCGCTCAGCAATCTCAGCAATAAAGCTGCTTGCGCTCCGGCTCGATTTTCTCGAAAGCCCGGGCCGCTTCCTCCGGCGGCAACGCATAGAGGCTCCCGTCCGGCTCCTGCAGCACGCAGCCGGAAGTCTTGAGCAGCTTGACGTTATGGGCCGTCTCTTTCTTGTCGCCCCAGCACACGATCTGGCAGTTGCCGCAGGTCATGTATTGCTTGGCGCCTTTGAGCGCGCTGTGCTCATAGCCGCCGGGCATGACCGGCCGCTTCGCGTAAAGCGCTATAGCCCGGAGCAGTTCGTTCAGCAACTCCTTCTCGTCCTCAGGCACCCGGAAACGGCCCGGCGACCAACTCGACCATTTCCTGGACCGATGCAACCCGGTAAAGCCGCCGCAGCAAAACTGGCAAAGCAAGATGCTTTTACGCCGGGCGTGCGAAAAGGTGACGCCGCCGATGTCAACCGAGGCCTCCAGCTCCTTGTCAAACATCTCCACCGGGCAGGAAGCATGGCAAAGCTTGCACCGGTCGCAAAAGCTCTCTTCGACCGGGACCGGCGCGGTGGGTTCCAGCGCCAGGGTGGTGAGGCAGGTGCCGAGGATGACGGCGGTGCCAAAGCCCTTGATGCCCACGTTGCCGGACCAGCCGAAGGACCCGACGCCCGAGCGCACCGCGAGGTAACGGTGACTGAGGTCCGGCGGCAGGGTAAGCTGCCAGCCCTGGATCTCGGTGCGGTATTTCAGGTTGGCGGCCGTGCCCTTGGAGGGGAAGCCCTCGCGCTCAAGCATCTTGGCCAGTTCCCAGGATAGATCCTTGGCGCGGAGGTTGGTTTCGAGGTTGTCATGCTCGTGCGGTACCCGGTCCTCCTTGGCCAGGAAGGCCCGGATGGCATCGCGCCTAAAAGGCAGAGCAAAGCTGATGGCCGAGCGCGCGCCGGGGAGTTTGTAGCTCAGGTCCACGCTCGGCGGCCCGCCGGCCAGGGTCTCAACCGTGGCAAAGCCCACCTGGAGCACGCCCCGCTCCCGGAGAAACTCCTCGATGTCTTGATTCCAGGACACTTCTCTTAATCTACTTAATCTAACATTTGGGGCCTGCCCCCAGATGTTAGATTAACTGAATTAGACCAGGGACTGTAGTTGCATGAGGAAAGAGACGTCGCCGTCGAACTGCATTTTCCCGGCCATGAACAGGCTCTGGCCGTCGGTCTCTTTGCGCTGCATGGCCAGCCAATCGGACATGGCGAGCTTGATGGTTACTTCCGGCGCGACCTCGCCGTTAAAGGTCATAGCCAGGGGCACGACCTTCCCGTCCTCCAGTTTCAACTCCACCTTGAGGGTGCCCTTGGTGTTCTGCAGCGCGTTGTAGCGGTTGGCGTCCGCCGCCTGGGAGGGGTCGGTGAACTGGTCCATGGCGCCGGGCACCTTGCCGGTGATCGAGTCGCGCCAGAATGACTCGCTCAGACTCAAGGTGAGCATGGCCTTATCAAGGCCGCCCGGGATCACTTCGAGAGCTTTGCCGTCCTTGATCCGCAGAGCATATTTCTTGCCCTCGATGTTGAACTGGAGCGTGAACTCTTTGCCGGCCATGGCCGAGACGTTCGCGGTGGCCAGACTTTCTTTAAATTGGTTGGGCACATGGGTTTTGAAAAAGTCATCCACCGAAACATCTGCCGGCACTTTAAACTCTACCATTTTTCCATCCTCCCTTTTGAGATTTTTCCCGGGAAAACCCCTTATAGATTTTCCGCCAAACCAAGCCCATTCTGCCGAAAATTTACCAGTCTGTCAAGAAAAATTTTACCAATCTGTAAAAACATTCTAAATTAACAAGTTAGAGATAAATTCAAAGCCTTTGATTTGACTATTCCGGCCAGCCCAAGCTTGACAGCTCGGGATGCGGGAATTAGGATAGCAAAGCCTTAACCGGAGGGCGATTCCCATGAGATCCAATCGCGTTCAGAACTCAAGTCGAAATGACTTGCCCGAAGAAGGCAAGGGCGAAAAGGCCCGGGAGCGGATCTTGGCCGCGGCGCGCCAGGTGTTTGCCCAGTATCCGTTCAAGGCGGCCAGCACCCGCTTGATTGCCGAGGCGGCCGGGATCGAGCGGCCCTTGATCCACTATTACTTCGGCTCCAAGGCGAAGCTGTTCGAGGCGGTGGCGCGAGACCTTTTCGAGGAGTTCAACCAGGCGCATCTGTCCTTTCTTCAAGGGGTGGAGCGACTTCCGCCGCGGGAAGGGCTTTCGCTTTACTTGGATCGTCTCCTGGACTACACCCTCCGGCACCCGGAGCCGATGCGGATCATCCTGGTCAACATGGCCCAAATCGGCAACCTGGACGAGATTCCCGGATACCAATACATTCCCCTGCACCTGGAGGAAATCCGCCACATTCTGGAGAACAAGGTGCCCTTGCAGGGACCGCCCTCTGAAATCCAGATGTTCTTCCTCTGCTTCAACAACCTGATGATCAGCTTCCTGGGCGCCAAATCCTGCCAGGCCCAGGTCCTGGGCCTCGATCCCGAGGGCCCCGAATACCGGCAATGGATCAAGGACGCGCTGCTCACCCTTTTCGCGCCCTGGCTCGCCCGCCTGATCTTCCCGGATTCCAATCGCTAGCTAAAACTGGATACTCGGTCCGTTTAGTCAGCGGCTTCGGCCGCCGGCGCCGGGCCGCGTGGTCGGCGGTGGAGCGGGCAGACTTTCAGGCATTCATCGCACTTGAGCCAATAGTTGTAGCCGGCGGTGTTGATGATCATCTCCAGGTTTTTCAGGCCTTCCTCGCCCTTCAGGGCCAGCGGATAAATGCCGTGGCGGATGGTGTGGGCCAGGCATTTCATCTTCTGGAACCCGCCTTCCGCAAACGCGCCGGCCGGACAGGCCTGATGGCAGGCTTGGCACTTCGGCGGACAGGGTTCCGCTTCCAGGACCGGATCTCCGGACAGTTGGGCATTGGTCACCACCGCGGCCAACCGGAGCAGGGCGCCAAAGCGGGGATGGTAAGCCAGGCCGCTCCGACCCAAGGCTGCCAGCCCGGCGCTAACCGCCGCATGTTTGAGCGAGAGGATGCCCCAGGGTTCGGCGCCGTGGAAGACCAGGGGCGCATAAGAGGGGATCGGGACCGCGAAGAAACCCTCGGCCTCGAGGCGATTGGACAGGCGGAGCGCGATATCGTCCAATGCTGGATAAATGCTGTGATAACTCCGGTGCAGGAGATACAGGTTATACTCGGGCGAGGCGAGCACGCCCCGCGGCATCGCGCGGCCGAAAACTATGACGGTGGCCGCGTCCCGGCAGATCGCCGACGGATGGTGTCGCTCCGGCGCCGCGGACCAGCGGTCCACCGGCGCGAAACCCACCGCGTCCACCCGGTCCCGGAGCCAATCCTGGAGCCGCCGCTGCAAAGCATGGTCCATCTGGATTTCCCGCTACTTGACGCCGAGTTCTTTAAGGCCGCGGCGGGACTCCAGGATATACATATGGCCCTCGCCCAGAAGCTTGGCGTAGCGGTCAATGATTTGCTGGTAGGCCTCCCGCGCCTTTTCCAGGTCGCGCAGCCCCTGGTGGTAGATGCGGGCGATCCGGAATTGCGGTTCCAGTTTGTCCGGGTCTTTGCCCAGGATTTCCAGGTAAGCCTCCAGCGCCTCCGGCCAGCGCTCGTGGCGGTAGAGGAAAATCGCATGAGCCAGGTCGCCCCGGTAAAGGACCTCGCTGTAACCCTCTTCGCGCTTGCGGCCGTAGAGGGCATCCGGGGCTTTGGTGGAGATGAGCTCGATCAGGTAACTCACCCCGGCGCCGATCACGACCCCCATCAGCATGCTGGCCGGCACCATCCACCACTTGCCGTAAACCGCGGTGATCAGGGCGCCGAAGAAAGCCCCCCAAAGAGCAGCGATGATAATGATGTAAAGGTTGGGCACCAACTCCAGCGCGCTGGTGAGCTGGGAACCAAACGCACTCTTCCTTTTCGGAGTTTCCCGCAGGGTCTTGGTGTCGAGCATGGAAGCGCCGCGGAACTCGGTTTCAAAAGTGATGGCGTCCAGCAAGTTGGCCTTGTTGAGGTTGGCGGTGCGGAGGTTGGTGCGGGTGAGGTCCGCCCCTTGCAGGTTGGCGCCTTCGAGGTTAGCGCCTTCGAAGTTGGCGCCCTTGAGCTTGGCCTTGGTCAAGTCGGCCAGGTAAAAGTCGGCGCCCCGCAGGTCGGCGTTCTCGAAGTTGGCCTCCAGCAGGTTGGCGCCGATGAAATAGGCCTCGCGCAGCGCGGCGTCGTGGAAGTCGGCGTAACGGAGCTTGGCTTTCATGAAGTTGGTCTTGTGTCCCTGGCAGCGGGCGAGGCGGGCGCCGACCAGCTCCTGCTCGGACAGGTCGAGGTTGGTGAGGTCGGCGCCGGTCAAGTCCTCCCTCGCGCGGATGCGCTCAAGCAAGGAGCGATCACCGGATCCGTTCTCGGCCATGAAACACTCCTCGGATCAAGTCCGGAGCGGCTTCTGCCAGCGCTGGCGCTGGGCGCGCAAGGCCTCCGGGTGAAAAGTGGTGGGCACCAGGTCCACCAAAGCCTGCTGGGCCGCCACCAGTTCTTCGCGGGAGAGGTGCGGGTGCGCCAGCGGCACAGAGTTCAGCAGGTAATCCACGTCCTCGTAGCTGGCATAGGGACTTGGCCCGCCGGCGGTCAAGTCCAGGTAAAGCTGGGAGCCGGGCGCCGGGGTGGTGAAGGAGGTGGAGATGGAGTTGGGCTTAATCCGGCGGACCAGGGCCAGGGTCGCCTCCACATCTTCCCGGGTCTCGATGGGCGCGCCCAGCATCATGAAGGCATGGGTCCCGATCCCGAACTCGTGGCACAACTCGAACGCCCGAATGGTGTCGTCCACCTTGATCTTCTTCTGGTAAAAGTCGAGCACCCGCTGCGAGCCGCTCTCCACCCCAAAGGCAATGCCCTGGCACCCGGCCTGTTTCATCACGGTCAAAAGCTCGGAGGTGATCAAATCCACCCGGGATTGGCAGGACCAGTGGCAGCCGGCCAGACCGGCTCGGGCCATGGCGCTGCCCAGCTCTTCAAACCATGGAATCCCGAGCATGGTCAGGGTGTCATCGCGGAAGAGGAAGGGCCGGGGGCCGATCCGGGCCTGGGCCTCGGCCATTTCCCGGACCACGCTTTCCGGGCTGCGGGATCGGACTTTTTTCCCGAAGAGGACGTCCTGCATGGGCTTGCAAAAGGAGCAGCGGAAGGGGCAGCCGCGGGAGACGAACATCCCGATGTGGATGAGGTTGTTGCGTTTGTATCCCTCGTAGTCAATCAGGTCGCGGGCCGGGAACGGCAGGGAATCCAGGTCGGCGATAAAAGGCCGCGGGGGTCCGCACCGCACGTTGCCCTCGCGCAACACGGCCACGCCCGGGATTCCGGCCGGGTCTCCCTTTTCCGCCAGGCGGGCGAAAAGCTCCTTCGCGGTGACTTCGCCCTCGCCGATGCTCAGGGCGTCAAAACCCTTGGCCAGGCTTTCCTCGGGACAAGCCGTGGCGTGCGGCCCGCCCAGGACCACGGGAATTCCCGGCCGCAGGGTCCGGATGCGTTCCAGCACCATGAGGGCCCGGCCGAAGAGCGCGGTGGACGAGCTTAAGCCCACGGCCTCGGCCCGAGAGAGCGGGGCGTCGAGCGCTTCCAGGCTTCCGGCCAGGGTCAGGTCGCAAAGCTCGACCAAGAAGCCGGCGGCGCGCAAGGAGGCGGCGACGGAAAGGATTCCCAGCGGCTCCTGGAGTTCGCCGAACGCCGGGTATTTTAAACGAGGATAAATGAGCAGGATGTTCAAATTTCAAAACCTCTAGCGGGGCTGCTTGACGATCGGCTCAGGTTTGGGTTTGCGCGGGGTCTGGAACTGGGTCTTTCCCCAAAAGGTCCCGACCTGAAGCTGCACTTGCAGGGAATCGAAGCTGGCGCCCTGGGACATGAAAAGCGGAAGGTAGCCCAGGCGCAGGCCCAGGCTGAGGCGCGCCGGCAGGAAGAATTCTCCGCCCAGGCCCAGGGGCACGCCCCAGCCGGCGGCGCTGTCCTCCTGCGTGCCGTTCACATAAAGCAGGGACTGGTAAAAGCCGATGCCGAGGTCGGCATACAGGTGAAAAGTTTTTTTGGTGAGCAGGTCGTTGCGCACGCCGGCATGGAGGCCCCAGGTGTCGGAAAAGAGGTCCAGATCGGAGATGGGGGAGTCGCTGGTATCCACCGGGTTCCTTTGCCAGGAGCCGCCCGCCTCCAAAGCCCAGTGGGGGGTAAGAAAACGGTCGTAGCCGGCGGTCGCCATCCAGGTCGTTTGCAGGTGGTCGGTGACCCAGCCGCTGCCGTTCCCGGGGAAGGTGGCGCCGGCGCCCAGGCGGACCAGGTTGGCCGGCGTCTCCTGGCTGAAACCCGGGGACGCCATACCGAGCAACAGGAAACACCATCCCGCTCTCTTCCATCTTTGCACGTTTAATCTCTCCTTCTCTTTGGAATCGGGATCATACTTTAGACGAACTCGGGGCGTTGGTCAAGAGCCATTCTTCTTTGGCAGGAAACGAGACGAAAAAAGAAAGAAGCGGTTTCACGCCAAGGCTCTAAGTCCTTCGATTCATAAGTTCGATGACGAACTTATTTACTCAGGACTTAGTGCTGAGTGAGCAAACTCATCAAGCAAGCAGAAATAATATTTCATCGTATTTGCGCATCGAAGCACTAAGTCGCTAAACTCAAGAACAAGAGGAAAGAGCTTGACGCCAAGAACCTCAAGACGCCAAGGGGTGACTGCTTGGCGAGTGGTTTCGACTTGGCGGCGGGGCCGGGGGAGGAGGAGTGAGAGGAAGCCGGCAGGGGTCTCCAAGCTTGGGGGCTTACCCCCCTGGCGCTTGGCGTCTTGGCTCCTTTGCGGCTTGGCGCGAAACTCTTTTTCTCTTGGGTTCCGGCTCGCCCGGGTTATGGAAGCAGGAATTAAAGGATATCGTAGGCCGCGTGGTCGGCGAGGAGAGCCTGGACGAGCTTGAGGTTGAGGGAGTGGCCGGATTTATAACCCCGGTAGGCGCCCTGGATGGGAAGCCCGATCAGCATCAGGTCGCCCAAGGTGTCGAGGATCTTGTGGCGGACAAACTCGTCGGGGAAGCGCAGCCCTTCGGGATTGATTACCCCCTGGGCATCCAGGATCACCGCGTTTTCCAGGGAGCCGCCCTTGGCCAGGCCGTGGGCTTTCAAGGTCTCCACCTCATGCAGGAAACCGAAGGTGCGGGCCCGGCTGATTTCCTCGCGGAAGTTGCCGTTGCTGAACTCGACTTCCAGGGTCTGGTCTTTGATCGCCGGATGGTCGAAGGAAATGGTGAAACGAATCCGCAAGCGGTCGGAGGGCATGAGTTCCGCCCACTTGCCGTTTTCTTCCACCCGCACCGGCCGGGTCACCACCAGCTTGCGCCGCGGCCGCGATTGGCGCTCGGCCCCGGCCGCATAAAGCATTTGCACAAACGGCTCGGCGCTGCCGTCCATGATCGGGATTTCCGGCCCCTGCACCTCGACCACCGCATTGTCAATCTGCAACCCGTAAAACGCCGCGAGCAAGTGCTCGACCGTGCCCACGCGGGTGCCGTTCACTCCCAGGGTCGAGGCATTCTGGGTGCTCCGGATGTTCTCGCACCGGGCCGGGATCAATTCCGGCCGTTTCAGGTCCGTCCGGACAAAAACAATACCGTGGTCCGGAGGCGCCGGCCAGATTTTCAAACTGGCGGATTCCCCGGTATGAAGACCTGTTCCCTGGCAAGATACGGGTATAGATAGAGTAGTTTGAAGCATTTTCCTGATATAAGGCAAGCAAGACTCAGGCCAAATAGTTATCAATCAAAAAAGCACTTAATTTCAATTACTTATGATGATGGAAAAAGCGAATAGATAAATGATGCCTTTTAATAACGTTGCATATTTATTACAATTGAACGGATTTTGTTGATTTTTAGCAACACCCCTGAATAAGAAAACGGGCTTATTTAATGGGCTCGTCCTGAGAATCTTGGGAATGAGCTTGCCGAATTCTGTGGGTGAGTTGAAGCCTTGACTAGACATAATTCTCTATCTTTTCAAGGTGTTGCATTGGTGAAGAAAGCCATCACAACCATCCGTGGCAACCGTGATACCCTCCGGGGGGCCAGTCCCCTAAACCTTGAAAGGAGCCTAAAGATTAAAGCCCGGTCGCGGGTTCAGCAACCGGGCTTGGTTGAAACTGGTGCGAAATCCCGCTTATTCCTTTTCCTTCTGCGACTCCCCTACGCTTTGCGCGCGCTCGCGGATCAGGTCTTCAATTTCCAGCGACAGGAACTTGAGATCGTGCTTGAACCGGGCATGGTCTTCCATTAAAGGGACCAGTTGCTCAAGGCTCTTGGCCTTGGCTTCGAACCGGCAGGAGGAACCCAAATCTCGGCATCGGATCTTTTTCATCCCTGCACCCCCTTTTCGCTGCTTGCGGTTCTTGGGGACGCGGCCGTGGTCGGCTCAAACCTCGCCTTCCCCCAAGCCCAACTCAATCGGACCTATTCTTTGGATTCAATCCTTACCCATTTAGATTCAATCTTTACCCATTTTGTTTCGCGCCCAGGTGTGAATCTCGTAACTCATTTCGGTTTCGACAAACTCCAGTCCATGCGATTGAGAGGTATGTTCCATTACCTGGGGGACTAATTCCTCTGGCTGTTCCGCCCGCGCCTCAAAATCGCAGAAGATCCCGATGTCCCGGCAGCCTAGATATTTCATGACCCCCCTCCTTTCGGAGAGTGAAAAATCTTGTTCCCTCTACTTTTTAAGATAATGACCGATTGAAGGTTGTCAAGAGAAAAAGTCAGGGGGGTAAAATTACCGGCCAGGGGCTCGGCAGTCTATTCGGTTCCTCTATTTTCCGGTTGGCCCCTTGGGGATGCGGCCGGTCTTGGTGGTCCAACTGCGGAGCTCCCGGCCCAGGACCCGTTCCAGCAAGCGGCCCAGGGCCAGGTATTGATCCAGGTTCAGCCCGGTCTCGATCTTCATCTCATCCAGCATCACCGCCAGGTCTTCGCCCCGCACGTTGCCGGTCAGGTCCGAGGGTGTGTAAAGCTCGCCGGTGCCCTTGATCGGGACCCGGTCAACCATGTTGGCCGGCTGGCCGCCCAGGCCGCCCATGGAAACGTCGAAACAAAAAACTCCGGCCTGGAGCGCGGCCAAACAATTGGCCAGGCCCCAGCCGCGCGACTCATGGAAGTGGGCCACGATCCGGAGGTCCCGGTGCTTCTCCAGGATTTGCGAATAGAAATCAAAGACCCGCTCCGGCGTGCCCTCGCCGGTGGTGTCGCCGAAATTAAGCTCGTCCACCCCGAGCTCATGGAAGCGGTCGGCGAACTCGAGCGAGGCGGCGGCCGGCACCGGTCCCTCGATCGGACAGCCGAAGGTGGTGCCGGTGGTGCCGATCACCTTGAGCCCGGCCGCGTGCGCGCGCTTGACCATGGTCGCCGCTTCCTTCCACATCTCCTCCCGGGGCCGGCCGGCGTTGCGGCGGTTGTGGCTCTCGCTGGTGGAGATCATGTAGAGGATCATGTCCGGCCCGAACCCCTGCTCCTTCGTTTGCAAGCACCGGTCCAGCGCCCGCTCGTTCAGGGTGATGACGTTGTAAGTCACGCCCGGCTTTTTCTTGAGGCGTTTGAGCACTTCCTCCGCGTCGCGGAACTGGGGCAGGTATTTGGGGGGCGCGAAGCTCGTGACCTCGAGCCACCGGAAGCCGGTCTCGGCCAGCGCCTCCAGGAAGTAGAGCTTGGTGTCGGTGGGCAGGAAAGTCGGTTCGTGCTGGAAACCATCGCGGCAAGCAAGCTCGCGCAACTCCACCCGTTTCGGCAAATTCCATTTCATAACGCCTTATCCTAACCCAACCGCCTCGAGCAATTCAAGCCGGAAATTCTTTGGCCTCATTCGCTGATCCGGTTGACTAATCCCTCGGACTGGGCTACAAAAAATCAACATGGCGATGGTTGCCGACACCCAGTGGGACGACGAAGAGATCGTCCTCACCCACATGTCGCCCGATACCCGGTTCCTCTTCGACCGCATGACCCAAGCCACCCTGGCCGCGGTCGCGCCCGCGCCGGGCGAGCGGGTCCTGGACGTGGCCTGCGGCCGGGGCACTGACGCGGTGCAAATGGCCCGGCAAGGCGGCCTGCTTTTCGGCCTCGAGCCTTCGGCCGGCATGATCGCAAAGGGCGGCGAGTGGCTTCTCGGCCCGGAGCCGTTTCTGCGGGCGGTGCGGGGCCTGGCCGAGGCGCTGCCCTTTGCCGACCAGACCTTTGACAAGGTGGTGTGCAAGGGCGCGATTGACCATTTTGTTGACGCGGAGCAAACCGTGGCGGAGATGAGCCGGGTCTGCAAACGCGATGGCCGGGTGATCGTCTCGGTGGCCAATTTCGAGAGCTTAAGCTGCCGGCTGGGCCGGGCCCTGGACCGTTTGCGGCAGGGCCTGTCCGGAAAGCCCAGAGCCGGACGCGCCTTCTGGGAGATGCCGGAAGATCACAATTTCCGGTTCGAGCCCCGCTTCCTCCGCCATTGCCTGGAGCCGCACTGCCAAATCAACTCGCTCCTCGGCGTCAGCCTGCTCTGGGGATTCCCCCACTGGGGCCAGGCGCTTCAGAAACTCGCTCCCGCCACCGCCGAATTCATCCTCACCCGCCTCGATTGGACCGCGCGCCGGGTCCCGGCCTGGGCCGATGTCCTGGTGGCCGTGGCCGCGCCGCGAAGATGAGGCCGATCTTTTCGGAGTAGTTCCGCCATGCCCACCAATGTGCCGCCGGATTATTTGAAGGCCGAGGACGAATACCGGAAGGCGAAGACGCCGGAGGACAAGCTTGCCGCCTTAGAGAAGATGATGGCGATCATGCCCAAGCACAAGGGCACCGAAAAGCTCCAGGCGGACTTGAAGCGGCGGATGGCCAAGCTCCGGGCCGGAGAAGGAAAGACGGCGACGGCGCGGCGGGGCGGGGTCTTCCACGTGCCTCACGAGGGCGCGGCCCAGGTGATCCTGGTGGGAGCGCCGAACGCGGGCAAGTCGGCGCTGATCGTCCGGCTGACCCGGGCCGAACTCCAAGTAGCGCCCTACCCTTTTACCACCCGCTCGCTGCAGCAGGGGATGATGCCGTTCGAGAACATCCAGATCCAGTTGGTGGACACCCCGGCCATTTCCGGGGAGTTCATGGAGTCCTGGCTGCCCGGGGTGGTGCGGAACGCGGACTATGCCCTGGCGGTGGCCAACCTGGCCGGCCCGAATGTGCTCGAAGAGCTGGAGACGGTGATCCAGCGGCTGCAGGAAGGCAAGGTGGATTTGGTCCAGGAGGCGGAAAGCAAGCTCTTGCCGGAAGGCGGGGCGCGGGTGCGCGCCATGATCGTGGGGACCCATCTGGACCGGCCGGAGGCGGGGGCAAACCGCGACGCGCTCTCGGAGCTTTACGCGGATCGGTTTCCCATGCACTTCTTGTCGGTGGAAAGCGGAGCCGGGGTGGAAGAATTTCGGGGAAAAGTTTTCCAGGAGCTCCGGATCATCCGGGTTTATACCAAAGCGCCGGGCAAGCCGGCGGATCGGTCGAACCCGGTGATCTTGCCCCGGGGCAGCATCCTCCTGGATTTCGCCCGCGCCATCCACAAGGATTTCGCGGAAAACTTGAAATTCGCGCGGATCTGGGCTAAAGATAAATACGAAGGCCAACGCATTCCCCGCGATCACCGGCTGGAAGATGAAGACGTGATCGAGATGCACTTGTAAATTGAGATCTTGAGGTTGCGCGCTTGAGGTCAAGCGCGCCCCGAAGGAGGAATTGAGAAGCGAATGCCGGAACCGAAAGACGACCAGGAAATCACCACCTTGGGCGCGGATGCCCAGACCCGGGAGTTGCCGGAAGGCATCCTGGTGATGTTGCGGGTGGTTGAGGGCGCCGAGCCGGGTCGGGGCTACCAGGTCACCTCGGTGCCGGTGACCCTGGGCCGGGACGCCCTGAGCGGGATCTCCCTGCCCGACCCCAAGATGTCCCGCCAGCACGCGGCCCTGGCCCTGCAAGGCTCGGAGTTTGTGCTCAAGGACCTGGGCAGCACCAACGGCACCTTTGTCAATGACAAGCGGGTGAAAGAGGCGGCGCTCTGCAACGGCGATCAGGTGCGCCTGGGCAATACCGTTTTGGAATTCATCCTCAGCCATCCCGCGGCCGGCAAAGGGAACTGAGATGTTGTTTCAGGCCTACGGGGACACGCATCAAGGCAAAGTCCGCGCCTTTAACCAGGACTGTTACCTTCTGAATCGGACCCTGCAGTTGTTTGCGGTGGCCGATGGAGTGGAGGGCCGGCCCTACGGCGAGGTGGCCAGCCGGATGGCGGTGGCGGAGTTGGAAAAAATCCTCAAAGACCTGGACGTGTCCGCGGATGCCACCCCGCCGGAGGGCGAGATGAAAGGCATGCCCCTGCCGGCCCGGGCGGTCAAGTATGCCCTGCGGGAGACCAACCGGCGCATCCTGGAAAAGGCCGGTAAGGAGGGCAAGTTCATGGGTATGGCCAGCACCTTAAGCGCCCTCTGGATCAAGGACGACCGAATCTATATCGGGCACGTCGGGGACAGCCGGATTTACCTGATCCGTAAAAACCGCGCCCAGCAACTGACCCGCGATCACACCACCATGGCCGAAGCCCAGCCCAATACCGCGGAAGACATCGAGCTTTATGAAGATATCAGCCCGGCCTCGGAGCATGAACTGAGCCGGGCGCTGGGGATCACACCGGATATCCAGGTGCAATTGTCCGGCGGCACGCCCCAATCCGGCGATATCTTCCTCCTTTGCACCGACGGGCTTTATAGCCAAATGCGCGAGTTTGAGATCGTGGAGACAGTGGCCGGCAAAGACCCGGAATTAGCCTGCAAAAAATTGATCCAATTGGCCAATGCCAAAGGAGGCAAAGACAACGTGGCCTTGATTATCGTGCAAGTGAGCTGACATCTTGTGAAATCCCAATCAACCCTTCTCCCTGAGGTTAACCCATCTAAATTAAAAAGAACAATAATATCAAATAGTTAACGAAAAATGAACTATCCCTGCCCCTTATTTAGCACTTTCCAAAAAAGAGTGCTAAAATTTTTGTCCAACCTATTGACAATTATCAAAAAATGACTATATTATATTGCCTCGGGATGAGGGAGAAAATTGTCTCGACTTTCTAACTATTGGAAAAAATTAAATAAAAGGAGGAACTGGAGAAATGGGACTGAATATTCGTCCGCTGCAAGATCGGATTATCGTGAAGCAGTTGGAAGAGGAAGGCAAGAGCGCGGGCGGGATCATCATCCCGGACACGGCCAAGGAAAAGCCTCAGCAGGGCAAAGTGATGGCCGTGGGCAATGGCAAGGTCATGGAGGACGGCAAGATCCGGAAGCTGGACGTGAAAGTGGGAGACCGGGTGCTGTTCGAAAAATACTCGGGCGCCACGGTGAAGATCGAGGGCGAAGATTACATGATCATGCGGGAAGAGGAAGTGCTGGCGATCATTCACTAAAGTCAGTTCACGGTTAACGGTTCACGGTTCAAGGCCCAAGGGCTTGATCGTCGTGAGCTTAAGAATTTAATCAGGAGGTTTGGAAGATGGCGGCAAAAGAAATCAAGTTCGATGCGGACGCAAGAGCCAAGATGATCAAGGGCGTGAATACCTTGGCCGATGCGGTCAAGGTGACCCTGGGCCCCAAGGGCCGGAACGTGATCCTGGAGAAGAGTTTCGGCTCGCCCTTGGTGACCAAGGACGGCGTGACCGTGGCCAAGGAGATAGACCTGGAAGACAAGTTCGAGAACATGGGCGCGCAGATGGTGCGGGAAGTGGCGTCCAAGACCTCGGACGTGGCCGGCGACGGGACCACCACCGCCACCGTGCTGGCCCAGGCCATCTACCGCGAAGGCAGCCGACTGGTGGCGGCGGGGACCAACCCCATGGGCCTGAAGCGGGGTATAGACAAGGCCGTGGCCGCGCTGGTGGACGAGCTGAAAAAGATCAGCAAGCCGACCAAGGACCGGGCGGAGATCGCGCAGGTGGGCACGGTTTCCGCCAACAACGACAAGCTGATCGGCGACATCATCGCCGAGGCCATGGACAAGGTGGGCAAGGAAGGCGTGATCACGGTGGAAGAGGCCAAGGGGATTGAGACCAGCCTGGAGGTGGTCGAGGGCATGCAGTTCGATAAGGGCTACCTCTCGCCTTACTTTGTCACCGACGCGGAGAAGATGGAGTGCGCGCTGGAGGACGTCCACATCCTGCTCCACGAGAAGAAGATCAGCTCGATGAAGGACCTGCTCCCGCTCTTGGAACAGATCGCGCGGATGAGCAAGCCTTTGTTGATCATTGCCGAGGACGTGGAAGGCGAGGCGCTGGCCACCCTGGTGGTCAACCGGCTCAAGGGCACCCTCTCCTGCTGCGCGGTCAAGGCGCCCGGGTTCGGCGACCGGCGCAAGGCCATGCTCGAGGATATCGCCATCCTGA
>MGQK01000129.1:4590-9514 GCA_001797815.1 Deltaproteobacteria bacterium RBG_13_61_14 | reverse complement strand
GCGGCCACCGAGATCGAGATGAAGGAGCGGAAGGCGCGGGTGGAAGACTCGCTCCATGCCACCAAGGCCGCGGTGGAAGAGGGCATCGTGCCCGGCGGGGGAGTGGCTTATATCCGGGCGCTGGCGGCCCTGGATAAGCTCAAGCTGGAGGATGAGGACGAGCAGTTCGCGATCAAAATCGTAAGGAAGGCCCTGGAAGAGCCAGCGCGCTGGATCGCCCAGAACGCCGGGGTGGACGGCTCGATCGTGCTGGACAAGATCAAGAACGGCAAAGGCGGCTTCGGCTTCAACGCGGCCACGGAAACCTATGAGGACCTGGTCAAGGCCGGGATCGTGGACCCGACCAAGGTGGTGCGCATCGCCTTGCAGAACGCGGCTTCGGTCGCCGGGCTTTTGATCACCACCGAGGCTATGATCGCGGAGCGACCTGAAGAAAAAGAGAAGATGCCGGGCATGGGCGCCGGCGGCGGGATGTATTAAGAGGCGTAGGGGCGACCGGACTTCGGCGAGCTCAGTCGAGCCGCCGGTCGCCCCTACGTGCTTCGACTCAAAGACCCGGGGGCCAACCCCCCCGGGTCTTTTGTTAACTTGGGGTCAGGCCCCTAAACTTAACAAAGGGACCTTTTTCCGGCTATTATGCTAAAATGCCGGTAAAGGAATCCGGGTGAAGCTCAAGGCGGTCATCTTCGACGTGGACCAGACCCTGGTGGCGACCCAGGATCTGATCCTGGCCGCTTTCAATCATGTCCTGGCCAAATGCTTGAAAAAGGAGCTGGCGACAGAGGAGATCATCGCCGCCTTCGGGCCTACGGAGGAAGGCATCTTGAAGAACCTCCTGGGCGTCCGCTACACGCCGCAGGTGCTGGAAGACTTTTACCGCTTTTACCAGGCCCACCACGACCGCGTCCGCGTCTATCCCGGCATCCCCCAAGTCCTCAGCCTCCTCTCCTCCCATCGCATCGGCCGCGGCATCCTCACCGGCAAAGGCAACCGCTCCACCCTCTTCACCCTCTCCGCCACCAACCTGCTCAACTCCTTCGAGGTGATCGTGACCGGCGATAACCTCAGCCGGCCCAAGCCCAATCCCGAGGGGCTCTACAAGGCCATGACCGCGCTCAAGGCCGACCCCGAGCAGACCCTGCTGGTCGGAGACGCGGCCGCGGATTTCATGGCCGCCAAAGAAGCCGGGGCGCGCTGCTGGGGCGCTTACTGGGACGTGCCCGAGCCGGAAGCCTTTCACAAATCATTGCCCGTCCGGCCCGACCGTTTTTTCACCAAGGTCGCCGACTTCCACCAGGCCCTGCTCAAAGCGATCTCCAAAAGCTGAAAATCAGTAGGCAGTAGTCAGTAGTCAGGGAAGAGGATTGAGGCGTTGATACAAAATACGGCATACGAAATACGGAATACCTCTTCAAGATCATCCACGAAGGACACGAAGAAACACGAAGGCTTTCAAAACTGTCTGCTCTTACCTGACTACTGCCTGCTATCTACTGCCAACTGCTTTTGACCGCCAACCGTGAACTGTGAACTTTTCCTGGAGGGGGACAGACATTCCGGTCCGTAAACGTGAACCTGAACGTGAAGGAAATCGGTTGACGGTTGGCGGTTCGCGGTTGGTGGAAAGCAAGGGGTAGCCGCGACCGCCCCGGTCGTGGAATTAGATCCCATTTTTTCGGTAATCCTGCGTGGCGGGATGTAGGGGCGCGATTGATCGCGCCCAGTAGGGGCACGGCATGCCGTGCCCCTACCCAAGATACCTGGCGCAATGCGCCCCTACGGTCTCCTACTACTTGCGGAGCCGGGAAATCCGCGCCAGGTTTTTATTTACCACCTCCTGATAATGCGGAAAATGTTCCAGGGTCCAAACCCGAAGCGCCTCCAGAAAAGCCTTCTCCGCTCCATTTAATTTTTCCTCTCGGATTGGGGGCAGAGCTTTAGTTGTAAGTTAATTCAGATTTGAATAGGATCGAAAGAGTCCAGGGCGATGAATTTTTCTCCCCGCTTCACCCCTACCCATGCGATTGAAGATTTGACATTGGTCCGGGGGAAAGTTAGACTGGCGCTAGAGGAAGCGAAGATGACCAAAGTCTCGACCGTTCGGGCGAAAGATCATTTTTCCGAGATCATCCACCGGGCCGAGAAAAAGAAGGAATCCGTCATCCTGACCCGGGGAGGCAAGGGAGTGGCCGCGGTGGTTCCTTTGGACCTGTTGGCCTACGTCGAGGAACTGGAGGACCAGCTTGATTTAAGGGAGGCCAAGCGGGCGGAGGCCGAGGCGCGGAAGAAGGGCGAGAAGCCGATCCCCTGGGACAAGGCCCGGAAAATGCTCAAGCGTTAAACCTTGGTTTATCAAGTCACCATCCTCCCTTCCGCGCTCCGCGCTCTTCAACGCCTGGATCGGCCGGCGCGGGAGAGAATCCTCGCCAAGATCGCTCATCTTTCTGATAATCCGCGTCCGGCTCAATCCAAGCTCTTAAAAGTGGGCGAACCCTACTATCGCCTCCGGGTGGGGGATTACCGGGTCATTTATAAAATCGATGATGAATTTCTGGTAGTTCTGGTCGTCAGGATCGGACATCGCAAGGAAATCTACCGGCGGCGCTGATCCCCAGGATTGTGGGATTGGGGTCAGCTTCACTTTACACATAAAGCAGTAAACAGTGCACGGTGCACAGTGCACTTTTCGCTGCGAAGAACCGGAACAGTTCATGCTTTTATGGGTTCGAATCGGGTCGTAGTAAGTGCGATAGGCGTCATTATGGGTGCGAAAGGCGTCTGGATTAGGAAGAATGTGGTCTTTATAAGGACGATTCGGACAGGGGACGGGTCGGGATGGGTGCCAAAAAGCGCACCCATGTGCGGGTGCGGGCACCCGCACCCCTAAAGCCATTTTGAAAGACGCTTTCAGAAAAAGTTTTGCAAGAATTTCCAAAAAGTTGTGCGCTACTGGGTGCGCGGCTGACCCAGCCGCGCACCTATCCGCGCGCCCGGTCCAAGTAACCAAAAAAGCCATTATAAAACGCCAGGTTAGATAAAAGACTTCTTTTCCGATTTCAGCCTTCATAATTCACCCTTCACCCCTCTCTATATATGTAAAAGTGGTGCAGTTCTGGCGCGCCGCCAGTGGCAATATGGCCCTTTCCCGTGGGTCAAGGGCAGAAATCTGAGAGCCGTTGACTGGCCGGAATGCCCGTTCCTTTAAGCAAACCAGGGCACGGAAAGCCGTGCCCTTGCGAACCGAGCCATTGCTGATCTCAGAGCGCTTTCAAAGCCTGATCCAGATCCTCCAGGATATCTTCAATCGCCTCGATGCCCACCGAGACCCGGACCAGGTCGGGCGTGATGCCGTTGGCCCGGCGCGATTCCTCGGTGAAGCTGACATACTGCGACGACCAGGGGTGGATGACCAGGGTCTTGCAGTCGCCGAGGTTGGCCAACTGGTAGATCAGCTTGAGCCGACGGATGAAGTCGAAGCACTGCTTCTCGGTTTCCAGCCCAAAGGTCAAAAGCGCGCCGAAGCCCTTGCCCTGGAACTGGGCCTGGGCAGCGGCGTGATCAGGGCTTTGGGCCAGACCGGGGAAGTTGACCCACTTCACCTTGGGATGCTGGTCCAGAAATTCCGCGACCCGGATCGCGTTGGCCAGGTGCCGCTCCATGCGCAGGGCCAGAGTGTCGGACCCGATCAGGGTCAGGAAAGAAGAGAACGGCGACTGGGTAGTGCCGAAGTTGATGTGGATCTCGCGCCAGACCTTGTCCAAGCAGGCCAGTTTTCCCTTGCGCTCCTTGAAGGGCTTGAAGTCGGGATACTTGTCCTCCGGCCAGTCAAAGCGGCCCGCGTCAATGACCACCCCGCCCACGGCCGCGCCGTGGCCGTTGATGTACTTGGTGGTGGAGTGGACCACGATGTCGGCTCCATGCTCGAAGGGTCGGAAAAGGTAAGGGGTGGCCAGGGTGTTGTCCACGATCAGGGGCGCCCGGTGAGCGTGGGCCAGCTCGGCCAGCTTGGCGATCTCGGGCACGTCCAGCTTGGGGTTGCCGATGGTCTCCACGAACAGGAGCTTGGTCTTGTCGCTCACCGCCTTTTTCCAGGCGCCGAGGTCGGCGCTCTCCACCAGCTTGACCTCGATGCCCAGCTTTTTGAGCACGTTGGCGTAGAGCAGAAAGGTGGACATGAAGAGCGAGTTGCCGGAGACGATCTCGTCTCCGGCCCGGCAAATGGCGAGGATGGCGTCGTTGATCGCGGCCATGCCCGAGCCGGTCACCACCGCGTCAAGGCCGCCCTCGAGCAGGGCGAGTCGCTTTTCCAACACCTGGTTGGTCGGGTTGCGCAGCCGCTGGTAGATAAAGCCGGACCTTTTGCCCGCGAACACCTCCGAGAGTTCCTCCGCAGTGTCAAACCGGTGCGAGGCGGTCTGGTAAATAGGCGCCAGGCTGGCCGAATTCCACTCGCCGGGCGTCTGACCGCCGTGGATGACCAGGGTCTCAAATTTCCAGGTTGAGTTCGACACCTTCCGATCCTCCTTTGCCATCAGGTTGCGGTTTTGAAAATTAAAAATTATGCTTCCTCAAACAGCCAGGTGCTCAAGTAGCGTTCGCCGGTGTCCGGCAGCACCGCCACGATCAGTTTGCCCGCCATCTCCGGCCGCCTGGCCACCAAGAGCGCGGCCCAGGCCGCGGCCCCGGAGGAAATGCCCACGAAAATGCCTTCCTCCTTGGCCAGCCGGCGCGCGATGTTCCCGGCGTCTTCCTCTTGCACCTGGATCACCTCGTCAATGATCTTGCTGTTGAGAACCTCCGGCACAAACCCGGCGCCGATCCCCTGGATCTTGTGCGGACCCGGCTTGCCCCCGGACAGCACCGGCGAGCCTTTCGGCTCCACCGCGATCGCCTGGAACGAAGGCTTGCGCTGCTTGATCACTTC
>MGQK01000129.1:2366-4575 GCA_001797815.1 Deltaproteobacteria bacterium RBG_13_61_14 | reverse complement strand
GGTGCCACCGGTGCCCACGCCGGCCACCACCACGTCCACCTTGCCCTCGGTGTCGTTCCAGATTTCCTCCGCCGTGGTCCGGCGATGGACCTCCGGGTTGGCCGGGTTCTTGAACTGCTGGGGCATCACCGCCCCGCGAGTCTTGGCCACGATCTCCTCCGCCTTGCGGATCGCGCCGGTCATGCCCTCCGCCCCGGGCGTCAGCACCAGCTCGGCTCCCAGCGCCTTGAGCAATTTCCGCCGCTCGATGCTCATGGTCTCGGGCATGGTCAAGATCAGGCGGTAGCCCCGGGCCGCGGCCACAAAAGCGAGGGCAATGCCGGTGTTGCCGCTGGTCGGCTCCACCAGCACGGTGCCGGACTTGATAAGCCCAGCCTTCTCGCCGGCGTCAATCATGGCCACGCCGATCCGGTCCTTGACCGAGGCCAGGGGGTTCCGGCTTTCCAGCTTCACCACCACTTCGGCCCGGGCGCCGTCCAGCACGCGCCGGAGCCGGACCAAAGGGGTATTACCGATCGTCTCCGTGATGTCGTTATAAATTTTCATCGCGCTTCTCCTTCCCTACTCGGGAGACATCAGCCAGGCATCGCTCAAATGTTATAATCCATCTCTCCGCTGACGTGATCCAAGACTTCCTGGCGAGCCGCGAGATCGGCCAAGGTCTTCTGATCCCAAAGCCGGCGGCTAGCTTCCTCGGTTTCCTGCCAGACTTCCAAGACCGCGCAGCGGGAGCGGCTGCCTTTTCTCGGAATCGGGTGCAAAGATCGAGGCTCCCTCTCCCCTTCCAGGGAGACCAAAATTTCTCTGGCCTTAATCTCTGCGGCCGGTTTCGCAAGCCAAAAACCTCCCCGCGTTCCCCGCGAGCTTTCGACCAGGCCCGCCTGGCGAAGCAAGCGCATGATCTGCTCCAGATATTTTTCGGAGATGCCATAACGAGCGCCGATTTCGCGGATCATCACCGGCCCCTGTCCCTGGCGGCGCGCCAGCTCGATCATGGCATGGAAACCATAGTGTCCTTTAGTTGTCAGCTTCATATTTACTACTAATCTAATAGTATTGCTTTTATTGTAATTGAAAGATCAATCTTTGTCAAGCTGATTTTCAAATTTATTGTGGAATGTGGTTATATCAGCAATTATATAATAGCATTGATAATTATTAAGATTCAATTAGTTATGATGAAAATTGCAAGTTCTTGGGCAAGGGAATTGAACTCAGGGAAAATCTCTAACCCTAAACCTTATCCACTCATTAAACCGGTCCCGGACCAAGCCCCGGACTGTCGCGGCGCTTATGGAGTGTGGTGCTTTAGCGCCGCTTTCCTTCGCGGCAATTCATTGCCGCCCTCAGCTTGGGGGACAGGCATTCCTGCCGGTCAACCTTGATGCCCGCCGATCAATCGGCCGGCAAGAAAAGCGGCGATGAATCGCCGCACTCCAAAGGGATGCCCAACCTTCCGGCCGCTGACCTCCATGCTATTCAATAATGTAATGTCAAATGTCAAGACCTGACCCCAATCTCAAAAAGGATAAGCTCCGATGAGCATCCTTTCTGATACAATAGGCCCATGGCGGCAAAAACGAAACTCTCCCGGGATGGCCGCCTGGCCGAAGAGCGCGGGACCATCCGCAAGCCCTGGGCGGATCAGCTCAAGGTTCTGCTCTGCTTTCCCGCGCCTTATCCCGTGGCCATGGCCAACCTCGGCTTCCAGACCATCTACGGCCTGCTCAACGAAGAACCCGACGTGCTCTGCGAGCGCGCGGTCTTTCCGGACAAGGAAGAGCTCCTGCGCCTGGAGCGCACCGGCGCGCCGCTGGTCAGCCTGGAGAGCGGCCGGCCCTTCTCGGATTTCGACCTGGTGGCCTTCTCGGTCCCGTTCGAGTCCGACTTCGTGCAACTCATCGGCATGCTCGAACTGGCCAAGCTCCCGCTCCGCGCCGCCAACCGGGCCAAGGCCGCGGGACCCGAGCATCCGCTGGTCATGGCCGGCGGGGTGGCGGTCAGCCTCAATCCGGAGCCGGTGGCCGAGTTTCTGGACCTGGCCGCGATCGGCGAGGCGGAAGCCATCCTGCCCGAATTCCTCGCCCGGGTGCGCGAGGCCCGGAGGCTTAAGGAACCCCGCCGCAAATGGCTCTTGCGTCTGCTCGACTCGCCCGGTGTCTATGTGCCCTCGCTCTATCGCGTCCGCTACCGCGAAGACGGCACCATC
>MGQK01000129.1:1689-2325 GCA_001797815.1 Deltaproteobacteria bacterium RBG_13_61_14 | reverse complement strand
CCGCGCCGCGGCGAAAGACCTCTCCGGCCTCTCCACCCGCAGCCGGCTGTTCGCGCCCGGGGTGGAGTTCTCGGGCATGGCGCTCCTGGAAATCTCGCGCGGCTGCGGCCGGGCCTGCCGCTTCTGCGCGGAAGGCTGGCTCTTGCGTCCGCCCCGGCACCGGCCGCTTTCAGAACTGAAAGCCGACGTGGCCCTCCTGGCCCGGGAGCAGCCCAAGCTCGGCCTGATCGCCCCTACCCTGTCCGACTTCCCGGAGCTGGCGCCGCTGTTGGAGGAGATCAACCGGCAAGGGGCCAAGGTCTCGGTTTCCAGCCTGCGCCTGGACAGCCTGGACGAGCGCTTGCTCCGGGCTCTCGCCGCCTCCGGTCACCGCACCCTCACCCTGGCGCCGGAAGCCGGGTCCGAGCGGCTGCGGCGGGTGATCAACAAGGCGATCTCGGACCGGAGCATCCTGGAAGCCGCGCGCCGGATCGGCCGGGCCCGGATCCCGGAGGTGAAGCTCTATTTCCTGGTCGGGCTTCCCTTCGAGACCGCGGCGGACGTGGCCGAGATCCCAGTGCTGGTGAGGAAAGTGCTGGCCGCCCTGGCCCTGGCCGCGGGCAAGAAGCGATTCCCCGGCTCGATCAGCCTGAGCGT
>MGQK01000129.1:1572-1659 GCA_001797815.1 Deltaproteobacteria bacterium RBG_13_61_14 | reverse complement strand
GCCGCGGCAACTGGGCGCGGGTGCTGCGCGAGAGCGAGTTCCCGGTGGAATTTTACACCGTCCGGCCGCGCTATGCGGACGAGGTTC
>MGQK01000129.1:378-1541 GCA_001797815.1 Deltaproteobacteria bacterium RBG_13_61_14 | reverse complement strand
TGGTAATCGGCATAGCGATGGGGACCAAAGCCCTGGGCCGGGAACCTTTCCTGGATTGGGCGAACCTTTCCAACCCGGTCTTGAGCGTGCCCGACCGGATGCTCAAGGATCAATCGGTAGTTTATTGGGAGGGAACCTTTTATCTTTTTGCCTCCAACCGGTTTGACCAGAACGACCCGCAGAAAGACTCCAAGGAGATTTGCTTTTACCGGACCCGGGATTTCAAGAGCTACGAATGTTTTTTCGATGCGGACCTGAAAGTCCCTTTTCCGAAAGGCCCGGTGGTGGAAGGCTCGTATGACGTGAGCCGGATTCAGGGAACCTGGTATATGGTCTTCCAGGCCGGCCCGAACAACCCCTTGCGTCTCTATTACTCCACCTCCTCCGACTTAATCAATTGGGCGCCGGCCCGCGCGCTCGCCCCGCGGCTCCAGACCAGGATGCGGCACATTGACGGCGCCTTAGCCGAGCAAGCAGGGTATTATTATCTGGGTTACAAGGGACGCCAGCAGTTTTATGTGACCCGCTCCCCAAGCCAGATCCTGGACGGAAATTGGCTCCCGGCCCGCAAGGCGAGCGCGGACGGCAAGTGGGCCGAAAACTTTCAGTTCCTCAAGATTGACGGGACCTGGCGCCTGGTCGCGACCGGCTGGGGCCCGGGAGAGCGGAGGCGGACATATACCAGCGGGCATGAGTCTTTCCTTTACACCATGGCGGGATCCGGAAGCAGTCTGAGCGATTGGACCCGGTGGGTGGAGAGGACTCAGCCCCGGATTCCCATCGAAGACTGGAACCGCGCCATGCACGCCAACTCCGCCTTCCTCTGCGACTGGCGGGCCTACGACGGTTATTTCTACCTCTTTTACGCCGGCTGCCCTGACGCGAAAGGTTTTCAGGGCCGAGGCCACGGCCAGATCGGGGTGGTCCGCTCGCGCGACCTCCAGCACTGGCGCCTGCCGGGGGACCTCAGCCCCTGAGCCAATACCATTCATTCAAGATTTCACGCGAAGCCGCAAAGTCGCAAAGAGAAGAGGACAAGAGGTTAACACCGAGCGCACAGAGATCACGGAGAACCTGGCGTGAAACCTCTTCCTGGGCTAAGTGCTTCAGCTCATAATTTCGATGAAGTATTTTCACTGCTCGGTCCCGCCTTGCCCCATCAC
>MGQK01000129.1:0-286 GCA_001797815.1 Deltaproteobacteria bacterium RBG_13_61_14 | reverse complement strand
GGCAAAGGGGTGAGAAGAAATGGGGATGCGCACGTTCATGGAAAAGGCGCTGACCACGAAGGTCGGCACCATGATGGTGATGGTGATGATGTTCAGGGTTTTCATGAGGATGTTGAGGTTGTTGCTGACAATGGAGACCCGCGCATCCATCATGCTGGAAAGGATGTTGGAATAGATGTCCGCCTGCCGGTAGCACTGGGTGTTCTCGATGTGGATATCATCCAGTAGTTCGATTTCCGGGGGAGTGAAGCCGGTCTTGGCCGCATTGTTGCGGAGCCGCTCGATC
>MGQK01000128.1:12592-15773 GCA_001797815.1 Deltaproteobacteria bacterium RBG_13_61_14 | reverse complement strand
GGCGCGCCGACGCCGCCGGGTTCGCGACCACCGCCTCCAGGGGGAAGCCCTCCCCCTCGAACCGATAAAGGACCTGATGGCCAAGGTAAGTCGCCGCGGTGACCTTGGCCTCAAAATCTCCCGCCCCCGCGTCCTTCACTTCCACGCTCTCCGGCCGCGCCAGCAGCCAGACCCGGTCGCCCGCTTGGAAGTCGAAACGGCCCGGCACCCGAAAGCGGCGTTCCCGCCAGGAGACCTCCGCGAAGTCCGTCCCCGCCTGGAGCACCGACCCGGGGAGGAAATTGGCCCGGCCCATGAACTCGGCCACGAAGCGGTTGCGGGGCCGGCGGTAAATCTCCTCCGCCGTCCCCTCCTGCTCGATGGCCCCGTCCTTCAAAATCACGATCCGATCGGAGATGCTCATCGCCTCTTCCTGGTCGTGAGTGACATAGACGCTGGTGAGCCGGAGCTCCCGCTGGATCCGGCTGATCTCGGTCCGCATCTCCTGGCGCAGCTTGGCGTCGAGGTTGCTGAGCGGCTCGTCCAACAGCAGCACCTTCGGCTCGATCACCAGCGCCCGGGCCAGGGCCACCCGTTGCTGCTGTCCGCCCGAGAGCTGGGAAGGATTGCGCTCGGCCAACGCCAGAAGCCGGGTGATCGCCATCACCTGGGCCACCTTCTCCCGGACCCGCCCGGCCGAGAACCGACGCAGCTTGAGCCCGTAGGCGATGTTCTCGAACACCGAGAGGTGCGGGAAGAGCGCGTAGTTCTGGAAGACCATGGCCGTGGGCCGCAGATGCGGCGGCAGCGAAAGCACCGGCTGGCCGTCAATTTCCACCTCGCCCGCGTCCGGCAACTCGAACCCGGCCAGGATGCGCAAGATGGTGGTCTTGCCGCAGCCCGAAGGCCCGAGCAGGGTCACCAGCTCGCCCTCGGCCACCTCTAACGACACCCCGTCCACCGCCCGGATGATTCCGGCCGCGTCCGGAAACGCCCGCTGCAGGTTGCGCACCTTAAGGCTCATGGCGCCTCCACGAACAGGTGCGCCTCGAAGCGGCCGACCAGAAAGCGGATCAGAAAGAGCGCCGCGAGCACGATCAGGATCAAGATCAGGGACAGCGCCGCGGCCTGGGAAAGGTCCGCGTTCTCCACCAGGCCGAGGATCGCCACCGTGATCAGGTTCCAATCGCCCGAGACCACGAAGATCACCGCGCTGATCGCGGTCATGCAATGCACGAAGCTGGTGGCCAGGCCGGAGAAGAAGGCGGGCGCGATCAGGGGCAGCGTGATCCGGCGGAAAGTGTAGCCGGCGCCGGCGCCCAGATCGGCCGAGGCTTCCTCAATGCTCGGGTCAATCTGGCTCAGCACCGCGATGCCGGCGCGGATGCCCACCGGCGCGTTGCGGAACACAAAGAGCAGGATGATGATGGCCGCGGTCCCGGTGAGGAGCAGCGGCCGCTGGTTAAAAGCCAGGATGTAGCCGATACCCACCACCGTGCCCGGCACCGCAAAAGTCAGCATCGAGGTGAGCTCCATGGCCGAGCGGCCGGGAAAACGCTTGCGCACCACCAGCCAGGCGATGATCATGCCCAGAATTCCGGTGGCGGGCGTGGCCGCCGCGGCCAGGAAGAGAGAGTCCAGGATGTAGTCCGCGCCCATGCGCAAGGTCCGGTCGTAATGGGAAAGGGTCAAGGTCCAGTCCGCGCCCCAGAGCCGGGTGAAGGAGCCGAAGGCGATCATCCCGTAAAAGGTCAGGACGGCGAGGGCCAGCGCCAGGCAGGCCAGGAAAAAGAGGCCGCGGACTCCGGCCGACGCCGGCCGGACCCGGGCCGGCGAGGGCTTGCCGGTCACGGTGACAAAGCTCTTCTTCATCACCAGGTAGCGCTGGACCAGGAAGGCGAGCAGGGCTGGGACCAGGAGCACTACCGCCACCGCGGCGCCGCCGGCCAGGTCGTATTCGCCGGTGATCTTGAGGTAAGCCTGGACCGAGAGCACCTCGAAGTCGCCGGAGAGGATGAGCGGGTTTCCGAAGTCGGCCACCGAGGTGATGAAGAGGAGGAGCAGCGAGGAGTAGATCCCCGGCAGCGAGAGCGGCAGGGTAATGGATAAGAAGACCTGGAACCGGGAAGCACCCAGGTCCTGGCCGGCTTCCTCCAGGTTGGGGTCCAGCGACTTGAGCACTCCGATCAGGAGCAGGAAGGCGATGGGAAAGTAGGCAAAAGTCTCGACTAAAAAGAGGCCGCCGAGGCCGTAGATCGAAAAACTTCCGAGCTCGGAAAAAAGGTGGCGGGTGACCAGGCCGTTGCGGCCGAAGAGCATGACTGCCGCCAGCGCCAGCACAAAGGGCGGCGAGATCATGGGCAGGGTGAAGAGCGCTCGAAAAACCCGCTCGCCCGGGACCCGGACCCGGTAGAGCGCAAAGGCGGCGAGGTAACCCAGGAAGGTGCCGGCGCCCGCCACCAAAGTTCCCAGGACCAGGCTGTTGAAAAACGGCCGGTAATAGGCGCGCTCGGAAAGGTAGCGGGCATAGAGCGAAAGCGAGAAGCGCCCCTCGGGCTCCAGGCTGATCCGCAAGACCTGGAAGAGCGGGTAGACCACAAACAGAGCGAGCAAGACGAAAATCAGCGCCACCGTCGCGACCAGCACCGGGTCCCGCCCGAGCATCCGCCACTCGCCCCGCGTCCGCGACTGAGAAGCTTGGATCACCGGCCAAAGCCTAGCATTGACGGAGCCGCTGTCAAGGGTTATAATCGGCCTTGGGCATGGTCGAGAACATCCAAAACCAGCCGGTGGACTGGAAAATCACCGAGACCGGCTTCTTCACCGTCAAGAGCTTCGTCTATCCCACGGGGCGATCCTATATTGAATATACTTCGCACGCGCGGGTGGGCTCCTGGCCGCTGGTCCACATCACCCTGGGCCGCTCGCCCGAGACCGGCCGGCGCAAAATCGCCAAGGGCGTCATCGCCATCGGCCGCATCGCTTTCGGCGTGCTCCCCATCGGCCAGCTCGCCCTCGGGCTGTTCCCCATCGGCCAGCTCGCGCTCGGCCTGGGCATCGCGCTCGGGCAAGGGGCCTTCTCGCTCTGTTCCGCCATCGGACAGGTGGCGGTGGCTCCCCTCTTTGCCGCCGGCCAGATCGCGGTCGCTTACGCCGCTATCGGCCAGTTGTGCCTGGGTGATTACTGCATCGCCCAGGCCGC
>MGQK01000128.1:7415-12573 GCA_001797815.1 Deltaproteobacteria bacterium RBG_13_61_14 | reverse complement strand
CCAGCAAACCCGTAAATTCTTCAAACGGCATGAGCGCGTCCTGGAAGCCCAGGGAGGACCCTTCCCTCAACAGGCGGCGGTAAGCCTGGTCCAGCGCCCTGGCCGCGGCGAACAGCCCGGTGAGCACGTAACCCACGCTGAGAAAGCCGAGCGCCTGCACCTCCTCCAACGGCAGGATCGGCGTCTGGCCGCCCTCGATCATGTTGATCACCAGGGGAGGGGGCACTTCCTTGGCGATCCGCCGCATCTCGTCCATTGACTTGGGTGCTTCCACGAAGATCAAGTGCGCGCCGGCTTCCTTGTAGGCTTTGCCTCGGCGGATGGCCTCGTCCAGGCCCAGCGGGTCGCGGGCGTCGGTTCGGGCCGTGATCAAAAAGGTCCGCTCCCCGATCGCCTCGCGCGCCGCCCGGATCTTCTGCACGTGTTCTTCCAGGGCGATCACCGACTTGCCCCGCATGTGGCCGCAGCGCTTGGGCCAGGTCTGGTCTTCCAAAATCAGACCCCGGGCCCCGGCCTGGATCAACTCCTCCACCATCCGGCGCACGTTGAGCGCGCCGCCGTAGCCGGTGTCGCCGTCCACCACCACCGGGATCTTCACCGCCCGGCAAATGCGCCGCGCCGCGTCCACCATCTCGGTCTGGGTGAGCAGCCCGAAGTCCGGCTCGCCTAAAAGCGCGGCGGAAACGCCGTAGCCGGTCACCACCACCGAATGGAAGCCGGCCCGCTCGGCCAGCCTGGCCGAGAGCGCGTCATACACGCCGGCCACCAGCACGATCTTTCTTTCTTGAATCAGCCGATGCACCGGATTGGTCATAGCGTCCCCTCCTTGGTCCCTCATTGCTTCTATCCTAAAAAGGGCGGCGGGAAAAGTAAAGCCGGGAGGGAAGGGGGCGGCCGAAAGACTTGCCCTCCCTCAATTTTTGACCGCGCCGCGTATTTTCGGTCTTCGTAGGGGCGCAATTGATTGCGCCCAGTCCCGGCAAGGGCGCGATAAATCGCGCCCCTACCCCCGGTTCCCGGAAAACTGAGGGAGGGCGAGGGCCGAAGGATGATTGACAAAGTGAAAGCGTTTGCTTATCCTGGTAGCGATGGCCGGGCAAACAAAGGTCTGCTATCGCCATCCCGAGCGAACCGCCAAGCGTCGTTGCTACTCCTGCCAGGAGCCGGTCTGTCCTTCCTGCCAAGTCACGCGCGACCACCACATCTTTTGCGGAGAAGAATGCCACCGGAAGTGGCTCCAGAAACAGGGGAAACAAAAAGGCCGGAGCGGCGCCCAGCTGGCGAAAAAACCTGCGCCCCGGGCGGTCGTGGACATTGCCCGGGTCGAGACCCATGCCGCTGAAGCACGGGCGGCGGAGACGAAAACCGGACTGGTGCGGGAAGAGATCGAGCGCCTGGCCTGGTCGGTGGAAGTGTTGCGCGGAAAGCTCGAGACCCTGGAGCGCGACCACCACAAAGCCGAGCAGAAGCTTCGCGACCACGAAGATCAGAGCCGCACCCGGTGGCGCAAGCCCCTGCTCCCGGTTTTGATCCTCTCCCTGCTCCTGGGCATGGGCTACTGGGTGCGGGCCATGATCGTGGCGCCGGGCACCAAGGCCCCGGCGGAAGCGCCGGCTCCTTCGGTCTATGACCTCGAGGTCCCGGCTTCGCTGATGGAGGACCCCTGGCGCGGCGAGCCGCCGGATTTGGAGTTCCCGGCCACCGGCCGGAAAATCCAGGACAGCCGGATCACGCTCTTCGGCAGCGCGCCCGGCGCCAAGGAAGTGCACTTGCTCCGCAACGGCGAGCTGGCCGCGGTCGCGTCGGTGGAACAGGGTGAGTTTTCGTTTCCCGACGTTGCCCTGGAAAAGGGAATGAACGCCCTGCAGGTGGAAGCGGTGGATGAAGCGGGGCGCAAGAGCTACTCCCTGGCCCGCTTCCTGGAGCGGATCAGCCGGCGCGTCGCCAAGGTCCCGGCCCTGCAAGGCCTCAACTTCCTGCGCGGCCCGCGCGAGCGGCAGGAGCTGGTCCTCTCCTTCGACGCCGGCGCCAGCGCCCGCCAGGCCGAAACCATCCTCGACGTCCTTCAGGCCCAGGGCATCACCACCACCATCTTCCTCACCGGCCAGTTCATCGAGCGGCACCCCGAGCTCGTCCGCCGGATCGTGGCCGACGGTCACGAGGTCGGCAACCACACCTATTCCCACCCGCACCTGACCACCTTCGACCAGAACCAGCGCCATCACACCGCCGCCGGAGTGGACCGGGAGTCGTTCCAGTCCGAACTCCGGCGCACGGCCAAGCTCTTCGAGCAGGTCACCGGCCAGGCCATGGCCGGATGGTGGCGGGCGCCTTACGGCGAGCACAACCCCGAGATCCGGCGCTGGGCCGAGGAGATCGGCTTCAAGCACGTGGATTGGACCCGCGGTCCCGGCGGCAAGAACTTCGACATGCTCGACTGGGTGGCCGATCCCCGCTCGCGTCATTACCTCAACGCCGAGCAACTGCGCGAGCGCCTGATCAACCTGGATAACGGCCGGGCCGGGGCCGCCAACGGCGGCATCGTGCTCATGCACCTCGGCTCCGACCGCAAAGGCGACTTTCCCGCTTCGGTCCTGCCCGACGCCATCGCCGAGCTTCGGGCCAAGGGCTACCGCTTCGTCACCGTCTCCCAGCTTTTCCGGGAATAAGATTTTATCCGTCACTATCGGCCAAAGGAAGATCCGATGCTTCCTGCAGACACCGATTCCGGATTTCCCCCTCTCCCTAACCCTCTCCCCCGCGCGGCGCGGGGGAGAGGGGAGGGTGAGGGGGCTTCGGCTGGCCGAGGATGAAATTCACGCCGAGGTCTCTCATCCTTTCTGTATTTACAGATAAGTTCTAAACTTCGCGTTCTGAAAAAACCCGACGTAAAGGGCGGAAGGTTTTATTGAGGGCAGGCTTATTCGGGGTTAAGCTCGCGGTAATCCTCCACCCGGAAGGTCCAGGAAGGTCAGTCGAGAGATGGTGAAAGTTGCCGTCTTTAAGAACCGCGAAAGTGAAGAAATTGTGAATTGTCTGGAACTGACCCCGAAACCGGAAACCGACCCCTAAACCCAAACCATGATTTCTCACTCCTCAGCTCGAAGCAAGACCCTCTTGTAATGCGCCGCCTGGATGTATTCCCGGCCTGCCGGATCATTCTTGAGAAAAGCATTGAAGAAGTTGCCGGAGTAGTTCATGGAGATTTCCTGCTTCTCCGGGTAGTGGAAAATATACCCGGTGGAAAATATGAAGACCAGCCTGACCAATACCATTTTACGGATCAGGTCGCTCGCGGTCATGTGGTCAACGCCTTTCAAGATCAACTCGTAGCGTGGCGGGGGCAGGTGATCGTAAGTATCTTTGACGTCTTCAATTTTAGTGTCCCTCCGATAGCCATTGATTATCATAGTTGGAATCTTGACCGCGGCCTCTCCCCGGTTGCTGGGGAAGGCCCAGACCGAGGGGCTGATAGCAAGAACGGCCTTGACCCGCGGGTCGCGCAGGCTGGTCACCTTGCCCCGGTACAAATCGAGGGTGCACAGTCCAGCAGATCCGTTTTCGGCGGCTCGGCGGTCTTGAGCGGCGTCCCCCGGCTGGTCACAACAGATCTCAACTCCCCCTAGAGCCAAGGCGTCCCATCCGCCCAAGGAGTGACCGGCCACCCCGATGGAAGAGGGATCAACCATGCCCCGCAACGGCCCCGGCCTTTGATTCTCTTCAAGGAGGTAATCAATGGTGGCAGAAATTTCCTTGGTGCGATAAGTAAAGCATTCCTGAGTTCTCCAAAGCGCGTAGACCTCCTTGAACCTAGCTTTTCCTCCTTGCGGGGAATTTCCGAGGATGCTAAGCAAATAACGATCACTCACCCGCCCGTGCTCCACCGAGCAAAGAAACGCGTCCTTAAAATCGGGCGCCGCCACCACGTAGCCCAGGCCGGCCAGGTGCTCGGTCAAGAATACCGACGTCATCCCACACCCGGAAAATCCGGTTGAAAAAATAATCAGCGGGTAAGGCCCGTGACTTGAATCAGAAGGTGCCTCCAGCGTCGCGCGGCCCTCCACGGACCCGTAGTAGTCAAAGGCCTTCGCGGAAGGCGCAGGAGACGCCGGGTACCAGATCATTACCGGCACGGACCTGCCCGCGTGATTAAAATGGCGAATCATCACGCCCATTTTAGATGATTCCGGAGGAGACAGTTTTTGCTTGGCGTCATGGCAGGCATTGATAGCTGGACTCACCCAAACAACCATTAGCAGAAAAACCATGTGCTTAAGACTAAAAAGATGAACTCTCATTTTCTTCATATGCGGGGTTGGCGGGATTGGGGTTAGGCCTCCGGGCAAGAGTAAAAGCCTTTGGTAAGGTCCAGATTTTTTCTACCCGCCGCTCATCTTAGTGCATTTACTTGCGGCTTGTCAATAAGAAAAATTGATGGGGGTCGTCCCGAGTTTAGCGGGATGGGCGCGCCCCTGCCTGCGCTCGCGGAAAAACTGGGGGTGGGCAAGCTTTTTTTGAACATTTTTGTGGGATAGATCATACCTCGATCAAGGGGCTTCCGCCGACGGCAAAGCCGGCTGGGCATCGCTCGGGAGCAGGAATTCCTCGAGGGGAAGCGGCGCAATGGAAACGCTTTTCACTTCCTGGATGGTCTCGACCGGCCCGTAGTGGAAATAGGCCAGGAGCGGGACCCCCGGGACCGCGGTTAAGTATTGGCAACGGATCGGGTCGAGCTTGGCCATGGCCTTGGCATATTCCTTGAACTCCGGCCCTGGCTTCAGGTCCTCCGCCACCCAGACCTCCAGGTAATTCCGGTCGCCGGCATAGCCCAGGTATTTCCGGCAGGAATGGCCCAGCAGGGTCTTGGTCTCCGCGGTCGGCTCCAGTCGGAAGGGCAGGCCCTTCAGGGCAAAGCGCACGCGCTGACCGTCCACCTGGGCCTTCATGATCCGGCCCGTCTCAAACGCCAGCCGGCCGGCTGTAGTCTCGCGGTTGTCCAGGTCCTGCCGGACCTGCTGCTCTTGCGCCCGGGCCTGCTGGAGCAGGTCGCGGAAGGGGACCAGGAGGAAGGTCTTGCTTTTCAGGCTGTAAAAGACCGCGGTGGAGTTATAAAAGTTGTAATAGCGGATGCCGGCCTGATCGCGGTCTTCGATCCTGG
>MGQK01000128.1:6907-7211 GCA_001797815.1 Deltaproteobacteria bacterium RBG_13_61_14 | reverse complement strand
CCGCCGAAGCCGGTGGCGATCTTGGCCGGGTTGTCCACCTGGAAGCGGGGGAAGAGCGCGCCCAGGCCCACGCCCAGGCCGACGATGCCGAAGGTCATGCCGAAGATGGTGATGGTGCTGGCCCACCAGACGAAAGGGGAGACCTGGAGGTAGTGGTTGGTGAGCAGGATCAGGGTCTCGGCGATGATGAGCAGGGGGACCAGGGTGAGCGCGAACTTGGACCAGAGGAACCCGCGGAGCCCGATGGGCGAGCTTTTCACCAGCCAGAAGGCGCGGCCCTCCAGGCTGACCATGGGAAAGACAA
>MGQK01000128.1:6598-6868 GCA_001797815.1 Deltaproteobacteria bacterium RBG_13_61_14 | reverse complement strand
CCATGTTGAGGTAGCTGACCAGGTTCTGGATTTTGAACTGGTCGAGCGGCAGCCGGTTGAGGGGCATGACCCGGAAGTTGAAGACGTAGATGATCATGAGCGCGGCGAGGAGGAAGACCTGGGACCACTGGGAGGTATCGCGGAGGAAGACGCGGATGTCTTTCAGGATCAGTTGCCGGCTGGCCAGGGAAAAAGGGGAGGCCAGGTAATGGAGCAGGCGGTTGAGCGGCCCGGCGCGGGAGATGGTGATGCGCGAGGCTTCCTGCGCCT
>MGQK01000128.1:0-6526 GCA_001797815.1 Deltaproteobacteria bacterium RBG_13_61_14 | reverse complement strand
AGAGCAGAAGCAGGAACAGCCCGACCTGGTCCAGGCTGCCCTGGGCCAGGCGCGCGAGCACCTCGGTGGCCCAGTGGCTGGGCAGCCACTCGCTCATCGGGGTTTTCAGGGCGAGGAGATACTGGAACACGTTCTGCTGGGCCTCGGGGTTGACCAGGCGCTCGGGCTGGAGCAGGCGGAGCAGCATCAGGAGCAGGGCCGCGGCGATGACGGTGAGCAGGAAAAGGATATCGCGGAGCCTCCGGGCGGGGAAGGCGTTGACTAAAGCGATGACCAGGATCACCGCGATCCCGGTGGGCGCCAGCACGAAAGGCACGATCACCAGCGGCTGGGCCAGGTAATAATACCAGGGCGCGTCCATGACCACGCCGTAGCCGAAGAAGACGGGCAGCCCGAAGAGCAGGATCATCCAGGAAGATGTGGCGGTGGTTTCCGCGAAACGGGCGAAGAAGAGCGAGTCCTGGTTGACCGGGAGCGCGCCCAGCAGTTGCAGGTCGTCGGCGGTGAAGAAGGTGGCGAGCGCGGTGATCAGGTTGGAGAAGATGAGGACCGAGAGGAAGGTGAGGAAGGCCATGGACAGGAGCACCTTGTTGATCAGGTTGCCCACCTGCTCGAACCCGGGGACCTCGTCCACCTCCGCGCCCCGGATATAGTCCATGACCAGAATGGTCACGAACAGCACCCCGAACCAAAACAGGAGCCCGACCGCCAGCAGCGCCAGGGCCTTCATCCGCTCGGACCGGGACCGGCCGCTGTTTTGGGCCGAGCGCAGCTTGGGCCAGAGCAATAGGAGAAAATCTTTCATCTGTTGGCGGGGAACAGGTTTCAAACCTGTTCCCCTAGAGTTTTAGAATGCCAGAGCTTGGCCGGGGTTTCAAGTTTTTTCAAGAGCGGAAGAATTCTCCACCACAGAGACACAGAGAGCACAGAAAAAGAAGGGGCCTTAGGCGTGAGGTCTGAGGACTCCGCCCTCTGGAATCAGTAGCCGTGACCGCTCTTCAATCGCGGTTTGACCTGGAACCGGTCAAGGCGCTTCAGTCCCTCGAAGGGACGACCTGACCCCTGTTGCCGTCGAGGGACATCAATTCCCAAACTTGACACAACTCAGGCTGGCAGGGGCCCCGGCGCCTTCCTGCCAGGCAAAGCAGACCACTTTCTTATCCTGGTCCACCAACTGGCGGATTTCCACGTTGCTGTCGTATTTCATGCGCCGGTAGAAGATATCCTTGTATTCTCCCTCTTCCACCTTGACCGCATTGGCCTTGAGCTTCTCGATCTTGGCCGCGGCTTCCTGGGCCCGGGCCACCGGCATCCGATGGCCGGCGAGATAACCCGCGGCCAACGCCAGCACCAGGACCAACCCCACGCTCCATTTACCTCTCATGATCCTATCCTCCTTCCATGATCGTCTCTTGAAAAGGCAGTCACGCCTCGGGTCTTCATGCAGTATCCAAACCAGGTTCAGGCCATAACCTCGGGCCAGGAAACAGCGATCATGTCCAGGACCACGGCCGGCCAGTTGAAGGTGGTGATGCCCCCGCCCCGGCCGGTGCGGCAGTCGTAGAACTCGCGGAAGCCCTGGTGCCGGATCATCTTGGCGGTGCGGCGGGTGAGCTCGCGGGCCTCATCGCGATAACCGTAAGCGAGCAAGCCTTCGTTGATCATCCAGTTCATGTTGGTCCAGATGCAGTAGCCGCGCCAGAGCATCAGGTCTGCCATGGCGATCTTTTCCCGGTCCAGCTCGTCCTTGGCGTTGAAGCAAAGCAGGTAGGGCAGCCAGAACTCGGCCGGGTTGAGCAGGTGCTCGGCTACGATCCGGTCGGCCTGCTCCTTGGAAACAAGCCCGGTGAAGAGCGGGAGCAGGGAGGCGCAGGTGGTGCGCTTGATGAGCTGGGGCTTTTGCGGGTTCCAGCGGGGGAAGAAGCAGCCGGCGCTATCGTCCCAGTTGATGCGGACGAGCGCCTCGGCCATGGCCCGGGCCTGGTCGCGGAAGGCTTGGGCCTTGTCGGCCCGGCCCAGCGCTTGGTTCAGGTTGGCGATGGCAATCAGCCCGCGGATGGTGATGGCATTGGTGTTGAGGTCTTCGAACACGAAGTAGTTGGCTGTGGCGATACGCTCGATGTCCCAGTCCAGCTTGGCGCACTGGTTGAGCAGGTGCGGGTAGAGCAGGGCCCGGCTGGCGGCGCTGAAGAAGTTGCTGAAGTTGAGGTGGAGCGGCTGGTCGAAGACGGGCGAGGAGTCGGTGCCCGACTCCCAGGGATGGATGATGGAGACCAGGCCGTCGCCGAAGAGGTCGCGGTCGCGGGTCAGGTAATGGGCGCATCTCTCCATTCTCGGCAAAATGCGCTCGAGCCAGGCGCGGTCTTGGGTTTGGGCATAGACTTTTTCCGCGGCGACCAGGAAACTGGGCGGGTCAATGAAAGCGGAGCGGCGGTTCTGGTCGAACTGGCGGTGGACCATGGCCATGGTCACCATCCGCTTGAAGCTGGGCTTGATCTTGATCTCTTGGAACAGGGTCTCATGCGGGACGTGGCCGTCTGGGGTCTGCTGGTTGAGGAGCAGTTCGAGCTCGGAAGCGGCGAGCGCCGGGTCAACCCGCGACATGCCGATGGCGTGCCAGCCCGAATCCCAGGCGAAGAGCGAGATATAGAGGTCGCGGGAGGGCATGTGGAAGGTGCCGCCGGCCACGGTGACCTCGTTGGCCTTGAACACCGCGGCCGCCATCTCCCGTAGCGCGCGCCAGTCTTCCGGGGTCACCGGCTCGTCCGGGATCGGAACCGGGGGGACAGGCTCCCCTGCCCGGGCCGGCGCAGAGATAACGTGAGCGCCGGCCAGCGCGGCGCTAACGCCGAAGGAGGCGGCGAGGAAACGACGGCGATCAACCTCTGGATTCATCTCTTTTTCTCCTGCTCAGGTCCAGGCGCCGCCCCTATCCCCCGCGACTGCAGCGCCTGAAGCATAGCTTCAGCGATGAGGCGATGGCCCAGCGGGTTAGGGTGCCCTCCATCGGTAGTAAGCAAGAGCCGGGGGTCTTCCGGTAAAGCGGAGGGTCCCAGAAGCTGCCAGTAATTCCGACCCAGCTCAGCGAGTTCGGGACGTTGCTGCAATTCTCGGGGTTGGAAGGATTTGAAGCGCTCGTGGATGCTAATAAATGGAATCCCCTGCCGCTGGCAAACGCTCTCGGCCACTTGCTGATATTTAAAGATGCTGCTGTAAGTGACCAGAACGATGGGAAGAAAGGAATGCCGGCGGCCCAATTCAAATAAGTCCAGTAAGTCGCTTTTAAAATAGTGAGGCGGAACGCGGGAACCCTGATAGTTATAAGATCTATCTTGAGGCTGACTTTGCGCCAAGGTCAGAAAGCGGTCGGAATCGAAGGGTTTGATCCTCGAATAGATGAAGCGGAACATGGTCAGGATAGGAAGACGAAGGGCGTCGCTTCTCAGGCGCTGGGAGAGCGAGAGGGTGATGGGGTTCCAGCGTTCGAGCGAGTCGCCCTTGATCAGGTCGGCGTCTCTCAAATCGGAGAGTGGGTACCAGGATCGACCGGAGCTGGGCACGCCCTCATGAATGCCGAAAGCGAAGCTCACGACCTCCGGATGCAAGGCCAGCAATTCTCGGCTCAGATAAGCGAGGGCTTGCCGAGAGGTATAACCGGGGATTCCGGCATTGACGACCTGGACGTCCGGGATTCGCAATTGGGTCCTCAGCAGCCCCGCCAACTGAGCTGGATAAGCCCACTCCGCATCTACGTCCCATCCGAAGGTATTCGAATCTCCTAAGCAGATGATGGTGAAGCTTTGCCCAGGAGAGGCGGACGGGATCGGAGGCGAAGCCGGGATCCGAATTCCCCGCGCATCCGTGAGGACGCGATATCGAGCCCCATGGTAGCGTTTGGGCTTTGAGAATGAGATGGGCAAGCTTAAATTTAAATTGGCCTTGAGACGAACTCCACGATAAGCATCCGGTTCGAAAAAACCTTGGGCCGGCCAGCGCCAATAGAAGAGCCGCAGCGCCAACAGGTTAGAGAGGACAAAGATGAGAAGCAGAGTGAACAGAATAAAGGCGGACTTCTTGAGCCATGAGCGGCGGCCGCGAATTTCGCTCGGCAAACGGATTCCTTCCAATTGGCTCACCATTGAAATCTAGACTTGCTCTTGGATGGCTCAAAGGGCCTTGCGACAATTCGAATAATCGGATCAGGTCTATGAAAAACTCCAGCAAAACCAGTTTCCGCAGGGTAGGTATGGAAAACACGGGACAGATGAATCTTATATCCCATGGTGGTCCTCAGGCTGGGCACCGGGGCTGGGAGATTTTTGGCCCAGACCGCGGCCGCGCCCAGCGAGGCCACGAGAAAACGGCGACGGTCCATCGGGTTCATGTTTCCCTTCCTGGCAAAAAGACCGGCCTGAAAAATTTCCCGCCGGTCAGGATAACGCTATTTTCTATTTAAGGCGGAGACGGCTGCTGCTTCTGTTGCTGCTTCTCTTCCTTCTTCTTTTCCTTCTCGATCTGCTTCTCGCCCCGCTCCTTGGTGTAGCGCACCGCCTCCTTGACCACCGCGCTCCGGCTGGCCGAACCCAGGATCGCCTGGATATCCTCATACAGCGACTTGTCCGTGATCAGCGCGCCCACCGTGCCCTTGCCTTCCTTGATCATCGCCGTGATATCTTCCACGTTGGCCAACGTGCCCTTGATGTTGTCCACCACTTTCTTTTTCTCCAGGTCGTCCATAATCGCCTGGACCGAGCCGGTCACCTGGGAGACATCGTTCAGGGCCTTCTTCACGTCGTCGCCGTAGATCAGGGTGTGGAGGTTGCCGGTGCCGTGATCCACCTCGTCCAGCACACCCTGCACGTCGCCCAGCACCCCCTTGAGCTTGTCCGGAATCTCCGGATCGTAGATCAAAGCATGGATCAGGCCCGGCTGGGTCTTGGCCTCGTCGAGCAGGCTGGTGAGCGAAGAAACCAGCGGGTCAATCGAATCCGTGATCCCGGCCAGCCCGGCCCCGCCCTTCTTGACACTGATCCAGGACCCCTCTTCCACGTGCCCGGTGTCCAGGCCGATCAGGTCCTTGCTCAACAGCTTGACCTTAGCCTGGATCTCAGGCCCCGCCGCGGCTTCATCCCAGGTCTTTTCCTGCTTCTCCCACTCTTCCTTGACCATGCGCACCGCCGCCGTCCGGATCCGCTTCGACGCCCCCGCCTTGGCCCGCTCCGGGTCTCCGGCGTAAATCTGGACCAGGTTGTCGCCCAGCAGGCCTTCCGATTCAACCGAGATGTAGGAGTAAATCACCATCCCGTCCGGCTCGGCCTGGTTGGCCGGAGCTTCCGGGTCGGGGTTGGAGATGGCCACCCGGTTGATGTAGTCCGCGCTCATGCTCATCTCCAGGTAAACCTTGTCCTCGCCCGGAGTTTCCGAAAACCAGATCCGCTCGATCTTGCCCACGGAAATCCCGTGCACCTTGACCGGCGCATAGCGCTTGAGCCCCATGGCATTGGGCATGATCGTGTAGAGCGTGATCTTGTTGAGCAGGATCGTGCTTTCCTCCGAGGTCTGGTACACGAAATACATGCCGTAGGCCAGCACCGCCGCGGTGAAGATGCCTACCACCAGGTTCTGAATCATTTGCCGGCGCATGGTTCAATCTCCTTCAAGAATTTCCACCACAGAGACACAGAGAGCACAGAGAAAGAGTAAGAAATCTTATTTCAAACAGTTTAGAGTTCGAATTGTGCCACCATCTTCGATAACGCCTACTTTTCGGGGATCCCCAGGATGAATATCAAGATAACTATCTCCTAACGACCCTTCGGCTTTACTTCTTGCATAGCTGAAGGTCGGGTCTACATCCGCTTTCAGATTCAGGTTCGGATTACTGCGGGCGATATATTTAGCCCTATCCTTCATCAACAAGAATTGAACTTTCACGGTTTGCTGGCCCGGCTCACCCTCAAGAAGGATCTTTTCGATTTTGCCGCTTGTAATTCCCATGATTTTTACCGGAGCATAACGGAGCAAACCGCAAGCATGATCCATATGGGTTTCCAAAAAGAACAAATTGTCCCGGAGCATTATGGTCTCATCCGCATCAAATTCAAACATGTTCCACGCCACCGTTCCGATGATCCCCAGGATAATTCCCAGGGCCAGTCCCTTATAGAACGGACGCTTCATGGGCCTCCCGGTTTCTTTTCCTGAATCCATTTGCAAGCAAATGATCTCCCTTTCTCTGTGCTCTCTGTGTCTCTGTGGTGAATCTCTTATCTTTGCGTGTAATGGTGCATATAGCCGTGGATGAAGTCGCGGACCGCTTCGATCTCCGAGTTCTTCATCTGTTCCACCGTATCCACGGCCAGGATTTTTTTATCATAGAGCATGGCGATCCGGTCGGAGAACTGGAAGATGCTCTCCATGTCGTGGGTGACGGCGATGGAGGTGATGGGCTTGCCCTCGCGCGAGGTCTTCAGCTCCTTGATCAGGGCCACGATCCGGCGGACGTTGGTGGGGTCGAGCTCGATGG
>MGQK01000127.1:8242-15941 GCA_001797815.1 Deltaproteobacteria bacterium RBG_13_61_14 | reverse complement strand
GGCGGATTTGCGCGGAAGCCTGGGCGCGCTCTACTTGCACCTGGGCCGGATCGAGGAGGGGAAGCGGGAGTTGGAGGAGTCGCTGCGGCTCAATCCGGACCAGCCCGAGGTCCGGGCCGCCCTGGAGCAGATCCGCAAAAGCCGGGGCGGGTCTCAGGTCGAATAATAATAGCCCACGACCAAAGGGAGCGGGCCATATTTCAACCGGCGGCAGCCGGTCCAGGGATCATCCCTGGCGGCGGCAGCCGGCCCCTGGTGGCCTGATGATTTTAGCCTGCGACCAGCGGTCCTTCGACCAAGGGCTCCCTTCGGGTCTGAGCCTCCCTTCGGGTATGAGCCTCAGGGTCGAATACAGGGTCGAAGACAGGCCGAAGCGGGAGCGGGCCATATTCCCTCCACCGGCAGGTGGCCCCTGGTGGCTCTTAGACTTCTGCTTTTGACCAACGGGAAAAAGCCCAGTTTCCTCCACCGGCAGGTGGCCTGGAACTGCAACAAACATACATATATAGGGGGGAGTGAAAAAGAAGGTTGAAGGGTGAAGGATGAGGGCTGAAATCAAACAATTATTCGAAATGATAACCCGGCGATTTCTCAAGACCTTTTTGTCCCAGCGCCCCCAAGATGCACCCCCATTCCCGGCCCCGGCTCTTCAAAATCCCCAGATCCTCCTCTCCGACTACCCGGGAACCAACTTAACCTGGCGAAATTTCTCTTGGTTTCTTCTTCTTCTCTTCCCCGACCTACTACCCCCGACCTACTACCTACGACCTACTACCTACTCTCTTCAAACGTCCCCCCATTCTGCACGCCAACCACCCCATTCTGCGTAGCAACCACCCCATTCTGCTCAGCAACCACCCCATCCTGCGCGGCAACCACCCCAGGTTCCGAAGGCTTGAGACATTAGACATTAGACTTTAGGCTTTAGACTAAAGCCTAAGTCCTTCGATTCATAAGTTCGATGACGGCTCGGCTGAGCTCGCCGAAGTCGAACTTATTTACTCAGGACTTAGTGCCGTTCGGCCCGCCCTCGGCCATGAGCTCGGGCCGAATGGAGCTCACGGCCGAGGGCTGAGTAAGCAAATAAGCCTTTGCGATAAAATAAATACGTCATTGTATTTGCGAATCGAAGCACTAAGCCCCTAATGCCTAAAGCCTCTTGATGCACCGTGCACTGTTCACTGCTTGAAGGTGTCAAGGTGAAGAGAAGAAGAGGAGGATCCGCGGTTCGATTCCCTCACCGCCCTGAGCTTGTCGAAGGGCAGATTACGCCCCTCGGCAAGCTCCCTTCGGCCCGAGCCTCTCAGGGTCGAGGGCGGGGTCGAGGACAGATTTCGCGGTTCGGCCTCGCTCACCACCCCGAGCCTGTCGAGGGGCAGATTTTCCCGTTCAAAGCCTGAGATGAACCAGGAACCCGGCACCGTGAACCAGGAACCAGGAACTGCTTACTGTTCACTCCCTTAAGTGTAAAGAGAAGCTCTGATCCCGATCCCAACCGGCTTCAATGGCGTACTTGATAATACGCTGTTGGACTGATTTTGATTCTGTTGGTTTCATGTTAGTTAATGTTTATTTACCATCCTTTTTGCTTAGACTTCTTTTCTTCTTTGCGTTTAGCTCTTTCAATAAGGGCGCTCTTTTTTGCATCATTTAGGTCGCGTTCTAATTCATTAAATTCATTACGCAACGTCTTGAGGTCTTTAATATCAAATGGATTCTCTCGTTTTAGATCGCTCCGGTTATGAGCAAGTATCATTTCAGAGATTCTGCCATGCAAATCAACAATCTTGAGGGCTAAATCTTGATCGAAGATGGCTTCTTCAAGACTCTGAACCTTTATATGATCGTCATATCTTTGAATGGTTTTCGCAAACAGCAATTCTTCAATAAGAGATTCACAAGCACTCCGGAGATAGTCTAGGGCGACGCCAAGTTTTATTTCTTGTTCTTTGGGACCAAGTGAATCATAATTTCTGACAGCCTCCTGTGAATCGTTTTTAAGTTTTTTCAGAGTAGATAATTTGGGACTCGACTCTTCCTCTATGCATCCGGGAATGCCACTAACAGTTCTCATCCAATGAGCGATGGTCGGTATATCATTATCACCAGCATGCCTAACAAGCTGGCTCATGAAGACGATATCATGGGTGAGGACCACGACTTGACGCTGGCCAGCCTCTTCAGCCAGTCTTTTAGCAATTTTATCCTTTCGCTCATGATCGAGTGAAGAGACGGGATCATCAAAAGCGATACCGCAATTATTTTTATCGAGTTGCGCTTCAGTTAAAAAATCGGCGAGTGAACAAGCGTTTTGTTCACCTTCGCTTAATATCTGGCTTGGGCTATAACTCTGCGCAAAATCGAGTCGGTATTCTTTGACTGTACTGCCATAAACTCCACTTGTTCTCATTACCAAATTAAAATCGCAATCGAGTTTAGAAAGCTCCTGATTGAACATTTCTTGGTAATTCTTGGCAACCGCTATTGAGAAAGCTTCAGTCCGCTTCCTTGTCGTGGCCTGTTTGATGCCGGCAAAATTCACCTGGTCTGCTTTTGAGTCCCATTGAAGATAAGCAATGTATTCCAAAGCGGCATCTTTGACCGTAGTAGCCTCCTTCTTGTGCTTGAGCGCATTTTGTTTGGCTGTAAGTTTGCGGATTTCCTCTGAGGGGTCAATAAGCTTGGATTCTTCCTCATTCTTAGCGGCGATGATAGATTCGATTCTTTCAAGATCAATTTCCGGGTCTTCGCTTCTTGAGACGGCTTTCAGCTGGCCGATGTTTGTGATCCATTCATCAAGAATGCCCTCAAGCGTATTAAATTCCGACTTTAATTGCTCCAAGTATTTTGAATCTTCTTCATGAAGCTGTTTGATTCCTGCATCAGTGTCCAAGAATTTTGGATAAGTTGTCTTGAGTGATTGCAAATCCTGCAATAAAGAAGATTGCTGGCGCGTCAACTGTCTGAGTTCGCTCTCCGCCTTGCTTTCGAGAAACTCCCAGTATTTCTGGAAAAGCGATTTTGCTTCCCCCGTTAGTTTCTGATGACAAAGCAGGCAGTGCTCCGGTTCCTTGCCTTCATTTGCCGCCTTTTCCCGTTCATATAGCTCTTTTGCCGCGCTTATCAAAGCTTTCCATTCATGACTCCCGATCGTCTTGAAAATTCCATCGTCAAAAGTCTTGACGCTTAAACCTCGAATGATCTTCTTTCTCTCAAGTATGTCCTTGATGAGTTGGTTAATTTCCTGCGATTCATCATCGGTGAAATGATCAATTACATTTTGGAGGGATGCTTTTAATGCCCCTAGGGTTTTTCTGTCGGCGGCGAGCTGGGCTTTCTTCTTGGGAATATCAAGCCTTTTCTTCTCATCTATCTTCTTCTGCAACTTGGCTATGGCAAGATCATCGGTTTCGGGATTAAAATTAGCGTGTTTTAAAAAATCCTCTGCCTTTGTTGATGCGGAAATGGCCCTGCAAAATTCCGCAGTCTCAGAGTCGACCCCATCAAGGAACATTGTCTGAAATGGATTGCCCTTTCTTCTGGCATTCTTATCATTGCCAAGCTTTCCCTCAAGCTTGTTAATGGTGTCGGCGACCTTGTCGAATATCTGGATCTGCGCCGGAGTAAAGTGAACTTGATTTGACTGGTCGAGATGGATCAAAACGCTTTCCGAATCAAAGACCGAGAATCGTTTGAGGTCGTCAATGTTCTCTCCCAACTTATAATTGATTTCCCTGGCTGCTCCTGTAGCGTCCCGAATTACGAATGTTGCTTTGGGTTCAGAGCCAGTTGGTGTTGATTGCCTCACGTTCGGAAGGATATCGCGCTCTCCACGCGAGAAGCAGGCATTGCATAGAAGGCGGCCAATGCCGCTCTTGCCGCTACCAGTGCCTCCATATACCAAGGTAAGATTAGGGCCGAGTTTAATGGAGCAGTCTGGTGATAGAGCGTTTACGTCGGAAATATCCTTGACCTCAACGAGACTCAATTTATCAATTGGAGCAGGTGTATCTGGGATTGCCGCCAAAACATTTTTGAATGATATTTCAGGTTTTTCATCCGGTAGTTTATCAATAAGGCCAAGGTGTTCACAGAGATATTGGTAGCATTTTTCAACATCCTTATCAGTTAGCGAGTCCTTTTCGAGGTTGAGCTTCCAGACATATTGTTCCCAGAAAGGCTTGCTAGATAGCCAACTCTCAACACTTTCATTTGAGGCACTTTTGCTCGCTTTCATAGAAAGTACCACCCTTCTTTCCCCGCTCATCAATTCATGAAGCAGGGTTTTGAAGTGATGTTCTAGATTGCAATACTACCTAATTCTTATTATTACCTATCCCAATATCACCAATTAAATCTATATATTGCCCAAGATTATTACTTATCATATTATTGACTTTCAGAAATTCCTCACAGAATTCTGGGGACACCATACTTAATTCCTTCAATTGATGTCAAAAATACAGGTTTTGGATAATTTACCGAGAAAAATGAGAGCGGGAATTGCAATTCCCATTTCTGGCTATAGTGCAGTTGGATGGTGTCAAGGTGGCATGGTGTCAGGGCCTGTCCCGAGTGCAATCGAGGGATGCCACGGACCCACCCTCCTGGAAACGGGAGGGATGGGCTACAAATTGGAGGGATGATTTCCGAGGTCTTCATCTCCGCGCGCTTCGGCCTCCTTTGGAGCTATTCTAGGCCGGGAGCTTGGGGAAAGTCAAGAAAAAAGTAAGATTGGTTCCTGGTTTCTGGTTCCTAGTGCAAAGTGCAAAGTAACAAAGCATTGGCCTGGGCCAGGCTGGCTTTGGTTGCTGTTGGACCGTGAACCAGGCACCGGCACCGACCACTCTTGATGACCTTGTAGCATGGTTGCGGAAGGAATGTCAAGGGGAAAATTGGTTCCCGGTTTCAGTTGACGGTTAAAGGTTTAACCTGATGGAAAGCAGGCCCCGGCTTTTCGAGGGGTGATTTTAAGTCGAATAATAATAGCCGACGACCACCAGGACGGCGAGCACGATCAAGCCGGTGAAGGCCTGGGGCGAGCTCAGGCCCGACTCGCGGGCCTGGCAGAGGCGGTTCATGGTCTGGCCGGACCAGGCGGCGATGATCGAGTAAAAAATGGGCTGACTCACCGATGCCGGGAGCAGGATCAGCCCGGGCAGGCTGATCAGGAACCCCCAGAGAAACCCTTTTTCGCGGAACTGCCAGCCGACCACCAGCCCGGCCAGGACAAAGCCGGGGCAATAGAGCAGGAAGGTGATTTGGCCGGCGGTCGCATTGGGGAATACCTGGCGGAGGAATTCCGGCAAGCCGAGCGGCTGGGCCAGGAGGATCGCGGCCAGGGCCAGGGCCAGACCCAGGCCGAAGCCGAGGGCGAAGCGGCTGAAGGTGAAATTGTCGGCGAGCGGGTTGAGGAAGTTGAGGATGCCGCGGAGCGCGATCCGGGGCGTGGCCACATACATGCCGGCTTCCTCATCCAACCGGAACAAGCCCTGTTCCACCTGGTATTCGATCTGCCGCGCCTGGCTCCGAAGCATCTCATCCAGGAGCCGGTTTTCCGGGACGGGGCGAGAACTTGCTCCTTGCGCCATTCGCTCGGACACCCGCCGGCGATGAGCCTGGTGCAGGCGCGCCAGGTCGGTGAGGGCAGGGAGTTGCCGGACCTGGTGCCAGTCCGGTTGCTCGAAAAGCCCGCCCACCTGGGCGTTGGAGGTGCACAGTTCCACCCCGTCCTCGAATCCAGTGCTGAATTCCAGCATCCGCGATCGCTCTTTGCCGGCCGCGAGCACGGTGGCGATCATGGAGGTCGCTTCTTCCGGGTTCAGGTAAAGCCGGTTCTCGTTGCCGCGGGCCAGGCCGGGCACTGTGAAATTCTCGAGCGGGCGGAAGCCCAGCTCCTGGGCCGCGGCATCGGTGTCCGCGAAGAGATGGACGGCGGCCTCGGTAAGCTCGGCGTCTTCCAGCTCCACCCAGCGCAGGACGCGGGGGATTTTCACCTGGCGGGTGATGGCCGGGATCCCGAAAATCACCAGGACCGCCACTACAATCGCGGCAAAGACCAAATACATGGTCATGTTATCCCTTGCCCTTTCCGGTCAGCGCGCCCTGGAGCTGGCCGCAGGCCGCCAGGATGTCGGACCCCCGGCTTTGGCGGCGGAAGGCGTTGAGGCCGCGCTCTTTCAAGGCCCGCTGAAACCGAAGCTCGACCTCTTCGGAAGGCGGCTGATATTCGGAGCCGGGGTGCCGGTTCATCGCGATCAGGTTCACCTTGGCCTTGAGCGGCTTAAGCAGTTTCGCCAGCTTCCGCGCCTGTTCCTCCGAGTCGTTCACGCCTTTGATCAGCACGTATTCAAAGGTGAGCCATTGCCGCCGCTGCATCGGGTAGCGCCGGCAGGCCGCGAGCAGCCCCGGGATCGGATACTTTTTGTTGACCGGCATCAGTTGCGAGCGGAGCCGGTCGTCCGGGGCATTCAGCGAAATGGCGAGATTGACCGGGACTTCCTGGCCCAGCTTCTCGATCATGGGCGCGATCCCCGCGGTCGAGAGCGTGATCCGCCGCCGCGGGAAGGCCATGCCTCGGCGATGGGTGAGGATCTGGAGGGCGATGACCGTGTTCTCGAAATTATCCAGCGGCTCGCCCATGCCCATGAACACGAGCTGGCGCGCGGAGGCGCTTTCGCCGAGGAGGCGGTTGACCGCGACCACCTGGCCCACGATCTCATGGGGGAAGAGGTTGCGGCGGAAGCCGTGGGCGCCGGTCAAGCAGAAGGCGCAGCCGAAGCGGCAGCCGACCTGGGTGGAGACGCAGAGGGTGAGGCGGCCGGGTTCGGGGATGAGCACGGTCTCGATGGCCTCGCCGTCTTCGAGTCCGAAAAGAAATTTGCGGGTGCCGTCCGAGGAGAGTTGCTCGGATTTTTTTTCAGGCAGGGCCAGGGAATAGCGCTCGGCCAGTTGCCGGCGCAGTTCCCGGGGCAGGTCGGTCATGACCGAGAAAGAATCGGCGGATTTTTGATAAGCCCATTCCAGCACCTGGCGGCCGCGGTAGGCGGGCTGGCCGAGCTCCTTGAGTTTTAGTTCGACCGCCTCCGGGGAAAAATCGCGCAGATTTTCAAGCGGCGTCATCGGGCTTTATTAATGCGTGAAAGGAATTCCGCAGGACCAACGGCGGGAATACCGAATTTGTCAACATGCTAGCCTACGATCTCCAGGGCGTTGAAAAAGTAGGCGATCTCGAAAGCCGCGGTCGCAGGCCCGTCCGAGCCGTGGACCGCGTTGTTCTGCACGGTGCTGCCGTAAAGCCGGCGCAGGGTGCCTTCCGCGGCCTGGGCCGGATCGGTCGCGCCCATCAATTCGCGGTTGCGCCGGATCGCGTCCTCCCCTTCCAGCACCGCCACCAGGCACGGGCCCGAGCTCATGAATTGGGTCAGGCTCTTGAAGAAGGGCCGCTCCTGATGAACGGCGTAAAAGCCCTCGGCCGCTTTCAGGTCCAGGCGCACGAGCTTCATCGCCTTGATCTGGAAGCCGGCCTGGAGCCAGCGGGAGATGATCTCGCCGGCCACGTCCTTCTTCATGGCATCGGGCTTGATAATGGTCAAGGTCCGTTCTTTCATGGTTCCCTACCTCCAGATTGATCCAGCGCCGCGTTTCGGGGAAGGGAAAAGGCATCGCCTCGCCTTCTTCCCCCTATCTACTACCTACT
>MGQK01000127.1:1980-8233 GCA_001797815.1 Deltaproteobacteria bacterium RBG_13_61_14 | reverse complement strand
GCCGTATTCGCTGAGCAGGAGGGGCCGGCCCTGGTAGCGCTCCCCGGACCACAGCGGCGGGAAACTGAAAAGTCCGCGGCGGTAAAGACCGAGGCTTTTGCGGAACGGCCACTTTTCCCCCGGCTGAAGGGCGGTATAGACCTGATAAAGCTCCCGGGTCTTTTCGGCGGTGGGCAGGTATTGATGGAAGTCAAAAATGTCGGTATCAAAGTGCCACCCGCCCGAATTGTCCACGACCAGACGGTTGCCGCCGATGGCGCGGGTGTGTTGCACGATCGCCCGCGCCCAGGGCATGGTGCTCGGCCGGTAAACCGCCTCCAAGAGGCCCCAGTTCTCGTTATAAAGCGTCCACACCACAATGCTCGGGTGGTTATAATCCCGCCGGATCACGTCCTCCCACTCGCGGTCAAAGCGCGCCTTGGCCTCCCGGCGGTTCCAGCGGATCAGCCAATGGTTCAGAGAAGGCATCTCCTCCCAGACCAAAAGCCCGAGCCGGTCGCACCAATAAAGAAAACGCGGGTCCTCCACCTTCTGGTGCTTGCGCAGGCCGTTGAAGCCCATGGCCTTATACAATTCGACATCGCGGCGGAGCTCTTCATCACTGGCCGCGGCATACCAGCCGCCGGGGAAATACCCCTGGTCGAGCAGTAACTTCTGGTAAAGCTCCCGGCCGTTGAGGTAAATCTTGCCGTCCCGGACTTCGATGGCGCGCAGTCCAAAATAGCTTTCCACCCGGTCGAGGACCGCGCCCTCGCTGTTCTGGAGCACCAGCGCGAGCTGGTAAAGATGAGGCGAATCCGGCGACCAGAGCCTGGGGGCGGGTTCGGTCCAGGCGATTTCCGCCAACCCCGGCGGCAGCACCGCCGCGGGGCCATGCACCTCGGCGGAAGCATTCTCTTCCGCTTTCACTTCGGCCTGGAGCAAAAGATTTTGGTCCGCTCCCTTCACCTGGCCCCGGATCCGGACCTGGTGGTTTTGGGGATCAAAGTCCACCTGGAAATTTTCCAGATAGGATCGGCCCACGCCCTCCAGCCAAACCGTTTGCCAGATCCCGGTGACCGCGGTGTAGAGGATCCCGTAAGGATTTTTCTTCCAGGTCTGCTTGCCCCGGACCTGGGAGCGGGACCGGGAATCAAACACCCGCACGGCCAGGAGGTTGTCGCCCGGCTTCAAGAGGCCGGTGACCTCGAAGCTGAAGGGCGAATAACCGCCCACGTGCTCGCCCAGCTTTTTGCCGTTGAGCCAGACCGTGGCCCGGTAGTCGGCCGCGCCGAAATGGAGGAGCTGGCGGGGAGCGGCCAGCATGGTCGGCGCCGGTTGAAAGCGGAGCCGGTACCAGTTGAGCTCCGGCGGGTTCGCGCGGGCCAGGCCGGAAAGCTCGGATTCAATCGGGTAGGGAACTCGAATCCGCTCGGGAAAGTCCAACTGCTGGTGCCATTTCCGGCGCTCGCCCAGACCTTGAGGATCCGCTTGAAATTCCCAGACGCCGTTCAAATTCTGCCAGGCCGGGCGGAAGCGGTCCGGCCGCGGGTGCTCGGGCCGGGGGATTTCCTGGGCTCCGGCCGCGCCGGCGCTGAGCGCGACCGCCCAGGCGATGATCAGCCAATCTTTCATGGTTCAGGGATTGCGAAGCACTATATCGAAAACGTGTTGAAAACTCAAGGGCAGAGCCTTGCGGGTTGGCTGGAGGCCGCCGCGATCCCGGGAACGGCGGAGGATGGTTCCAGGGGCCAAGTTTAAAAATGCTTTTGGAGTTGACGCTTCGGCAGCCGAGGCATATAATAAAAGTTTGATTCGAAACGAGTGGGGGATAGCGTGAAAAAGAAAGAAACCTGCAAGATCGAGAACTGCAAACAGCCGGTCAAAGGCAAGGGCTACTGCCGCAAGCATTACCGCAAGTGGCGGCAGGGTGAGTATGGCAGTGCCCGGTACAAGATTTGCGGGGAAGAGGGTTGCCGCCAGCCTCGCTTTGCCAAGGGCTATTGCGAGGAGCACTATCGGACCGTGTTCCTGGGTCGAGCGGCCGGGTCCGAGGCCAAGCCGGAGAGCAGTGGCTCGGGAGAAGGGTCATGAGGCCTGTGATCGTGCGGGCCACGGCGGCGGCGCTGGCCGCGGGGCTTTTGCTCTGGCTTTTGGGAGGCGGATGCTCGAAGGAAGAGCCGAGCGGGACTCCGTTGCTCAAGGTCGCTGATACCACCATCACCCGGGAAATGGTGGACCACGCGTTTTTGGGCCTGCCCCAGGAGGAACAGGTCAAGTACCTGGACCGGGCGGGCCGGCGGCAGTTGGTGGACAACCTGGTGACGGTGGAGCTGCTTTACCAGGAAGCCCTGCGCCAGAACCTGGACCGGGAACCCCGGGTGCGCCTGAAGTTGGACGGGGCCCGGCGCCAGATCCTGGTGGACGAACTGATCAACCGCTCGATTATGCCCGCGGACCTGTATCGGATGTTCCAGGACCGGTTCATCAAGGTGCGCTCGCTGATCATCGAGCTGCCGGAAACGCCTTCGGAAGCGGTCCAGGCCCGGGCCCGGGCCGCGGCGGAAAAACTGTATAGCGAGCTGAGCCAGGGGGCCAAGTGGGAAGAGGTGGCGAGGAAAAAGCTGGCCGGGCCCCTGCTCCTGCATGACCAGGACTGGGGTTACATGAACCGGGACTGGCTGGGACAAGAGGTGGGCTTCGAGGCGGAGGAGGCGACCTTTTCCCTGAAGAAGCCGGGAGAGTTCACCCGACCGCTCCGGTTAGCGAGTGGCTATATCATCAGCCAGGTGCAGGAAACCTCGGGCAACCTCAACCCGGAGGGCTATACCCGCGAGTTGGCCGAGTATTTGCTGAACGAGAAGAAAGAGGAAGTCTATCGCAGTTACGTGACCGATCTGCGCACGCGCCGCCAAAAAGACATTCAACCCAACACCGCCAACCTCGAAGATTTTTTGAGCCTGGGCGACCGCGCCGCCGCCCCGGAAGAACCGGAGCCGGCAGCCGGCGCCAGCGCCCAGGCCGGGGATACCTCCGCCCTGCCCGCCGAGTGAGGCATGGGAAATCGAGGTTGGCGGCCCGGCGCCACGGTCTTGATCTGGGTGCTGGTTTCCGCCTGCCGGCCGGAGCCGGCGCTTCCCAGCCGGCCCCAGGTGCCGGTGGCCGTGGTCAACGGCGAGGCGATTGACCTCAATGATTTCAACCTCCGCTTCCAGCGGAGCTGGACCCAGACCCGGGCCGGAGAAGAGCCCCCGCTGGAAGTCAAGCTCTATTACCTCCGAGGGGAGATCGAAGAGTGCCTGGTGGTGCAGGAGGCCAAGCGCCTGGGCCTTTTGGTGAGCGAGGCCGAGTTCGAAAAAGCCTTTCAGGAGATCCGGAAAGATTACTCGGACCAGGACTTCGCCCAACTGCTGATTGATGAATACATTGACCTGGAGGAGTGGAAAGAATCGCTGCGCCGGCAACTGCTGATCCAGAAAGTGACCGACCAGGCCCTGGACGACCGGATCGAAATTTCCGCCGGCCAGGTGGCCGACGATTACCAGGCCCACGCCGAAGCGTTTTTGCAACCGGCCCAGGTCCACGCCCGCCAGGCGGTCTTGGTCTCTTTGGAAGAGGCCCAGGCGTTCCGGAGGAAAGTATTGGGCGGCGAGGACTTCTCCGCCCTGGCCCGGACCCAGTCGCAGGGGCCGGAGGCGGAAAAGGGCGGCGACCTTAATTGGCTCAGCCCGGGACAGATTCTGCGGCCGCTCGACCAGGTGCTTTTTGCCCTGCCGACCGGCAAGCTCTCCGACCCGGTCCGGACCGACTACGGGTTTCACGTGCTCCAGGTGCTGGAACGGCGGGAGGCCCGGACCCCGGCCTTGGCCGAGGTGGAGCCGATGATCCGCAAGCAACTGCGCGACCAGGAGCGCGAGCGGCTTTATCGGAAATGGATCCAGGAGCTAATGCTCCGCGCGAAAATCCGGATCAATTACCCCTTGCTCTAAGGCGGGAAAACATGAACCGAATCCAAGTGGCTTTTGCGACCCTGGTGTTAGCGGCGTGCCCGCCGGCGGTTTCGTCCAAGACCCTGGACCGGGTGGTGGCAGTGGTGGGCGACAAGGCCATTACCCTCTACGAGTTGGAACAGGCCTACACCCAGGACCCTTACCTAAAGCAAGGCGCCCTCGGCGCGCCGGGAGCCGAGGGGGCCCCGGCCCAGATGACGCCCCGGGAGTACCTGGGGCGGATGGTGGAGAGCATGCTGATCGAGCAGGAGGTGGAACGCCAGGGGATCAAGGTGGAGCCGATGGAGGTGGAAAAGGCGGTCGAGAACCAGCGCCAGAGGCTTAAGCTGAGCGAGGACCAGTTCCAGTTTGCCCTGGTCAAGGAAGGGATCAGCCTCGAGCAATACCGGGACAAGATCAAGCGCGACCTGATCGTGCTGCGCCTGGTGGGCAAGGAGGTGCGCTCGGAGATCGAGATCAGCGAGCCGGAGCTGCGCACCTATTACCAGCAGCACCGGGACGAATTCACCATGCCGGACAAGGTCTTCCTGGAAGCGGTGACCATCCCCTGGCCGGAAGGGGCCGCGGCCGTCGAGCGCCAGGCGTTGCGCCGGAAACTCTCCGAGTTCCACTTTGACACCCCGACCACCCAACCCTTGTCCGAGCTGGCGCAGCTCCTGACCCAGGCCGGGATCCCTCACCGTTACGCCGAATGGGGATGGTTTGCGCGAGGGGAACTCCGCCCCGAGTTTGAGGACCGCGTCCGGCCTCTGCCTGCGGGAGAGACCTCCCCCCTTTTCGAGACGCCGGAAGGCCTGTTCCTGCTCCACCTCAAGGAGCGCGTCACCGGCGAAACCCGGCCCTTTGACCAGGTCCAGGACCAAATCCAGGAACGGCTCTACCAGCAGGAAGTGATGGAGCGATACGGGCAGTGGCTCGAGCGCCTGAAAGCCCGGTCCCATGTCGAGATCCGCCTGACCGATACGGACCTAAACTTCCCCTGAACCCTTCCGCGATGGCTGACTTTGCCCCTGTCGTCTTTCGCCTGGCCCTTACGCAAGGTGACCCCTGCGGCATCGGGCCGGAGGTCGTGGTCAAGGCGCTTCAGAAGTGGCAAAGCGATCTTCCCTGCCCGCTCGTGCTCATCGGCGACCCCGCGGTCCTGCAAGAAGCCGGCCGGCGTTTTACCTCCGGGAAAACCCAAAAATTCTTGTCCGCGGCCGTGACCCTCGGCCCCGGAGATCCGTTGCCGGCGCCGGAGCAGGCCCCGCTGGTCATCCTCTCGGTCTCCCGGCTGGACCCGGCCCGCCTGAAGCCGGGCGCGCCTGGACCCGAAGAAGGCAAGGCCATGCGGGCCGCGATCGAGGCGGGTGTGAGGCTGTGCCGCGGCGGCGGCGCGGATGCGCTGGTGACCGGGCCGATCACCAAAGCGGCCATGCTCGCCGGCGGCAGCCAGCACGGCGGCCACACCGAGCTTTTGGCCGAACTGCTCGGGGTCGAGCGGCCGGTGATGATGCTGATGAACGACCGGCTGCGGGTGGTGCTTGCCACCACCCACCTGCCCCTGGCTGAAGTGCCGAAGCGATTGAGCGCGGAGGCGCTCTTGCATTTGCTCCGGGTGACCGATCAGGGCTTGCGCCAGGACCTGGGGATCGAAAAGCCGCGGCTGCTGGTGGCCGGGCTCAATCCTCATGCCGGGGAAGGCGGCCGCCTGGGCCGGGAAGACCAGGAGGTGATCGCGCCGGCGGTGGCGCGGGCGCGGGCGGAAGGCATCGCCGCGGAGGGACCGTTAGCCGCGGACTCGCTCTTTGCCCGGGCCTTGCGGGAGCGGGCCGACGCGGTGGTGTGCATGTATCACGACCAGGGCCTGGCCCCGCTCAAGATGCTGGATTTCGAGAACACGGTCCAGGTCACCCTCGGCCTGCCCATCGTGCGCACCTCGGTCGGCCACGGAAGCGCCCCGGATATCGCCGGGCAGGGCCGGGCCTCGCCCCAGAGCCTGCTGCGCGCGGCGGAATGGGCCTTAAAAATTGCGAAAAGGCGAAAGGGCGTTATGATAGGATAAGTATTTCGTATGCCGTATTTCGTATATCGGGAAGAACCTAAATCCCTTCCGATCGTCCCATCCTGATATACGACATACTGCATTCGATATACGTATCAGACATGGCCAGCGAACACATCGTCATTCGGGGCGCGCGCGAGCACAACCTCAAGAACATTGACCTCCTGATCCCCCGCGACCGGCTGGTGGTGATCACCGGGCTCTCCGGCTCGGGCAAGTC
>MGQK01000127.1:1806-1971 GCA_001797815.1 Deltaproteobacteria bacterium RBG_13_61_14 | reverse complement strand
CTTTGACACCATCTACGCCGAGGGCCAGCGCCGCTACGTGGAGTCCCTTTCCGCCTATGCCCGCCAGTTCCTGGAGCTGATGAGCAAGCCCGACGTGGACAGTATCGAGGGGCTGTCGCCGGCCATCTCCATCGAGCAGCGCACCGCCAGCAAGAACCCGCGCTC
>MGQK01000127.1:1285-1741 GCA_001797815.1 Deltaproteobacteria bacterium RBG_13_61_14 | reverse complement strand
CGCACTGCTGGCTCTGCGGCAAGGAGATCCGCACCCAGACCGTGTCCCAGATGGTGGATACCTTGCTCGCGCTGCCGGCCGGGACCCGGGTCCACGTGCTGGCGCCGCTGGTCCGGGGCCGCAAGGGCGAATACCGCAAGGAGCTGGACGACCTGCGCAAGCAGGGCTTTGTCCGGGTCAAGGTGGACGGGGCGGTGCATGACCTGAGCGAGAAGATCGTGCTGGACAAGAACAAGAAGCACACGATTGAGGCGTTCGTGGACCGGCTTTTAATCCAGCCGGGCAAGGTGGAAAAGCGCCTGGCCGATTCGCTGGAGACCGCGCTCCGGGTGGCCGAGGGCCTGGTCAAGGTGGAACTCGCGGATAAAGGGGAGTCGCTGGTCTTTTCGGAAAAGTTCGCCTGCCCGGACTGCGGGGTCAGTTACCCGGAGATCTCGCCGCGGATGTTCTCTTTCA
>MGQK01000127.1:902-1102 GCA_001797815.1 Deltaproteobacteria bacterium RBG_13_61_14 | reverse complement strand
ATCGAGCGCTTCATGAACGTGCGGCCCTGCCCGGCCTGCTCGGGCCGCCGCCTCAAGCCGGCCAGCCTGTTCGTGCGGGTGATGGACCGGAACATTTCCGAAGTGTCGGCCCTGTCCATCGCCGAAGCGCGCGAGTTCTTCAACTCGATTACCCTGACGCCCAAGGAGACCGAGATCGCCCATCGGATCCTCAAGGAAAT
>MGQK01000127.1:0-762 GCA_001797815.1 Deltaproteobacteria bacterium RBG_13_61_14 | reverse complement strand
ACATCCTGGACGAGCCTTCCATCGGCCTGCACCAGCGCGACAACCGCAAGCTGCTCGATACGCTGCTCAAGCTCCGCGACCTGGGCAATACCATCCTGGTGGTCGAGCACGACGAGGAAACCATCCTCGCCGCGGACCAGGTGGTGGACATGGGACCCGGCGCCGGCCGGCACGGCGGAGAAATCGTGGCCCAGGGCACCCCGGCCCAGATCATGGCTTCGCCCAACTCCCTGACCGGCGCTTACCTCTCCGGCCGGCTCGCGATCCAGGTCCCGCCCCGCCGCCGGCCGCCGACCGGAAAATGGCTGGTGGTCAAGGGCGCCCGGGCCAACAACCTCAAGGGCATTGACGCGAGCTTCCCGATCGGGCTTTTCACCTGCGTCACCGGAGTCTCGGGCTCGGGTAAAAGCTCGCTGGTGCTGGACACCTTGTATCGCGGCCTGGCGCAACACCTCTACCGCAGCAAGGAACGCGCCGGCGAGATGAAGGGCCTCCAGGGGCTTGGCTACATTGACCGCGCCATTGACATTGACCAGTCGCCCATCGGCCGCACCCCCCGCAGCAACCCGGCCACTTACACCGGGCTGTTCACGCCCATCCGCGACCTGTTCGCCAAGCTCCCCGAATCGCGCCAGCGCGGTTACAAGCCCGGCCGCTATTCCTTCAACGTCAAGGGCGGCCGCTGCGAGGCCTGCGAAGGCGACGGCCTGATCAAGATCGAAATGCACTTCTTGCCCGACGTCTTCGTCACCTGCGACGTCT
>MGQK01000126.1:9827-11819 GCA_001797815.1 Deltaproteobacteria bacterium RBG_13_61_14 | reverse complement strand
AGGAACTCGACCGCATGGCGCCGGCCTGGGACTTGATTGACCTGGATTCTTATGCCTATCCGATCCCGGGAACCGACATCCCCCATTTCGCGTTTTTCCTCTCCCGGGGCTGCCCTTTCCATTGCACCTTTTGCTACAACCAGGCTGATCCGGAACGATCGCACTGGCGCATCCATTCGCCGGATTATGTCCGGGAGCAATTGGGTTATCTCCAGAAGCGCCTGGGGCTGCGGGCCGTTTCCTTGCTCGGCGATAACCCCTTTGCCTATTCCCAAAAGGGTCAGGAATCCATCCAGGCCGTGGCGGAGTTGGGCCTCCGCTGGGCTTCGGTCGCCCGGGTGGAAACGGTGGGAAAGGAGTTCGCGGCCTGGGCGAAACAAGCCGGGGCCTGGTGGCTGGGCTTTGGCCTGGAGAGCGGCTCGGAGCGGCTCCTGCGGATGATGCGCAAGGGCTTTAACCTGAACCAGGCCCGGCATTGTTTCGAATGCTTGGCCCCGACCGGCATTTCCCTGGAGGCCAACTGGATGTTCTTCTTGCCGGATGAGACCGAACAGGACCGTCAGCTTTCTTACGCCCTCATGAACGAGCTCTATCGGCTTAACCCCAACTCCTATTGCACCCACACCTGGTTCCGGCCCTACCCCCGAACCCCCCTCTGGCAGAGATGCCTGGAGCTGGGCTGGAAGCCCCCCGGGAACAACGAGGAATGGGCGGCCTGCTCTGCGGATAAATCCTACGCGCCTTTTTCCCCTTGGAGCGCCGGCCAAAGCAACCGGCTCGCTTGGGCGCTCATTGCCCTGTACCGATATCCTGCCAAGGCCCCCGGCTTTGGACCCCTGACCCGGAAGGTGTTGCAATGGCGGTTGCACGAAGGCTCTTTCCGTCTTCCGCTGGAAGATGTCGCCGTCGCCCTTTGGCGTAAAGCCCGCGCCTACCGCAGCCGCTCGCATCGGTCCTCCCAAGGCCGATCTCTAATTCAGCGGCCCGGTGGATAGCTCGAAACTCCCGGGGCCGGGCCCAGGATTTTCGCCTCCACCATCAGGCCAGCCTTTAGGCCTTGCTCGCTAAACCTGTTGATTTTCATGGCTTTTTATTCTGGAGCCTGACCTTTGACAGCGGTAAATTTTTTTTTAAAAAAGTCTTGACAATCTCTTTGGGGATTGCTATGCTCTCTGCCACTTTCAAGTTTTAGAATCGGGAGCCTTAAAATCATCCAGAAAAGCCGAGGAAGGGGGTGGAAGCAGCGCGGTGAAGAAAGGGAAAGAAAAGAAGAAGATGGGCAACGGGTTCTTTCAATCAGGCATCTAATATTCGGTTTCGCGGTGAAGAAAGGTGTTCTTAGGATCCAAGGAGTCTGGAAATAAACCAGATCCAAAAAAAGAAGGAGGAAAAGAAAATGACGAAAGCAAAGGTTGTGAGCTTGGTTTTGGTGGTGGTGATGGCGATGGCCGTGGGCCTGGGCTGTGTAAGCTTGAACAAGCAGGCCCCGGGCGTGGGACTGGGTCCGATTATGTTTGATGAGCTAACGAGAACCCAGTATGTGATCATGGACACGGTTGAGGGCACCGCGGAAGTAAAGGTTTACTTGTGGATTTTCGAGGTTCCCCTGGACAAGCAGGTCGGCTATATCGGGGGCTATGCCGGCGCGGCCCAAACGGGCGGGGCGCTCGCTGGCATCATTTCGAGAATCCCCATTATCGGGGGCGCCGGCGGGGCCATCTCTTCCAACAAGGCCTATTTGGCGGCCACTTATAATGCCTTGGGCAAAGTTCCGGAAGCCGATGCGATCCTGCCCACCAGTTCGCAGGTCGAGGTCACGAACGTGCTCATGGGGCTGGTCAAGACCCACAAGGCTACCGTGAAAGGCAAGGCCATCCGGGTCAAGACCGACAAGGAACTCGGCTGTGGAAAAGGAAGTTGCGAGGCCCAGCCTAAATAACTAGCCTTGGATTCAAGTCCTTTGCAATAGCATTCTCTGGAATTGAAGGCGAT
>MGQK01000126.1:1253-9790 GCA_001797815.1 Deltaproteobacteria bacterium RBG_13_61_14 | reverse complement strand
CATTGACGACCGCCTGAAGACCCGCCGATGAATCGGCGGGAAGAAAAGCGGCGGTAAACCGCCGCACTCCAAAAAGTTCTAAAGAGCAGCATCTCTAATCATAAGATTTTTTGCGCGGAACCGCCCGAGGGCCGCGGCTTCCGAGTGCGCAGATTTTTCTTTACCCAACTTGAATCCGGAAGGGACTTATGGTAAAAGAAACTGAAATTTTCATTCGAGGAGAAGCCAAAATGCCGACCTTCAAGAGTCAGTCGTCCCTTCTGTGCGGGTTCAGCGGGTTGATCCTGATCCTGGTCGGGATCCTGGGCGCCGCGGCGCCGGCTGCGGAAAAGACCAGCGTGGCCGTGTATCCGTTCAAAGCCGTCGGGACGGTGGACAAGTCGGTGGCCGCGACCATAACCTCGCTCGTCAATTATGAGCTGACCCAATCGCCCAAGCTGCTGGTGATCAAGGAGGACATGCTCCAAGAGGTGATGAAGCGGCAGGCCATGAACATCTCCGACCTGTGCGATTCGACCATGTGCCAGGTGGAAATCGGAAAGCTGGTGGCGGCCCAAAAGATGGTAAACGGCGAATTGAGCAAGCTCGGAAACCGCTACATTATGACCGTGAACCTGGTGGATATTCAGACCGGCACCGTGGAGATGAGCGGCAAGGAGCAATGCACCTGCACCGAGGATCAGTTGGATCAACTCGCGGCCCTGGCCAGCGCCAAAATCCGGGAGCACTTCGGCGAAACCGGAATTTATGCCCGGAAAGCCGCCCAGGCTTCAGCTCCCTCCGGCGCCCCGCAGAGTTCCGGCTCTTATCGGCCCACCCGTTCCGTGGAAGCGATTTCCGCTGAGACCGCGGCTAAAATCCGGCGGTTTGAAAAAATCTTTCAGAGCGTGAATGTGGATTCTGCCGCGGAATCCAGCGCCCTGGAAAGGGGGGGGGTATATTCGGTCAAAGGCAAAAGCGGGGATAAAAATGTCGCTTATTTTTCGACCGCGGTTGAGGCCCCGGCCAGTCTGGCCTGGGAAGCGATCACGGATGTGGAAAACTACTGCGAATTCATGCCCGGTTGCCTGTCCGTAAATATTCTGGAACGCACTTCGGACCACGTGGTGATTCAAAAAATGGGGAATATGAAAACTAGCAACCATGAACTGTTTTTTGATCATTCGATCATGGAGATGTTTTGCAAAGATCTGGATAATACTCTTACCGCCGGTCTCGGGGTTGCGGGCGGCTTTCGCGGATACAAAATTGAGGCGTTGACTGACGACCGCTCCAAACTCATCGCCGCCCAGGAAGGCAGGGGGAATGTTCAGGACGACCTGAAGGCATTTAAAAAGCGGGCGGAGGCCCTGGCCCGCTGATCTTCCTTGAGTCCGGCCCTGGAGCCGGCTGGCTTTCATCCAAGGGGGAGCCTTGCGGCGAGAGCCGACTCTTCTCCAGCCAAACGCGCTCGCCGGCGAGTTCTTTCCTTTCCGGTTACCTCATCCGCTCCATGATTATTGGCCCATCCGGCTCAAGAGGGTATGAGGGGGATCCCTTCCCCAGCCCGCCCCCCACCAGGAGAAGCAGGGCGGGTTTGGATACCCGCCCGTTTCTCCGGCGGAATCGGGCGGCGAGAATCCAAGCCTACTCCGCCGAAGTAGCTTCGGCTACGAAGGCCGGGTCGCGCCCTCTGACCCTTGAACCGAAAGCCTCTCCCAAGGGTGTGCGACAAATTTGGTGACGGACAATGACCGTGCGGGGCGTAGGGGCGGCCGGCCGGTCGCCCCTACCGCCGTGGCGCAAGATTTTGACTCAAGGCAGGGCCATCCAACTACCAAATTTGTCGCACACCCCTCTCCCAATCACCTCTTTACATTCGGAGTGGGCTATGATAATTTTAAGAGAGAGGATTGTGAGGTTCCGGTGCAATCATCACCCCCCAATTGCCCGGGGAAGATGAAGCGAGATTAGTTTGCCATGAGCTTGGTGGGCAGTCTGGAAGATCTCGGTCTGGGGGACATCCTCCAGATCGTCAGCCTTTCCCGCAAATCAGGGGTCCTCAACCTGAATTGGGGGGACATGCGGGGCAAGATCATTTTCCGGGACGGCCAGGTGGTGGCGGCGCTCGGCAACCAGGTCAAGCCCAACCTGGGCCTGGCCTTGGTCGAGCAGGGCGCGATCTCCGCCGCGGACTGGGAAGGCATGCTGGCCGCGGTCCAAAAGGGCAAAACCGATTTTCGCCAAATCCTGATGCGACAGGGTCATATTGCCCATACCCTGATTGATCAAATCGTCAAGGAGCAGATTGAAGAAACCGTCTTCAGCTTTTTCGCCTGGCCCGAAGGCAACTTCAACTTTGAGCTGATGGAAATCGAGCCGGAAATCAAGAACTTTCCGCCCCAGCTTCAGGCCTTTGTCCTGGAGGTGGGCCTGAGCCCGCAATACCTGGCCATGGAAGGCACCCGACTCCAGGACGAGCGCCGGCGCTCGACCGCGGCCGCGCCCGTGGGGCCGCCACGGACCCGACCGCCGGAACCCCTGCCGGCTAAAGCGCCCGCGGCCGGCCCAGGCAGTTCCCTGGCCGAGGATGATTTTTCCTCGGTCGCCGACTTTGTCGCCGTGGTGGAAGCTCACGAAAAAGTTGAGACCCCCTCGCCCCCGGCCCCAGCTCAGTCCGAGGCGCCCCCTCCGCCGGCTCCGGAGATTGCCGCCGGCGCCGAGAAAAATCCTCACCCCGCGCCGGCTGGGGAGGAATTTTCAGCCGAAGCCCCTGCGGCGCAGAAAGAACTCCCGGCTCCGCCTCCGGCAGAACCGCAACCCTTGCCGCCGGTCTCGGCGTCCGGCACTGGTCGGCTGGTCCTGGTGGTGGACGACGATCCCTTGATGGCGAAATCCCTGGCCTTTTACCTTAAGCCCAAGGGGTTCCGGGTGGAGAGCTTTGCCCGGGTTTCCCAAGTCATGCACCGGCTGAGCTCCCTCTCCGCCGAAAAAGAACCGCCGGTCCTGGTCGCGGATTTGCTGATGCCGGGCTGGGACGAGGCCAACTACCTGGGCGGCCTGGACCTGATTGAGCGGGTGCGTGCCGAGCGGCCGGAGGTGCCGTGCATCCTGATGACCGACTACGAGAACCCCACGGCCCAGACCAAGGCGAAGAGCCTGGGCACCCGGTTCTTCTTCTTCAAGCCGAAAAGCTCGCAATTGGAAGAAGACTTTTCCACCCCGGAGCTGCAGAACTTTGTGGCGGTGCTGGAAAACGCCCTGGACTCCCTTCCGGCGCCGGCGCGCCCGCGGCCGCGGGAGGGTGAGGGCCTGATCAATCTGGGCGAAGAGTTGCGCCGGGAGATGGGGGATGAAGACTTTACGCCGGGGAGCGGTCCTCTGGAGGTGGTGCCCAGCCGGGGGCTGGCCATGCTCAAGGCCATGATCTCGGAGCTCAATGACCCCTCCTCCAGCGGCCAGATCACCCTGCTCGTGCTCCGCTTCGCCGCGGAAATGATGAACCGGGCCGTGATCTTCCTGGTCGCCCGCAACCAGATCGCCGGGCTGGGCCAGTTTGGGATTGACTTGAACGGCGTGGATCCGGAAAAGCACGTGCGGCGCATGCGCATCCCCTTGAGCGAGCCCAGCATCTTCCAGGAAACCGTGCAAAAACGGATGGTGCTGAAAAAACGGCTCCGCCACACCAAGTGGAACGACTACCTGATCGAGCGGCTGGGTGGCCTGGAGCCGGCTGAGGTGTTTGTCGCCCCCATCATCGCCGGCGGCCGCATCGCGGCCATCCTCTACGGGGACAACTTGCCCGAGAGCAAGGAAATCGGGGATACCGAAAGCCTGGAGATCTTCCTGGCCCAGGCCGGCCTGGCCATGGAAAAGGCGCTCTTGGAGCGCCGGATCCAGGAACTGCGCGAGACGGAGCCGGCGCTGAGGAGCAAGGCGAGGTAACCGCGATGTCGCAGCACTGCATTCTGCTGGCGGAAGATTCGGCGACCACCCGCGCCTTCCTGGTGGCGACCCTGGAGGAGATCGACGACTTCGAGATTATCGAGGCCTCCAGCGGGTTCGAGGCCTTGAAACTCTTGCCCCGGCGCAAGTACAGCCTGATCATCACCGACATCAACATGCCCGATATCAACGGGCTGGAGCTGATCAATTTCGTGAAGAACAACCTCCAGTATTCCAGCATTCCCCTGATTGTGGTCACCACCGAGGGAGCCGAGCGCGACCGCGAGAAAGGCCTGGCCCTGGGAGCCGACGCATACCTGGTCAAGCCGGTCAACCCGGCGGAGTTGCAAGACCTGGTGAAAAAGTATCTGGGAGAGTGAGGGAGCAGCGCGCGAGCATGGCGGCGGAAATCAACATTCGCGAGTTCCTGGGCGAGTCCGAGGAGATCATTGATTCGCTCAACCGGGACCTCTTGGCCCTGGACCAGAGCGTCCGGCACGGCAAGGGCAAGACCGATCCCGCGCTGATCAACAACATCTTCCGCGCCGCCCACTCGCTCAAGGGCATCTCCGGGCTGTTCGGCTTTGCCGAGATGACCCGGCTCAGCCACACCCTGGAGACCCTGCTCGACCGGCTGCGTATGGGCAAGATCCAGCTCGGCCTCCGCGTGCTCGACCTCCTCTTCGAGGCCGTGGAAATGCTCCGCCAGATCGTGGTGCGCAAGGGCGAGGGCCAGACCGGTGAAATTCCCAGACTGGATGACCTGCTCCACCGCCTGGAGCACGTGGACGTGCAGGGGGCGGAGTCGGAGGCCGACCTCTTCCGCCGGGTCGGGATCGGCCCCGAGATCCTCTCGGTGCTCACCGAGTACGAGGAGCACCGCCTGAGCGAGAACCTCCGGGAAGGCGTGGGCTTGTATCAGCTCCGGGCCAGCTTCAGCCTGAGCACCTTTGACGAGGATCTGGGACAGTTGCAGCAGGCGGCGAAAAAACTGGGCGAGATCATCACCACCCTGCCCAGCGCGGACGCCTCTTCCGACGAGCAGATCACCTTCATCCTCTTGCTCGGCACCGACCGGCCCCGCGAGCAGGTGCGGGAAGCCCTGGCCGACCGCTTGGTGGAAGTGAAGGAGCTCCGGGCCGGGACGGCCCCGGCCGCGCCGGAGGCCAAGGCGGAACCCGAGGTCGAGCCGGCCGAACCGGCCGAACCGGCCGAGCCCGTGGTGGAGACCGGATTAGAAGGATCGCTGCGGAGCATCAGCCAGACGGTGCGGGTGGACATCGGCAAGTTGGATAACCTGATGAACATCGTGGGCGAGCTGGTGCTCTTTAAAAACATCATCGCCCAGCTCATCGAGCGGCTCAAGGCGGAGGCGGGCTTCTCCGAGCTGATGATCGAGCTGTTCAAGGCCAACCGCGCCCTCGAGCGCAAGCTTTCCGAGCTCCAGCAGGGCGTGCTGGAAGTGCGGATGGTGCCGATCGGCCAGGTCTTTGACAAGCTCTCCCGCAACCTCCGCAAGCTCTCCCGGGAGCTGGGCAAGGAGGTGGAGTTTGTCACCGAGGGCGGGCAGACCGAGTTGGACAAGTTGATCATCGAGGATCTGGCCGACCCGCTCATGCACGTAATCCGCAACTCCCTGGACCACGGGATCGAGATCAAGGCGGAGCGGATCCAGTTGGGCAAGCCCGAGCGGGGTCTGATCCGGCTCCGCGCTTTCCAGCGCGGCAACCACGTGGTGATCGAGATCCAGGACGACGGCGCCGGCCTGGACTATGCCCGCATCAAGAAGAAGGCGGCGCAGATGGGCCTGGCGGATGTCTCGGCCGAGCTGAAGCCGGAAGAGCTGAACGAGCTTTTGTTCCTGCCCGGCTTTTCCACCGCGGAGAAAGTGAGCGAAATCTCCGGACGGGGCGTGGGCCTGGACGTGGTCAAGAGCAACATCTCGGCTCTGAGCGGGGCGATTGACCTCTTGAGCTCGCCGGGCGAAGGCACCACCGTCAGCATCACCCTGCCCATCACCCTGGCCATCATCCAGGCGCTGATCATCGAGGCCGGCACCGAGACCTTCGCCATCCCCCTCAACGCGGTGCAGGAAAGCCTGGTAGTCAGCCCGGACGAGATCCAGACCATCGAGGGCCGGGAAGTGATCGAGCTGCGCGAGCGCACCCTGCCCTTGCTGCGCCTGGCCCGCTTCTTCGGGCTGAGGCCGCGGCCGCGCACGCCCGAGGAAGAGGAATATGCCACCGACGAACTGTTCGTGGTCAAGGTGGGGATCGCGGAGAAGCGGCTGGGCCTGGTGGTGGACAAGATGCGCGGCCGGCAGGATATCGTGATCAAGTCGGTGGGCGAGGCGCTCAAGGGGATCCGGGGGATTGCCGGCGCCACCGAACTGGGCAGCCAAAAAACCATCCTGGTCTTGGACGTGGTGGACTTGATGGAAGAGGCGGCGAGCAGCCTCTTTCGCGCCGCCGAGGTCACCGGGGCGAGTGGAGTGTGAGGAACCCGATGTACCGGGAATTCTACCATCTGAAGCGCAAGCCCTTTGTCAAGACGCCGGACCCGGGCATGCTCTACCTGGGCCCGGCTTACGCCGAGGCGCTGGCGCGGATGGAGCAGGCGGTGGAGGACCGCGAGCTGATGCTGCTCACCGGCGAGATCGGCTCGGGCAAGACCACCCTTTCCCGGACGCTGATTGACCGGCTGGGCGAGAACTACCGGGTGGCCCTGATCATCAACCCCCGCCTCACCCCCAACCAGCTCCTGCGCACGGTGGCGGTGCGGCTGGGCGCCGAGCCGCCCAAGTATTTCCGCTCCGACCTGGTGGACCAGGTGAACGGGCTGCTCTACGACTGCTATGACAAGGGCATCTGCCCGGTGCTCATCCTGGACGAGGCCCAGCTCATCCCCGGCCGGGAGACCTTCGAGGAAATCCGTCTCCTCACCAACTTCCAACTGGACGAGGTTAACCTGCTGGCCATGATCCTGATCGGCCAGCCCGACCTGTTCAGGCGCCTGGAGCACCCGGCCTACGAGGCCTTCCGCCAGCGCATCGGGCTCCGCTATCACCTGGGCGCGCTCGACCGGGCCGGCACCGAGGCTTACCTCCGCTATCGCCTGGAACAGGCCGGCGGCAAGCAAGGGCTCTTCAGCCGCGAGGCGACGGCGTTGATCTGGCGCCTGAGCCGGGGCATTCCCCGGCGGATCAACAACCTCGCCGGCGCCGCCTTGCTCGAAGGCTTCGGCCGGGAAGCCAAGGTGATCACGCCCGAGATCATCGCCAACGTGGCGCAAGATTTGGGCATGGCCCTGGCCGATGACGAGATCGAACCGGAGAACCCTGAACCCATGCCGGAGTGGCCGCGCAAAAAGAAGAACGAGGCCGCCCCGGCCGTGGCATGGGCCAAATAAACCATGGACATCGTTCAAGCCAGAAAGAAAGCGCGCGAGAAGGCCGAACAGGAAGAAAAGGCCCGCCGGCAGGGGAAAGAGGCCCCGGCCCAAGCCGCGGAGCCGGCTCCGGCGCTCCCGCCGCCGAAAAAAGCCCGGCTGGCCGAAGCAGCCAAAAGCCAGCGCAAGCCCAAGCCGAAGCAGGAACCGGCCGCTAAAACTCCGAAGCCGCCGGTCCAGAAAGCCAAGGCGAGCAGCGCCCCCGGTCCGGCCAAGCCCAGGGCCGTGGCGCCGCCTCCGCCGGCCCCGGCCAAAGGCCCGCCTTCCGAGGAGGACATCTTTGTGGATATGTCCTTCGGCGAGGACTTGCCGCTTCCACCCGACGAGGATGCCGAATTCGAGCTGGGCGTCCTGCCGCCGAGACCGCCGGAAAAACCCGCGCCAAGGCCGGCTCCGCCGCAGCTGACGAAAAAGAGTGCTGCGCCCAAGCCGCCCCCGGCAGCCCTTGGTCCTGACCTGGACACCCTGGGGGCGGAAAAGGATGATTTCCTGGAACTGGTCAGTGAAGACCTCTACCGCCGGGAGTTCGGCGAGGAGACGCAAGAGGATCTCGGCGAGCAACTGGAGCTTTTAAGCTTCCAGCTCGCCCAGGAGAGCTACGCGATCCGGCTCACCCTGGTGCAGCAGATCATCAAGATGCGGGAGATCACCCCGGTGCCGCGGGCGCCGGAGTACGTCCTGGGTGTCATCTCCCTGCGGGGCGTGATCATCCCCGTCTTCGACTTGCGCCGGCGGCTGGGCCTGGCCCGGCGCGAGCATACCCGGGAGACACGGATCATCGTGGTGCGGGAAGGGGCCAAGTCCATCGGCCTGATCGTGGACCGGGTCCGGCAGGTGGTGCGGATTCCCGCGGCCGGCATCGAACCGCCTCCGCCCGTCCTGGGCGGCCTGGAAGCGGAATATCTCGAGGGGATCGGCCGCAGCGAAGGCCGCATGCTGATCCTCCTCCACCTGGAAAAAGTGCTGGCGCCGCCGACCATGCACTAGCGAGTGAGTCCATGAACGTGAATTCCGAACTGGTGGGACCGGAGCTGAAGGTGGCCTGCTTCAAGGTCGAGGGCCAGCCCTACGCGGTGGACATTATGAAGATCAAGCAGATCATCCGGCCGCTCAAGATCACGCCCCTGCCCCGGTCCCCGGATTTCCTGGAAGGCGTGATCCAGTTG
>MGQK01000126.1:0-1239 GCA_001797815.1 Deltaproteobacteria bacterium RBG_13_61_14 | reverse complement strand
CCCGGTGATTGACATGCGCAAGCGCTTCGGCCTGCCCGCGGCCGATCCCAAGCTGGAACGCAAGGTGATCATCGCCGGCGTCGAGCGCCACGTCATCGGCCTGATCGTGGACGAGGTGACCGAGGTCATCTCCTTGCCCCGGGCCGAGATCCAGCCGCCGCCGCGGGTGGTCAAGGGCATTCACTCCGACTACCTGCACGGCGTCTGCCGCTACCGGGATGATATCCTGCTGCTGCTCAACCTGGATGAAATCCTGAGCAGCGAGGAAAAGGATTCGTTGAAGAAAATCAAGCGCGCGGGAGCTTGAAAGGAAGAAGTGCTTAACTCGGAAAATCTTTAGATTAAGGAAGGAACCATGATAGTTGCATGCCCCAAATGTCACACCAAATACCGGGTGGATGAAACCAAGATACCCGATGCCGGGTTGAAGCTCCGCTGCACCAAGTGCACCAGCATCTTCCTGGCGCGCAAGCCCGCGGCAGCGCCGGCGCCGGCCGCACCCCGGCCCCCGGCCGCGGCTCCACCTCCAGGACCACCCCGGCCCGCGGTCCCGCCGGCCCGACCCGCTGCTCCTAAAGCCGCGCCGCCCCAACCGGTTGCCCCGCCCAAGCCCGCCGCACCGCCGACCCCGGCCCGGCCCGCCCCGGCGGCCGCGCCGGTGCAGGTGAGGGGACCGCTGCCGCCTCTCTCCGGCCCGCCCAAAGCCACGGTCCTGATTGCCAATGCCGAGCTCCCCTATCTCCAGGAGCTCACCGACCAGATCCGCGGCGCCGGCTATGCCGTTTACCAGACTCAGGACGGCGCTTCCGCCCTGGCTGCCATCAAGTCGAAACGGCCCCAGGTGGCGATCGTGGATGTGGCCCTGCCCGGCGTCTTCGGGTTCCAGATCTCCGAGCAAGTCAAGGCCGATCCCGCGCTCAGGGCCCAGACCAAAATCATCCTGATCGGCTCGGTCTATGAAAAAGAACGCTTCCGGCGTGAGCCTCAATCGCTCTACGGCGCGGACGAGTATATCGAAAAACACCACGACGGCCCCCAGATCCTCTCCAAAATTCAAAAATTGCTTGCTCCGGCGGCAGCGCCGCCGCCGAGGCCGGCCGCCCCCAAGCCCGTAGCGGCTCCGCCTCCGCCTAAGCCCGCGGCTCCCCCCAGGCCCATGGCCGCTCCGCCTCTGCCCAAACCCGCGGCTCCTTCGGCGCCGCCCAGGCCCATGGCCGCTCCGCCTCTGCCCAAACCCGC
>MGQK01000125.1:131599-147518 GCA_001797815.1 Deltaproteobacteria bacterium RBG_13_61_14 | reverse complement strand
AGCCAAAAAAGGCATCACCAAATATGTCGCACACCTGGTCCGGAACGAAAAGGCTATTCGCGCGGGCTTGGGAGCCTTTCCCGCAAGTAGATTACCCGGGGGTCGCCGGGCAGAAGCGCCTGAGCCTTTTGCAAGGCCGCTTGCGCCGCCTGGCGCTGGTGCAACTCCAGGCAGGACTTGCTCAGAAAAAGATAGGCCTCGCCGAAGTCGGGCTGGAGTCGCGCCGCGCGCTTCAAGTTCCGGACCGCCTCGGCATAGCGGCGGTCGCGCATCCGGGAAAAGCCGCGGCGATAGAGCCGGCCCGCGCCGGTCGGGTCATCGGCTTCGGCCGGAGGCGGCAGGGGTGAGGGGAAATGGAGGTCTTGCTCCAGCTGATCGGCCAGGTCGAGACCGGCCCTGGCGGTTTCGTAATTGGGGTCACATTTCAGGGCCTGCCCGAAGCTCTGCCGGGCGGCCGCGAACTCTCGCAGCCCCAGCCAGGCGCCGCCCAGGTTGGAAAGCGCGTCGGTCGCGCAGGGATCGAGCGCGATCGCCTTTCTCCCGGCGAAGATAGCTTCGGGGTAGCGGCCCAGGTCGGTCAAGTGCTTGGCCAGGTTGGTCCAGGCCCGGACCGAGCCGGGCGATTTCTTGACCGTGTCTTGCCAGAGGCGGACGTCGTCGGACCAGGTAAGGTTGCGGGAAAAGGTGAGCGCTCCGAGAAAGATCACGCTGAGGGCGAAGAGCGAGAGCCGGGCTTTGCGCCAAGGACCGGGCCTGGTCCAGGCCGCTCCGGCGAGGGCGAGGATCGCGACCGAAGGCAGGTAGAGGCGGTGATCGAAACCCGGGTCAAGCGGGAAGAAGCCGGCCTCGGGCAGGAGCGCCAGGAAGAAGAAGAGGAGAGCGAGGGCGGCCAGGGGTCGGGTTTTGAGCCAGCGGAAACCCAGGACCACGAGCCCGAGTATGAAGACCAGGGCCGGGAAAGTGACCTTGGGCAGGAAAAGGCCCTTGGACATGGTCCACTGCGGGTCAAGGTTCAGCCGGGCCGGATCGGGCCAGGCGAGCAGCGAGAGGTAGTGGGCGATCACCCGTGCCTGGGTGAGGAGTCTGTCGCCGGTGCCCAGGGTGAATTTTTTCGAGTAGATGCCGATCTCTCGCAGGATCTCCGGGCCGTAGAGGACGAGAAGGGCGGCATAGGCAGCGAGGGCAAGCGCGGCCGGGATCAGCCAGGACTTCCTTTGCCGCAGGGGTCGGGGATCATCGAACAAGCAGAACTCGGCCAGGAGCAAGGCCAGCGGCAGCGTGACCAGGATTTCTTTGGTCATGAAGCCAAGCAGCGTGATTACGGCTGCACCCAGACCCAGGGTAATTTGAAGTGAAGATCGGAATTGCCTTCGCGCTTGCGCCGCCAGGAAGAGGGCCAGCAAATAGAAGAGGGTCGCCATCGAGGTCATCCGCTGCACGATATAGGTCACGGCCTGGACCTGGACCGGGTGCAAGGACCAGAGCAGAGCGCCGGAAACCACGCAGAGCCAAGGCGCGCGGGTTGAAAACCCGCGCCCCTCTCTTGATCTAAGGGCGACCAAGAGGAGGCCAAAGACCAGGAAGCTGTTGCAAATGTGAATAAGCAGGTTGAGGGCGTGAAAGGGCAGGGGATCGAGGCCGAAGAGCCGGAGGTTAAGGGCGAAACTCAGGTAAGCCAGCGGCCGGCGGGAGTAAAGACGGGGTTGGGCCAGGGCCAAGAGCGACGCCTGGCCGGAGCCGGCTTCACGCATGGCGGGGTTCTCTACGATATTGATGAAGTCATCAAAGACAAAGGGCGCGTAGAGCGAAGGCGCGTAGGCGAGTGCGTTAAGACCGGCGAGGATAAGGAGGCAAAGCAGAATCGGGTTAAAGCGGGACGATGGTTTTACCATTGCTAATGGTGAGCGGGTGGGGTCACCCGCTCCCCTTCACCCGCTTCCCTGCCCGGGGGAAGGGCCGCGGAAGTTGTTTTTCTTGAGCAGGTAGAGGATCTCGTCCTGGTTCTTGCGGAGCCGGCCGAGCATATCGGCCACCAGGGCGAGCACGATCAAGAGGAACCCCAGGATGAGGAGCAGGGCGGACAAGGTGAGCAGCGACTGATAGGGCGAGGTGCGGCCGGTGGCCAGCCAGTGCCCGGCCACGAACCCGCCGGCGATCAGCCCGGTCAAGATCACCCCCGCGCCGATCGAGCCGAAAAAGGTAAGCGGCCGGGTGTCGCGGAGCGCGAGCAGGATGATCGAGCCGGCGCGGATGCCGTAGCGCAGCACCGAGTCCGCGATCCGGCTCTGGCCGAACTCGCGCTGGCCCCGGACCGGCAAGGGAACTTCAGCCATGGGGATCTTTTTGCGGACCAGGTCGAGGAAGGTCTCCTGGGTGTAAGTGAAATCGCCGAAGAGGTTGAGCCGGAGCGCGGTTTCGCGGGAGTAGGCCCGGAAGCCGCAGGAGACGTCGGTGAATTGGTGGCTGGTGAGAAAGCTGATGCCCCAGGCCACCGCCACATTGCCCCAGCGCTTGACCCCGGGCATTTTCGGGATCAGGTCCTTGCGGGCAAAGCGGGTGCAGGTGGCGAACTCGGCCCGGCCCTCAAGCAGCGGCCGGATCAGCTCCGGGATGGTCGCCGGATCAAATTGGCCGTCGGCGTCCATGTTCACGATCAGGTCCGCGCCCGCGGCCAGCGCGGCGTCTATCCCCGCGGCAAAGGCCCGGCCCAGGCCCCGATTGCGGCCGAAAGAGATCACCTCTGCGCCCGCGGCCCGGGCCGCCTCCGCGGTGCGGTCGGTGGAGCCGTCGTCTATCACGATCGCCTCCATCTGGTCCACGCCCGGGATGGAGCGGGGGATCGCCTGGATCACCCGGCCGACGGTGGCCTCCTCGTTCAGGGCCGGCAGGATCACCACCAGCTTCATGGCTCCTATTATAGGCGGATATCATCCAGGCTGGCAATTTTTTTGTAACTGCACTAAAGTGAAACAGCTATGAAAGCTTGCAGACTTTGTTTGGGCGCCCTGCTTCTGGCTGCGCTCGTCGGCGGGATCGCCTGCGCCGAGCATCGCGGCCCGTTCCAGCCCGTCGTTTACTCCCAGCCCACCCACTACTTCCAATACCAGGGTCTGGACATCGCCTACATTGAGACCGGCGCCGGCCGGCCCCTGGTCCTGATCCACGGTTTTATGGGCATGACCTCCAACTGGGATCCAATCCTGCCCGAGCTCGCCTCGCGCTTTCGGGTGATCGCCCTGGACCTGCCGCCCTTCGGGAACTCGGCCAAGACCAGGACCGATCTCAGCCTCGAGTTCTACGCCGACCTGATCGGCGCGCTGCTCGATCACCTCGGCCTGGACCAGGCCTCGATCATGGGTCATTCCATGGGCGGGACCGTGGCCGCCACTTTTGCCGGCCGCCACCCGGAGCGGGTGGACAAGCTCATCCTTTACAGCGCGGGCGGGGCCGGCCAGACCGAGCAGAGCGGGGCTGTGAAGTTCCTGGTCCAGCATCCCAAGCTGGTGACCCGCTGGGCCATGCGGCTGGCGCGCTGGTGGACCCGGGGCAAGAGTGAGGACGAGATCCGGGAAATTATGATCGAGCGCGGCAAAGGCATGGGCGGAGGAACAGGAATCCTTTCCCTGGATACCTCGCTCCAGCCGGACCTGGTGGCGGCGCTCCGCCGGCAATACGCCGACTTCTTCGCCCGCCTCTTTACCTCTGACCAGCGCGACAACTACCTCGCCGGCGTGATCCCGCTCCTGGGCAAGGTCCTCAGCTACGACAACCCCGGCGTGCTCAGGCAAATCCGCGCGCCCACCCTCATGATCTGGGGCGACCGCGACGCCGGTCCGAAGAGCGTGGCCCAATACTTCCACTCCCTGGTGCCCGGCTCCAAGCTGGTGGTAATCGAAAACATGGGCCACCTCGGACTGGTCGAGCAACCCAAGAAAATTTCGGGGGCTGTGATCGAGTTCCTGGAGTAATTTCCTTTAGGGACAGGCCCCGGGGTTGCCCTTTTCATTTTGCCGGTCCCACCCGCAAGACATCCCGCCGCAAAGAAGCTAAAATGAAATCATGGTCATGACTGGAAGCAGCCGCGGCCGGGCGGTGTTCCTGATTCTCGGCGCCAGCGCGGTGCTCGCCCAGGTGATTTTGCTCCGCAAGCTCCTCGCCGTCTTTTCCGGCAACGAGCTGACCCTGGCCGCGGTGCTCTCCGGGTGGATGGTCTGGACCGGGCTGGCGAGCCTGATCCTCGGCCGCCTCAGCGACCGCACGCAAAGACCCGCTCCTCTCCTTGCTGGCGTCCTCATCCTCGCCGCCATCGCTCTCCCCCTCACCACCCTGGCCATTGCCCGGATCAAGCCCTGGCTCGGGCTTCAGGCCGGCGAGATCGCGGGCCTGCCGAAGGTGATGCTTGCCTCGTTCTTGATCACCGGCCCGGTCTGCGCGCTCCTGGGCTTCGGCTTCAACCTCTGCTGCCGGCTGGTGGAAGAGAAGCGCCTGGCCGTGGGACGGGTTTATTTGTGGGAGGCCCTGGGCGCGGGGATCACCGGCGCAGTATTCACTTTTGTCTTGGCCGGCCGGACTTCCGCCTTTGCCCAGGTGCAACTCACCTCCGGGCTGCTCGTGCTCGGCGCCGGACTGGTCCTCCGCGGCGCCGCGCTTCGGGCCGCGCTCCCGGCCCTGGCGGCCGCGATCGCGCTCGCCGGCTTTTTCCTGCCGGCCGGGTTATCCCTGGACGCGGTTTTTCGGCATCTGCGCTGGCCGGAGGAGAAGGTGCTGGCCGAGACCGACTCGCGCTACGCCAACCTGGCGGTGATCGAGCGGGGAGCCGAGCGGACTTTTTACGTGGACGGGTTCCCGGCTTTTACCTTGCCGCTGCCCGAGCTTTCGGAATACGTGGCCCACCTGCCCCTCGGCATGTGCCCCTCGCCGAAGAAAGTGCTTTTGATCGGCGGGGGCTTAAGCGACGTGGCCGCGGAAATCCTCAAGCATCCGGTCCAGGAGCTGGACTACGTGCAGATTGATCCGGCGCTCACGGCTCTGGAAGAAGAGTTCAGCCGGCGGGCCGAAGCGCTCGAATCCGACCCCCGCGTCCGCATCCATCATGAAGACGCGCGCAGGTTCCTCGCCCGCTCGAAAGAGCGCTGGGACGCGGTCATCCTCAACCTGCCGCCCCCGGAGTCGGCCCAGCTCAACCGCTTCTACACCGTCGAGTTTTACCAAAGCGTGAGCGCGCACCTAGAGCCCGACGGCGTGCTCGGTCTTTCCGCCGGCGGCGGAGGCAACTACCTGACCGACGCCCAGGCCGGGCTGCTCGCCACCATTCGCAACACCCTGGCCGCGGTTTTTCCCCAGGTCGTGATCCTGCCCCTGGAAACCCTCTACCTGGTCGCGGGAGAAAGCGGCGCACAGATCACCGACAACCCGGATCGGATGGTGGAGGTCTTGCGCCGGCGGGGCGTGGCCACCCGCTGGGTGCGCGATTACTACCTCGACACCAACCTCAGCCGCGAGCGGCTCGCCTCGGTCAACCTGCGCATCAAAAGTCTCAGTTCCCTGCCCCTCAACCGCGACCTTTATCCCCGAGGCTACCTCCTGGGCATGGCGCTCTGGGCCGAGCAAGCCGGAAGCAGCGGCCGCCGGCTGCTGCAACAGTTCCAGGGCCTTCCTCCCTCCAGCCTGGCCTGGCCGGCGCTCGCGCTCCTCTTGATCGGCGCGCCGCTTGCCTGGCGCCGGGCCACCAGCCGCCGCGCCGCGGTGGTGATCGCGGTCCTTGTCCTGGGGTTTGTGGGCATGGCCGCGGAAGTGGCGGTGATGATGGCGTTCCAGGTCATCCAGGGCTATGTCTATCAGTTGTTGGGGTTGATCGTGGCCGCCTTTATGGTCGGCCTGGCCGCGGGCGCGCGAGCCGGCGAATGGCAAAACTCCCGTCAGCCCGCGCCTTCGCCCCAGCGGCTCCTCTGGTGGCTTGTCCTCCTCCTCTTGGCCGGACCGGGCGTTTGGGTTATCATCAAAGTCTTGAGCGCCGGGTCCCCTTCCGGCGCCGCCACCGCGCTCTGGCTTTCTCTGGCCCTGTTCCTGGTCGCGGCGATCAGCGGCGCTCTCTTCACCGCGGCCGCGGAAGTCTTCCTTAAGGGCCGGGGCGAAGTGGGTTACGCCGCGGGCTGGGTCAACGGCGCCGACCACCTGGGCGCGGCCGCCGGCGCGTTTCTGACCGGCACCCTGGTCATCCCGGTCTTCGGGCTGGCCCAGGCATTCCGGCTGTGCTTGCTCTTACCGGCGGCGGCGCTCCTGGTCGCCGGGATCGCGGCGATAAGGCTGAGAAAGGAAGCGTGAAGGAAACGTGATGGAGTCGGTGCGTTTTGGCCGGGTGGTCTTTATGCCCGGACCGAACCGGGGCAAGTATCCGCATTGCCATTCCCTGTTCATTGACGACGAGGTCCAGGCGGTGGTGGACCCGGCCTCGGATGAGGCCGCGCTCAAGCGGCTGGCCGAGGAAAAAAGGATCGCGGTGGTGATCCACAGCCATTGGCACGAGGACCATTTCTGGTTCACCGACCTGTTTGCCGGCGCCCGCCTGTGGGTGCCGGCGGCCGACCTGGAGCCTTACCTGGACCTCGAGAATTTCATCCGCTGGTACGGGTTTGACGCGCCGGAGCATGCCCAGCAGTGGCGCCAGATCCTGGCCCAGCAGTTCCGCTACCGGCCGCGCCGGCCCGACCGGACTTACACCGACGGCGAAACTTTTTCCTTCGGCACCACCCGGGCCGAGGTGGTGCACACCCCCGGCCATACGCCCGGCCACTCCTGCCTGTTCTTTCCCGAGGAGAGCCTCCTGTTCCTGGCCGATATTGACCTCTCCCGGTTCGGGCCCTGGTATGGCGACGTTTATTCAAACCTGGATGACACCATCGCCTCGGTGGAAAAGGTGCGGAAGATCCCGGCCCGGCGCTACGTGGCCAGCCACGAGCAGGGCCTGTTCCAGGCGCCGATTGACGACCTCTTCGACCGCTACCTGGCGGTGGTGGAGGACCGGGATCGGAAGCTGCGGGAATTGCTGGGAGAACCCCGCAGCCGGGAAGAGATCATCGTCAGCCGCATCGTCTATGGCCGGCCGCGGGAGCCGAAGAGCTTTTACGATTTCGGGGAGTGGGCGACCATGCGCAAGCACCTGGAGCGCATGATCCGCCGGGGCGAAGTCAAGGAAGAAGACGGCCGGTGGCGGCTGGTCTCCGGTTAAGCATGAAAATATTAGTTATCAACACCGGCTCGTCCTCGATCAAGTATCAGTTGTTCGACATGGAGGACAGCCGCGTGCTCGCCTCCGGCCTGCTCGAGCGGATCGGCGAGGTCGCGGGCAAGCTCACGCACCAGGTTCTGCCGGCGGAAGCCAAGCGGCCGCCGCTGGTGGAGGAAGGTGCCGTCCGGGACCATCGCGCCGGGATGGAGCGGATCGTGGCGCTCCTCACCGACCGCAAGCAAGGCGTGGTCCGCGACGCCGCCGAGATCGCGGCCGTGGGCCACCGGGTGGTGCACGGCGGCGAGGCCTTCTCGCGGCCGGCCGGGATTGACGAACAAGTGCTCGCGGCCATCCGGGCCAACGTCCCGCTCGCCCCGCTCCACAACCCGGCCAACCTGGTGGGGATCGAAGTCGCGCGGTCTCTCTTTCCCCAGGCCGCCCACGTCGCCGTCTTCGACACCGCCTTCCACCAGACCCTCCCGGCCAAGGCCTTCCTCTACGGCCTGCCCCACGAGCTTTACCAGCGCCACCGCATCCGGCGCTACGGCTTCCACGGGTCCTCCCACCTCTACGTGGCCAAGGAGGCGGCGCGGCTCCTGGCCCGGCCGCTTACGGAACTGAATATGATCACCATCCACCTGGGCAACGGCGCCAGCATCACCGCGATCGAAAAAGGCCGGAGCGTGGATACCTCGATGGGCATGACCCCGCTGGAGGGGCTGCTCATGGGCACGCGCTCCGGCGACCTCGATCCCTCGATCCTGTTTCACCTGGCGGAATTTTTCCGCATGAGCGCGGCCGAGATCCACAACCTCTTGAACCAGCAGAGCGGCTTGAAAGGGATCTGCGGGGAGAACGACATGCGCGAGATCCTGAAGCGGCGGGCGGCCGGCGACCGACTCGCGGCGCTGGCAATCGAGATTTACGCTTACCGGATCAAGAAGTATATCGGCGCTTATTCCGCGGTGCTTTCGGAGGTGGACGCGCTGGTGTTCACCGGCGGGGTGGGCGAGAACGCGGCCGAGGTCCGCGAGCAGGCCTGTGCCGGCTTGCGCAACCTGGGGATTATTCTCGACCCGGCGAAAAACCGCGGCGCGGAAAGCGGCGCGCGCGCGATCCAAAGCGCGGAGAGCCGGGTCCAGGTGCTGGTCGTTCCCACCAACGAGGAGCTGGAAATCGCGCGGCAGACCCTGGAGGTCTTGTCATCCGCAAAATAAATCGCGGCCACGGGTTTCAAACCCGTGGCACGATAACCCGTGGCACGATAGATAGTTTTATTTCACGGTGAAGGGCTTGACTCTACCGTTCGGGAAGGTGCTCTTTTGGTTCCGTTTATCCGGGAATAAGGGAAGCGCTTGACCGCAAGGCGGCCAAGGGGTTATAATCAAGTTAAGTAGCGGGCTGACACCGAAGTCATCTGCTTGACGCTTTTCGCTTTTGGGGAAATGAAGATGAGAAGCGGCAGGTGGCCGGTCAGCCTGGATTTTTCTTCATCCCATCCGCTCCCGGGTTTCAGCATCCAGTTTGCTTTTTCGGGAAGCGGGGGGATGATTTATTAAGCGGGAGCGGAGGGAGCTGTGAATGCCGGAGTTGCGTAAAGACCCTGTGATCGGCCGGTGGGTGATCATCGCCAGCGAACGGTCCAAGCGGCCGACGGACTTTGAGATCAAGGATGAGGCGCCGGCCAATAACAAGAACTGCCCGTTCTGCGCGGGCCGGGAAGGCCAGACCCCTCCCGAGATCCTGGCCTACCGTCATGCCACCGTGCCCAACACCCCGGGCTGGACCTTGCGGGTGGTGCCCAACAAGTTCCCCGCGCTCCAGATCGAGGGCAACATTGACCGGGTGGGCGAGGGCATGTTTGACAAGATGAACGGGGTCGGCGCGCACGAGGTGGTGATCGAGACCCCGGAGCACTGCCGCAACTTGACCCCGCTCTCCTCCAAGTCGGTGGAAGACGTGATCTGGGCCTACCGCGACCGGATGATGGACTTGAAAAAGGACCGGCGCCTGCGCTACGTGCTGATCTTCAAGAACAAGGGGGCCGACGCCGGGGCCAGCCTGGAGCACACCCACTCGCAACTGATCGCCCTGCCGATTGTGCCCAAGCGAGTGGCCGAAGAGATCATGGGCAGCAAGGAGTATTACTCCTTCAAGGAGCGGTGCGTGTTCTGCGACATCATCCGCCAGGAATTGAGCGAAGGCCGGCGGATGGTGGCCGAGAACTCGGACTTCGTGGTGGTCTCCCCTTACGCTCCGAAAGGGCCGTTCGAGATGTATGTCCTCCCCAAGAACCACCTGGCCTGCTTCGAGGACTTGCAAAAGCACGAGGTGGAAAACTTCGGCAAGATCCTCCACCTGCTGCTGAGAAAACTGGAAAAGGCGCTCAACGATCCGCCCTACAACTACCTGCTCCACACCGCGCCCTTCCACCAGGAGCTGCCCCATTACCACTGGCACCTGGAGGTCATGCCCAAGCTGGTCCGGGTGGCCGGCTTCGAGTGGGGCTCGGGCTTCTACATCAACCCCACCACGCCCGAAGACGCGGCCAAGTTTTTAAGGGAGATTGAGGTAACCTGAGCGGCCGCCTAATTGCGGCATCGCTCCGCCCATTGAAGATGCTTCCCCGTAATCGTATCTTCGGCTTCATCATCTTAGCGATGAGCATCATCCTCTATTACCTCCCTAGCCGCCTCTTCCCGGTCTGCGGCTTTCCGCTCCCGCCCGGCGCGGAAGTCGGTCTCCTGGCCGGCCACGCCTGCTCCAAAACTTTGCGCGTCACCCAGGGGCTGGCCGGCCTGACCTTCATCCTGGGCCTGGCCGCTCTGCTTTGGACACGCCCTCTTATTGCTTGGATCAGCTCCCTGGCCGCGGCCGGCCTCGGCATCCTGGTCATCCTCACCCCCCTCGCCATCGCCCCGGTTTGCAAGATGCCCACCATGTCCTGCCGGCTCGGGACTCTGCCGGCCCTGGTCAGCTTCGGCATCCTGCTCTCGGCCGTGGGCGGGGCCGGAACCCTTCTCCTGTGGAAGCGCCATGGCCGCGCCACCGGTCTTTGATCTGATCGCGGCCCATCTCCGCCACCGGCCGGTCCAGTCAGTGATTTTGCTTTTGGCCGTGGCCATCGCCGCCGCCGCGGTTTTCGCCGGCCGGGTGCTGGAGCAAGGACGATTGAAAGCCCTGGAACAAAGCCTGGCCCGGCTGGGCGCGGACCTGGTGGTGGTGCCACGCGGCCTTTCCCAGGCGACCGAGCAGGCCATCCTCACCGGCCAGCCCGCAACCTTCACCCTGCCCCGGAGCGTGGAAGCCAAGGTCCAGAGCATCCCCGGCATCGAGCGCACCGCCACCCAGCTCTTCCTCAAATCGCTTACCAACGCCGCCTGCTGCTCGGCCTCCAACCTGTTCCTAGTCGCATTCGACCCGGAATCCGATTTCACGGTCCGGCCCTGGCTTCTGGATCACCCGGACCGGCCCCTGGGCCCGGACGAGATTTTGGCTGGCGCGGCCATGATCCCGGAGCCGGGCGACACCCTCCGCTTCTACGGCCACACTTTCACCCTGGCCGGCAAACTGGCGGCCACCGGCTCGGGCCTGGACCTGACCATTTTCATCCCCCGCGAAGGCGCGCTGCGCATGGCCCGCGAATCCGCGCAGAAAGCGGAGGCTGAACTCAAGATTTCTCCGGAGGAAGTCTCTGCCATCCTGGTGCGGCTTCAGCCCGAAGCCGAAGGCGGTCCGCCGGCCTGGAAAGCGGCTTACGAGATTGAAAGCCGAATCCCGGAGGTCAGCGTGATCCAGCCCGATGACCTCATCGCCCGCACCCGGCAGAACCTGTCCGGCCTGCTCACCCTGCTCCGCGGCGTGGGCGGCTCGGCCTGGCCGGCCGCGGTGCTCTTGCTCGGGCTTACCTTCGCGCTCGCGGTCAACGAACAAAAACGCGAGATCGGAATCCTGCGCGCCCTCGGTGGCCGCCGCGAATTCATCTTCCGCCTGGTCTTTTGCGAGGTGCTGGCCCTGGCGATCGCCGGCGGCATCCTGGGTCTCTCCCTGGCCGGCGGCATCCTCCTCGGCTTCAGCCGCCTAATCGCGGTGAGGCTGCAATTCCCCTGGCTGTGGCCCGATCTTCCGGCACTGGGGCTGAGCGCGGGCCTGGGACTGGCACTCGCGGTTTCCGCCGGAGGGCTGGCCGGACTACTCCCCGCCCTCTCCGCCTCCCGGCTCGAGCCGGCCGAGGCCATGCGTCGAGGTGAATTGTGATCCAGGCAACAGACCTGAGCAAGCGCTACGGCACGGCCGCGCGCCCCATCGCCGCCCTGGACCGGGTCAGCTTCCGCGTGGCGCCGGGCGAATTCGCGGCCGTAGTCGGCCGCTCCGGCTCGGGCAAGACCACCCTGCTCTCGCTCCTCGCCGGGCTGACCCGGCCCAGCCAGGGAGCTGTCCAGCTTTTCGGCCAAGACCTGGCCACGCTCAATGAAACTGCGCTCGCCAAGCTCCGCGGCAATACCATCGGCTTCATCTTCCAGTTCCCGAGCCTGCTCCCGACCCTGACCGTGCTGGCCAACGCCAGCCTGCCGCTGCGCTTCGCGGAACGCCCTGAGCCGGAGCGCCCCGGCGCACTCCTCGAACAGGTCGGCCTGGGAGAACGAATTCACTTTTTTCCGCACCAGCTTTCCGCCGGCGAGTCCCGGCGGGTGGCCGTGGCCCGGGCCCTGGTCAACCGGCCGGGCCTGATCCTGGCCGACGAGCCGACCGGCGACCTGGACCCGGAAACCGAACTAACCATCCTGAATGTTTTGCTCGAAGCTCACCAGCAAGGCGCGACCCTGCTCCTCGCCACCCACAACCCCGCCCTCGCCGGCCGGGCCGACCGCCTGATCCGCCTCGAATCCGGCCGGCTTAAACTTTAAATGAAGACCTGACCCCTCGCTTGCAAAGTTCAAGCGGAGCCGGTATATAAAGAGAGAGTTGGTATGTAATCAAGGAAAGGTGGGAGACAAGCCATGGAACTTAAGCCAATGCTTTGGCGTCTGGGTGTGCTCAATCTGGTGATTAATGTGGTTTTGGGATTACCGGGGACTTATTACTCGTTTCGCCAGGTCAGCCTCTCGGCTCCGGCGCCGTTCATTATCCCCGGTTTGAGTCTCCAGCCCAGCCTGTTCGGGGACTTTTGGATCACCGCCTTTTTAATGGGCCTGATTCTAAGCTGGATCATGGTCGCCGCGGCCCGGAAGATGCTCGCGACTGGGAAGGTTTTCATCCAGCCGGAGAGCCGGCTGGCGACCGGCGCGGCGTGGAAGACCAAGGGATTTCGGGTGGGGCTGATCGTGGCTGGAGTCTCCGGAGCGGCTTTGACCGTGCTGGCCTGGCCCTTGGGAGTCTTCTTTTCGGAGGTCACCTTTTCCAGTCTCTCCTTGATTTTGACGATCAAAGCGCTTTATGCCGGAATTCTGGCCTGGATTTTGACCTGGATTACGTTTCGGATGGCGGCGCTGAACCACGAGGCCCTGACCCGGGGAGCGGCGATCGGAATTGAATAGGATCGAGGTCAGACCCTGACAATTATAGCGAGTGAGCCAGGCGGTCGAGAAGCGTTTCGGGCGTCTTCCGCAGGGAGTTCTTCCGCGAGGGCCAATACCACGACATCATCCGCATGGGCTTATTCAAAGAAGAATTAAAATAGACCTTACCAACGCTCTCTCCTCCCCAGAGAGAGAGGAGGCGCGGTTGCTTGGATCCTTCCTGCGTAATCCGTAAGGGATTCTTTCGCGATTACCCGCTCAATCCTTTCGCCGATCCGCCGCGTAACGGCAAAGGGAGCCCATGATCTTGGCCGCCTGGAAGGAGTTGCGGAAGACCAGGATGCCCTGGGCGGAGAGGTATTCGAGGATCGGGTTGCCGGCCACCGGGCTGAGCGTGGTGTCCATGTCCGCGGAGAGGATGGGTTTCCCGGTCTCCCGGCTCAGCCGGACCAAAAGCTTGGCTTCCTCCAACTCCTCCGCCACCCGCTTTTCCACCCGCCGGAGCCGCGCCCGCTCTGCTTCGCTGAGTTCGCCCTCCGGTTTGGCCCGGAGCGCCTGCAGCGTCGCCCCGGCCCCTGCAATTCCCAACTGAATAATCCCGTCGAAGTAATCGCTGCGGACCATTTGCTCCAGCGCCTCGATCTTGCCCTCGCCGGCCGCGGTGTCCACCGGGTTCCCTCGGCTCCAGCGGTCCGGCATCAACCCGTTAAACGCCGCGATCATCTCCTCCGGCAGGGCCGGCACCTGCATCCCCTGGGCCACGCAGGCATCGGCCGCGATCACGCCCAGGCCGCCGCCCTCGGTGACAATGCCCATCCGGTCCCCCGGGGGCAGCGGATGGCCGGCCAGCGCCGTGCCCAGGTAATACCAATCATCCACGTCGTCCACCCGCAGCACGCCCGCCTGTCGGCACATGGCCTCGAAGACCTCGCGCTCCCCGGCCAGGGCGCCGGTGTGAGAGGCGCAGGCCTTGACCCCGGCCGCGGTGTAGCCGCCCTTGAGCAGGACGATGGGTTTGGTCGCGGTCATCTTGCGCGCCGCTTCCAGGAATCTCCGGCCGTCCTTGACGCCTTCGAGATAGACCAGCAGCACCTCGGTCTCCGGGTCTTCGGCAAAGTATTCCAGCAGCTCTTCGCCGGTGGTGACCGCCTCGTTGCCGGAGGAGAGGAACTTGGCGAATCCGATCTGGTCGGCCATGCCCTTGCGGATAAGGTTGCCGCCGAGGTTGCCACTCTGGCTGAGGATGGAAATTTTACCGGGCAAAGGCTTGAGGTAAAAGAGTTGGGCGTTGAGCCGATGGAGGACGTTGACCAGGCCCATGCAGTTGGGGCCGATCACCGGCACCCCCGCGGCCCGGGCCGGAGCGGCAAAGGCTTCCTGCAGGCGCCGGCCCTCTTCCCCCAGCTCGCCGAACCCGGCGGTGATCACCACGATCGCGCCCACCGGTTTTTGCAGGCATTCCTTGACCGCGGCCTCGACCAGGGGCGGCGGGAGCAGGATCAGGGCCAGGTCCACCGGCCCGGGGATCTCGGCCACCCGGGAGAAAGCCTTGATGCCCAGCACCGCGTTTTCTTTGGGGTTGACCGGATAGAGCGCGCCGGGGAAGCCGGAGTCGCGGAGGTTGCGGGTGTAGATGTAGCCCCACTTGCCGTGGGTGTTGGAGGCACCGAGGACGGCAATACTCGCGGGCTGAAACAGCGGGCGAAATCTCTCAAGGACTTTGGACATGATGGGTTTTGATATCACGATTTCGGTTTTTTAACAAGAAGCCAAACTCAGGGTCCTAAGGCCTAATGGACGTTAGGCATTAGGCTTTAGACTTTGGGCTTGAGGCCGGAGCAAAGATTCTATTCATTATTGAATAGATTTCCTCTTGAGCCTAAGGCCTAAAGTCTAACGCCTAAAGCCTTCCTAAAGGAGGGTTTCCGGTTCCACGTTATAGAGGAGCGGGTCCACGGTGGAGACGATGGCGCGGTGCTCGCCCATGGCTTCGTCGAGCGAGGCGAGGTTGAGCTCCAGGCTTTTGGGCAGGCGCTGGCCTTCGGGGTTAAAGACCACGCGGAGGCGGGGGAGCAGGGGCGCGTCCAGGTTGGTCTCCACCACCACGCCCACCTCGTTGGTGTCGAGCCGGACCAGGGTGCCCACCGGGAAGATGCCCAGGACCTTGACGAACTCCTGGAAGTATTTGGGGTCTATCACTTTGCCGGAAAGTTTTTCCAGGATGGCCATGGCCTCCTTGGGGGGGAAGGGCTTCTGGTAGGGCCGGAGCGTGGTGATGGCGTCGTAGCAGTCGGCCACGGTCACGATCTTGGAATGGGGATGCACGTTCTCGCCCTCTTCCAGGACCGGGTAGCCGCCGCGGTCAAAGGAGATGTGGTGCTCGCGCACGATGCGGACGGCCAGCTCGCTGACCCCGCTCATCTTGGCGACGATCTCGGCGCTGCGCAGCGGGTGCTGGCGCATCACTTCCCATTCCTCGTCGGTCAGGTCCCCGGGCTTGAGCGTGATCTCCCGGGGGGTCAGGGTCTTGCCCACGTCGTGGAGCAGGCCGGCTAACGCGATATCGTCGAGAGCGTCTTTCTCGATCTTGAGCGCCTCGGCCAGGGCCAGTGCCAGCACGCTCACGTTGACCGAGTGGTTGAAGAGGTAGTTGTCGTAGTTCTTGATCAGGGTGAGGGCGAGGATGGCCGGCCGGTCCTTGAGGATCAGGCGGGTGAGGTCGTCCACCGCTTCTTTCACCTTCTGCGCCCGGGGAATCTTCCCCATCCGGGCTTCCTGGAGCACGTCCGAGACCGCGTCCACCGCGGAATTGTAAACCTCGCGGGCGTCCTTGGCCACGATGTGGACGATCCCCCGCCGGCGCAGGCTCTCGCCGGTGCCCTGGGCCTTGACCTCGGCCGCGTCCGCCACCAGCAGGGCGCAGAACTGGACCAGTTCCTCCTCGGTCAACCCGTCCTGAAACTCGAGCGCGGTGATGCCGCGTTCCTCGAAGCGCTTGAGCAGCTCCCGCACCGAGGCCTGGGTGTCGTAAAAGGGCGTGCCCTCGAACACCAGGACTTCATCCACAATGCCCAGCGCCAGGTGCTCGCGCTGGAGCAGCAGATCGGAAAAGCGGCCGGCCAGTTGGGCCACAGGCTTTTGGATGGCCGGGTGGTTGGGCGGATACAGGCTC
>MGQK01000125.1:82441-131572 GCA_001797815.1 Deltaproteobacteria bacterium RBG_13_61_14 | reverse complement strand
AGCAGGATCGGCTCCAGGAGCTCTTTGGCCAGCGCCTCGGTCATCGCGTCCCTTCCGGTGCGGAGTGCGAGGCCTCGACTTCGGCCAAGGCCTGCTGGCAGGCGAACTCCAGCTCATCCTCTTTGCCCCGCAGGTAGCGCTTGAGGGCCTGGACCGCATTCTCGCCCCCGATTTGGCCCAGGGAGGCCGCGGCGGTGAGGCGCAGGCGATAGTTGGGCTCGGCCTGGATCCACTTGTGGCGATGCAGGGTGCGGATCAGCACCGGCAACGCCTCCTTGGAGCCGATCTGGCCCAGCGCCTGGGTGGCCGCGGCCAGCAACTCGTAATTTTCATCCAGCCAGCGCCGCCGGCGGAGCAGGTTGAGCAGGGTGGGCACCGCGCTCAGGTCGCGCATCTCGCCCAGGGTCTGCACGATCAGGACCTTGGTCTCGGGCTCGAGCTTCTGGCCGAGGCCGGCGAGGAGCGCGCGCGAGGATTCCGCGCCCCGGACCTTGGCCAGCGAGCGCACCGCCTCGCGGCGGATGCGACTGTCCTTGTGCGAGAGCATCGCCCGCAGCGCCTCCACGCTCTCCCGCTGGCGGAGCTCGCCGAGCAGGAACACGATCTTGCGGGCCAGGTGCGGCCCGGCATTATTGAGCCGGGCTTCCAGGGGCTCCCGGACCTTGGGCCCCATGGCCGCGACAAAATCCAGGAGCCGGCGGTGAGAGTAAAGCGCCTCGTTCTTGCCGACCAAGACCAGGATCGACTCCAGGACCGCCATTTCCAACTGCCGGAACACCCGCTCATAGGGCCGCTTGCGGTCCTCCCGCACCGCGGTGTAGTGCTCGAGTAAATGCGAGAGCAGCTCGCGCTGGGCCAGGGCCCGCACCGCCCGCAAGGCGTGTTTCTGGCAAACCTCGGAGCGGCCCTCGGAAAACTCGGCATGGTCGGAAAGCGCGGCCAGGATCACCCAGGCCGCCTCGAAATTTTTTTCCCGCGCCAACTCGTTGGCCAGCACCTCCAGCTCCCGCACCAGTTGCAGGAACCGCTCCGGGTCCCGCTCGGCGTCGAGCGCGGCGATCAGCTCCCGGATCTGGGTCTTGATCGCGGATGCCTGGTCTTCGGGCAGGTCCACGATCTCAAACTGGTCCGGGCTGGCCTCTTCCCCCTCCAGGTCCGCCACCCCGGCGCCCCGGAGCCTGCCGAAATCAATCTCGTTCACCCAGATCTCCCGGATCTGATGGCGGCGGAAGTGGTCCTCGATCAGGTTCCCGGACCGAAACTCTTCCGGGTCCATGGCCAGCAGGCGCAGGAAGGCCTCAAACTCGGGCAGAGTCATCTCCTTGCGGAACGCGAACCTTTTGATCTGGCGCAGGTGCAGCTCGCGGGCGAAATTGACCACCGAGGGGTTGCCCTCGGCAACGGGCCGGTCGCGGTAGCTGAAGCCCTTGCGGGTCACGTCCCAGTCCATCTCCGGGGTTGCTTTCAGCCGGCTTTTGATCGCGCCATAGCTCTGGGCCAGGGCTCCGGCCCGCTGGGGATGGCTTTCCGGATAAAGACTGGAGGTGCGCTGGGCCCGGATCAACTCCTGGAGCACCGCTTCCCGCTCCTGCTGGGCACGCTCCAACCCTGCCGCGGAAAGCGCTTCTTCCGGGCTCTCCGCCGACCGGGCCGGGGCCAGGGGACGGTTCGTCTTTTTCATCGGGATCATTTTATTCTAGCATCGAGCATCAGAATTGAAAAGTTTAATTTTCGCAGCGCCCCAGGCACCGCGGCCGGCGGGAGCGGGATCAACCCCGCTTCCCCAAATCGTAGAGAAGCCGGGTATAAGGAGTCGGCTCGATCTTGGAATCCGGCACGCCCAGCCTCTCGAAAATAGTTTGCACCAGCGCCTGGGCCGCTCCGACCTGGGCGGGATCATCCACCAGCGCCTCCACTTCCAGGAAATGACCCAGACCGGGGATGTGGTTGAGCTCGATGGTCAGCGGAAAGGCCGGGCGCTCCCGGGGCGTGAAGCTTCGGGCCTGTTTTTCTTTGCGGATCAGCACCCGGAAACCGAAGGCCCGGCAAAAGGCCTGGAACGCCTCCGGGTCCGAGACCTCGAACTCGTGCTCGCGGTTGGCGTCGGGGTTCTCGGGAGACACCGGCGCCTTGGCGGTCACCTGGGCGTGGCCCGGGTATTCCCGCAGGCGGAAGCGCTGGTGCTGGTAGCCCTGGGTGTGGGCGTAGGTCCAATAGGTATCCGCATAGCGGACCTCTTCCTTAAGCTCCGCCAGCTCCCGGATCTTCGCCAACATGGCCTCCGGATCATCCACCCAGGCCTTCAACTCCACCTCGATCTGCGCCGACATAGGCCCATCATAGGAAGTCGAGGCCGGCCCTGTCAAATCCTTTCTCTTAGCTGGAAATTGATTTCTGAAGCCTAAAGCCCAATGTCTAACGCCTAACGCCTTTTTCCCCTTCCGGCCAGAGGATCTTGTGGAGTTGGAGGTTGAGGCGGACGGGCAGGCGGTCGCGCAGCATCCAGCCGGCGAGCTTTTCCGGCGGCAGCCGGCAGGCGACGGGAGAAAGGTTGACCAGGGCGCGGCGCTCCAGGCGGCGTTTCTTGATCTCTGCTTTGGCGAAGCGAAAGTCCCGGGCATCCGCGATCACGAACTTGATCTCATCCTCCCCTCCCAAGTGAGCCAGGTTCGACCAGCGGTTCTTGCGGCTCTCGCCCGAGCTCGGACACTTGATATCCAGAACCACGATCACTTCTTCCGGAACCTCGCTGATATCCAGGGAGCCGTTGGTCTCCAGGATCACGCGCGATCCCCGGTCCAAAAGCTCCTTAAGCAGGGCCGGGGTTTCCGGGTGGACCAGCGGCTCGCCTCCGGTGACGAGCACCAGGTCCAGCCCAAGCCGGGCGATCCGGCGGACCAGGCTTTCCACCCGGTAAAGTTTCCCGCCCTGAAAAGCGTAGGCGGTATCGCACCAGGCGCAGCGGAGGTTGCAGCCGGATAGCCGCACCAGGGTGCAGGGTATCCCGGTGTCCCGGCCCTCGCCTTGCAGGGTGCGGAAGAGCTCCTTGACCCGGAGACTCATGGCCCTAGCGGGAGGCGCGGCGCTGGTAGCGGTCCACCGCCTGTTGGTGCTCGCGGTAGCTCTGGGTGAACTCGTGGCTGCCGTCGCCCCGGGAGACAAAAAAGAGGTAATTGGTCGCGGGCGCGTGGAGCACGGCCTGGATCGCGTCATGTCCCGGGCTGGCAATCGGCCCGGGCGGCAGGCCGGCGATGCGGTAAGTATTATAAGGGGTCCAGGTTTCCAGATCCTGGCGGGTGAGGTTGCCGTTAAAATGGTTGAGCCCGTAAATCACGGTGGGGTCGCTGTCCAGGCGCATGCCCCGGCTGAGCCGGTTCAAGAACACCGAGGCGATCAGCGGCCGCTCTTCGGACCGGCCGGTTTCTTTTTCCACGATCGAGGCCAGGGTCAGAACCTGGTGGCGGGAGAGGCCGAGGCCGCGCATGGCCTCTTCCGTAGGAAACTCTTTCTCCATGCGGTGGAACATGGCCCGGATGATCTCGGTTTCAGGCGTGCTCCGGGGAAACTTGTAGGTGTCGGGGAACAGGTAGCCCTCCAGGGTGGAATAGGGGATGCCCAGAGAGGCGGCGAAGGCCGGGTCGCGGGCCAGGGTCAGGAACTGTTCGCCGGACCAGATCCCGGTTTGATCGAGCACGCCTGCGATCTGGACCAGGTGATAGCCTTCGGGAACGGTAAGGGCATGGAGCACGGGTTGGCCCGCGACCAGCTTGGCCAGGATTTCCTCCGGCCGCATCCCCGGCTCGAACTCAAATTCCCCCGCCTGGATGCGGGTGCTCAGTCCCTTCCATTCCACCAGGTAGCGGAATTTGTCGGGCTGGCTGATCACGCCGTTGGCGGCCAGGATCTCGATGATTTGATGGAGACTCGAACCCGCGGGAATGTGGACCCGGATCGCCTGGGCGCCGCGGGTCGGGCCCGGGGTGCGCAGATAATCCCAGAAGTTCCAGACCACGAGCCCGAGCGCGACCGTGCCCAGGAACAGGGTCAGGGCCAGGAGTTTGGGCCAAAGCCGGCGCCGGGCGCTCTGGTTCACGCCTCATCCTTTCGCGCCAAGGCCCGGGCGTCCAGGAAGCTTTGCAGGAAGAGGGCCGCGGCCACCTGGTCAATGACTTTCTTGCGCTTCTTTCGGCTCAGGTCGGCCTCCAAGAGCGAGCGCTCCGCGGCCACCGTGCTCAGCCTTTCGTCCCACAAGTGGACCGGGAGCCCGAACCGTTCGCGCAGCTTCTGGGCAAAGGCCTCGGCCTTTTCCGCCTGGGGCCCGCGGGTCCCGTTCATGTTCAAGGGCAAGCCCACCACGATCTCTCCCACCTCTTGCTCGGCCATGACCCCGGCCAGGGCTAAAAGGTCTTTAGACTCGCTGGTCCGGCGAATAGTTTGCAAAGCGCCGGCCACAATGCCCAGGGGGTCGGAAAGCGCCAGGCCCAAAGTCCGCTCGCCCAGGTCCACCCCGAGGATGCGCATCAGCCGACGATCCCTTTTTTCCCGGCCCAGCTCGCGGTCTCGACCCCCGCGGCGGCGGAACCCTGGCGCACCAGCTTCTCCGGCTGCAGGTGCCGCTCGAGCGAGACCCAGTCCGGAAAGCGGCTCAGGAAATCCAGGCTGGCGAGCGTGGGCGGGATGATCTTGATCTCCCCCCGCTTCCACTTCTCGATCGCCTCCGCCGGCCGCTCCCAGCCCGAGGCCGAAATCTCCTCTGGAAAAGGCGCGACCTCCTGCCCCTTGGGCATGGGCGCCGCGAAAAAATGGGTGTCAAAGCGGCGCGGAGAGGTGGCCGGGGTTACCCAGTGCGCGAACCACAGCAACCGGTCCATGGGCAGGTTCAGGTCAAAGGCTTCGAGAATGGAGAGGAACGAACGCCTCTCGGCATGAAGCTCGCGGCGATAACCCGCGAGCTTTCCGGCCGGGGGCATAAGATTCCCTTGGGCCAGAAGCACCCCGGTCTCTTCAAAGACTTCCCGGACGCCGGCCACTCGAAAGCCCATGGCCCGCTCCGGCTCTCCGAAAAGACCCAGGGAAGCGCCGGCTTCTTTCAGGTCCAAGTTGCGGCACCGTTCGAGCATGGCCGCGGAAAAATCCTCCGGGTCCACTTTGCCGCCGGGAAAGACGTGGAAGCCGCCGAGGAAGACCAGGTCGGCATGGCGGCGGGTGATGTAGACCTCCAGGCCGGAGCCGAGTTCCCGGACCAGGACCACGGTGGCGGCCGGTTCCGGGGTGGCCGGGCTCAACGCGGCTCCTCGCTCTCGGCCGAACAAAAGTCAGTGCCGACCGCCCGGGCGGCCTGCACAATCTCGCCGTGAGGGTCCACGGATTTCTTGTGCGCCACCGCCTCGGCCAGAGGAACGATGCTGATCGAATTGCCGCGGAGCGCCACCATCTTGCCGAACTCGCCCCGGGCCGCGGCGTGCGCCGCCGCGGTGCCCATCCGGGTGCCCAGGTTACGGTCAAAAGCGGTGGGGCTGCCGCCCCGCTGGACGTGCCCCAACACGGTCACCCGCGTTTCCTTGCCGGACAGGGCCTCCACCTCGTCGGCCACCCGCTGGGCGGCTCCGCCCAGCCGGACCAGGTCAAAGGGCGGATTGGCCTGGCGGAGGTAGCTGACGCCGCCGCCCTTGGGCCGGGCGCCTTCGGCCACCACCACGATCGAGGACTTGCGGCCCATGTTCTCGCGGGAGCGGATCTTTTTGATCAGCTTGGTGATATCGTAAGGGATCTCCGGGAGCAGAATGGCGTCGGCCGAGCCGGCCAGGCCGGCGTAAAGCGCGATCCAGCCGGCGTCGCGGCCCATCACCTCCACGAACATGACCCGGTGGTGGCTTTCCGCGGTGGTGTGGAGCTTGTCAATCGCCTCGGTGGCGGTGGTCACCGCGGTGTCAAAGCCGAAGGTCACGTCGGTGGCATTGAGGTCGTTGTCAATGGTCTTGGGCACGGCCACGCACTTGAGCCCGCGCTTGCGGCCCAGGTCGCGGGCAATACTGAGGGTGCCGTCGCCGCCGATCACCACCAGCGCGTCGAGCTTGAGCCGGCGGTAGGTTTCCACCACCTCGTGCGAACAGTCCATGGACACGATCTTGTTCTGGCGCTCCACCGGGAAGTTGAACGGGTTGCCCCGGTTGGTGCTGCCCAGGATGGTGCCGCCCCGGGGCAAGATGCCCTTGACCGAGTCGAGGTCCAGCTCCCGCTCCTTGCCGGGCAGGATCATGCCCTCGAACCCGTCTTCAAAGCCGATCACTTTCCAGCGGTAAACCGTGATCGCGGTCTTGACCACCGCCCGGATCACCGCGTTCAGGCCCGGGCAATCGCCGCCCCCGGTCAACACCCCGATGGTCTTGATCCGGCCGGCCTGCTCCGGGATCCGGCCGAAGCGGGTTTCCTTCGAGTCCCGCGCCCTTTTGGCCCTGGCTTTGGGTTTAGGCATCGTCTTCCTCCTCGATTCGCTGAAACTCGCGCCCCAGGATATACATCTCCGGGCTGGTGGCGCGGGAGCCCTTCGGCTTCTTCAGCTTGACCGTGCGGAAGCTTCCCCGCACCGAGCGCGCGAAGGCGTCGAAGTCCGCGCCCTGGAAGGCCTTGACCAGGAAGTGGCCGCCGGGCCGCAAGAGCCGCCGGGCCAGGGCCAGCGCCCGCTCGGCCAGGGCGATGCTGCGGAAATGGTCGGTGGCCTTGTCGCCCATAGTCGCCGGCGCCAGGTCGCTCTGCACCAGGTCAAAGACCCCGAAGCGCGAGAGCAACTCTTCGCCGGAAAGCTCGAACACGTCGGCCTGGAGAAAACGCTCGTTCGGCTGAAGCGGCCGGGAAAGCTCCTTGAGATCCACCCCGACCACCAGTCCCTTGTCGCCCACCTGCCCGGCCGCGTATTGCATCCAGGAGCCGGGCGCGGCGCCCAGGTCCAGCACCCGCGCCCCGCGCCGGAGCAGTTTCTCCTTCCGGTCCAACTCTTCCAGCTTGAAAACCGAGCGGGCGGCAAAGCCCCGCTCCTTGGCCTTGCGGGCGTAAAAGTCCGGCTTTGTATAATCCGCGCGCGCCAAAAATTTCCCCCCTTGCTGCCATGCCATGATAACGAGAACGGCGGGACTAATCAAGTGATTGGGCCGCTTGCCCACCCCCATTTTTTACGTGCACCGCGTATTTTCGGCCGATGTAGGGGCGCAATTCATTGCGCCCCGGCTTTGTAAGGGCGCGATCAATCGCGCCCCTACGATAGACCCACCGAAAAAATGGGGGTGGGCAAGATCGGGGCCGGTTTTTCCTTCAATCCCCCGGCCTCAGGGGTTTGGCTCCGGCTCGCGATAGATCGCTTCCAGGTCCAAATCCTGGAAAGCCTGGTAGCGCTCGATTTCCTGCGGCGTGAGCGGGGCCACGGTGACGGGCAGGTCGAAGTAAAGCCGCATTTTATTCTCCGTGGTATAGGCCGGCCAGGCCGGAAGACCCGGGCCGTTGGGATCTCCGGTCCGGGCGAAGTTGGTGTAGTAAGACATCAACTGCTCGGAGAGCGGCCGCGCCTCTTCGTAAACCTTCTTGCTCGCCAGAATCCGGGCGATCCTCGAGTCCAGGTCGAGCGCGCCGTAAACAAAGGGGATGTCCAGGCCGTGGAACGCGCCCATCTTGTCGGAGAGCCGGGTCTTGTTCCAGTCAAAGCGATAAAGGTAAACCGGCGTCCGCCGGCAGAGCTCCTCCGCCGCAAAATAGCCGCGCGAGATAAAGCCGTCATCCGCCACCGCGATCAGAAGCTGGGCCGGGTGCCGGTAGTCCGAATAGGAATAAAGGGCCATGATCTCATCGGTCTGGTCGCCGAGCACCCGCCGCGCGAGCTTGTTGACCAGGAAGCGCGGGACCAGGCTCAAGCCTGGGAAAACTAAAGTGTAGAGCCGGATCTCGTCCCGGGTGTGGCCGACCATGACCGGGACCTGGTTGTAATTTCCGGCGCGGATGCTCTCGATCGGCTGGGCCAAGAGCACGTAGCCGTCAATCGGCGGGGAGTGGCCCTCGCCGCTGGAGCGGAGCAGGCTCTTGCCCTTGGGCACGAACGCCTCGGCCGGCTTCCGCCGCAGGCAGCTCACAACCTCCGCGCCCGCGCATCCCAGCGCCTCGGTTAATTTCCGCCCCTGCCGGTATCCCCTTTCCAAAGAGCTGATGGTGTCGCAGGCGCCGCTCATGTTGATCGCCCGGTGGAAAAGCCCGGCCGCCGGAGGGGAGGCGAGCAGGATGCAGACGCTGATCCCGCCCGCGGACTGGCCGAAAATGGTGACGTTGTTCGGATCGCCGCCGAAGCCGGCGATGTTGTCCTGCACCCATTGCAGGGCCCGGATCTGGTCAAGGATGCCGTAATTGCCCACGCTCTGGTGCGGGTCTTCCGCCTTAAGCTCGGGCAGGGCCAGGAAACCCAGCGCGCCGATCCGGTAGTTGATCGTCACCAGCACCACCTCCCGCTCCGCAGCCAGCCGCGAGCCGTCATACATCTGGTAGGTGCCGGCGCCTTCGCGGTATGCCCCGCCATGGATCCAGACCATGACCGGGAAGGCGCCCGACTTCTGCGGCCGCCAGATGTTCAGGGTCAGGCAGTCCTCGCTGAACGCCGCGCTCTCGCCGCCCGAGGTCAAGACCTCGTCCTGCGGGCACGAAGAGCCGACCTCCAAAGCCCGGAGCACGCCGGCATGCGGCCTCGGCGGCTCCGGCGTCCGCCAGCGCAGTTCTCCCACCGGCGGCGCTGCATAAGGGATGCCCTTCCAGGCGCAGGCGGCATGACCGGGCACGGTTTGTCCCTGGATCAAGCCCTCGGTCGTGCTCACCGGCTCGGAGCAAATCCCTCTTTCTTCCGCGCGCAGCGGACTCAGGCTGACCAGAACCAACAGCCCGATCATGCCCGCCATCGCTTTGTGGATCAAGCGCATCGCCGCCTCCCTTCTCCGGATGGACTGCTATTTTCCCCCTTGCTTTTTTCCCAACGTCCCTTCAAAACCCGGGTGGTCGTCGTAGTAGGCGTCCCAGAAAGCGCACCGGTCTTTCATGTCCGCCGGCTCGGCTTTGACCTCGGTATCCAGGATCAGCCGAAGCTGGTTCTCGTTCGTGAACCGGGGCCACTCGGGAAGGCCCGGGCCGTTGGGGTCCCCGCTCTTGGCAAAGTTGGTCCAATAGCCCTGCATCACCCGCGAAAGTGCTTTCGCGCCCTCCAGGTTCTTCTCGTTATAGAACGGCTTCTTGAGCGCGCCGAACACCAAGGGCACCTCCATCGCGTGCAGGGCGCCGATGCGCCGGCCATACTTCGTGTCGTCGTAATCGAAACGGTATAAATAAGCCGCGTCCTCCAGCTCCGCGGCCGCGGCCAGGCCCAGGTAGGTGGGGCAGGCAAGGCTGGCGTCGGTAAAGGCGCGGCCGAAAGCCTGGCGCGGTTTCGGGCCGAATTCGCCGAGGGGGTAAAGCCGGGCCAGCTCCGCCGCTCCGGCCTGGTCCAGGCCCAGGAAGCTTTGCAGCCGGTTCTCGTATTGCGCCGGCCGGGCGCGCCAGAGCTTGCGCCGGAAAAACAAGACCGCATCCGCCTCGTTGCGGTTGCTGCCGGCGATGAAGGGAACGCGGTTGTAATGGCCGGCGCGGATCATGGAAAGCGGAGTGCCGGTGAGGAGGTAGCCGTCCTCGTGCGGAGCGTAGGGCATGCCTTCGCGATACAAGTCCCTGAGCCCGCCCAGGAACTTCTCGGCCGGCGCCGCCCGCAGGCAGGCGAGGTCGCCCGGGTCGCAGCCGATCCGCTCCCAGACAATCTTGGCCTTCTCGTAGCCCTGCTCCAGGCTTTCGCTCTTCTCACACCCGCCGCTCTCCAGGATGGCGCGCTGGATCATCCCCTGGTTCAAAGGGGTGGCCAGCATGGTGCAGATGGACCAGCCGCCGGCGCTCTCGCCGAAGATGGTGAGGTTTCCCGGGTCGCCGCCGAACCCGGCGATGTTGTCGTGCACCCAGCGGATCGCGGCCGCCTGGTCGAGCGAGCCGTAGCTGCCGGTCGAGCGGTTCGGGTCCTCCGCCCGCAACCCCGGGTCGGCCAGGAAGCCGAAGGCGTGGAGCCGGTAGTTGATCGTCACCACCACCACGTCCCCGAACTCGACCAGCCGGCCCCCATCAAAACTAAACCCGGTGCCGCCCCGGCCACCGCTGCCCATGATGTAGCCCCCGCCGTGGATCCAGACCATGACCGGGAAAGATCCCGACTGCTTCGGCCGCCAGACGTTCAGGTAAAGGCAGTCCTCGGACATGTGCTTCCGGGCCTTATCTCCAGCCAGCACCTGCATGCACTGGTCCCCGTAAGAACCGGCGTCCAGCACGCCCGACCAGGCCGGCTTGGGCTGCGGCGCCCGGAAACGAAGCTCTCCCTCCGGCGGCGCGGCATAAGGGATGCCTTTCCAGAAGCAGGTCGCGGTCTGGGCGTCCTCATGCCCGCTCACCAGGCCGGCCGCGGTTTTGACCGGCTCCGAGCAAATGTCCTCCGCCCAGGCTGCGGTCGCGGCGGACAATATCAAGATCAGGAAACCGCTAAACATCACCCCTCGCATTTTCATTTTCCTCTCCCCTTACTACCGATTCATTAAAATTCAATCCTGAAAGAACTCCTGCTTCATGGCCACGGTCAGGCCGTCGCCGGTGAGCAGCCGCGCCGCCAGGCCCTCGATCTTGGGCAGCTCGTAGCCGAAGAAGTAGCGGCAGGTGAAAAGCTTCCCCTGGTAAAAGTTGGCATCAGCCTCGGCGGGATTTTTCGCCAGCGCCTTTTGCGCGACCACCGCCTGCGCGAGCCACTGCCAGGCGATGGCGACGATCCCGAACATTTCGAGGTAGAGCGTGGCGTCGGCCAGGAACAGCTCGATCTCGCCCTTGAGCGCGATCCCGGTCAAATGCCCGGTGACTCGCTTCAGCTTGTCCAGGGCTTCGGCCAGGGCTTGGGCGAAAGGCGCCAGCTCGCGGAGCCCTTTGGCTTCCTGGATGGTCTTGCCCGCCTCTTCCAGGTAGAGCATGAACGCCCGGCCGTCCTTCATCACCACCTTGCGGCCCAAGAGGTCCATGCCCTGGATACCGGTGGTGCCCTCGTGGATGGGATGGATGCGGGCGTCGCGCCAGTGCTGCTCGAGCGGGAACTCTTCGCAATAGCCGTATCCGCCCAGGCATTGCAGGCCGGCGCTCACCGACAGGATCCCCATCTCCGAGGGATAGCTCTTGGCCACCGGCGTCAGGATGTCCAGGAGCAACTCATACCTATCCTTCTCGTCTCCGCTCAGCACGTGGGCCAGGTCCACCCACTTGGCGCACTGGAAGATCAGGGAAAGCGAGCCTTCCACCACCGCCCGCTGGAACAGGAGCATGCGCTTGATGTCGGCGTGCTCGATGATCGGCACCTGGGGCTGGGTCGGGTCCTTGGAAGTGACCTTCCGGCCCTGGGGCCGCTCCTGCGCATACTGGAGCGAAGCGTAATAAGCGGCCGAGGCGATGGCCACCGCGCCCAGGCCCACGTCAATCCGCGCCTCGTTCATCATCTGGAACATATACTTGAGCCCCTGGTGCGGCTGGCCGACTAAAAAGCCCCGGCAGTCGTTGTTCTCGCCGAGCGCCAGCTGGGTGATGGGCGAGCCCCGGTAGCCGAGCTTGTGATAGATCCCGGCGCATTGCAGGTCATTGGGCACGAGCTTGCCGCCTTCGGGCCGGAGCTTGGGCGCCACGAAGAGCGAGATGCCCTTCACTCCCGCCGGCGCGCCCTGGATCCGGGCCAGGAGCAGGTTGACCACGTTCGCCCCCCCGTCGTGCTCCGCCGCGGAGATAAAGATCTTCTGCCCCTTGATCTTGTAATAGCCCTGATCTGTGGGATAGGCGGTGGTGGTGAGGTCGGTGAGCGAGCTTCCGGCCTGGGGCTCGGTCAGGGCCATGGTGCCCTGCCACTCGCCGGCGAACATCTTGGGCACGTAAGTCTCGATCAACTCTTTGGAGCCGAAGGACAGGATGAGAAAGGCCGCGCCGGTGGTGAGGAAGGGATAGACCGCGGCGGAATAATTGGCCGCGGAAAAGATGCAGCGGAAAGCGGACATGATCAGATTCGGCATCTGCTGGCCGCCGTGCTCGTAAGCGGCCTGGGCGCCGATCCAGCCGCCTTCTCCGCATTCCCGCATTATCACCTTGACCAGGGGATGGACCTTGACCTCGCCGTTCACGAACTCCGGCGGCTTCTTGTCCATCTCGGAAAAGCACGGGAACAATAGCTCCTTGCCCAGCCGCATGCCCGTGTCCAGGACCAGGTCGAAAATCTCCCGGCTGTGCTCCTGGAAATAGGGATAGCGGGTGAGCGACTCCGCCTCGAACATTTCGTAAAGCAGGAACTTCAGGTTGCGCATACTCACAAACTTCTCGGCCATGGCCCGGTCCCTCCTTTGGGCGAAACAGTGCCTTAAGGATATCAGTAAAGGTAAAGAGAGTTCAACCCCGGCGCGAAAGGCTCTCCGGGAATTCAGGTTTGACAAGCTGCGGACGGTCGGATGTAATGAAACGCTACAGATCCGAGAAAAGGCGAGGTGTTGCGATGCGAAAAGGATTATCGGTTGGAATCCTGGCCGGGGTCCTGGTCTTTTTCGGCGCCGTTCCCATGACCGGCATCCCCGCCGCGAGCGCGGAGCCCGCGTCCCCTTATCCTCCCGGCGCTCCCTGGCCGGTCATGCGCGGCAACCTCCAGAACACGGGCCAGGGCCGGTTCCTGGAAAGGCATCCGAACCCGGACCTTCCCCTCAAGCCCCGCCTCTGGCGGACCGGCAACGGCATCTTTTCCACCCCGGTCCTGGATGAACACGAGCGCATCTACGTGGGCAGCGCCGACCATTATTTTTACGCCCTGGACCCCTTCTCGGGCGAGCTGCTCTGGAAATTCGACGCGCGGGAGCTGATGGATTCCGCCGCGGCCCTGTCCGGAGACGGCCGGGTTTACGTTCCGGCCGGCGCGGCCCTTTATGCCCTGGACAAGGAAGGCCGTGAGATTTGGGCCTTTGATGTCACCACGAACCGGCCGGAGGGGCTTTATACATTCGGGACCAATTATTGGTGGGAAGGCAACGTGGTGCTTGGCCCGGACCAGAACCTCTACGCCGGCAACAATGATTTTTTCTTCTACAGCATCACGCCGGAAGGGAAGATGAGATGGGCCCATCGCACCGGTTTCCTGATCTGGACGGTGCCGGCGTTTGGGCCGGACGGGACGCTTTACTTTGCCGGCTTCGACATGCGGCTCTACGCGCTCGATCAGGAGACCGGCAAGCTCAAGTGGAAGAAGAACCTGGAAAACCCGCTGGTGGCCTCGCCCGCGCTCGCGCCGGATGGCACGATTTACCAGGGCAGTTTCGACGGCAAACTCTACGCCCTGGATTCGAAGCGAGGCAAAATCAAGTGGAGGCTCCAAACCGACAGCCACATCTACGCTTCCGCGGCCCTGGACCCGCAGGGCACGGTCTATGTCGCCTCCACCGACGGGTTCCTCTACGCCATTGACGGCGCCAGCGGAAAAGTGCGCTGGACTTTTTATACCGGCGATGCCGTGCGCAGCTCTCCGGTCCTGGGCCCGGACCCGGAAGGCAAAGAAGAATACCTCGTGTATTTCGGCGGCGGCCAGGGCGAGGTCTTTGCCCTTCAACCCGACGGCTCCCGCCGCTGGTCCTTTGACACCCTGGTCCTGGCCGGCCGGGTGGACTACCCCAACCTCAATGCCTCGCCCGCGCTCGGCAAGAGCGGCCTGGCCGTGGCCAGCGCCAACGGGGACGTGTTTTACATTCCTTACCATTACTATTTGCAAGAGGGCGCGCCGGGAATCAACCGCGATCCCTCGGACGGATTCCACGAGGAAGGCGCATGGTGGCACGACGTCTCGCCCGGCGGCCTGATGGACCGGAATCCGATCCCGAAATCGGAAGCCGGCAAAGCCCTTGCCGTGCATCCCTCCCAGGTGGTGATCCTGCGGCTGATCGTGCGGCAAAACGGCCGCACCGCCCGGGCCAAGCTGGACCCGGCTTCCGTGCGCGCCGCGGCCAGCCCTGCCTTTGCGCTCCGGGTGGAAGTGTTCGGCGACGACCGCACCGTGGCCATTGTCCCGGAGGAAATGCTCGCGCCCGGACAAGAATACTCGCTTCGGGTGAGCGCCGATTATACAGATCAGGAGGGCGGCTCGGGCGAGGTTTCCGGGGTGCTGCAACTCCAGGTTGCAAAGGCGAAGGGCGAGAGCGTGTTCCTGCAAGGCGAGCATCCCGGCTTTGTCATCACCCACATGGCCTTTCCCCAGCCGCCGATCGTGCCCAGCCTGGACCAGATCGGGATTGCGATCATGCGCATCCCCTTCTCGGTGGTGGAAGTGGACCGGGAGAAGAATACCTTTGTGGCCTGGGCGGTCCAGAAATACGGGGAGAGCGCGGGCGGAGAGGAGCAGGGCATCCCGGATTCCCGGAGCCTGTTCTATGCCTTTTCCGGAAAAGTCAAAGGAGATTTTTTCGAGCTGGAGTCGGACAACTGCTTCTTCGAGGAAAGCTCGTTCCCGTTCCCCCTCGACCGCTTTCGCCTTTCGGGCCGCATCCGAGCGGACGGCACGGTCGAGCGAGGCGCTTCGCTCTGGGCCGAGTTGAAGCCTCCCAACATGCTCAAGGCGCTCACCAGGCTCAGCGTTTCCAGCGAAGAGGCAAGCGCCGGCCAGCAAAGCTATGTCAGCCATACGCTTTCCGGCGGGGGGATGAAAGGCTTTCTCTCGGCCGCCCTGGTCACCGGTCCCACGGTTGTAGGCTACATTACCAATCATATCTGGCGGCCCTGGGACCTTTACAACGGCCAGGGCCGCTTCATCAGCACCGGCACCTTCCGCCTGGAGCCTTTGCCGGCCGGCGAGGCCGCGAAACCCGTGGGCGTGGAAGTCACCAAATTTGAATACGACCCGAAAAAGCAGGTGGTGGTCGGCGAAGTGAAGGTGACCGATCCTCAGGCTCGCCAAGTGATGGTGGGGATATTGTTGAAAGATAACCAGACCGGGAAGCCGGTGCCGATCAATTACAATATTGAATTGCGGCGCCAGCGACTGGCCGACGGCTCCAAGCGCACCACCCTGCCGCTGCCGGAACCCAGCCGGCACCGCGGCGACCTCACCGCCTATTTAATGGCCGACTTGAAGCCGATGAAAATCCTGGAGATTAAATAGCGCTCAGCAGGATCGGCGCCGAGCGCACCAAACCTGGCGCTGCTGGAAAGCAGGCTGCGCAGGGGGCAAGCTCATACCTAAATTCATAGCAGTCGTTCATGCCGCATGGCGGCGCCCTGAAATCATGAAAATGCCTTTGCCGCCGGGAATCACCCTCTCCCTCCCCTCTCCCCTCGAGGGAGAGGGTTAGGGTGAGGGGGAACTCCGTGCATTTTCTAAGTAGATTCGAAGCCGAGGAGTTCCCGGCGTCTCGCCCGAATCCGCATTTTGGGCTTGACAAGCCTTTAAAAACTAGGCCATAATCGGTGTCCAGAGGGCAGAAGATAGGCTTTAGGCATTGGGCTTTAGACTTTAGACTTAGGAACCCAAACCATGACACTTGACACCATGACACCTGACACCTTGACACCTCTTCAGAGAAGAGGCCGGAAGATAAAGAACCCAGCCAAATTCAGGCGCGCTTTCACAGGAACGAAGGCGTGCCTTTGTATTTCAAGATAAAGGTGGCGGTTCCAGACTCTTTACTCACTAAGATTAATCTGGATTTTTTCAATTCCCGTTGAACCAGGACATGATAAGCTAACCAAGAAAGAGAAGGGAACCAATGAAAATTATCCATTTGAGCGATCTTCATATTGGAGGCAGGAGTAGATTAACTAAGATGAGTATGCTGAAAAATGCCCGTAAAGTTTTCAACAAGATTTGCAATGAACAACAGCCTGCCAGTGATTATGTTGTGGTAATAACAGGAGACCTAGTGGATAATGCCTTTAAAAGCAAAAAGTATAAAAATGCTATAGATGCTCTAAAGATACTGCAGGATTACAAGGTTTTGATCATTCCTGGCAACCATGACTATGGAGATGGGACGGTGGATGATGAGAAATTTGTGGCCTTGTTCGATCAAACGTTTGGCAATACCAATACCCCACCTTACCCTACTCGCCATATAATCGGAGGGGTTGCCTTTTGGGGCTTAAATTCGATGGCGGAAAAGGTTGATATGGACACTTGCGAAGGAAAATTGGGGGAACCTCAGATCAACTTATTGGAGAATTATATTGAAAACGATCCAGCAGTGAAAAGATGCAAAAAGGTCCTTTATCTTCATCATCATCCTTTTCCATTTCCCAAATTCAAAGGCCTCCAGGACACCAAAAAGCTGGAAAGGGTGATAAAGGGAAAAGTTGATGCACTTCTATTTGGCCATAATCATGTCCAAATTGAACCCTGTGGTTTATGGAGTATACCGATTTGGTCGAATCCGGGGTCGAGCACGCATATTGAAGATTATTTGCCTGCGGGCTACAGGGTGTTCGATTTACAAGACGGCTACAATGAAATGGTAGAATGCATTTTTTAGAAAAAGGGGTCAAGGCTTCGCTTTACACTTAACAGGAAATAATTATGGTGTCCCCAGAATTCGCGAATTCGAATTCGACCTTGACATTCTGGCCGCCGATAGGTGCAGGCATTAAAGGTCCAAATGATAGGAATTAGGATGGCAGAAAATGAAAAAAATAACGGTTATTACATTGGGCTCGTTCTTTTTGCTTGCGGGTTTCAAAGCAGAAGCCGGGGGCTGTTGTAGCCACCACGGAGGGGTTTGTGGATGCTCCAATGGACGAGACCAATGTTGTGATGGATCATTGAGCCCAAGTTGCACTTGCACTAGTTCGAAGAGTTCTAAATCGGCTGTCTCTACTCCATCAAAGGTGGAAAAATCACCTTCTAAAGTGAAAACTGATTCTTCCTTGCAATTGAAAGTGATTAAGCAAGCTAATGTTAAAAAAGCCCCAGATCCCCAATCAGAAATAATCCTTACATTGGAGGCTGGAACAATAGTAAAAAAGACTGGCTTCCAGATGGGAGAATGGTTACAGATAGAATTTAATGGGCAAAAAGGGTGGATTCAGCAAACGATGGTAACTTCTGTAAGCGAGACAAGCAAGAAAAAATCTGAGGAGCCTTTAACTGAGACGGTCTATGTAACCAAAACCGGGAAAAAATACCACCGAGAAAATTGTCGTTTCCTATCAAGTAGCAAAATACCCATTCCGTTAACAGAGGCGAAACAAAAAGGCTATACTCCATGCTCTGCCTGTAAACCGCCAGAGTAATCTTCCATCTTAACGGCAAAGGTGGCTGCCCCTGATCTAAACAGCTTTATAGATACCAACATCTTGAAGTTCTATCTTTGCATCGCTACACAAATTGATTGCTAACTCTTTAATATGAAAATACAAAGTCTCCATCAATTCATCAAATTTCAATTTAATGGAAAGATCCTCCATATTTACTAGCGAATAAATCTTTATAAGATCAGCGGTTTGGCATTTACCATGAATTAGGAATTGATTCCGGAAATTACGGATAATTTCTCCAAGGGTTGTCTTACCTAATTGGTGAGATAGAGTTTCTTTAATGTTTTCTAGGTGGAAAGCTAATCCCATGGGCTTTAAGGCTTTGTATATAATTCCACCCATGGGATGATGTTTCTTATCTAATAAAAACATTGCCGCAATATATTGGTATAAGCTATTAAAATAAAACGCAATTCTAGCACTTCCGGGTTCTGCTTCTTGAGCCACATTGGTCATCATCTCAAAACCATAACAAAATTGCTTAATAAGATGAATAATTAGAAAACTTTTTCTTTGCTAATTTTTGAACTCATTTTCCCTCCTCTTCAAAATCTAATTGGAAAGATAGTCGTCAGAGCCTTATAATTTTAATCCCGCTGGAGGCGGGACTGAAAAGAGAAGCAAGAATGCCTCTCCTCCGGTAAATTCTAAAACAACTTCCTGATCGCCGCGGCGATCCGGGCCGCGTCGGGCACGCTTAAGCCCTCAAGCGCCTTGTTGTAAGGAATGGGGTTGTCCGAAGCGCCGAGCCGGACCGGCGCAAAGCGGAGCAGACCCAGCCCGGCCGTGGCCACGCGCGCCACCACCTCCGCCCCCCAGCCTCCCCGGACCGGGCCTTCCTCCACCGTGACCAGCCGGCCGGTCCGGGCCAGCGATTGCAAAACTGTATCGAGGTCCAGCGGGGCCAGGCAGCGGAGATCAATCACCTCCACCTTGATCCCTTCCCGCGCCAAAGTTTCCGCGGCCTCCAGGGCCAAATGCACGGTGTAGAGCAAGCCCACCACGGTCACGTCGCTCCCCGGCCGCGCGACCGCGGCCCGGCCGAAAGGCAGGAATTCCTCGGCCTCGGGCACCTCGCCCTGCATCAGGTAGCAGAGCTTGTGCTCGAAAAAGATGACGGGGTTGTCGCTGCGGATGGCGGTTTTGAGGAGGGCCCGCGCGTCGCGGGCCATGCCGGGCGCGGCCACGATCAGGCCGGGAATTCCCATGAGCATGGCCTCCAGGCTCTGCGAGTGCTGGGCCGCCATGCCCAGACCCGCCCCGCTGGGCAGCCGCACCACCAGGGGCATTTTGTATTGCCCGCCGGACATGTAGCGGAGCTTGGCCGCGTTGTTGACGATGGGGTCCATGGCGCAGGTGATAAAGTCGCTGAAGAGAATTTCGGCCACCGGCCGCATCCCGGCCATGGCCGCGCCCACCGCGGACCCCACGATCGCGTTCTCGCTGATCGGCGTGTCGCGCACCCGGTCCGGCCCGAACTCCTCCACCAACCCCTTGCTCACCGCCATGTAACCGCCCAGGCTCACGTCCTCCCCCATCAAAAAGACCGAGGGGTCGCGCCGCATCTCCTCGGCCAGGGCCAGATTGATCGCAGCCGAGCCGGTGATGCTCTTCATCGCGCCGCCGCCTTTGCCCTGGGGCAGCGGCGCTTCCGGCGCGAACACTTCGAGGCGTAGGCTCTCCGGGTCCGGGTCCGCGCCCTCCACCGCAAAGTGCACGGCCTGGGCCACCTCGTCCTCCGCCTCCTGCCGCATCCGCTCGCGGTCCTGCCCGGTGATCACCCCCTCCGCAATCAAGCGCTCGGCCATCCCCTTGACCGGGCAGCGCTCTTTCCAGCGCTCCACCTCTTCCCGGGTGCGGTAAGCCTGGGAGTCGCCCTCCATGTGGCCATGCCAGCGGTAGGTCAGGCATTCGAGCAGCGCCGGCCCTTTGCCGGAGCGGACGTCGGCCAGGGCCTTTTGCGTCGCGGCCAGGACCGCGTCGGCGTCGTTGCCGTCCACCTGCTCGCCGGGCATGCCGTAAGCCGCGGCCCGGTCCGCGATCCGGCCGATGGCCATGTGCTGCGCTTGCGGGGTGAACTCGCCGTAGCCGTTGTTCTCGACCACGAAGAGCACCGGCAGCTTCCAGACCGAGGCGAGGTTGAGCGCCTCGTGGAACATGCCCTGGTTGGTGGCCCCGTCGCCGAGGAAGGCCACGGCCACCCGGTTTTCCTTGCGCTGGGCAAAGGCCAGGGCCGCGCCGGCGGCGATGAGCGGCGAGGCGCCGACAATGCCGTTGGCGCCGATGGCGCCGATGCTCGAATCGGTCACGTGCATGCTCCCGCCCTTGCCCTGGCACAGCCCTTCGGCCTTGCCGTAGATCTCGGCCATCATCCGGTCGGTCGGGGCGCCCTTGGCCAGCATGTGGCCGTGGCCGCGGTGGGTGGTGGCGATGACGTCATCGTCCTTGAGCGCGAAGCAGACGCCGACCGCGGAAGCCTCCTGGCCGATGCTGAGGTGGATGGCCGCGGTGGGGATCTTGCCCGATCGCCACTCGCGGGATAAGGATTCTTCAAAGGCCCGGATCAGCATCATGCGCTTGAGCATCTCCTGGCGGAGTTGCTTCTCATCCGGCGGGAGCTTTACTTCTCGAATGGAGGACGCGGGCGCCGGAGCCTTGGCCGCCGGCGGCAGGGTTTGCTCCGGGAGCTGGCTCAGATCGAAGGTGCGGCCGCGGCGGGAGAAGGAACTGAGCAGGCCGGAGAGGAAGCCTTTGCGGCGGGTCGCGGTTTCTTGCGGCAAAAGATGGGTCTTGCCCAGGTCGCGGAGCACTTGCGGGTAGAGGGCGAAGGCGGGCTTGATCGCGGGCAGGAGCTTGAGGGCTTTGGCCACATCGCCCCGGGCGGAGATCTTGCCGGTGGCAATGGCCCGCACCGGGCTTAAGCGGCCGAGCCAGAACTCGTGAGAGGCGTCCGCGGACTGGATCATCTCCACGTCGGCCTCGCCCTGGTCGTCGAAGCGATAGACCGGGGGCTTTCGGGTCAGGTCAATGGTGATCACGCCTTCGGGGTCGGAGTAGCGGAAGCGGAGCACGAGGTTGGCGGCCACCAACTGGTCGGTGATGGCCTGGTCCTGGATCACCCGGTCAAAGAGCGCGGTTAAAATTTGCTCCAGTTCTTTCCGATCCTTGATCCGTCCCATCTCTGCCTCCTTGTTGAGCTGGTCGTTTGCCGATGCGAGCCAGAAAACAGCTTAGCCTTTGAGCCTGATAAGTTCAAGGCCCCCGAGGGGATTTTGAAAATAGAGTCCAGCTTGTTCAGGGGAGGGCCGGGGGTTTAGGTTTGGCGGGGGCCGGTTCGGGAGGGGGTGGTTTATTCTCGGCGCGAAAGCGGGGGGGTTCCAGTTCTTCCCACCAAAAGATGGCCTTGCGCCAATTAGGACGGATCACCCGTTCCGGCTGCCCATCCTGGCGCGTTTTCTCCAATTGGATCTCGGCATGAAAGGCATCCAGCCGTTCCAGGACCAGGGAGCGGGTGGAAAAATTCTGGGTCAAATCCCCAAAAAATCCGCCGGGGTCCTGAAGCAAGGTATACATGGCTTTGGTTTGGTTCGGGTTGGCGGCAAAAGGCTCGAGTTTCCAGCGGCCATACAAGTTCTTCAGGTTTCCTTCCAGCATCTGCCACCCAATCTCGCCGGCCTCGGGCCGATTCGTGATCTTGAGGAGATAGTGGAAGTCCGGAAGCGGCCAGAGGTTGTGAACCTCGACCCGCTGCCAGACCACGGCCCCCTCCTTCCGTTCCACCTTGCTCTGGCTGATATCCGGTAAAAAGCGGGCATAATCGTCGTAATTGGTCAGGACCTTCCAGACAATCGCCAAAGGCGCATTGAAAAGGATGACCCCGGTCACCTCGGAAAGATCCGAAAAGGGGCTCGGCCGAAAAGAGATCAAGATATCGCCTCGCTTGAGTTTGTCGTCTTCGTTTTCCTGCCCCAGAACCCTTTTCGGCCAAAGCCAGACCCCCATGCCGGCCAGCAAGAGGCAAGAAAAAATTGCCGCCCAGCGATGAAAATGACGGGTCATCCGGTTCCGATTATAAGAATTGAAACCCTGCAAGTCAAATTTCGATGCCTTCCCGCTCCGGCGACGGGCCGCCTTTCAGGTCCGCCCTCATCCCGGGCGCGGGTGTCAGCCGCTAATGAAAACCGCGCCTTTTCCCACCAAGATGCTTGGTCCGGACTTGGGTTGTTATTGCCCGGGGAAGCACGGATCAGCAGCCCGGGTGAGAGGCCCCTGGCTGCAGAGTATTGGCCGGGTCCGATTGAAGGAGCGGGTTCATTGCGCCAAGGGGGGATTTCTGATAAACTGATGTCTTTAATTTGAATCAGGAAGTAAACGAGGAATCAGTGCGCGCGGAGGGGCAAGCGGGCGGGTATGGCCTGTGGATGATGCTGTTGGCGGTGCTCCTGGGAGCGGTATGGCCTGGGTGGGCGGCCGGGCAGGTGATCCAGCGGATTGAGGTGGAGGGGACCCGGGGGATCGAGGAGGAAACGATTCGGTCTTTTATTGGTTCAAAAGTGGGCCAGGAATTATCGCGGGAACAGGTGAGCGAGGACATCCAGGCGATCTTTGCTTCCGGATTTGTCACCGACGTGCGGGTGGAAGAGGAAGAAGTGCCGGGAGGGTTGGCCCTGACCTATATCATCGCGGAAAAGCCCTTGATCCAGGAAGTAAGCTTTACCGGCAACGCCCAGATCAAGCAGGACGACTTGGAAAAGTTGGTAGAGTTAAAGGCCCATGCCATCTTTGACCCGGGCAAGGTTCAGGAAGCCAAGGCGCGGATCGAGGAAGAATACCAGAAGAAGGGCCTGTTTTTGACCGAGGTGGTGCCGGAAGTGGAGGAAGTGGAGCCGGGCCGGGTGCGGGTGATCTTCCATCTCCACGAGTATAAGAAGCCTCAGGTGAAAAAGATCGAGATTTTTGGCAACGAGAAGATCTCGGAGCGGAAGCTGCATCAGGCGATGCAAGGGGTGAAAGAGAGCGGGGCGTTCACCCGCAAGCCTTATAACCGGGAAGAGATGTTCCGCTCGCTCTATTTCCTGGACTACTACTACAAGGACCATGGTTTCCTGGACCTGAAGGTGGCGTCGCCGGAACGTCTGCTCACCCCGGATTTGCGCCAGGTTTATATCGGGGTCGGGTTGGAGGAAGGCATCCAGTACCGGGTGGGGACGATCACGGTGACCGGGGACCTGCTCGATCCGGAAGCGGAGTCCAAGAAGAATTTCGCGCTCCAGGAGGGCGAGATTTTTCGGCAGAGCCAGTTGCAGATGGACATCCAGTATCTGACCGACCGTTACGGGGAGGAAGGCTACGCCCTGGTGGACATTGATTACCAGTTGGACCGGCATCCGGAGGACGCGATAGTCAACCTGAACTACATGATCCACAAGGGCAAAAAAGTCTATTTCGAGCGGATCGAGATGACCGGGAACGATAAAACCCACGACAAGGTCATCCGGCGGGAATTGACTATTTCGGAGACGCAACTTTATTCTTCCAAAGAGCTGCGGCGGAGCCAGGCCCGGGTGCAGCGGCTGGGATTTTTCAACTCGGTGGAGTTCATCCCCCGGCCGGGCAGCGCCGATGACCGGGTCAACGTGGACGTGGTGATCAAGGAACGGCCCTCCGGGGCTTTTTCCGCGGGGGCCGGTTATTCCACCACCGAGGATTTCTTCTTCACCGCCCAGTATTCGCAGCAGAATTTCCTGGGACAGGGCCTGTCGCTGTCCTTGCAGACCCAGATCTCCCAGCGCACCCAGAACTACTACGTGCGCTTCGATGATCGCTACTTCCTGGATTCGAATTGGCGCTTCGCCGTCAACCTCTTCTCCACCGAGCAGCGCTACCTCGACTTCACCAGCGCCCGCCGGGGCGGCAGCCTCACCGTGGGCCGGCCGATTCCCCACACCGAATACGTCCGCACCTCCCTGACCTATTCCCTGGTCCAGAGCAACCTGGAAAATTACGCCAAGTCCTCCAGCATCTACCGCCGCCAGCCGGCCAATACCCTGATCGGGAGTCTCACTACCCAGCTCGAGCGGAACGCGCTCGACAACTACCTGGATCCCACCAAAGGCTCCCTGCTTTCCGCGGGGGTGGAGGTGGCCGGATACAATGTGTTCGGGGGCGAGCAGGATTTCATCAAGACCATCCTCGAAGCCCAGTATTATCAGCCCATCCCCAAGACCCGGGGAACCTATCTCTCGGGCCGGGTGCTTCTGGGTCTGCTCGATTACCAGGGAGGCGAAGACCTGCTCATCACCGAACGCTTCTTCCTGGGCGGCATCCACAGCTTGCGCGGCTACGAGTATGGCTCGGTCGGGCCGGTGTTCGTGGAGGATTCGGAGTTCGAGACCCCGATCGGCGGGAACAAGGAGCTAGTCTTTAACCTTGATTATGTGATCCCCATCTCCAAGGAGATGGGACTCAAGTTCGTGGCCTTTTATGATATCGGGAACGCCTTTAACGATAACGAAGAGATTGACCTTTCTAACCTGCGCCAGGACTGGGGCGCGGGCATCCGGTGGATGTCGCCGATGGGACCGCTCCGCTTCGAGCTGGGATTCCCCCTTGACCGGCGGGAAGGCGAGCGGAGCGAAGTGTTCAACTTTGCGATCGGGACCAATTTCTGACCGAGGAGGCGGGTGCGATGACGAAAAAAATGACTCTGCTCTGGTTCTTGAGCATGGTGTTATCCGCGGCGCTGGGCGCGGCCCTCAGCTCCGAGCGCCTGGCCTGGGCCCAGGCGGCGCCGGGCGTCAAGATCGGGATCGTGAACGTGGACAAGGTGGCCCAGGACTCGAAGGTGGGCAAGGCCAAGTTCAGCACCCTGGAAGCCGAGTTCAAGCCCAAGGGCGAAGAGCTGAAGCGGGAGCTGGATGAGATCAACCGCCTGAAGAAAGAGTTCACCGACAAGGCCTCGGTCTGGAGCGAAGACACCAAGAAGCAAAAGGCGAACGACCTGGAGTTGAAGATGCGCTCCTTTGAGCGCAAGCGCCAGGATTACGAGGACCAGGCGCGCAAGCGGGAGCAGGAAGCGCTGGCGCCCCTGGAAAAGGGCCTTTCCGACGTGATCGAGAAGATGGCCACCGAGCAGAACTTCAGTCTGATCCTCGACCTGCGCGGGATGCTGATTTTTTACAACCCCAAACTGGAAATCACCGACGAGGTCACCCGTTACTTCGATGCTCAACCCTGAACCCGCGGGCATCCATCCCACGGCCGTGATCCACCCCCGGGCCGAGCTGGACTCCGGGGTGGCGGTGGGGCCCTTTGCCGTGATCGGCGAGGGCGTGAAGGTCGGCGCCGGCACCGTCATCGGCGCCCACGTCGTCCTGGAAGGACCCGCCGCGATCGGCCGCGACAACCGGATCGGGCCGTTCGCCTGCCTGGGCGGGGCGCCCCAGCACGTGTCCTATCGGGGCGAGCCCACCCGGCTCCGGGTGGGAGACCGCAACCTCATCCGGGAGTATGTCACCCTGCACCGGGGCACGGTCTCGGGTCGGGGTGAGACCGTGGTCGGAAACGACAACTTTATCATGATCGGCTGCCACGTGGCCCACGACTGCGTGCTCGGCAACCATGTGCTCATGGCCAACCAGGCCTTGCTGGCCGGGCACGTGATCCTGGAAGACCATGCCGTGCTCGGCGGGCTTTCCGGGGTGCATCAGTATTGCCGGGTGGGCCGGGGCGCGATGCTGGCCGCCATCTCCGGCGCGCCCATGGACGTGCCGCCCTGGAGCCTGGTGGCCGGCGACCGGGCGCGGTTTATCGGGCTGAACCGGGTCGGCATCAAGCGGGTGGGCCTGTCCCTGGAGACCGCCCACGCCCTGCGCCGGGCCTACCGGACCATCTTCCGCTCCGGCCTCCGGCTGGAGGAGGCACTGGTCAAGGCGCAAGAGGAGTTCGGCGCCGACCCGGAAGTGGCCCACCTCCTGGAATTTATCCGGACGAGTCAGCGGGGTGTCATCCGTTAGCGGCGAGCGCGTGGCGTTGCTCTGCGGCTCGGGCCGGTTCCCGGTCCTGGCCGCGCAGGAGATGCTCGACCAGGGCTTTGAGGTCGTGGCCCTGGCCCCGGCCGGCGAGTCCCATCCCGAATTGCTCGACCGCGGGCTGCGGCTGCGCGAGTTCCCCTTCCTCCATTTCCAGGAACTGCTGCGCATCCTCCAGGAAGAAGGCGCCACCCGGGCGGTGATGGTGGGCAAGCTTTACAAGACCCGGATGTACAACAACCTCCAACTCGACGAGATGGCTCTCTCCCTGCTCCAGAGCCTGCCCGACCGCCGCGACGACACCCTGCTCCAGGCGGTGGTGAAAGTCCTGGAGCGCGCCGGCATCACCGTGGACCCGGCCACCCGCTACTTGCAAAACTGGATGGCACCGGCGGCCACGCTCAACGGCATCCCCCTTTCCGCCCCGGAAGCGGCGGACGTCCGCTTCGGCCTGGGCATGGCCAAGGGCATCGGCGCCCTCGACCTCGGCCAGACCGTGATCGTCAAGGACCAGGCGGTGGTCGCGGTCGAGGCGATCGAGGGCACGGACCAGGCCATCCTCCGCGCCGGCCGGCTGGCCGGTCCCGGCGCGGTGGTGGTGAAGACCGCCAAGCCCGGCCAGGACTTCCGTTTCGACGTGCCCGCGGTGGGGATGGAAACGCTGCGCTACCTGGAGGCGGCGCGGGCGCGGGTGCTGGCGGTGGAGGCGGGCCGGGTCCTGCTTTTGGAGCGCCGGAAGATGACCGCCCTGGCGGAGGTCATGGGCATCACCCTGGTCGGAGTGGAAGCCCCGGCCGCCCCCGAGGGTCACTGAGGGTGCCGGGAGCCGGAAAGATGGCAGATTCTTCAACAACTTCGCGGGTGCGGGTGGCCGTGATCGGCTGTGGCTACCTGGGCACCTTCCACGCGGAAAAATACGCGGCGCTGCCCCGGGCCGAGCTGGTCGGGGTGGTGGACGTAGTCCCGGAGCGGGCCGCGGCCCTGGCCGGCCGCCTGCACACCGAGCCTTTCACCGACTACCGCGAGCTCCTGGCGCAGGTCCAGGCGGTCAACATCGTGGTGCCCACGCCCGAGCATTACGGGGTGGCCAAGGCCTGCCTGGAAGCCGGGCTCGACATCCTCCTGGAAAAACCCGTGACCGAGACCGAGGCCCAGGCCGAAGAACTGGTCCGCCTGGCCCAGGCCCGGAGCCGCATCTTCCAGGTCGGCCACCTCGAGCGCTTCAACCCCGCCATCCTGGCCCTGCGCAACACCATCGTCCGGCCCGGTTTCATCGAGGCCAACCGGCTGGGACCTTTCAAGGAACGGGCGGCCAACGTGGACGTGATCCTGGACTTGATGATCCACGACCTGGATATTATCCTCAGCTTTATCAAGGCGCCGGTCAAATCCGTCTCCGCCCTCGGCGTCCCGGTGCTCTCGGACAAGGTGGACATCGCCAACGCCCGTCTGGAGTTCGAGAACGGGGCAGTGGCCAACCTCACCGCCAGCCGGGTCTCGCTGGGCGAGGGCATCCGCAAGATCCGTATCTTCGAGCCGGAGCGCTATATCTCGATTGACTACTCCAACCAGAAGATGGCGGTTTTCACCCTGGGCGAAGGCGACGGCGCCGACCCCATGTCCCGGATTCGCATCCAGCAGGTCCCTCTCGACCGCCAGGACGCCCTCCAGGCCGAGCTCGAGGCGTTCCTCGATTCGGTGGCCCAGCGCACGCCGCCGGCGGTCAGCGGCGAGGACGGCTGGCGGGCGCTGAAGGTGGCGCTACGCATCCACGAGTGTATCGCCAAAAACCTTCCCCGGCCGGAGGCGCTGTGAATGGGTAAGAAGAAAAAAGAGAAAGGGATGATCCGCTGGTCGCAGCTCAAGCGGACCCTCGGCTACGTTTATCCCTATTTCCGGCGTTACCGCCGCGGCTTTGCGCTGATGGTGGTGCTGATGCTCCTGGCCTCGCCCTTCGAGCCGGTGGCGGCTTTCGGGGCCAAATATTTTGTGGATTATGTGCAGAAAGAACCCCGCCTGGCCCTGATCGCGCTTCTGACCCTGTCCATCCCGGGGCTGTTCCTGCTGCGCGAATCCACCGATTTTCTCTACAAGTACCAGCGCGAGCGGGTCTGCCAGCGGGTGGTGCAGGATATCCGGATCGGCATCTACGGCCACTTCATCCACCTCTCTTTGGATCACTTCGACCGCGGCACCACCGGGGACATGATCTCGCGCACCACCAACGACGTGGGCCGGATGCAGAGCGCGGTGCCGCTCTTGCTGGAACTGATCCGCCAACTGCTCAAACTGGCGGGACTGATCGGCGTCTGCGTTTACCGGGACCCCTGGCTCACCCTGGCCGCATTGATGGTAATTCCCACCACCATCGGACCCATCATCCGGATCGGCACCGCCATGAAGCGCTACACCAAGAAGGGCCTCAGCCAGGTGGCGGACCTCACCGACCACCTGCAGGAGACCTACTCCGGCGCCAAGGTGGTCAAGGCTTTCAACATGGAAGGGGAGGAGGTGGCGAGGTTCGGGGCGATCAACCTCCGTCTCTTAAAGCTAGTCATGACCTATGAGCGGACCAAATTGCTCATCTCTCCGATTACCAACATGATCGGCTCCTTCGGTATCGCCGTCATCTTTTTCATCGGCTGCCTGCGTCTGGCCACGGGCGATACCGAGGTCGGGGATTTCGTGTCTTACCTCATGGCCATCGGGTTCATGTATGGGCCCATCCGCCAGATCGGCGACATCAACGGCAACCTCCAGACCGCCTACGGGGCGGCCGAGCGCATCCTCGAGACCCTGGAGAAAGAAAGCACCGTGGTCGAAGCTCCCGGGGCGAGCGCGCTCCCGCCCTTCCAGCGCGAGATTCGTTTCGAAAACGTCTCTTTCCGCTACCTGGACGAGTACGTGCTCAGAGATTTCAACTTGATCGCGAACCAGGGCGAGCTGATCGCCCTGGTCGGGGTGTCCGGATCGGGCAAGACCACGGTGGTGAACCTGCTGCCCCGGTTTTACGATCTCCAGGAAGGCCGGATCACCGTGGACGGCGTGGATATCCGGGAGGTGACCCTGCAGAGCCTGCGCCGGCAGATCGGGGTGGTAACCCAGGAGACCTTCCTGTTCAATGATACCGTGGCCAACAACATCAAGTATGGCTCGCCGGAGCGGACGCAGGCCGAGGTGGAGGAAGCGGCCAAGGCGGCCAACGCCCACGACTTCATCGTCAAGCTGCCCCAGGGCTACAACACCGATATCGGCGAGCGCGGCGTGCGCCTGTCCGGCGGCCAGCGCCAGCGCCTGGCCATTGCCCGGGCCTTGCTCAAGAACCCGCCGATCCTGATCCTGGACGAGGCGACGTCGGCCCTGGACACCGAGGCGGAGCGGGAGGTGCAGAAGGCGCTCGACCTGCTCATGCAGCACCGCACCACCTTCGCCATCGCCCACCGGCTCAGCACCATCCGCCGTGCCGACAAGATCCTGGTGATGGAAGACGGGCGGGTGGTCGAGCAGGGCACCCACGAGGAATTGATCTCCCGCGAGGGGGTTTACAAGCGGCTCTATGACATGCAGTTCTTCCTGGGCGAGTATGAGACCGACGGCCAGGCCCAGCGCGCCCATGCCGGCAAGGCTTTGCTCAGCTAGGCGGGGAGGACCGATGATGGCGCGATGGCTCAGCCCCGACCGGCTGGATTGGATGTGGAAGCCCGGGCAGGAGCTCTCGCTTCCCGGCGCGCTCCTCCGCCTGCCCTTGAGCCTGTTGGCCGGGGCTTACGGCGGCCTGATGCAGGCGCGCGCCGCGGCTTACCAGAAGGGCTGGCTGCCGAGCCGGCGGCTTCCCGCCAAGGTGGCGGCGGTGGGCAATCTCACCGTGGGCGGCTCGGGCAAGACCCCGCTCGCCCGCTGGCTGGCCGCACGGCTCTCCGCCGAGGGCCGGCGGGTGGCGCTGATCAGCCGGGGCTATCGCCGGGCGAGCGCGGCGCCGGTCACCGTGGCGTCCCGCGGCGACGGCCCTTTGGGCTCGGCCCGGGAATTGGGCGACGAACCCTATTGGCTGGCGCAAAACCTGGCCGGGGTGCCGGTGCTTTGCGGGCCGGACCGGGTCCGGGTCGGCGAGCAGGCCATCGCCCAGTTTCGCGCCACCCATCTGGTCCTGGACGACGGCTTCCAGCACCTCCGGCTAGAGCGCGACGCCGACGTGGTGGTGGTGGATGGCCGCCGGTCGCCGGCCGGCGAGGCGCTTTTACCCCGCGGCCGTCTTCGCGAGCCGTGGTCGGCCCTTCACCGGGCCGCGGTGGTGGTGGTGAACAAGGTTTCCCGGCCGGACCCGGCCTGGACCGAGTGGCTTTCGCGCTGGAACCCAGAGGCCCCGGTCTTTTTCAGCCGCTATCAGCCCGTTGGGATTTTTTCGCTGGCTGGAGAGCCGGCAGAGGATCAAGGCCCGGCTTTGGCCTTTGCCGGCCTGGCCGAGCCTGATTATTTCTTTGAGCTTCTGGCTGCAAAAGTCCAGGTGAAAGATCGGGTGGCGTTCCCGGACCATCACTCGTATTCCGCGGCCGAGCTCAAGGAGCTAGCGGCCCGGGCCAGAGCCGCGGGCGCCGAGCGGATGATCACCACCGAGAAAGACGCCGGCCGGCTCGCGGGTCTCGGTTTGCCCGCGCTTCCGATTCATTCGCTCCGGGTGGCCCTGGATTTTTTCGGCCGGGAGGATGACTGTTACGCGGCCATCCGGTCGCGTTTGGAAGAAAAAGGAGCGGGGCTCAAGGCTCCGAGCCGCGCATGAGTGACTCGGTGGAAAAGCTGGCCCGGCTCCAGGCCAACCTGGAGCAGGTGATCATCGGCAAACCGGAGGCGATCCGGCTGACCCTGACCGCGCTTTTAGCCCGGGGGCATCTCTTGATCGAGGACATCCCGGGCGTGGGCAAGACCACTTTGGCCCGGGCCCTGGCCCGCTCGCTCGCCTGTCCGTTCCAGCGGATCCAGTTCACCTCGGACCTTCTGCCCTCGGACATCCTGGGCACCGCGGTCTTCATCCAGACCCGGGGCGAGTTCGAGTTCCGGCCGGGGCCGGTGTTCACCTCCATCCTCTTGGCCGACGAGATCAACCGGACCACGCCCCGCACCCAGTCCGCCCTGCTCGAGGCCATGAACGAGCGCCAGGTCACCATCGAGGGCCGCACCTATCCCCTGCCCCGGCCCTTCCTGGTCATCGCCACCCAGAACCCGCTCGAACACCACGGCACCTTCCCCTTGCCCGACTCCCAGCTCGACCGCTTCCTGATCTCGATCCAGCTCGGCTACCCGGACCGGGACCACGAGCTTGAGATCCTCCGCCTTCGCTCGTTCGTGCCTTCGCTCGATCACATCCAGCCGGTGCTCTCGGCCGAAGAGGTTCTGGCCTGGCAAGACCAGGTGGACCGGGTGAAGGTGGAAGCCAGCCTCTTGGAGTATGCCCAGGCCCTCAGCCAGGCCACCCGCGGCCATCCCCGGTTGCGCCTGGGCGTCAGCCCCCGGGGCGCCCTCGCGCTCAAGCAGGCGGCCAAGGCGCACGCCGTGCTCGCCGGCCGCGACTTTTGCATCCCCGACGACTTCAAGCGCCTCGCGCTCCCGGTCTTTGCCCACCGCCTGCTCCTGGGACCGCAGGACGATGACCCCGAACGCCGGCGCGCCGTGGCCTCGGAAATTCTGGAAGACATCCTCGACACGATTCCCGTGCCGCGTTAACCAATTTGAGGGACACCACACCTAATTATCCATTGCCAACCGAATTATTACTCGGAGCAGATTATTGTTGACAGAATTGGTTCAAGGGAGAAACCGTAGGGGCGCGGCTTGCCGCGCCCAAATGGGGCAGGGCAAGCCCTGCCCCTACCTCTGATCCTACGGCCGATGTCAACCATTTTATGCTCTCATTAGAAAGTATGGTGTCCCCCGAATTCTTCACCCAACTTTCCACGCCCACCCCTCTTCAGGCCAAGGCTTTTGAGCTCCTGGAGATGCGTTGCCAGTAAAGGGGAATGGGATTTTGAGCAAAATCGTTGAAGAACATGCAGTTAACGTTTTATTTCAGCAGGAACTTCGGTCTAAATATTTAGAGCAAACCATGCCCCCCGTAATATTTAACGAATTTTTCTTTGTGATAGTCCGCCTCTCATCATGTCAATATGAGCCTCTCTTTTCGCTGCCGCGAAAACTCTTTCATTTATACATTTACCGACTTGAATGTCTCTATAGCCGACATCAGCCATCATTTGGGAGAGAGTATTGGGAGAAGGAAAAAACCAGTTCCATCCGGTTCTACTCAAATCACATTTACTACCGCCTAAAACTACAGTTGGCCCTTGGTAAGCTAAAATAGGTTTATTTGAATCAATAGCAGCTGTCTCTAAAAGACAAAAGCCCCCATCCTTTAAACAATTGAAGGTTATTCTCAGCGCTAGAATAGGATCTGTGACATGGTATAAGACCCCAGCAAATAAGACGAAATCAAAGGAGTCTTGAAATTCGCCTGTTGTGCAGTCGTACAGGGAAAGATTCTTAGGTTCAAGTCTATCAATATTAAATGCATATTTCAAATAATTAAGACAATCAACATACTTTTTTACCTCTTCGATTGCAACTACATGTGCACCCATAGCCGATAGAAGCAGACTGGTACCACCTGTCCAACAGCCGATGTCAAGTACTTTCATACCCTTAAGAGATTTAGGAAGAACGCCAAAGTGATCAATGAATGTTGACACAAGTCTAAAATGATTATCCTCCATTTTACCTTTCAAAAAAAAATTCCCAAAGTCATGGTTATGTCCCCAGTGAAATTTTATGGACAAATCTCGCTGCTTATCAGGATCCTTGAATTCTTCCATCTCATAGTCTTGAAGCTGGAGAAATTCATCAATTCTTCTTTTGAAAGACTTCGGATCTACGTTAACTAAATTATTGACTTGATAATTGAACATCAGGTTCTGTAAGTAATTCCACGAAGGCAGGGGCTGTGAAACCGAATCTGTTCTCAGTCGATCTTTCAACGCCTGAGGTATAATCCTCTTGACCCTCTTGGGTGTGACTCTTTTTATGATTTCTAATATCATGATCTTGACCACTTTTGTTGGTTTTGCTAACAGGTAATTTTGGGTAATTTTTGGGACACCATACCTAATAATCCATCGCCATCGCCAACTGAATTAAGTATGGTGTCCCTCTAATTAGTAATGGCGGCGGTGAAGGTGCCGGAGAGGTCGCAGGTGGCGGCGGGGAGCGCCAGGTTGGGGAAGGCTAGGCCCATGACCGAGCCGGCCACGGTCGCGCCGGTGTCGGTCTCGGTGAGGGCGCCGAGGAAGGCGGCGTTGTAAATCATGCCTCCGGGAACAGCGGGGGTGGAGACCCCGGCCAGGAGCAAGACCATGTCGCCCAGGACCAAACCCTGGAAGCTCACCTCATTGCCCTGGCTATCCATCACCACGGTATTGCCCATAAGAATTCCGCCGAGCGCGGTTTGAAACTGGTTGACGGCAACCGCATAGGCGCTTTCCGGGAAGAGGGTGTCGCTGTAGCCGAGGACAGTGTCGCAGTGAAGAAGTTCGGCGGTGACGGTGATGGCCCAGTTGCCGCCGGCATCGGCGTTGCCGTCCGAATCTTCCAGGACAAAGAACATGCCGTTCTCCCGGCAGCTAAGGTCATAGTTGTAACCGTTATAGTTCCCGACCAGGGCCGAGTCCTGGCTCATGCCCATGAACAAGCCCTGCCAATAGGTGCTGTCCACCGCGCCGTCGGTCAGGTTGAATTCCGCGGCCTCGACGCCGGCCTGGGAAAAGGATTGGCCATAGAGGTGGAAGAGCCGTCCGCCCTGGAACTTGTAGCTCTGGGCTCCGGCCAGGACTTCGCCGGGTTCCCCGGTGATGCCGGCGTGGCCCAGGGCCTGGGCGGGAAAGATGTCCAGCCAGAGGTAAGACCCGGTGGGGGGAGTCAGGTCGGCGAGTTCAAAGTTTTCGGTCAGGAGCGGGACGCCGGCGATGGCGATGCTGAGGTCGTCCAGGATCAGGTAGTCGGCCGGGCCGCTTAAGCCCACGATCAGGTCCAGGCCCAGGAAATCGCCCTGGGCGGTGGCGGTCCAGGTGATGGTCTTGGTATCGCTATTTTTCATCTCACGTTGGGTGAGGTCTTCGATGAACTCGTAGCCGCGCTGGTTGGTCAGGCGCGCCGCGAAGAAGTCGCCGTCCTTGCCGTCGGAGACGATCCGGCGGGTGTATTGGACCTGGATCTGGTCGCCGGCGGCGACTGGCGAGGGGGGGAGCACCGGGGGCATGGAGGGCAGGGTGGAGAAACTGAGCAGGTAGATTTCCGGGACGTTCGCCTCCTGGGTATAGGCGGAGGTCAGCACCTCCAGCGACGGCGCCAAGCTAAACGGCATATCGGGCAGGGGCAGGCCGGGGAACGCCGCCAGCAGGGCGGCGGGCAGGTCGGGCAGGCCCTCAAACAAACCGGTAGGGCAGGTAGAAGCGCTCGGGTCCAGGTTGGTCAGCATCAGGTCCCAGCGGTGGTTGCTGCCGCCGGTCGCGCCGGTCATGCTGAAGCCGGCTCCGGAGCTGGATTCGTCGCAGGCCGATCCCGCGAGCGCCAAGGCCGCGAACAGCATCAGTCCCATCATCATCCGCTTGGTCATGGCCATGTCCTTTGTCAAACCCCTTTTACTCCAGGGTGGCGGTGAAAGTGCCGGTCACCTCGCACTCCTCGCCGCCGGCAAAGGGAAGGGTCCCGAACATTGGGCCGGTAATGCTCGCTTCGGTCACCGCTCCCACGAACGTGGCCCGCCGATCCGACACCCGGTTGAAATCCCCCAGGAAAAAGAAGACCGCGGGGCCGTTGACCGTGCCGAACAGATTGCTCGGGTTGGAGTATTTATCCACAATTGGAACCTGGGGATCCGCGTAGAAGGTCTGTCCGGTCTGGGTGACCTCGAACGGTCCCAGGGTGTCTCCGAATTCCACCGCGCTCTTGCAATCCTGCGCCTCCCCCTCAATCCGCAGAGTCCAGGCGCCTTCCACCTGGGCCAACTCCCGGGCGTTGATGCTGGAAAGGAAGTTGCCTTGCTCCACGCAGGAATGGTCGGTCGGCTCGCCCCGGAAGGTTCCGGCCAGGGCGCGGGCGCCTTGCTCGATGCCGGCCAGGCTGGTGAGGAAGTCGAACGCCTCGGTTTCATAGATCTCCAGGGTCACTCCCTGCAACGACTGCTGCGGCCCGATTCCTACCAAGCCGCCCAACGCGCCGGCCCCGGTCAAGATCGCGCCCTGCAGGGAAAAGACCACCCCGCCTTCGGCCCGCACGCTGTAAGCGCCCTCAATCGGCGTCTGGTCGTCAATCCCCAGCGAGCCTACCGCCAGCTTCGGAGACCGTGCCTGCCAGCGCTGAGAAAGCGGAGCCAGGTCATTGCCGAAGTCCGCGCCAGGGAAATCATCCTGGAACCATACCTCCCCGTTTTTCAGGACGGCGATCTGGTCCAGGAAAATGACATTCCCCGACCCGCTCAGGCCGAAGATAAAATCTACTGTTAAATTAGCAGAGCCGGCGCGGAAAGTCAATTGCCGGCGGCCGCCGGCGTGGTCGGTCTGGCTGCTGGAAAGGTATTCGAGGTCCTCGAAACGGGAGCCGTTGGTGGCCCGGACCAGAAAGAAATCGCCGTTGGGGTTCTCCCAGACAATGCTCCGATGGTAACTGAAGGAAATGCTGTCCCCCACCGCGGCGCCGGGCAGAGAGAGGGTCAAGACGTGCTCTTCCGGGAGAGCGGCCGAAAGATTGGAGCCGGTCTGGTCCATCTGGAGCAGGGGGATTTCTCCCTGGTTCCCGGCCACGCTCGGGCCGAACGGCAACGGCCCCGCGGCCGGGGGCACCATGGCGCCGAACAGCCCGCCCGGGCAGGGCGCGGGCAGGCAGGTGTAAATTCCCCCGGTGGTCACCGCCTCCACAGTGGATGAATTGGAGAGCGTTGGCGCGGGGTTGAAAATGGTACCGCCGGAAACCTGGAAGGTCCAGGAATCGCCCAGGGCCAGGTTCAAATCTTTGCCGGCGGTATCGCTGAAGGTAATGGTCAGCCCGCAGGCGCCGATCAGCACCGGCAGGTCGGTCCAGACCCGCCGCGGGCCGGAAGTATCCCCGTCCAAAGAGCTGGCCGCCACGAACGCGAACCCCGAGAGGCCACCGGTGGTGACCTCCACCGTGTAGGTGTCGCTGGCCGGCTCACTCTGGGTCACCGTAAAGTTCCACTGCCCCCGGTAATCCGGCACGCTCGAAGGATTGCGGGGTTTATCATTGCAGGCGGGGAGCAAGGCCAAAAGCGCGAACCCGATCGCCAAACGTTTCATGGTCCGGTCCTTTCTTCAGGGGAGAGAGATTCCCAGGGATTGGAGCATATTCATGTCAATTCCCGCGGGCAGCATGCTGCTGTATTGCTGAAGCAGACTGGGACTGATGCCGGAGGGCAAGCCGGCCAGGCTGCCCAGGTTGAGGCTCGAAGTCAGCCCGGAGGGCAGGGTGAAGCCGCCGACCCCTCCGGCCGAGACATAGCCTTGCCGCGCCCGCTCGATCCGGGCAGAAGCCTTGGCCAGCTCGATCCGGCTCCCGATCTCGCTGGTCTTGGCGTCGTTGTAGCTCTCCTGCGCCTGCATCACGTCGTATTGCGTGCTCAGGCCCAGCTCGAAGCGCTTTTCCTCGGTCTCCAGGTTCTGCTGCTGGAGCTTTGCGGCCAGGCTCGCCGCTTCCAGGTTGCGCTGAGCCGAGGTGAAGTCGCTGAGCAGGTTCTGGATCGTGAAGATCACGTTCCTCGCTTGCTTGGCCTGCTCGATCTTCATCCGCTCCAGGTTGAGCCGCGCCCGCTTCCAGTCGCTGCGCGCGGCGCGGTTGCCGATGGGGATGTTAAAGGTCAGCCCGGCCGACCAGTTCAGGTTGTCCCCCGTGCCCAGGTTCTCAAGCGCGTCCCCGTAGTCGCCATCGTAGGCCGAGGGGGCGGGGGTGAGAGTGGTCCGCTCCACCATGTAAGGCGGGGGCGTGGGCAGGGGGTTGGGAATGACAAAGCCGGTCTCGATTAGTTGCGGACCGGTGTTATCGGTGCCGGAGAGTCCCGAAAGCCCGATGCTGGCGCGCAGGTCGAGCTGGGGCAAGAGCCGGTTCTTGGTCTGGTAATTGTCAATCTCGCTATTGGCCAGGTTGAGCCCGAGCTGGAGCAGGGCGATGTTGTTGGCCAGGGCTTCCCGCATCACCTGCTCGGCGGCCACCTCCCCGGCCGCCGGCTCGGGCGGCAGGTCGGTGGGCACCAGCTCCAGGTCCCATAACCCCTGTTCCGGGGTCAGGTTGAGGATCAGCTTCAAGTTGTTCTGGGACTTGCGATAGTCGTTCTCCGAGCGGATCAGGCCGGCCTGGGCCGAGGCCAGGTTGGCCTGGCTCTGGATCGTGCTCACCGGCGCGGCCAGGCCGGTTCTCACCTGGGCCTGGGCGATGGCCAGCAGGTGCTCGGACACCTCCACGCTTTGCCGGCGCACTCCGATGTCCAGGCGGGCGCGCACCAGCGACCAGTAGGCGTCCTCCACCTGCGACCCGGTCTCCAGCGTCCGCGACTTGAGCGAGAGCTCGGCGTTCTTCAGGTCATTGCTCCCCTGGTCCAGGTCCATCCGGCGCTGGTCGGTCCAGCGGTTCTTGAGCAGGGGCTGGCGCAAATTCAGCGAGACGTCGGTATTATAGGAGGGGTTGAGGGTGGAAAAAATCGAATCGCTTTCGGAGCGGGAGTTCCGGAAGTCCAGCGAGAGCGAGCCGCCGGTGATGGTGGACATGCCCGTGCTCAGGTTCAGGCTGGCGCTCTCGCTCGAGGTGCCGAAGACCGCCTGGGCCGATGGCTGCTCCCGCTTCGAGTAGCTCGAGTCCACTTGCACGTAAGGGTCATACGCGGCCCGGGCCCGGACCAGATCCGTCTTGGCCATCTCCAAATTCAACCGCTCCCCCCGCAGGTCCGGGTTGTTGGCCAAGGCGACCTCCGTGGCCTGGGCCAGGCTCAGGTTCATCTGCCGGGTGAACCCGGCCAGAGGCCCGCTCTCCTGGCCGCCGGCCCCGGAGCTAAAGACCAGGATGAATCCCCACAGCACGAGAAAGGCTCCGCCTTGTTTCATGATCCCCTCCTTCACTGCCCGGCCCTTGCGCGCCCGGCAGGATCATCCAACTAATTTGGCAGTGCTTCGATGAATTACAGCCGGTCCACATCCGCGCGGGTGGGAAGCGAGGGCATGGCTCCCGGACGGGTCACCGCTGAAGCCCCGGCCCGGTTGGCATAGGCGATCGCCAGCGGAATCGTTTGGCCCCGCACCAACTCCGCGGCCAAAGCGCCGATAAACGCATCACCGGCCGCCACCGTGTCCACTACTTTCACCTTGGGCGCCGGGAAAACCTGGCCGCGCCAATAAGCGCCGCGCTCGCCCAGGGTGATGATCACCTCTTTCACGCCCGCGGCCGCAAGCTTCGCCGCCGCGGCCCGGCACGAATCCAGGTCCCGGACCTTGATCCCGGTCAGCACTTCCGCCTCGGTCTCGTTCGGCACCAGGAAATTGCAGAGCCCGAGCACGTCTTGGCCCAGCGGCTGCGCCGGCGCCGGGTTAAGACAGGTAGCCACGCCCTGGTCCCGCGCGATCTGGAGCGCCCGCTTCACCGTGGCCGCCGGAATTTCCATCTCCAGCAGGATCAGCCTGGCGCTCTCGATCAGCGGCCGCTTCTTCTCCAGGTCGGCCTCCGAGAGCCGGCCGTTGGAGCCGGCCGCCACCACGATCGAGTTCTGGCCGTGCCGGTTCAAGTAAATCAGGGCCAGGCCCGAGGGGCCGGGGTCATCGCGCAGGAAATGAGCCGGGTCCAGGCCCTCGGCAGCCAAGCCCTTGACCTGGCCCTGGCCGAAAGCGTCGGTCCCGATCCGCGCGATATAGGCCACGTCCGCGGCCAGCCGTTTCGCGGCCACCGCCTGGTTGGCGCCCTTGCCGCCGAGGAACTCGCGCAGGTCAGAGCCGAGCACGGTCTCGCCCGCTCGGGGGAACTCGTCCACCCTCACCACCAGGTCGGTGTTGGAAGAACCAATGACCACGATCTCCGGCATCGGCCCCTCATTGTAGCCGAGGTTTGCCCTCAAGGAAAGTGAATGTTAGAATGACAAATGCGCGGCGGATGAGTTATGCGCGGCTGAGGTCAGCCGCGCCCCTAATGTCAGCCGCGTCCCTAAAGTCAAGACGATGGCAAAGCTAAGCGTGGTCATTCCGGTTTTCAACGAGAGCCAGACCTTGGAGGAGGTGCTCCGCCAGGTGGCCGCGGTGCCTATCGAGAAAGAGATCATCCTGGTGGATGACGGATCCACCGACGGCACCCGGGAGCTCTTGAAGCAGAAAGAGCGCGAATTCAACCTGCGGATTATTTATCACGAACAGAACCAGGGCAAGGGCGCCGCGCTCCGCACCGGCTTCCGGCACTGCACCGGCGACATCGTCCTGGTCCAGGACGCGGACCTGGAATACTTCCCCCAAGAATACCCCGAGCTGATCGAGCCGATCGAAAAGGGCTGGGCCGACGTGGTTTACGGCTCCCGATTCCTCGGTCGCAAACACCGGGTCCTCTTCTTCCACCACTACCTGGCCAACCGCCTGCTCACCTTCCTCGTCAACCTGGTCACCAACCTCAACCTCACCGACATGGAAACCTGCTACAAGGTCTTCCGCCGCGAGATCATCCAGGCCCTGCCCCTCAAGCAGGACCGCTTCGGGTTCGAGCCGGAAGTCACCATCAAGATGGCGCGTTACCAGCCCCGGCCCCGGGTATTCGAGGTGGCGGTCTCTTACAACGGCCGCACCTACGCCCAAGGAAAGAAGATCAACTGGAAGGACGGTCTTCAGGCGCTTTGGTGCATCCTCCGCTATGCGCTGGCGGACTAAAGATGACCGCGCGGGTGGGGTCACCCGCGCCCCGAAAGTCAAAACCTCCATTCCGGAAAGCGAATTGGAGTCAGGATTGCGCAGGCGCGGGAGTTCTTTTTCCGCGGAAGCGCGGAAGCGGAAGGTTTAACTCTTCGAGGTGAAGGATGAAAGATTTTCGGAATAAGGTAGTGGTGATCACCGGCGCTGGCTCCGGCATCGGCCGGGCAGTAGCGCTCGCCTTTGCCCGGGAAGGGGCCAGGCTCCACCTCAGCGACATCGTCCCCGAGCGGATCGAGAAGGTCGCGCAGGAGATCCGCAGCCTGGGGGCCGAAGCGACTCCTTATGTCGTGGATTCCAGCGACCGGGAGGCGGTGGCGAAGTTCGCGGAAGACGTGTATGCCAACGCGGGCCGGGTGGATGTCCTGCACAACAACGCCGGCATCGGCGTGGGCGCGCCGCTTCAGAAGCACACGCTCGAGGACTGGGAGAAGGTGCTGGCGGTCAACCTCTGGGGCGTGATCTACGGCGTCCATTTCTTCCTCCCGAAAATGATCGCCCAGGGCGGGGGCGGCCACATCGTCAACACCGCCTCCGGCGCCGGCCTCTGCGGGCTGCCGGGGCTCGCGGCCTACACCACCAGCAAGTTCGCGGTGGTCGGGCTTTCCGAGACCATGAGCCTTGAGCTCGCTCGCTACGGCATCTACGTGACCGCGCTTTGCCCCGGCATCATCGCCACCAACATCACCAAGGACAGCAAGGTCGAGCTCTACGACGAGCAGGGCCAGAACCTGCGGGCCAAGGTGGACGAGTTCTACATGCGCTTCGGCTCGGGGCCCGAGGCCGTGGCCAAGGACGTGCTCCGGGCGATCCGCCGGCGCCGGCCGGTCCAGCCCTCGCCGCTCCACATGTATCCGCTCTGGATCATCAAGCGCGTCTCGGTCCGGCTCTACCAGGCCCTCGCCCGGCTCGCCGGAAAATCTCTGTTAGGAAGCTAACAATTGGGGGTCAGATCTAAACATTAAACATAACGAAAATGCCCTGGTGGAAAGAAAGATGGAGCGCAGATCAGTATTGAAAGGTCTCGCCATCGGAGCGGGGGCAGTTGCGGCCGGGGTGGTGCTGCCGGCTGCGGTGGCCGAGAATTTCGGACCGAAGGGGCCGGAGGTGGATGATCCGCGGCCGGCGGGCTTCTGGGAAAAGGACGCCGGGCCCTGGCCGACGGTGCCCCGGCTCGAAAGCGACGTGCAGGCCGACGTCGCCGTCATCGGCTCCGGCATCACCGGCCTTTGCGCGGCCTTGACCCTGCGCGAACTCCGGCCCGAGCTCAAGCTTTGCGTGCTCGACTCGCATCGGCCGGGCTCCGGCGCCAGCTCGCGCAACTCCGGGCATCTCGTCGCCGAATACCACGCCTGGGAAAGCATCCTGGATTCCCAAGGCCCCGAGGCGGCCAAGGAATGGAACCAATTCTCCGGCCGGGCCCAGGCCGCCCTCCTTGACTTTATCCGCTTCCGGAACATCGAATGCAACCTCCGGCCGGAACCCCTGATCGCGGCGGCCACGAAAGGGCAGGTCCCGGCGCTCCAAAAGCTCGCGGCCAGGATGCAAGCGGCCGGGAGAGACAGCACCTTGCACCAGGGCCAGGAGTTTCAAGAGAAGATCGGTACCAGGTTTTATGCGGCCGGGATTGAAGAGTCGAGCTGCTTGCTTATGCATCCGGGCAAGCTGATCAAAGGGATTTTGGAAAGGGTGCTCGGCCAGGGAGTCCCGGTGTATGGGAATTCGCCGGTGCTCAAGGTCGCCAACACCGACTCTGCCGTTGCAGCGAATCTCCTGAGCACGCCCCAAGGCACGGTGGCGGCCAAGCAGGTCTTCTTCGCCACCAACGCCTATACCCCGCGCCTTGGCGGACTGCTCTCCTCCCGGATGATCCCCATCCACGTGGCCATTGTCGCGACCCGGCCCCTGACCCCGGCCGAGCGCGAGCGGGCCGGCTTCCTCTGGGCCAACCTCAAGGAGATCCAGACCCTGTCCCGCACCATCGGCCTCACCCCGGACCATCGCGTTTTCCTGCGCGGCATCTTCGGCTACAAGTCTTTCAATTCCTGTGTCTGGGGGCCGGGCGGGAAGGACTATGAACGGATGGAACGCGAGCTGCGGGAGCGGCTGCCTTACCTGGAGGGAATTGAGGTCACCGAGCGCTGGTGCGGGCCGGTGGCCATGAACGTCTCGGGCCGGCCGCTCGCGGGCGCGCTCCCGGCCAAGGGGCAATACATTTGTGCATGTTACAATGGGGTGGGCATGGTGGACGGTTTTTACCACGGGAGACTGGTGGCCCATCAGATGCTGGGAGCGGACCATCCGGACCTGAAATATCTTTACCCGCTCGCCCAGGCCGGCTGGATCCCGCCCGAGCCGGGCCGGAGCATCGGGGCCAAGGCGTTTTTCTATTTTGGCTTGTAGCCAAATAGTTTCTTCGGGCCTCTCGGCGCATCATCCTGGTCAGAGTGGAGAAGCGGACTATTCCAGGCCTGGCCGAGATCGGGAGGATAATAAAAAATGGGAGTTGTAACCGATCGGTTCAAGGTCAAGACCAAGGGCTTTTCCGACGTTGTGGACATCACGCCCCGGGTTGCAAAAGCCATATCGGGTTCGGGCCTGGCTGCGGGGATCGCCCTCGTATTTGTATCCGGGTCCACGGCCGGCATCACCACCATCGAGTTCGAAAGCGGGGCGGTCAGCGACCTCCAGCGGGCGCTGGAGCAGCTGGCGCCGCAGGACCGGGATTACGCTCACAACGCGAGGTGGGGCGACGGCAACGGTTTTTCCCACGTCCGGGCCGCGCTGACCGGGGCCGGGTTCAGCGTGCCCTTTGCCGAGGGCCGGCTGCTCTTGGGCGCCTGGCAGCAGATCGTGCTCATGGACCATGACAACCGCTCGCGGGAGCGGGAGGTTGTGGTGCAGATAGTTGGAGAATAAGGTTTGCGGGTGGGGGCACCCGCACCACTCCAGATATTTCGAGGAGGAGAGCATGAGCGAGCGGAAGATTGACGCCAGCGTGTTTGTGCACCCGAGCGCGGTGCAGACCGGGAACGTGAGCGTGGGCAAGGGTTCGAGCCTGTGGCCGCACTCGGCCTTGCGGGGCGATTTCGATTCGATCAGCGTCGGGGAATACACTTCGATCCAGGACGGCTGCGTGCTGCACGCGGCGCCGGGCCGGCCGGTAAAGGTGGGGAGCTACGTGACCGTGGGGCACGGGGCGGTCTTGCACGGGTGCACGGTGGAAGACGATTGTATCATCGGGATCAACTCGGTGGTTTTGGACGGCGCGACCGTGGGCAAAGGCGCGATCGTGGCCGCGGGCGCGGTGGTGAAGGCGGGCGAGCAAGTGCCGGCGAATAGTTTTGTGGCCGGGGTGCCGGGAGTGGTCAAGCCGGGCAAGCCCAACCAGGACCAGACCAACCGGGCCGGGGCGATGTCGTATTACCTCCTGGCCAAGGGTTACCTGGAAGGCCAGGACACCATCAGCGCGGGCGAGCTTTTTTCCAAGCTCGCGCAGGCATCCAAAAAATAGAATCTCTCAAGTTGGCCAGGAGAGGGTGTTCAGTAATTCAGCGGCGCTTGGGAGGACCGAAGTCAAGTTCCAAAGGCAAATAGATGTGCTATGATGTCCAGGCGGGAGGAAACCGCCATGCCCAGTCGGATCAAGATCATTGCCGGGAAAGTTTCGGCCCTGGCCGAGTTGAATGAGAGCCGGACGGCGCGCGCAGTTTTGGCCGCGCTCCCGATCGAGAGTAGGGCCCAGCGCTGGGGCGAAGAGGTGTATTTCTCGATTCCGGTGCAAGCCGGTCTGGAGGCGGACGCGCGCGCGGACGTGGAAGTGGGCGAGATCGGCTACTGGCCGGAAGGGCCGGCCTTTTGCATTTTCTTCGGCCGCACCCCGGCCAGCCTGGGGCAAAAGCCCCGGGCCGCGAGCGCGGTCAACATCTTGGGCAAGGTGAAGGGCGACGCCAAGCTCTTCGGGCAGGTGAAGTCCGGCGCCGCTATCCGGCTTGAATTAGGGGTCAGGTCCTGACAATTCACAATTTCTTTTTCTGAGGCCGAGGGTGACGGCCTTTCCGGCTCTTCCGCGCTCCTGCCCGTCGATAAGAGCATCGCCACGGCTATTCCTATCACCGCGCTTAATCTTCGAATCTTCATCTTGCTTCCCTGTCCACGCTCATCAGTAGCTTTCCTGGCTTGATTGCATAGGTTATCTCAAACGACCTTTAAGTATACTTTCCCCCGAACTAATATAGATTTTTTATCTGACTGAACATTTTCCTTGTTCTAAGTCGTCCAAATAAACACTTTCTTTAAATAATTTCCCCTCCTCATTTTTCCATCTGAAATAAAGATAATTATTTTCTATTCTGTAACGTAGAGGGGTGTTTCTATCAAGATTTTCAAAGCTCTTATCTATAAAACAACAATTAATCTTTTCAGATAAATCCGCTTTAATGCTTACAACATTTATGCCTTCTCTCATTAAATATTGTGGAAAAATATATATGATATAATTTCTATCTATTAAACTATATGTCCTGTAAAATTGATCATTATGCCGTGCATAATCAGTGCTTAAACATTTAAATCTCCTTTTATCTTTTAATTCTTTCTTTTTCAGATTTACCTTATATATTGTAATTTCAACTCTTTTATCATCCATATCTTCCGCGTCAATTACTCTAGTGAATGTACCAATATATAGGTAATCATTATCAGTCCACAATAACTCAGGTGCATAATGTACTTTTTCTTGATCAACAATTGTTCTCAAAGTAACCCATTTTTCTAATTTGCCGTTAATATTTTTATATAATACTTCTGAATAAGAACAATGCACGGTTTGATCTGTAAGAAAATGCCATAATAGTAATGGATCGAAGCATGAATAAAAGTTCCCCGGGAGCACAAACCATTCGTTTTTCATTAATTCTTCTTCAGATGGCAAATCGTATTTTTCTGGTTTTTTTAACAGTTGACAGTCGGAAATAAGTAATAATAATAGCACTAGCATAAGGGATATAGCTTTATTATTCATAGTTACCTCCTTACCTGGTAAAAGGTGTATTGGGGTCAGGTCCTGACAATTCACAATTTTTTTTCACTCCCCGCTTTCCAAGGCCTCTTTCAGCTCCCGCGCCAGGATTTCGGCCGAGCGGCGGGCGCTCTGGGCCAGCTTGCGCTGCCACTCGCCCTCGGTCCAGAAGCGGTCGGAGGTGATCTTGGTGGTCCAAGGCTCGATGGCCTTGCGGATGACCAGGGCGTCGGTGAGGTCGCCGCGCTCTTCTTTGATGCGGGCGATGACCGCAGTCGCGGCGAGGAGGAAGGCGCGGAGCGCGATCGGGCTTTTGATGCTGTATTTGCGTCCGGCCCAGGCGTCGGGGAAGGCCCGGCCCAGTTGCTTGAAGTATTTGACCAGGAACTGCTGGGCTTGCTCGCTGTCCTTGATCGGCGGCGGGTCCTGGCCCAGGAACTCCATGACCGCGCGAGTGAAGGAGGACTGGGGCACGCGGCCTTTGCCCACGCCCAGCATCTTGATCTCGCCCAAGAGCGGCGAGTCACTCTCCTCGTTGAGCTTGCGCGCCAGCTCGTGGGCCAGCACCTCGCGGGGATCGGCATAGAGCCGCCGGCCGGAGAGGCTGACCAGGAGCGAGGGGTTGAGCTTGGTCTGCTTGCAATTGATGGTGGCGAACATCTCCACTTCCTGGGCCGGCTCCAGGCTGTCGAAGATCACCGCAGGGACCTGGAGCGCGCCGGCGGATTCGGGCAGGTCGCCGGTCTGGAGCGCCACCAGCCGGTGCTGGCCGTCGAGGGCGTGGAGCAGGCCGGGCCGCTCCGGGATCTGGAGCAGGCCGAGGTTGGGGTTGCGGCCGGAGGGGGAGAATTCGAGCTTCTCTTGGGAGACCAGGATCACCGCGCCGGGAATGGCCGGCAGCGGCACCCGCTCCTCTTCCGCGCACTCGCGGTAGTATTCGACCAGGCCCTCGAGCTTCTTGCGGATCAGCGGCCGCTGGTAGGCGGTGTCGCCGGTCTTGACCAGCGACTCCAGCAGGTCCCAGCGCACCCGCGGCCGCGCCTTCCTGCGACCGCGGCGCCGCTTGGGCCCGGCGCCTGAGCCCAGCACCACGAACTCCACCAGCCGGGAGACGTCCGCGGACGAAAACGCGGCCTGGTAAAACTCCATCCGAAACTGTTTCACCCGAAGCGCCGGAATCGTGATCATGATGATCTCCTTCTCACTGGAAAACGGGCTTGTAATGCTCGCGGCCGTGCTGATCAAAGATCAGGTGGCCGATGTCGAGGCGGTGGGCGAGCTCGGCCAGGTGGGGGGTCCAATCGCCGTAGGCGAAGCCGAGGTGGTTGCAGGGCCAGATTTTGATCAGGGTCTGGTCGGGGATGAAGAGCCGGCCCTTGATGATGGGCCAGGAGGGGTTGTAGCGCTCGTGCTCTTTCTTTTTCACCGGCTCGGTCCGGATGATCGTGGCCACCAGCTGGTATTTCAAGTTCTCCCGGCCGAGCCGCGCCACGGTCATAATCTCGCCGCCGGGGGTGCGGCCGCGCACCGCGGCGCCGCCGGCATCGTAGAAAATCTCCTGGCCCAGGTATTCCACCCGGTCGAGTTTCTTCTTCCCGCTTTCGCCGGGCTTGCCGAAAAAGTAGGGCGGATGCTGACCGCAGTTGACAATGGCGAGCCGGCCCTTTTCCACGTCGCGGAAGTCGCCGAAGCCGGCCGGCGCGCCGCTGAGCAGGGAGAGGATGAGCTGGGAGAGGGCCGAGTCCATGTCGCACTCGCAGGCGGTGGGGATGATCTTCTTGCGCTTGCCCTCGGGGCCGACGTCGTTGTTGAGGAAAGCGGTGGCCAGGCAGGCGGTGCAGTAGCGGGCGCTCAATTCATCCTGGCACTTGATCCCGGTGAAGGTCGCGCCTTCTTCCTCGCACACGTCCAGAGCCGCGTAGTAGAGGGCGAGCTGGAGCACGAACTTGTGCACGCTCTGGAGCTTGGGCCGGGAGAAGTCGAACCGGCCGTGTCTGCCGTTGATCAGGAAGTGGAGCGCGGCCCGCAGGCGCTTGTCCTTGATCACATACTCGCTCTCGCCGGGCGCGCCGGTGAAGCGGATCATGCGCAGCGCCCGGTCCATCAGCACCGACTGGTCGAGCGCCTGGTAGGTGATGCCGAACACCTTCTGCCACTGGTCCACGTCCGCGGTGGTGGTGGGCATCTTCAGGCTCATGCCGCCGAAGGCCAAAAACTTTTGCCGGGCCAGGGCGGCGAGGACGCGCCTGACGCCGGCCGCGGCTTGGGCGCGGCGCTGGAAGAATTCGAGCACCTGCAAAAGGTTCTTCTCGGTTTTGGGGTCGCGGTCAATGATGCCGTAGATCAGTTGGAAGGGGACGCCGATCCTTTTCAGCCCGCCGGCTGCGGCCATGCCCGCGACCAGGCCCGGCACCTGGGTGTCCTTGTAGCTGAACATGACCACCCGGGCGAGGTCGCCGGTCTCGGCCATGAAGTAGCGGACCGCGTCCACCGAGTCGTAGGGGAAGGTCCAGGAGCCCTGGTTGACGATCAGGGCTGAAGGCTTTTTCGCCGCGATCTTTTTGACCTGGGCCTGGACCAGCCGGGTGTTCCAGGCGATCTGGTCTTCCCGGGCGAAGCCGTCGCCGCCGCGCACGACCCGGATCCCGTTTCGGCGCAAGACCTGGATCAGGCTCTTCTCGTGCGCCAGCATCAGGTCCAGGTTTTCCCGCCGCACCCAGGGACGGGGATCATTGGGCGAGAACACGCCCACGGTCATCTTCGCCGCCATCGGTTACCTCCTGTTCGCCAAGAAAGGTCTTCCCGGGAAGAGCGCCGATCATCCGAGGGGAGAAATAGCATAACCCTGCTCGCGGCGCAAGCCGGCGAAGGCAAGCCTTCCGCGCGAGGTCTTAAACCGGGTAGTTGCCGAATTCCCGGGCCGCCTGGACCAGGGCGATGTAGTTTTCCGGATTGACTCCGGGGTGGATGGTATTGGAGGAACTGAGGATATAGCCGCCGCCCGCCGCGGCCTTGGCGATGGTCTCCTGCACCGATTGGCGGACTTCCTCCGGCGCGCCGAAGACCAAGAGGTAGCTGCAGTCAATGTTGCCCATGATGCAGAGCCGGTCCCCGAACTCTCTCTTGATCTCGCCGATATCCAGGCACTGCGGCTGGATCGGGTGCAACCCGTCAAAGCCCTCCTCGATAAAATACGGGATCAGGAACCGGAGCTTGCCGTCCGAGTGCTTGACCATCTTCAGGCCCAGCTCATGCGCGCGCTTCACGATCTCTTGGTGATAGGGATGCAGAAATTCCTCATACTGGGCCGGGCTCATCATCGGCGCCTGGTTCCAGGCCAGGTCGCAGTCGTTGACCACGAAGTGCGCGCCTTTTTTCGCGATGATCTCCAGGCAGGCCAGGTTGTAATCGGTGGTCATCCGGGCCAGATCCTTGGCCAGGCCCGGCTGCAAAATATAATCCATGAGCAGGTTTTCGAGCGAGCCGCGCAGGCACCGGCTCAGGAAGAAAGGCCCGTTCAAGATGTAGGCGATCGCCCCCTCCGGGGAATTGGCGCGCATCAAATCAATCATGATGAAGTCGAGGTCCGCGGGCGGGCGCATCTGGAATTTTTTCAAATCCTGCGGCCCCGAGATCGGCCCCTGCACCGGGTAAGGCTCGCCAAAGGCGCTGGCGTGATGGATCACGCCGAAGCCGTCGCGGAAATGGTCCGCGTCCACCCGGGTCATGGGCGCGGAGTTGGTAGCGGTGATGCCGTCCAGGTCGAGCGCGGTCCCCATCACCCGAAAGGCGTTCACCAGTTGGAGCACCTCGGCGTCGGTCATGTCGTGGACGTTCTTGGGCTCGGGCAGTTGGGCCGCGTCCAGGTAATGGGCCGCCAGCTTGATGATGCTCTCCTCGTTGAACGCCAGTTCCCACACCGGCACCCGGTCCGGCACGCCCCGGGCCAACGCCGTCAACATCCTCTCTTTCCCGGTCATTATTACTCCTCGGTTCCTGGTTCCTGGTTTCTGGTTCCCGGTTGCTGGTTTTGAACACCAGTTGGTTGATTTTAGGGAAGCGGCTGACCCCGGCCGCGAACCTTTAAGCCCAAAGCCAATCCTCAGAACTGTGAACCAGTAACCAGAAACCAGGAACCAGGAACCATCTCTGAGATCATGAAGCCACGAAGCCCACACGAGAAGGCCTCCCCAGGGTTAAGTGACCTGAGTGCTATCTTCGATCATGCACCAGGTGATAGTCCTTGATGCGGACGCGGATGTATTCCCGGTCGCGGTGGCGGTGGAGTTCCGGCGTATAGGCCACGTCCACCAGGTCGCCCGGCTCCGGCGGGTCCTCCGCCTGGCCAAAGGCCCAGCCCTCGATATTCTTCCCGCCCTCCTGGAGCACCAGGAACAGGTGCTTGTCCTTGACCACCCGGGCCTGCGCCACCACCACCCCCCGCGCCGCCAACACCGGCTCGGGGTTGCCCATCCCATGCGGCTCCAGGCGGAAGAGGTCGTCCACCAAACCCCGGTCGAGCTTGTGCAGGGGCCATTCCGCATCCAACACTAGCTTCCGCGCGAAGTCCTCCGCCGCGGTCCGCTTCGCCACTGCTTCCTCAAACTGCTCGCGGAAGGCGGGCAACTTGTCCTCGGCGATCACCAGCCCCGCGGCCTGGGCATGGCCGCCGAAGCCCTGGAGCAGCGGCGCGCACTCCTCCAGCGCCTGGTAGATA
>MGQK01000125.1:57203-82303 GCA_001797815.1 Deltaproteobacteria bacterium RBG_13_61_14 | reverse complement strand
CCGGGCGCGTTGAGCCGGGGCACCAGGGTGAAGGCCACCCGGCCGGCGGAAAGCTTGACTCCGTCGAGCCCGGCCACCCGGGAGAGCATCTGCAGTCCGACGCGCTCGGGGGAATTGATCTCTTTGAGGCCGAAGGCCACCAGGGTGCGGTTAAGCCCGATCAACGGCACCACGTCGGCAATGGTGCCGAGCGCGGCCAGATCCAGGTAGGCGCGCAGGTTCGGCTCGGCTTTGCCCTGGAAAAAGCCGCGCTCGCGGAGATGGGCGCGCAGTGCGATGAGCAGCAGGTAGGCCAGACCAGCGCCCGAAAGTTCGGTGAACGGAAACGGACAGTCGGGACGGTTGGGATTGATGATGGCATAAGCCGGGGGCAAGTGCCGGGGCACCTGGTGATGGTCCACTACGATGACCGGGAGGTTCAGACGCTCCGCGTGCTCGAGCGCGGGCTGGTCGGAAATGCCGCAGTCCACGGTGAGGATCAGGGAAGCGCCCTGGCTCTTGAGCGCGTCCACCCCGGCCGGCTTCATGCCGTAGCCCTCGCGCTGGCGGTGGGGGAGGTAGGGGATGGCGCGGCCGCCGAGCTCGGTGAGGAACGAGCACAAAAGCGCGGCGCCGGTGACGCCGTCCACGTCGTAGTCGCCGTGGATGCCGATTATCTCGTTCTTTTCCAGGGCCTGGGTCAGCCGGGCCACGGCCTTGTCCATATCGCAGGGAAGGGGTTCGGGCTTGAGTTGGTCGAGGGAGGGTTGGAGGAACTGCCGGCCGGCGGCAGGGTCGGAGATGCCCCGGTTGAGCAGGACCCAGGCTGCCAGCGGGTGAAGTTCCAACTCCCGGGCCAGGGTCTCGGCCAGCTCTTTGGAAGGCGGCCGGATTTCCCATCGGCGAGGCATAATTTTTTATAACACAAATCCGGCGTTAATCCTATTTTGTTCTTGGTCGGGGCACGGACTTCGGCGAGCTCAGTCGAGCCGCGCGCCGTGTCCCTGCCTCGTAACCGGGAATCAGGAGTTGAGGCGGCATGGCCGGTTCGATTAAAACTTGGATTTTTGACAATACCTTCCATTTGTTTTATACTAATCAACCTTAAGAACGGGCAGGGCTGGCGGTGAAAGTGGTAGTTGACAAGATTCCGCCGGAGGGGATTGCCTTTTCCGAAGAGCATCCTCCGGAATGGTTGACCAATATCCCGGAATTTTCCCAGCCCGGTGATACTTACATCCAGGATCGGATCCTGCTCTCCGGTCAAGTGAGCCGGGAAGGCCAGAACCTGCGGCTGCGGGGAGAGGTGGCGACCCGGCTCCATACCTTTTGCACCCGGTGCGGGGACGAGGTGGAGTGGCCCTTGGGCGGCTCGTTTGACCTGGTGTTGATGCCGGGCAAGCCGAGGCGGCCGGAGGAAGAGGTGGGGTTAACGCCCGAGGAAATGGACCACCTCTATTTCGAGGGTCCGGAAGTGGAGCTGGACCAGTATTTCCGGGAGGAGGTGGCCCTGGGAATCCCGATCCAGACTCTGTGCCGGGAAGACTGCCGGGGCTTGTGCCCCCAGTGCGGAGTCAATTGGAACCGGGAGAGTTGCGCTTGCGCCCAAAGCGAGGGCGACCCCCGGCTGGGCATTCTGCGCAAGCTGAAAATCAAATCCTGAGCAGGGAAGGCCAAGCCCTGCTTTTCCCGAACAAGGTTGGCCAGGGCGCTCGTGACCGCGCCCGGAGAATTGCTGAACGGAGAACCCGATGCCGCTCCCGAAACGGAAGACCTCAAAATGCCGTCGCGACAAGCGCCGCACCCATGACGCGCTCCGCGCGCCGAACCTGGTCCCCTGCCCCAACTGCGCGGAGAAAATCCTGCCGCACCGCATGTGCCCGCATTGCGGTTACTACAAGGGCCGGGCCATCAAAGAAGTCGAAGAACGGAAAACCTGAGCCCCAAGCCTAGGGCCATGACCGCCTTTGCCTTTGTCTTTCCCGGCCAGGGTTCCCAGGCGCAAGGCATGGGCAAGGAGTTTTTTCGGGAATTCGCGCTGGCGCGGCAATGCTTTGAAGAAGCCGGCGACGCCCTTCACCTCAACCTGGCCCAGCTCTGCTTTGAAGGCTCGGAAGCGGAACTGCAACTGACCGCCAATACCCAGCCGGCCGTGCTGATCGTGTCCGCGGCCGCCTGGAAGGTGCTGCACGCCGAGACCGGCCTGCGCCCGGTGGCCGCGGCCGGGCACAGCCTGGGCGAGTATTCGGCCCTGCTCGCCGCCTCCGCGCTGACCCTGCCGGAGGCGGCGGCGGCCGTGCGCCAGCGCGGCGCCTTCATGCAGGACGCGGTCCCGGCCGGGGAAGGGGCCATGGCCGCGATCCTGGGGCTCACGGCCGAAGCGCTGGCCCGGGTCTGCGAGGAGGCGGCGCAGGGCGAGGTGGTCCGGCCGGCGAACTACAACGCGCCGGACCAGATCGTGATCTCGGGCTGCGCCGCGGCGGTGGAGCGGGCGAGCGCTTTGGCCAAGGAGCGAGGCGCCAAGCGGGCGATCCCGCTCAAGGTGAGCGCGCCTTTTCACTGCGAGCTGATGCAGCCCGCGGCCGAGCGCATGGCCGAGGTGCTGCGGAGCATCTCCTGGCAAAAACTTTCCTCTCCGGTGATCTCCAACGTGGAAGCCAAACCCTACCCCGGGCCGGAGGCCGCGGCCGACCTTTTACTCCGCCAGATCACCTCGCCGGTGCGCTGGGTCGAGTCAGTCCAGGCCATGGCCGGGCTCCAGGCGGAAATGTTTTTGGAGATCGGGCCGGGCAAAGTGCTGACCGGACTCATCCGCCGCATCCTGCCCGAGGCCAAGACCCTGAACCTCGCGGTCCCCGCTGACCTCCAAGCGGTGCAGAAGGTGCGCTAATGCCCACGGACGACCTCGACCTTTCCGGCCAGGTGGCCCTGGTCACCGGCGGCTCGCGCGGCATCGGCCGGGCCATCGCGCTGCGCCTGAGCCAGGCCGGGGCCTACGTGGCGATCAATTACTCCGCCGATGACCAGGCGGCGAAACGGACGCTCCTGGACCTGGAGCGCGGCGGCGGCCAGGGCGAGCTGCAGAAGTTCCCGGTCGAGAATTTCGCCAAGGTGCAGGACGCAATCAAGGAATTCAGCAAGCGCAAGGGCCGGCTGGACATCCTGGTCAACAACGCCGGCATCTCCCGCGACCAGGTGCTGGCCCGGATGAAGCCGGAGGACTGGCACCGGGTGCTGGCGGTGAACCTTACCGGCGCGTTTTATTGCTGCCGGGCCGCGGCCCGGGTGATGGTGCGGAGGCGCTACGGCCGGATCATCGTCATCTCTTCGATCATCGGCCGGATCGGCCGGGCCGGGCAGGCGAACTATGCGGCGAGCAAGGCCGGGCTGGAGGCGATGACCCGGAGCCTGGCGCTCGAGCTCGCCGGCCGCCAGATCACGGTGAACGCGGTGGCGCCGGGCTACATCGAGACCGAGATGACCCTGGCCCTGCCTCCGAAGGTGCGCCAGGAGATCCTGGACCATATCCCCTCGGGCCGGGCCGGGACCGCGGAGGACGTGGCCGGGGTGGTGCTCTTCCTGGCCAGCGGACTCTCGGCCTACCTCACCGGCCAGACCCTGCACCTGAACGGGGGTTTGTATTTTGGCTGAAGATCGGTTAAGCTAGTTCCGTTTTATTACCGGAATACGCCGAAGGAGGAACCGGAGGATGGACATAAAAGAGCGGGTGATCCAATTAATTATTGAACACCTGGAGCTGGCCCCGGCCGACGTGGTGCCGGAAGCTCATTTCATTGACGACCTCGGGATCAGCTCCATGGACCTGTGGGAGCTGGTGCTGGTGATGGAGGACGAGTTTGGGCTGGAAGTGCCGGACGAGGACCTGGAGAAGATCGGCACCATCCAGGACGCGATCAATTTCATTACGGCCCATGCGGAAGAGAAGTAAAATTGTTAAGTTATGACCAGGTTCTTTACTTCATAACTGAAGATGATTAGGTATTGTTGAATCTCTTCTTTTAAATAAAGCTCAATAAGATTAGGGGAGGGGCTTTTACTGGGAAAAATACCTCGCTCTTCGCAAAGGGGAGAAAGTAAGGGAAAAGCCATGGCAAGGGTTAAAGGAAGCTTGCTGGTTGATTTCGTCAAGGGTATCCGGGCTGACAAGACTGGAGCTTATGATTCTTATCTTACCGGCCAGGACCGAGAGATCATCTCCCAGCGGATTCTCGCCAGCGCGTGGTATCCCTTTGAGACCTATAAGAACTGCTTCAATGCCGTGGTTCAGGAGGCGGCCAAAGGAGATATGGAAGTCGTGCGACAATGGGGCCGCACCTACGCCGAGAGCATCCTTAAAAATGTGTATAAGAACATTCTAGTTGAGGACAACCCTGAAGGGATTTTAAGAAAGCTGGGGCAAATTAGAAATCTTTTATTCGACTTCGGCGATTTCGATGGAAGCTTGATCTCAGATAAGAAGGCCATGATGACGATAAGAGATTTCGATCCCCAATTTGAAGCCTTTTATCATTTGGTCAGAGGATGGTATGAAAGGACCTTGGAACTGGGCGGAGCCAAAAATGTCCGGTCTCAATTTGTAGCGAAGAGCTGGGAAGGCGATCCCGAAACTTCCATAGAACTCTCCTGGGATTAGCAGAGTCTTGCCCCGTCTCTCCGGGCCAGATGACCTAACCCAAGAAACTGTTGATCGTAAAGCTCCATAAATCCGAAACTGGTTTTTTGCTTATTCCTTAACTAAGGCGCCGGGCAGGGTTCCCGGCGCTTGTTTTTTCCGCTCGATTTCGACTTATACCAATTTGCAATTATTTTTTATTCATAGTCAAGGGCCGGCCCGAAAGCAGGGGCGCGGCCTGCCGTGCCCCTGCGCGCCTTAATCGGAAAAGCCTGAAGTTTGATTGCAAATTGGCATAAATCACTTCTTCCCGGTTCGAACCAGGAGAAACAGGGGAATGGAGGCGAGCTGCATGACCACGGAGAAGGCGACCAGGGCGTAGAGCGAGCGGTCGTAGAGGAAGCCCATCAGGGCGCTGCCCAGGAACCATACGCTGCCGTAGCCAAAATTGAATAAGCCGTAGGCGCTGCCGCGGCGGTCGCTGGGCACCATCTCCGCCACCGCCGCCTTCATGATGGACTCTTGCGCGCCCATGCCCACGCCCCACAGCGCCATGCCCAGGAAGACCCAGGCCAGGGAGCCCAGGAAGACCAGGGGCGCGAAGAGCGAGGAGAGCAGGGCGACCGCGGCCAGGATGGGCAGCCCGACCTTGTCAAAGAGCCGGCCGAAAATCAGCGCGGCAACAGCGTCCACCGCCATGGCCGCGGCGTAAAGCAGCGGGATCCAATTGTCCGGCGCGACCTGTTGCTGCTTGAGGTGAAAGGCGATCAGGGGGAAGTCGGCGAAGCCGGCCGCGACCAGGGCGACCGCGGCTAGGTAAATCCAGAAGGCCCGGGGGAATCCCCGCGTTTCCAGTTTGGGAGTGCGCGGCTCGAATTGCTCGGGCTGGGAATAGCGAAAGCGCGCCGCGACCAGGACCGCGAGCGCGAGCAGGGCGGGGATGAGCAAGAGGCCGAACGCGGTCGGGTAATCGGTCCGGGCGTAGAGGGCTGCGGCCATCAGGAGCGGGCCGCTCACTCCCCCGATCTGGTCCAGGGCCTCGTGCAGGCCGAAGCCCCAGCCCCGGCCGAGCCGGCCGGCGGCGTGGGAGAGCATCACGTCGCGGGCGGGGGTGCGGATGGCCTTGCCCAGGCGCTCGGCGATGAGCAGCCCCACCGCGATTTCCCAGCTCCCGGCCAGGGCCAGGAGCGGGACCGCGAGCAGGTTCACGGCATAGCCGATGATGGTCAGCGCCCAGTATCGGCGGGTGCGGTCGGTGAGCCAGCCCGAGACCAGCCGGAGCGCGTAGCCGATGAACTCGCCGAACCCGGCGGTGACCCCGACCACGGTGGCGGATGCCCCGAGCAGATTGAGATAAGGCCCGGAGAGCGAGCGGGCGCCTTCGTAGGTGATATCCGCGAACAGGCTGACCACGCCGAGCAGGACCACGAACTTGAGCGCGGCGCTCTGGGAAGGGACGGTGCCGGCGGAAGTGACTTCCTGGTTCATTCTCTATTCGCAAATAACGGGTCTGACCTCGGTGTCAATCCCGGCTGCCTCAGACGCTCCACATTTTGCTTTCGAACGATTCATCCGGCGCGGTAAAGCTGATGAAGCCGTCGCGGGGGTAGCGGTCGAGGAACTGGCCGCCGGAGAAGACCTCGACCACGAAGGTGACGGCGTCGCCGGGCTTGAAGCCAAGGTCCTGGAAGGGCACCGAGAGCTCGATGATCTTGTCCGCGGCGATGGTCGGCAGGGTTATCTCCTGCTCGCCCCGCCTCACGGTGAAACGAGCCGGCGCCCGGAACGGGAAATGCAATACCTGGTCCACCGGCTGCAGGAAATGCACCCGCACGCTCAGCTCGGGCGGGACTTCCTCGCCCTCCCGCGGGTCCAGGCGCAGGAAGAGCAGCTTGAGGTCAAAGCCGAAATAGATGTGGCTGAAGAGGCTGTCGGTCTGGTGCATCGCGCCCTGGATCTTGTCCAGGTTGAGGTGGCCGGCCTCTTGCCATTCGTAGAACGAGGTCGCCTCGCCGTCGAGGATGGGCGAGATGAAGCCGAGCGGTTCTTCGGCCAGCTTTCTGGCGCGCTCGAAGCGCACCGGCTCATCCAGGAAGAGCGGGGGAGTTTGGCCCAGGAAGCGATAGACGTTCTTCAAGTGGTTGCGGAAGATCTGGTCGAATTCCTTCTTGGTATCGCAGGCGAAATCATCGCCGAACCACCAGAACCAGTCCGAGCCTTCGGCCGCGAACAGGCTCTCCCGCGCCTGCTCCAGGGCCGCGGCCGGCGCTTGCGGCGCCAGCCGTTCCAGGTCGTGGCGGGTCCAGGAGACGTAGTCCCAGGCCTTGTTCTCCTCCGGCTCGCCGATCCAGATGTTGAAGTTGTGCGAGATCCAGGAGCCGGTGTAAAGCCGGGTGATGGCGTCCTGCGGCGGATGCTCGCGCAAGTATTGGCCGGGCGTGGTCAGCGCGAGGCCCGGGGTCGCGGGGATGCCGCGGTAAATGCCCTGAAGAAAGCCCAGGCCCGAGTCCGGGAAATACTCCCAGGGATTCTCGCCGTCCAGGATCACCGCGCAGAGCGCGTGCGCCTGGCCCCGGGCCGCCACCGCGTCACGGATCCCGGCCAGTTTGCCCAGGAAGTCGGACACCGCCGCCTCCGGCCGCATCTTGGAATAGTTAAAGCCGATCAGGTCGGCCAGGCCCCGGTCGCGGAAGACGATGGCGATCTCCCGGCCTTGGTGGACCGCGCGGTAAGGCTTGAAGAGCACGTCGGCCCGGTTCAGCGCCGGCACCGAGCGGAAAAGAATGTCCTCATCCGTGGCCACCCACTGAAGCCCGGCCTCGGCCCAGATCGGGATCAGCTCCGGGCAGACCGAGCCTTCGGACGGCCACATCCCTTGCGCCGGCCGGCCGAAGACCTCGGCGTGAAAACGCACCGCCCGCTCCACCTGCGCCTTGGCGTCCTCCGGATGGGCAAAGCGCTGGGGCAAGGCCCGCTGCGGCTGGTCGCGGCGGGCGAACTCGGTGTCGCAAAGCAAGGGCAGGATGGGATGATAAAAGGGGGAGGCGGTGAGCTCGGCCCGGCCCGCGTCCTGGAGCCGGCGGTAGATCGGCAGCAGCTCGGCCATGATCTGCATCTGGCGATCCAGGACCAGGGCCCGGTCCTCCTCGGAAAAGTTCCGGTCCTTGCGGCGCAGCTCTTTGAGCTCGGGGAAGCGCAGGAGCGCCTTGGGACCGAACCAGGTGAGGTTGAACCAGACCACGAGGTCGCGGAATTCGGCTTCGCATAACCGGCGCTGGAGGGCGATAAAGTCCACCCCCGCGATCCGGGTGCCGCGCTTGTTGAGCAGGCGGGCGTAACCGGAGTAGGGCCGGATCATGGTGTCCCAGTTGCAGAGGAAGAAGTTGCGCAGGACAAAGGCCCGCTCGGTCTCGTCAAGCTCGCCGGCCGGCTTTTGGCTCAAGATCAGGAAGGTGCCGGTCATCTTGCCTTCCAGGTAGAGCTGGATCTGCTGGACCAGCACCGGGGTGAGGTTGAAGGTGGCGGCCGCTAGGTCGCATTCCTCCAGGATCAAGGGCATGTCGTAATAGCCCTTGGTTGCGTGCAGGCGCACCCAGGGCATGTCGGCCTCACCGGTGAAGGCGTCCCGGTAGGACGGCTGGTGCATGTGCCAGACCAAGGCGACGTGGAGAGTAGTCATTTGAAGAAGGCCCCAGGCATTAGACTTTAGGCTTTAGGCCGAAAATTATTCAGTAGTGCAATCGGTCAGCTTTTTTCTTCAGTCTAAAGCCTAATGCCTAATGCCTAATGCCTTTCTTGCTTCCCCTCCGCGGTCCACTGCTGGGTGAGATCGCGGAAGTTCTTCATCGAGAGAGTCAGGTATTTGGCCGAGACCTCGTCGGAAATATACTGGGCCGCCTGCTCGAGGGTGCCGGCCAGGAACCGGAGCGCCGGGGGGATGAACGCCGCCATGTTCACCCGGGTCTTGAGGGAATAGTCCACCACCAGGTAGGGGTAATCCTCGTGGATGGTCCAGTGGCCGGTGGTCTCCTTGACCTCGCAATCCTCGTCCATGTTCAGCACGACCTCGTGCAGGATCTCCTTGATGTCCTGGTCGGAAGTCACGAATTCGCCCCGCGCGTTCTTTTCCTGGAAGAAGGGGTGGACGCGGGAGTAATCCATGAACTTCAGGTCCAGGTCGGTGCGCCCGGGCTTGAGCGCCGGCATCTTTTGGGCCGCCTCGGTGACCGCGGCCTGGGTGGGCATGCGGAAATTGAGAGTGCGCGTGGCATCGTCCTGCCAGAAAAACACGGGCAGGGTCACGGCCCGGGTGATGCCGAAGAAGGTGCCCTGGGTCTGCAGGAGCACGTAGCTGCCCTGGGGGTTGTTCGGCCCCAGGCCCACGGAGAAGTTGTAAACGTGGAACATGTTCTCGATGCCGTTAATGTCCGTAAGCCACTCCCAATACCGGGCCTTGGGCGAGAGAAAAAAGGTTTTGAGGTTGACCCCGTCCGGGTGGTATTCCTTGAAGACGATGATGTGGCCGGTGTTCAGCGCGTCCACCATGGTCTTGAGCAGGTTCTGGTCCGTGGTGGCGAAAAAGTCGCCCAGGTAGGCGGACAGCCGCTGCCGGTCCGGCTCGCTCACCTGGAAGTCATACTTGCCCACGTCGGCGTCGAACAGGACCGAAAGGTAGCGGCCGGCCTGGTCCAGCTTGGTCTCCTTCTTGAAATTGATCTCCTGGCGGAACCTCTCCCGCTGGGCCACGAACGCGCTGGTCGCGGCCAGGGCGGATACCCCCGCCAATACCAGCGCCGCGACGCAGAGCCTTTGCCAGGTTTTGCCTGCCGCCATCTTTCCAGCCCTCCTTTTACCGGTCGCTCGACCTCGCCAAAAACTTTCCCAGCGCTTTTTGCCGCTCCGGGTCCAGGGCAACCCGTTGGACGTTATTAGCTTCCGACCAACCCGCTACGATTTCCGCCGCCGGCCGGATCAAGGGGCTTCGGCGCTGGCCGCGGCGGATCGCATCCTCCAGGACCGCCAGAGCCAGCGCCTCCCAGGCCCCCCGGTTTTCGGGGACGATCTCGATCACCCCTGATTGGACCGCGGGCAGATAATACTCCGCCGCTTGGCGCCCCTGGGCCGAGGGCGGCTCGGCGTCGGGGGCCATTTCCGCCGCACTGCGGAGCGCGAACACCGTGAAGAGACCGTAATGATCGGACAGGGGAATGCTGCGGCCCAGCTTTGGAATCGGCACCGGCTCCTTCATCACCACCCGCGATTCCACGGAATCAAGCCGCGGCCCGAGCGCGCCGGGCTCGTTGCGGAACAGGATATGATCCAACCGGCTGGCTTCCACCGTGGCGAACTCGTCTTCCAGGGTGTAGGTGGAAGGGTTTTGGTCCGGGTGGAGTTCATCGAAGCTGGAATGGAAATCTCCGGAGCGGAGCAGGAGGTGGTATTCGAGCATTTCGGGCGACACGTTGAAGTCGCCGGCCACGATCACGCCGGCGGCCTGGGGGTCGCGCCGGCGCTCGACGATCTGGTGGATCTCCACCATCTGCAGGAGCCGGTCGTCCTGCTTGGGGTCGGCGTCGAGGTAGTCGCCTTGCTCATCGAAGATCAGGTTCATCCGGGGCATGGCATGGGTGCAGAAAAAGTCCACCGGCCCGGCCGGGGTCTGGAGCCGCGCATGAGCCACGCCCCGGCCGGCTCCGCGCTCATACGAGTAAAAGGATCCCTTGATCCGGAAAGGCTCGAACTCCAAGAGCTCCGCCGGGTATCGCGACAGGATGACCGCCCCGCTGCCGTAGAGCAGTTCTTTCTGATACACGGTTTCCAGCGGATAGCCCAGCTCGCGCAGGCCGTTGGTGATGGTGTGCAGGTCGTGCCAGCGGAAACATTCCTCCAGGCAGACCGCGTCCGGGTTGAGCGCCTGGATGGCCGCGGGAATTTGCTCGAACCGGAGCCCCCGGTCTTTGGCGTTAAAGATGCCCCAGATGTTATAGGTCAGGACCCGGAACGTCGGCGCGGCTTCTTCCGCCCAGGCGCTGACGCTCCCGAGCCAACCCAGGACCAGCAGCCCAAGGGTCCATTTCCGGCGGGATGCCCAAACCAATTTCATCCGACCTCCCCGACGAGAAGAATGAGAGTTTGTAGCACGCGCCAACGGCCAAGTCAAAGCGCCGCTGGCGGAGGATTGCGCCGAATGGGCTTTTCCTCGCCCCGGAGCAGGCGGCGGAGGTTCTCGTGATGCGAAACAAAAATCAGGACCGTCATGATCAAAGCCAGCCAGCGAACGGCCGGCGAAGGATCGAGAAAATATACGAACCCGGGCAGGGAGAGGGCGGCAACCAGGCTGGCCACGCTTGAGATTTTGAGGGTGACCGCCAGCGCCGCCCAAAGGGCGAAGGCCAGGAGGGCGGCCCAAGGGGACAGCGCCAGCATGACGCCAAAGGAAGTGGCTACGCCTTTGCCGCCGCGGAACTTGAGCCAGGGCGGAAACAGGTGGCCGAGCACGGCCAGCAACCCGGCGCCCGCTACCCACCAGTCCGCGTTCGGGCCGCGGTCGAAAAGGAAAATCGCGAGGAGGACCGGCAGCGCGCCCTTGAGGGCGTCGCCCAAAAAAGCCAGGACCGCCCAGGCCGGGCCGAGCGCGCGATAGACATTGGTGGCGCCCACGTTGCCGGAGCCGACCTGGCGCAGGTCCACGTGGTTCGCGCGAGCGATCAGGAGCGAAACGGGGATGCTGCCGAAAAGACCGGCCAAGACCAGAATCAGGATCCAGGTAAGCACCGATGTTCCCGCGGGGTTGCAAAAAATATCGGGACGACTGGATTTGAACCAGCGACCTCTTGGTCCCGAACCAAGCGCGCTACCAGCCTGCGCTACGTCCCGATCCGCATATTATAGGCGGCCCGTCCGAAACAGTCAAACTTTTTCTGGATCGCGGTGGCGCATCATGATGACGGGGCGCCCTCGCGCCTTCGCCCCGTCGCGTTTCTCCCTCAAGCAAAAATACGCGATGGCCACTTCTTTCAAATCCACCAATGTCAAAGTCAAGACCTGACCCCTTACCGGAGATTAGATTGTCCGGGAACAGCAGAGAGGATATAATGCAGCCATTGAGCAAAAGGAGGGAGAAGATGGCCGCACGGGAGAAGGCGAGGAGTTTCGGGGCCAAATTGCGCCATTTGCGGGAGAAAGAGGGTTGGAGTCTGGAGGAATTGGCGGACCACGTGAGCCTGAAGCCGGCCTACCTGAAGAAGCTCGAGCAAGACGAGGTCTTGCCCTCGGTCGCCGAGATCCTCACCCTGGCGCGCACGCTTTCGGTGGAGCCTGCCGCCTTCATGGGCGGGGAAGAGGGAAGGCGTTCAGCGGAGAAGCGGCGGGTGGCGCGGGAGAAACGGACCCGGGATTACGCCTACCAGCTTCTCAGCCCGGACGAGCCGGAGCGGCACCTGATGGCCTTCCAGGTCACGATTGATCCGAAGAGCGAGCACCGCAAGGTGGGCTACCGCCACGAGGGCGAAGAATTCATCTACGTCTTGGGGGGACGGCTCCAGATCACCGTGGGCCGCAAGACCACCCGTCTCCAGGCGGGCGGGAGCATCCACTTCGATTCCGGCCAGCAGCATCGGCTCCGCAACCCCGGCCGCGAGCCGACCCGGCTCTTGGTCGTGATCTACCATCCCTGAGGCCGCCATGTATTTCCCGTTGACCCCCGAGCAAGACATGATCCGGATGATGGTGGAGCAGTTTGCCCGCCGCGAAGTGGCTCCGGGCGCGGCCCAACGCGACCGGGAAGCCAAGTTCCCGGAAGAGTTGATCGGCAAATTGGCCGGCCTGGGATTGTGCGGGATGATGGTGCCGGCCGCTTACGGCGGCTCCGAGGTGGGGGCCGTCGCCTATGTGCTCGCGGTCATGGAGATCGCCCGCGCCTGCGCCTCCACCGCGGTCACCATGAGCGTGACCAACTTGACCAGCGAGCCTTTGGCCCGGTTCGGATCCGAGGAACAGAAACAGCGGCTGCTCAAGCCCCTGGCCGGCGGCGAAGTCCTGGGCGCGTTTGCGCTTACCGAGCCGGGGGCCGGCTCCAATCTGGCCGAGATCCAATGCCAGGCGCGGCGCCGGGGCTCGCGCTATCGGCTCAACGGCACCAAGATCTTTATTACCAACGGCGGTTATGCCGGGCTTTTTTTCGTGCTGGCCCGGACCGGGGAGAGCGGAGGCCGGGGTCTGAGCGCGTTCATGGTGGAAAAGGGGGCGCCCGGCCTGAAGATCGGACGGTCATTGTCCAAGATGGGGCTGCGGGCCAGCAACACGGTGGAATTGCTTTTCGAGGACTGCGAGGTGCCGGAAGAGAACCGGATCGGCAAGGAGGGCGACGGCGGCCGGGTGGTGGCCGAGGCGTTAGCTTCGGGCCGGATCGGGATCGCGGCCCAGGCCACCGGGATGATCCGGGCCTGTCAGGAGGAGGCCGTGAAATATGCGAACGAGCGACGCCAGTTCCACAAACCCCTCTCCGCCCACCAGGCCATCCAGTGGATGATCGCCGATATCGCCACCGGCCGAGAAGCCGCGGAGCTCCTCACCCTCTCCGCCGCGGCCTTGAAAGACCGCGAACAACCTTTTACCAAGGAGGCCTCGATGGCCAAGCTCTTTGCCTCCGAGACCCTGAACCGCTCCGCTTACCAGGCCCTGCAAATCCACGGCGGCTATGGTTACACTTCGGAATTTCCCATCGAACGCATCTACCGCGACGCCCGGGTGACCACCATCTACGAGGGCACCAGCGAAGTCCAGCGCATGCTCATCGCCCGGGAGACCCTGAAATAAATGGTGCCAGGCTCTGACTTAGCGAGCAGGAGGCAACAGCCGGCGCCGAGGATGGGCACCCAGGGCGCGCCCGGGCAGGTGAAACCGGGTAAATTTTGCATCCGGTGGCGGGCGCGGTCGTTGGGCCGTGATTGATTCGCTTCTCGAAAAAAAATTAGGCAGCCGCCAATTTTGGTTGACAGGGTAAGGCTGAGGCCGCTAGCATAATGAAAAGGTCAGGTTGTCTAACTCGGTCTGGTCAGGATTGGCAATGGGGGAAAGCATGATCGGAGGGAAGATCCGGAGACATCCTCGGGAAGCGGAAGGAGAAAAAACCCGGCAGGAGATCTTGCGGGTGGGACTGGAGCTTTTTGCCCGGCAAGGCTACAGCGACACCACCATCACCCAGATCGCGGAAGGCGCCCGGACTTATCGCAGCTCGGTGGATTGGCATTTTGGCGGCAAAGAGGGCCTGCTGCTCGCGGTGGTGGAATATTATCTGGAGAAGAAGCTGGGGGAGGATATCCAGCAAGGGTGGGAATTGTATTCCGCGGAGCATCCTCAAGCCGGCGCCAAGGAGATCATGGAGTTCTTCTTCCGGGGGATCGGCCAAACCCTGGAGGGGCACCTGCCGATTCTAACCGCCCTCTTTTCCCTGAGCTTTGAGCAAATTCACAAGAATCCCTCCCTGGCCGAGAAGATCCGGAACTTCTGGACCAACCTCACCCTGACCCTGGCGGAGGTGATCCGCCTGGGCCAGGACAAGAAATGGTTTCGGGCGACCCTGGACCCGGATTGGACCGCCAAGAGCATCCTGGCCTTGTCTCAAGGCCTGTTTATGCAATGGTATATGGAGCCGGAAAAGTTGACGGCGGAAGAGGCGCTGCGCCATATTACCCTGGCGACCATGCGGCTGCTCCACCAGGAACCGCCAGGCTCGTCGGCGGAGAACCCTTAAAAATGGAGCCCCAGGCGATGCCAGCTATGATTATAGATCTGAGCTTTTACCAGAGCCAGCCCTGCCGGGAAAAGATCCTGGCGGCCGCGTTTCAACTCTATGCCCAGCGCGCTTCGGGCCTGGTGGCCTTGAGCGAGGCGGCCCGGGCCGCCCAGCTTCCGGCGGCCGTGGTCGCCTGGCACTTTGCCACGGAGGAGAAGCTCCGCGGCCAGGTGCTGCAGCGTTTCTTCCGGTGGCTCTTGCCGAGCGTGCTCTTGCTCTCGCAGCGGCGGTTCCGGCTGGCGCAGAGGACGTTTTCGGAAGAGGAAATGATCCAGACCTTTTTCCGGGTGCTCAGCCGGATGCTCCAGCGCTATCGGGGTCTGTTCAGCGAGGACTTGCGCGCCCTCATGGCCGGCGGGCTCCAGAACCGGGGCACCAGCCTGTTTTATGAGCTGCTGGAAAATTTCACGCCGGAGCTGGCCGCGACCATCCGCGAGGGCCAGGCCAAGGGGCACTTCAATCCCGACCTGGATCAGCGGACCGGGACCACCCTGCTCAAGAGCCTGGTCAACGGCGGCGCGGTGCAGTGCGTGATGCTGGACGCCGCGGAAGACCCGAGTTTTTATTTCGAGCGGTTATGCGAGCACGCGTTGGACCTGCTCTTGGCCGAGCCCGGCGATTGGAGGTGCTGGGCCGAGTGAGGCACGGCGCTGGGAAAAGGAGGAATTGGTGATGAAAGCAGCGAGTAGGATGGCGTTGCTCCTGGTCTTGATCGCCGCGTTCCCGGGGTGGGCCAAGCCCAGGGATTGGGGCACCAAGCACCGCCACGGGGGGGTGAAGCTCAGTTACTGGTCGGCCGCTTTGGACGGGGAGATCAAGTTCACCGACCGAGGCACCGACCTGCTGGGCGAGAAAACGGAGATCGGGGAAACCCTGAGCTTGGTGGATGACCTGAAGATTGAGAATCCGCAGGGAGTCCCCGAGCTGATTCTGGACTTTCGCCCGACCAAACGCAACCGGCTTTACCTTTCCTATTTCCAGGGCCGTTACCGGGGCGACAATAACAATATCTTTCCCGACAATCCCATTGAATTTTTAGGCCGGACCTTCACCGGCCAGGTCGGAACCCGAATCCAGGTGGACCGCGTCAAGGCTTTTTACCAGTTTTCGCCCCTGGCCTTCAAGCGGGGCTACCTCGGCGCCCTGCTCGGCACCGAACTCTACCTTTTTGACGTCACCCTGGAAGGCCGGATCGGCGGCACCTCCCTGAAAAAAGAAGAAAACGCCGTGTTTCCCCTGGTGCTGCCGGTGGTGGGCGTCTCCGGCGAATGTACCTTGCTCTACGGCCTGGGCCTGTTCGGGCAAGCCTCGGGCATGCACCTGGAAATCATGAATCTCCAGGCCAGCTATGTGGACCTGCTCGGCGGTGTCCAATTCAAGGTGAGCCGCTTTTACGCCGCGGCCGGTTACCAGTGGCTCCAGGGCCAAGCCAGCCTGGATCTGCTGAGCGATAAGACGTTCCAGATTGACCTCTTCCATCAAGGTCCGATTGCCTTCGTGGGGTTCAACCTCTAGCCGCGAGCCCTCCGCCGCCCCGCTGCGGTCCAAGGAATGAGCGCATGGTTTGCTCACATTGTGGCCGGGAAGTGAAGCCGACCCGGCACTCCGCCTCCAGCGAGGGAGGCTACCGGGTGGACTATTACGCGCTCCTCACCGGCGATTGCGAACCCATCACCATCAAGAACCCGCGCGATGAAAGCGTGGACCTCTCCTTCTTCCAGCTCAAAAACCCCCGCTGGGTTATCTCTTGCGCGGACTGTCTCAGCCGGCCCGAAATCCAAAAACAGGTGGAGGACCTTTTCTCCGCGGTCCCCTGATCCACCACCGCAGAGGCGTGAGCCAAAAGGAGACCATTTCTAATTTCGGATTGCGGATTGCGGATTAAGGATTGGCAAAAAACCGGCCAATCCAAAATCCGAAATCTGAAATCCCCAATTCCTTAAAAACTGCAACAAACATACATATAATAGGGGACAGTGAAGTTTGAAGGGTGAAGGGTCAAGGATGAAGGTTGAAATAGAACAACTGTTCGAGATGCTAACCTGGCGATTTCTCAATATCTTTTTGGACCAGCGCCCCCAAAACGCTCCCCCATTCCTGCCATCGGCCCTTCCTAATCCTTTGACCCTCCTCTCCGACCGCCCGGGAACCAACTTAACCTGGCGAAATTTCTCTTGGTTTCTTCTTCTTCTCTTTTCCGACATACTACATACGACATACGATATACCCTCTTCAAACGTCCCCCCATTCTGCGCGCCAACCACCCCATTCTGCACGGCAACCACCCCATTCTGCTCAGCAACCACCCCATCTAACGCGGCAACCACCCCAGGCTGAAGCCGGTTGGCAGTTGAAGGTTGGCGGTTGGCAGGGAATTAAAGTTTTATCCTTGAACCTTAACTTGCACGTGAACTTGAACTGATTCCCTCTCTTCCCTTTGCTCCTTTGCGGCTTAGTGCTTCGATTCGCAAATACTGATGACATATCATTTCTGCTTGCTCGATGAGTTTGCTCACTCAGCACTAAGTCCTGAGTAAATAAGTTCGTCATCGAACTTATGAATCGAAGGACTTAGCGTGAAACCTCTTCTCCGCAGATTTTGCCCCTCGGTCCGCCTTCGGTCCCGAGTGCTCAGGCCGAGGGGAGCGCTCGGGGTCGAGGACAGATCTTCTTGTTCTGAAGCCTAAAGCCTAACCCGGCCGAGCCGGAACCAAAGACCAGATCAAGAGTTTCACGCAAAGACGCCAAGCCGCAAAGACTCCAAAGGTAAAGATTTAGAAAATAATCGCAACTTGTCTTATTCCCAGTGCTCCTCCTTTTTCATGCTTAGCCGCAAAGAAGCAGCGACGCAAGACGGGAAATCCATTGCGGCTTAATTTTCTTTGCGTCATCTTCTCTTGTCTCCTTTCCTACATTGAGAGCCTTGGCGACTTTGCGTGGAACTCCGATCCCCTCCTTTTCCTTATGATTTCCACTGCTTACTGTGCACTGCGCACAGTCCACTATTATTTTCTTGACACGATTATCCGGTTCTGCTACGATTCCGTCCAAAGAGGATTTTTGACCACAGAGCCACCCCTCGGCCTGAGCTCGGGCCGAAGGCAGAGAGCACCGAGAAAGAAGAGAGGATTTTTACCACCAAGGCTCAAAGACTCAAAGCAGGAAAAGCCCTTATTTTCTTATCACTTAGTGCCTTGGTGCCTTTGTGGTTAAATCTCCTATTTCTTTCTTGACATGAATAATCAGTTTTGCTACGATTCCGTCCAAAGAGGATTTTTACCACCAAGGCTCAAAGACTCAAAACCCAAAGTCCTTCTTTTCTTAAAGCTTTGTGCCTTAGTGTCTTTGTGGTAAAATCCTCAGGAGCATCCGCAGATTTCGCAGATTTTTTAAAAGATGAATTGGCCGATGCGAGGATCATCCGTAGGGGCAAGACCGCGCGTCTTCGTCCCGCCTTACAGCGGGATGCTTGCCCTCTTGGGCTTCCTTCCGCCGAAGTCCCGCATGGCGGGACGAAGGAGGATGCCCACCCCTGGCGGACGGGAGGCCTGACCTCGGGGCGGGGACCAGGACCCCACGCTCCGAAAAATTTGGAGGCGAGAAAATCTAATGATTAGGTCTGAATCCCTTAATGCTTTAATAATTTTTGGCTAAATCTTTTGCTTGACAGCAGTTTGAATTTTTGATAACATATTAAGAAATTATTTTTCTATTCTCTTCTTGAGGTATTAGGGAGCATAACTTATGCCGGAATTCACATTTATTGATCTCTTCTCTGGCGCTGGGGGCTTCACCGAAGGAGTGTTGCTTGCAGGAAATCCAAAGAAGAAATTTCGTCTAGTCGCAGCAAGTGATATTCATTATTTGGCAAAATATACTCATGAGAATAGATTCCGCCAGCAACTAGGATTAGATTATTCATTTCTTGTTGAGGATATACGAGATAAGTATTTTCTTGACAATCTTTTAAAGTGTATTTATAATATTTCTGGAAAATATCATGTTGATCTTATTGTAGGCGGCCCACCCTGCCAGGGTTTCTCCTTGTTTGGTAAGAGAGATCGAAAAGATCCCCGTAACGACTTATTTTTACCGTATCTAAAAGTAATTGAGAAAATCAGGCCGAAGTATTTTGTAATGGAAAATGTTCCAGGATTAGCTATGATGTATGAGGGTGAAATTGTTAATCTTATATATAAAGAAGTTTCGAGTATGAAAAGAGTCAAATATAATATCGTTGGGCCGATTAAAGTTAATGCTACAGATTTCGGAGTTCCTCAGGCTCGAGAGAGGATTATATTCATAGGAAATAGAAAGGATATGACACCAATTGAGGAAATTGATAAAACTCATTTTAATAAACCTATTACTGTAAGAGAAGCAATTGGTGATCTAGAATTTCTGAGACCATGGGAAAATAATGGCTCATATGATAGTGATTATCCTCCCGTTACAGATTACCAAATTGATAGTCGTAATGGTCGCTTATTTACAAAACTTGGCATTTCAAGAAAAGATAATATATTAAAAAACCATGATGCTGCATGTCACACACCTATAGTTATGGCTCGATTTGCATTAATAGAGCAGGGTAAAGGTCTTGATTCCATCCCCAAATTGGCTTGGAATCAGCACTTAAGATCATCTAAGAAATGGTGTGTGAAATTGAATCCCGATTTGCCATCTTTTACTGTAGTAACTCTTCCAGATGATCTTGTTCATTATACTCAGCCAAGAATACTTACCGTTAGAGAGATGGCGAGACTTCAATCCTTTGATGATACATTTGAATTTCTTGGTCCTAGGGCTACAGGAGGAGGAGGTAAGGGAAATAAAAAAAGAAATTTAGAATTGCCACAATATTCGCAAGTTGGTAATGCAGTTCCGCCATTATTAGCAAAAGCTATTGCAGAAAATCTATTGAGAGCGTTACAAAAATAATATTGTAGGTTTAAATTATGCTATTTTTAAATCAGTATATAGAAGAATTTAGAAAAGAAGGAAATAAGCAATTAGCTGAGGAATTATTGCAGACAAAAAATGTATATAATGTTTTAGCTGGTTGCGACCCAATTGAGGCTTTTGATGAATTGATAGAAAGGTATAACTGGCTTGGAAAAAAAGAAAATAAGGAGAAATATTCAATTAGCCAAAATCTTGCAAGAAATTTGCCAGGATCACTACTTCAAGATTATCTCTTGAATTTTGCAATAAAGATATGTGAAAAGTTTCAGAGGCTTGATATATTTTCCGAGGTGAGCGTTACTTTTGGACACTATCATTTATGGGAAAAGGGCGATGTAAGCGTAAAAAGCCCTTCAGAAAGGACAGATATTGCTATTGGTTATATTGAAGAAGAAGATAAAATAAAGGAACCTGAAGTTGGATGGCCTCGCCTCCCAATATTAAAATTAAATAAGAATCAGAGGGTGTTGCCTCTTGTTACCATTAATTCCAAAATACGTGTTTCTCAATCTGAATTTTTTGATTGGCTAGGCCGTGACCAATTAATTACAAAGGGAAATCCACACTGTCTTTCAGTTCAAGTTGCCTTAAGGAAGGAAATGGACCTATCTATTGTCGAAGCGTCTCAGGCTCACTCAAAGTTCTTCTTGCTTGGAACTGGTGGAGAAACTACTGTTTCTCCACAGTTAAAAGAGCTGATGCGATTAAAGAAAACTATCGAAATGCATCTTTCTAATCATATGAAATAAAATTATATGTTCGAAAAAAGCTAATTTAGAAATGAGAAAGGTAAGCAAAAAGGAAGACTCATATCCATCACTTCGACAGATAAAGTTTTTTAGAAAATTATTGTTAAATTGGTTTAGCAAAAATGGAAGGAAATTTCCATGGAGAGGAAGCCGTATATCAAATTATAATAGAATTATAGCTGAAATTCTTCTGCAGAGAACTAAAGCAGAAATAGTGAAGCAGCATTACAATGAATTTCTTGAAGTATATCCCGATTGGAAATCTATAGCGAATGCTTCTAATAGAGAGCTGGGTAAAGTTTTAAGACCCTTGGGTCTTTGGCGAAAAAGATCAATTACACTGAAGAAACTGGCGGTAATCATAGACAAATCCGGTGGTAAGTTCCCCAAAGATGTAAAGGCGCTAGAATTTCTTCCTGGTATTGGGCAATATATTTCTAATTCTATAATGCTTTTTTACTTTAAGAATCGTAGTCCATTGCTCGATGTAAATGTAGCAAGACTATTATCTAGATATTTTGGGATTTCCTGTAAAGAAGATCTTCGCTTTGATTTGCAAATGCAGTGCCTGGCAAGAGAGATTGTAAATTGTGATGAAACTATAACCGTTAACCTTGCAATGATTGATTATGCATCTTTAATTTGTAAAAATAAGTCCGCTATTTGTAGCACCTGTTTATTGAGGAAGAATTGTTCTTTTTATGATAAATAAAAAAGGGTTGGGCTATAAAAATATGCATCACTTGCCTTCCTCCGAGCTTCCTGCTAGGGTAACCGGAAATCCTGCACAGGGAGAAAACCATGATTAAGCGCATCGGGATCAGCCTGATTTTGGGAATGGCGGCAGCAGGGGCGAATGGCCCTGCTGTGGTGAGCCTGTCGAATTCGTCTTCGATGGTGAGCCTGTCGAATCCTCCTTCGATGGTGAGCGCGTCGAACCCACCAGAGGTCTCTGCGGAATATGTCTCTCCCTGGAACCTGGCCTTTCCGCGGACCTTGTTCTTCACCGACCTGCACGCCAACTACCCCATGCGCTACTACCGCGCCGATCCTTCCCTGGAAATGGTGATCCAGGGCGATTATCCCTATTGCGCTTACTTTTCCTTTATCGCCTACGACGCGGACCATCGGCCCATTGCCAGCATCCACGATGCCCAGATCGCGCCGGACCCCGGCTCGGTCAACCCTTTCCGGCCCGGCGAAGACTTCAACGCGCCCAACCGGCGCTTTACGCTCCTCGTCCGTTGGACCGCTCCGCCGGAGGGATCGGCGGAAGCCGGGTTCCGGGGAATCCAGGGAGTGCATGGCAACGTGCTTTACCTGGGGACGCGGGAGGACGGCAGGGAAAATCCCGAGGGGCTGCTGGGTTATCGGCGTTATTTGCCGAGCGAGGGGCTGGATGAGGACTGCGGGGTGAAGAAGCCCCTGGTCTATTTTCGGAAAGTATCCGACGGCAGTCTGGTCCAACCGCCCTCCCCCTTCATGGAGAAAATCAAAGCCCGGTGGTTGATGGTTAAAAAAGCCGGGGTCATTCCTTCGGCCCTGCTCCTGCTCGGCCGCCAGGCTTGGCAAGAATCGCTCTCTGCCGGGAAGGAACCGAACCGGGTTTTGCAATGGCGCCGTTCGCCTGAAGCCGCGGGCGAAAACCCGGAGACCGTGTATCTGATCGCGGGGGTCAAGCCGGACCCGAAGCAATTACTCCTGATCCGCTGGAAAGCGCCGAGTTTCCCGGACACCTTTCACTTTGGCAACATCACCGGCCGGGAGGACGTCCGCTACTGGAGCCTGTCGTTTGCTTCCAGCCGGAGTTTCACCCTGTTCACCCTGGCTGACGCCGAAGCGGTGATCGGGCCGGACGGATACGTGAACCTGGTCATCGGCTTCGGCGCGCCCCGGCCGGCAAAGGCGAATTCGGAAAACGGCTACACCTGGGTGGACCTGAAGGGGAAGCCGGTTTCCATCCTGGTTTACCGGAACATGGTGCCGTCCCCGGATTTTCCCTTCCTGGCCGGCGCGGTTCCGGCCGGAGAAGCGGTAACCGACCAACTGGGGGAATACTTGCCGCAGGGCCGTCTGATCGCGCCCGAAGAATTGAAAACTCCGGCACCGTAGTTTTTGAAAGGACTCTCCTGCCCGAGGCCCGTTGAGCACCGAGATTCAAGTCTGTTGTAAGAACAATGCTTCTGTGCTAGGAATCCCTTTTATGATTTGGAAGGAGATGAATGTCAATGGTTAACAAAAGCGGTTGGGAAGTGAAGGTCGCGCTCGGTCTATGCCTGGCAATGCTCCTCTCCGGCTGCGCCATCAGCGCCGGACTCAAGAAAAAGCCGCTGGGGCTTCCGCCGGGCGGGCCGGCGCCGGAGCGCACGCCGCGCTACGAACACGCCGGCTGGATCATCGCCCGCGCCAGCATCCACAACCACACCGTTTACAGCGACGGCTGCCGCACGCCCGAAGACCTGCTGGAAATGGCCGGCCGGCAAGGCATGGCCGTCCTCGCCTATAACGACCACCGCGAGGGCAAAATCTGCGCGGGCAAGCGCGAACTCTTTTGCGCCAAGATGAGCGGGGTGGAGGCCGTGGGCTACGAGGCCTATTACGACCATCTGCGCCGGATCCAGGACCAGGGGGCCGCGAAGGGCATGATCGTGCTCAAGGGGGTCGAGGTCATCCCTTACTTCTACAACTACGGCAAGTTTCCGGCCCTGGTGCTGGACGGGCTCCAGACCCATTTTGTCGTCTACGGGATCGAGGACCCCCAGGTCTTCGAGCAGATGCCGGCTCGCCATAACGTCCCTCTCAAACCCGAGCCGATCCCGGATGAAAAGCCCTGGGCCGAGGTGGTGGACTACCTGGCCGGACAAGGGGCCATCGTCAGCGTCGCGCACCTGGATGAAGGCGGGGACATATGGTATGGCCCGGCCCACGGCGCCTGCCCGCCGGTTCCGGAGAACCTGCACCGGCTGAAGAACTTGACCGCTTTTGCGGCGCTGGCCTATGCCTGGCACGAGAAGACCGGCGGGCCCGGCGGACTCTGGGACACCGTTTTGGTGGAATACTTGATGGGGATGCGGGCCAAGCCGATCTGGACCTTGGCCGACGCCGACTACCACTGCGAGTCGGGCCTGGCCATCGCCAACACCCTCTTTTACCTGCGCGAGTTCACCGAGCCCGAAATTTATCGGGCCATGCGCGAGGGCCGGATGGCGGCGCTCCAGGGCGACGCCTTCCAGGACAGCTTTGTGGCCGAGTGGTGGGTGAGCGATCAGGGTAAGCCGGAGGACCCGGTCATGCTCGGCCGGGAGCTCACCCTCCGGGGTGCGCCGGTGATCCGGTTTGCCCTGGACCACCCGGTGGCCGATTGCCGCGTCCGGCTCATCCGCAACGGCGTGGTGATCCACGAAGCGGACGGCACCGAGCTGACCTATCGCGACGAAGAGTTGGGGTCGAAAAAGGAGCCGGCCTTTTACCGGGTGGAAGTGGTGGGGCCGCGGGCCGACCGGGGCGATTACGACGGCCCGACCATGCCCGCGAGCGAGCTGTTCGTGAACCCGATCTTTGTGCGGTTTGAAAAATGAAACGACCGACCAGCGAGAAAGGATTAGAGGAGGTGACCAAGGGATGAAGCCGGGTCAACTTTTGGAGCGATGGGGAATCGCGGCCACGCTGATGGCCTTGATGGTTTCTTCAGGCTGCACCGTCTCGCTGCCCAAGGGGAAGGCGGTGGGGCTGGAGTCGGCCCCCGGCCGGCCCGAGCGGACGCCGCGCTACGAGGCCCAGGGTTGGATCATCGCCCGGGGAACCTTGCACAACCATACCATTTACAGCGACGGCCGCCGCACGGCCGAGGACTTGCTCAAGCTGGCGCAGGTCCAGGGCATGGCGGTCCTGGCCTACAACGACCACCGCGAGGGCAAGTTCTGCCTGGGCAAAAAATTGTGCGTGCAGACCGGCGGGGTGGGAAAGGTGGGTTATGAGGCCTATTTCCAGCACCTGCGCCGGATCCAGGAGCAGGCAAAAGCCCAGGGGATGATCGTGCTCAAAGGGGTGGAGGTCTCCAGCCCTTACATATATAACTACGGGAAATTCCCCCGCCTGGTGCTGGCCGGACAGTTCCAGCACTTCACGGTCTATTCCATCGAAGACCCCGTAATCCTGGAGCAGATGCCGGCCCGGCAAGGAGTGAAACTGAAGCCCGAGCCGATCCCGAACGAGAAGCCTTTTCAGGAGTTCGTCAGTTACATCGCGGACCACGGCGGGATCGTGCACGCGGTCCACGTCGAGTCGGGCCAGGACGAATGGCTGGGCCCGGCCCACGCGGTCACGCCTCCGCCGATCGGCAATATCCATTTGCAGAACCTGACCGGTTTCTCCATTCTGCCCGAGGGCTGGCACGAGAAAGCCGGCGGCCCGGGCGGCATGTGGGACACGGTCCTGCTCGAATACCTGGTGGGCATGCGCGACCGGCCGGTATGGGCCTCGGGCGACGCCGACTACCACGGCCCGGAAGGCAGCCTGGCCAATGCCACCACCCTTTTCTATCTGCGCGAGTTCAGCGAGTCTGAAATTTATCGAGCCATGCGCGAGGGCCGGATGGTCGCGCTCCAGGGCGAGGCCTTTCAGAACAGTTACGTGGCCGAATGGTGGGTAAGCGATTCCGGCCGGCCGAAAGAGGCGGTGATGTTGGGCCGGGAAGTGACCGTGACCGGAGCGCCGAAGGTCCGGTTCGCGCTGGACCATGCCCTGCCCGAGACCCGGGTCCGCCTGATCCGGAACGGCAAGGTGATTGCCGAGCAGGAGGGATCGGAAATCACCTTTGCCGACCAGGAGCAGGGCGCGAAGAAAGAGCCGGCGGTTTATCGGGTGGAAGTGGTCGGGCCGCGCGGGCAAGGAAAAGTTTACGAGACTCCGCTGGCGCCGGAGAGCGAGCTCTTCGTCAACCCGATCTTCGTGCGCTTTACTCCATAAAGCCCGGGGC
>MGQK01000125.1:56853-57184 GCA_001797815.1 Deltaproteobacteria bacterium RBG_13_61_14 | reverse complement strand
CCCTTCTAAAAATCCGGCGGCGCCTGGTATTCGCCGAACACGCCCCGGAACACGTCGCAGACCTCGCCCACCGAGGCGTAAGCGCGCACCGCGTCCAGGATCAGAGGCATCAGGTTGTCTTTGCCCCGCGCCGCATTTTCCAGCCGGCGAAGCGATTCGCCATGCTTCTTGGCATCCCGCTCCCGCCGCACTTGCCGCAGTCTCTCCACTTGCGCCGGCTCCACCTCCGGCGGGATCTTCAGCGTCTTGATCGGCGGCTCGTTGGGCAACTGGTAGCGGTTCATCCCCACGATGGTCTTTTCTCCCCGCTCCACCTGCAACTGGTAGCGGT
>MGQK01000125.1:16415-56843 GCA_001797815.1 Deltaproteobacteria bacterium RBG_13_61_14 | reverse complement strand
CGCGATCTCCCGCTGGGGATAGCCCTTCTCGATGGCCATGACAATCCCGCCGATCTCGTCAATGGTGCGAATGTAATGCCAGGCCTGCCGCTCCAGTTCATCCGTCATCTGTTCCACAAAGTAAGACCCGGCCAGCGGGTCAATGGTCTCGGCCACGCCCGACTCCTCTGCGATGATCTGCTGGGTGCGGAGCGCGATGGTCACCGCTTCCTCGGTGGGCAGCGCCAGCACCTCGTCCAGGGAGTTGGTGTGGAGCGACTGGGGCCCGCCCAGGACCGCGGCCAGCGCCTGCACCGCCACCCGGATCACGTTGTTGTAGGGTTGCTGGGAGGTGAGCGAGCAGCCCGCGGTCTGGGTATGGAAGCGGAGCATCCCCGATTCCGGGTTCTGGGCCTGGAACCGCTCCCGCATCACCTTCGCCCAGATCCGCCGCGCCGCCCGGTATTTGGCCAGCTCCTCGAAGAAGTCGTTGTGCGCGTTGAAAAAGAAAGAAAGCCGCGGGGCAAACTCGTCCACCTTCAGCCCCGCCTCGATCCCGGCCTGGACGTAGCCGATCCCGTCGGCCAGGGTGAAGCCCAGCTCCTGCGCCGCGGTCGCGCCCGCCTCCCGGATGTGGTAGCCCGAGATGCTGATCGTGTTCCAGCGCGGCACCTGCTGGTGGGCAAAGGCGAAGATGTCGGTGATGATCCGCAGCGAGGGCCGGGGCGGAAAGATCCACGACTTCTGCGCGATGTATTCCTTGAGGATGTCGTTCTGGATGGTGCCGCCCACCTTGTCCCAGGGCACGCCCTGCTTCTCGGCCACGGCCAGGTACATGGAGAACAGGATGCCGGCCGGCCCGTTGATGGTCATCGAGGTGGTGACCTGGTCGAGCGGGATATCCGCGAAGAGCGTCTCCATGTCCGCCAGCGTGTCAATCGCCACCCCGCAGATCCCGACCTCCCCCCGCGAGCGCGGGTGGTCCGAATCGCGGCCCATGATCGTGGGCAGGTGGAACGCCACCGACAGCCCGGTGGTGCCCTGCGAGAGCAGGTAGCGGTAACGGGCGTTGGTCTCCTTGGCCGTGCCGAACCCGGCGAACTGGCGCATGGTCCAGAACCGGCCCCGATACATGGTGGGATAAACGCCGCGGGTGAACGGATATTCGCCCGGATACCCGAGCTTCTCGGCGTATCGCCAGCCGGCCAGGTCCTCAGGGCTGACCAGCCGCGGCACCTCCAGGTCCGAGACCGTGCTGAACCGGGCTTTCCGCTCCGGCGCTTTCTTTAACGTCGGGTTGAGCGTCTCCTGCTCCCAGCCCACCCGACCGCGAAGCTCTGAACTACCTTCCTTCGCCATTTCCTTACTTCCTTTTGAGTGTTGCGGGTGCCCTCACCCGCCAATGGGGGCGCGGCTGACCCCAGCCGCGCTCCTTGAATTCTAGCACACAATCAAGATTGACGGCCACTGCAATCACGTTCTCTGATGCTGATACCAGGAGGTGGAAGAAAGAATGAAGCACGGTCATTCATGCCGCGCGAGGCGTGGCACCCTGAAAACATGAAAAGGGCTTCCACTCCTGATATCAGGAAGGGGTCGGGGAAGAAGGTCGTTGCTCGGGGGAGCGTCCGAAGCCGGCGACGCCGTCTGACCTGGATATCGCCCCGAACCCGAAATGGTCGCCCCCGCTTCTGTCAACGAGGAAAAATATTTTCCTGACTTTTCACTGGGCATTGTATTAGGATATTTTTGTCTCCGAGTTACTGCTTCCTAAAGCCGGAATCGAGGCCATGGACAGTGACCGCTAGGCCTGGAAGGAAACTTCCTGACCCCCCGTGTTTGGAAAGGAGACGGCAGCAAGAGGGTTCTGCCAAGCGACTTCGGGGGGAAGTCGCTTTTTTATTGGGCTGCCGGTGGCCGGCTGGTGCGGCGCCGGAAAGGCCCTGAGAACCTTGTCCCACCACCCCTGATTCCTTTCCTTTTTTCCAGCCCGCGTTTCAGACCTCGGAGAGAAAAAGCCAGGATTTGAAACCGTGCCTGGATTCTGGACGCGAGCAGTTCACAAAAGAAGGGGAAAAGAGATGCAGAGGAAAAAAGGATGGGGTGGAAAGGTCGTGACGGTGTTGGTTGTTTTAACCGGGGCGGCCCTTCTCTAAGGGGCGCAGTCGGAGGGATGTCCTTGAACGCCACCGCCCGGTCGTCCTCGAACACGATCTCCGCCGGAATCTCCTTGCCAATGATCTTGCATAAAAAGGCAATCCGCCATGATCCTCCCTCCCCGCTTCGGAAATCTCCGCATCCTAACCTAAGGCAAGCCGGCGGGGTTGTCCATGGTTAGCCCGGTGTTCCCGGCCCGCTTTAGGGCGCCTCCGTTTCCGCGCTGCTTGTAAAATAAAAAGTAAAAAAATACTTGACACGAAATTAAAAATCGTGTTATCATGCCCGGCATCATGAACCCAAAGGCTTGTTCAGGCAAAAAGCGTTCCCGGAGCTTCGGCTTCCTGGGGGTCGTGCTGGCCTGGCTCATGACCGGCACCCCGCTCGCCCGGGCCGCGGACACCACCGAACCTTTCCTCCCCGGCCTGAGCGACCTCGAGATGTTCGCCACCGCCGGCGAACAAAACGGATGGTCCCACTCGTTCCTGCTCGGCTACGGTGTGGTCGAGCGGTGGAGCGTGGGCCTCACCTGGGACCGGGAGCTGGTGGTGGAGGAAAACGCCGATGCCTTAGGCGGGTTTCTCCTCTGGACCTTCTGGAACCGCAAGGTGGACGCGGACCTCATCGGTCAGTATGTCTATAACTTTACGGACGAGGCCGGCTATTATCTTCCGGGCGCTGAACTCTCTTTGCCCAACGATTACCTCGTCCCCTACTCCCGCCTGGGCGCGGCCTTTGCCCATCCCGATTACGGCCAACCCGGTTACTCCGCCCTGGCCGGTCTGTCCTGGCCGGTCCACGACCGGATCGAAGTGCTGGCCGAGTCGGAGTGGGAGTGGGAGAGTCCCGGGGCGCCGGAATGGGAATTGGCGTTGGGCTTGAACCTGATGCTGGCCGAAAACCTGGAACTGATCACCGAAGTCCGCCGCTGCGACCCGGACGCGGAACCGGCGAACTGGGAGGGCACCTTGGGCATAATCGCCACCCTGGAGTGGCTGGGCGAGAAAACGCAAATTCCGGGACGATAGGGAAAAGGACGCGGAAAATCCGGCCCGGGAGCGAAGCTTGACAGCCGGAGGGCCCCGTGCTACTTTTCTAAGAAAGGTGCTAACCCGATGCATATCCCCGACGGCTTTGTCAGCAATGAAATCGCCGTGGCGACCTTCGTCGTCTCCGCCGGCGCGGTGACGCTGGCGCTCCGCCAGGCCAAGCGCACCCTGGAAGAGCGCCAGGTGCCGCTGCTGGGGGTGACCGCGGCTTTTATCTTCGCGGCCCAGATGCTCAACTTCCCGGTGGCCGGCGGCACCTCCGGCCATTTTATGGGCGCGATGCTCGCGGCCCTGCTGGTCGGCCCCTTGCCGGCCATTTTGATCATGGCCCTGGTGCTCCTGATCCAGTGCCTGGTCTTCGCCGACGGCGGCATCACCGCGCTCGGCGCCAATATCTTCAACATGGGGGTGGTCGGCGCGGGCGGCGGCTATTTGATTTTCCGGGCGCTCCAGATGGCGCTCCCGAAGAACCGCGCCGGCTTCATGGCCGCGGCCGGCATCGCCGCATGGATTTCGATCGAGCTTGCCGCCTCGGCCTGCGCTCTGGAGCTGGCTTTTTCCGGGACCGTTCCGCTGGACAAGGCGCTCCCGGCGATGGCGCTGGTCCACGCCCTGATCGGGATCGGCGAAGCCCTGATCACCACCGCGGTGCTGGGCGTGGTCCTGGCGGCGAGGCGCGACCTGATCCCAAGCCGGCTCCTGCCCCGGGAGGCGACGCCATGAGCAAGTGGGGCTGGCTTTTACTTGGAGGACTGATTCTGGCCATCGGCCTTGCCACTCTGCTCTCGCCCTTTGCCTCGCCCTGGCCCGACGGCCTGGAAAAAGTGGCCGAGAAACTGGGCTTCATTGATCGGGCCGAGGAGGCCAAGCCCCTGGTCCCGGCGCCGATCCCGGACTATGCCGTGCCCGGCGTGCGCCGGCAGGCGCTGGCCACCGCCCTGGCCGGATTGATCGGGACATTGCTGGTGTTCGGCTCCGGCTATTTGCTCGCCCGCTGGTCCGCCTCCGGCAAAACCAAGCCTGGTCCCGCCCCGCCCCCATGAGCCCCGGGCCGATCCTGTTCCTGTCGCCCCGGACCAAGATTCTGATTACCCTGGCCGTGGTGGTCGTTTGCGTCAGCACTCCGGCCAACCGCTTCCCCGCGTTTCTCGGCTACCTCGCCTTTCTCTTCGGCTTCGCCGCGCTGATCCGGGTCGAGCTGCGCCGCGTGCTGCGCCACACCCTGGCCGTGCTCCCCTTCCTCCTGATGATCGCCGTTTTCGTGCCCTTCCTGCCCGAAGGCCAGCCCGCCGGCAGCTTGAGCCTGGGATCCTCGGTCCACCCCTTCCCCTCCAAACTCCTCGTGCTCTGGAACAGTGCGATCAAGGCCTGGACCGGCGCCTTCGCCCTCGTCATCCTCGGCGCTTCCACCCCCTTCCCCGAACTGCTCCACGGCCTCGAGCACCTGCGCTTTCCCAGGCTCTTGCTCGCGCTCCTGGCGGTCACCCACCGTTACGGGCTGGTGTTCGCCGAGGAATTCAGCCGCACCCGCCGGGCGCTGGCGGCACGCGCGTTCCGGCCGCGCTGGCTGTGGCAGGCCGGGGCGATCGGCCGCCTGATCGGGTCCTTTTTCCTGCGCGCCTACGAGCGGGGCGAGCGCGTTTACCTGGCCATGCTCGGCCGGGGCTTTACCGGCGTCTTCCCGGTCGCGCCGCATACCTCGCACGCCGGGGACCTGCCGGCGCTAATCCTGTCCGCAATCATCCTCGCCGGCCTCCGCTGGGGCGCCGCATGACGCTCACGCCCGCGGTTTCCATCCGCGATCTCTCCTACACCTATCCGGACGGCACCTTTGCGCTCGACTCGGTCTCGCTCGAGCTAAAGCCGGGGGAAGTGCTGGGCCTGGTCGGGCCCAACGGCGCGGGCAAGTCCACTCTGCTTTTGCACCTCAACGGCATGCTCCGCGCGAATGGCGGCGCGGTGCAGGTGATGGGCATCCCGGTGAAACCCAAGAATTACCGGGAGGTCCGCCGGCGCGTGGGCCTGGTCTTCCAGAACCCGGACGACCAGCTTTTTTGCCCCACCTTGTTCGAGGACGTGGCCTTTGGTCCGCGCAACCTGGGCTTGCAGGAGGCGGAAGTGACGGCACGGGTGCGGGCGAGCCTGGCCGCCGTGGGCCTCCAGGGCCTGGACAACAAGAGCGCCCATCACTTGAGCTTCGGCCAGAAGCGGCGCGCGGCCATCGCTACCGTGCTGGCCATGCAGCCGGACGTGCTCGCGCTGGACGAACCGACCTCCAACCTCGACCCCCGCGGCAAGCGCCTGATCACCGAGTTGATCGCCTCCTTCCACCACGCCCGCATCATCGTCACCCACGACCTTGACCTCGCCCGCACCCTCTGTCCCCGGGTCGCGGTCATGGCCCAGGGCCGGGTCATTGCCGAGGGGAACCCACAGGAACTGTTCTCCGACCATGATCTGCTTGACCAGGCTGGCCTCCGTTAGCCCGCCTTACTGCCTGCTATCCGCTCGCGTATAATGGCAAGGGATGACGTGGGAGGAACGTTCGGTCGCCAGCTTTTCTTCGGCGGGCTGAACCTCCTGATCTTGATATTTGTCCATGGCGTCGTCCGATGTTCTTTGCCGCCGGCTGACGCTGCCACCCGCTGGGCCGCGGACCTAGTCCTTTATTGTTAACACGATCGTTGTCGGCCTGACCCGGCTTGTTAAAAAAATCAAAATCAATCTCCTCTCGGTTTGCCTCCTCGCGGTTCGGCCCGGGCGGGGAGGCACGCATGGACGGCGTGGAAACGAGGATTGATCCGGTGGACGTAGCTCGGCGGGGCGGGGCGGTTCCGGTTGGCGAGCACGAGACCCTTTGCCGTTACCGCCCCCTCAGCATGCTTCTCGCGGTCTGGGCAAGCCTGGTCGCCTACCGCTTCGCTCCCTTGAGGTTGATCCTCAAAAACTTTTTTTCACGCGATAAATAAACGTGCTTTGGCCTTCCTGGTGGACCTTTTCAAAGTCTTGCGGGAAAGCGGCAAGGGTGGGTTCGAGGAAGCGGAGGGAAAACTCGCCCGGGCCGCCCGGATATTCTTTCCCCCAATTGTCCACCAGAACATAGTCCACGGGACCGGTCATCAAATAGTCGCGCACTTTTTGCGCATCGGCTTCATAAGGGATCGAGGAACAGTGCCGCTGACTGATCAGGTAACACGGCGGGTGGGAATGGAACATGAGCACGGCGTCGGGGGGGAGATGCCCGCGCGCCCAGAGCAGGGCCTGGGCAGAATCCCGGCGGCCGGGGGAAAAGAGGCGCGCGGAAAAGCCGGGGCTGATTTCCAGGCGGGGAAGGGCTTGAACTCGCCGGGCTTGCCGGAAGATCAGGAGATCGCCGTAGAGGTAGTTCGCGAGAAGCAGAATCGCAACCACCGAGATTGTTGGTGGAATCGAAAGACGAGGAATCCAACGCTTGACCAGAGCCAGGAGCTGTTCCAGGCCCAGGAGGCCGTAGAGAAAGAGGAACGGCAGAAAGGTAAAAGTTTGGCGAGGGGCGCGCATGGGCCAGGCCGTGATCGCGAGCAGGTAGAAGGGAAGGCTGAGCGCCGAGAGAGAGCGCCGGTGCCATTCGCTGGCCACCCCACCCAGTAGAACCAGAGCGAACAGGAAGAGCAAGAGCGGCTCGACAAGTTGGGGCGAGGCGGATCCCGGCGTCCAGTTGAGGAGATATTGGAGAGCCAAGTCGGCGTAATAGCGAAACTGGCGAAGGATGAGGCTGGGAAATTGGACCAGGGTGGCCTGGGGCCAGGGTGGGTGCAAGGGCGCGTGGAAGTCTTCGGCCATGATGGTAAGGCTGTCCGGCGGTGCGTTCAGGAAATAGCGGCCAGAATAGGTGAGGTTGGAAGAGGCCGCGGCTGCCGCGTTGCGATGTTCCCACAGCCCAAAGCCCAGAGCGAAAGGAATGAGGATCAGGAGCGCTTTTTTCAGGTTCAGGGAAAGTCGGGCCGGCCCGGCCGGCTGGAGCGCGAGCGCGAGCGGCCAGGCGAGGGCGATGGCCAGGCCGGTGGAACGGACGAGGTAAGCCGCGAGCAGGCAACCGGCGCCCAGGAGAGCTAGGCGGGTGAAGGCGTGCTCTTTTTCGCGGTAGCGCTCCAGCAAGAACAGCGTCGCGAAAAAGAGGGTATTGGCGAGTGGATCAGGCCGAAAGAGTGCGGCATAATCCACCAGGGCGGGGGCGGCGACGGTGAGAAGCGCGGCCAGAAAAGCGATCCAGGGGGACGCGAGTTTTCGGAAGAGGAGGAACGCGAGCGGGCCGAAGAGGAGCGCGGAGATCACCACCAGGCCTTTGAAGGCCCACAGGTTCAGGCCGAAGAGCCGATAGAGAAGGGAGACCAGGAAGTAGAAGAGGAAAGGCTCACGCACGTGCGGAGGCGCTCCGGGGAGCGAGATGTCGGCATAGCCCTGGCCGCTGCCGAGCGAAAGGACCAGGCTGAGGCCGGTGGCTTCTTCGCCGTAGAGGTAATACCAGTCGCCGTTGAGCCGGGGGAGATAGAGCGCGCCGGCCAGCAGGAACAGCCCGAGGAGGAGTGCGCGGTCGCGAGTGAAAAAGCTCACAATTTTATCAGGAGCCTCCTCGTCTCCGTCCGGAAGAGCAGGGGCGTCGCCTTGAAGACCTCCCGGCGGTTGATCCGGCTCGCGCCCCAGGTGCCATCCCCGCTTTCATGCCGTATTTATCCTAGCACCGGCGTGGCCGCCGGACAACTCGACCTAATTCCCCCTGATTCCCGGTTAAGAAACCAACATCTCGATCTTCTCTTCAGCTCCCCGCCTTGGTTCGCTGAAAGGAAGCGCGCCGTCCCTTCGGCGTGGTAGAGGCGCGGCGCGCCGTGCCCCTACCGGGATAGGCCAGATTAGTCATCTGTCAACTATAACGCGCTCCGAGTAGCATATTTTTGATTAACCCAGCGACTTATCGGCGGTAGCGCTCTTCTTTCCAGGGATCGCCGTGGAGATGGTAGCCCCGCGATTCCCAGAAACCGGGCCGCTCCTCGGTCAGGAACTCGACCCCGGTCACCCACTTGGCGCCCTTCCACAAGTAAAGCCTGGGCACCACCAGCCGCACCGGAAAGCCGTGCTGAGGCGGGATGACCTCCTCGTCGCACGTGAAGGCGAAGACCACGTCCTCCGCGAAAAAGTCCTCCAGGGTCAGGTTGACGGTGTAATTCGTGTGGGCGTGGACCATGGCGCATTTGGCTTCCGGCCGGAGCTTCACCAGGCTCTTGAGCTCGGCGCTGCTCACCCCTTCCCAGCAGTGGTCCAGGCTCGACCAGCCGGTCACGCAATGCACATCCGCATAGACCTTGACCCGCGGAAGGCCGGAAAATTCAGCCCAGGAGAGCCTCCGCTCCTTCTCCACCGCCCCCCAGAGGCGGAAGGACCAGGTCGCGAGATCGAAAGCCGGGACCGGTCCCTCATGGAGGACCGGCAAGCCCTTCACTACCCGCTGTCCCGGCGGGACCCGGTTCTCCCGCTGGGTGTCCGGACTTTTGATGATTTTGATTTCATTCATGATGCGCGATCCTCATCTGACCAATTCTCTTCCTTATCTTCTTTCTTCCTTGACTACTGCCTACTTTCGTTCACGTTGACGGGGCCTGTAGCTTATTCAAAGCTGAGGATGGTGGAATAAATCCGAGTGCCGGTGAGCTGGCCGGACATCCAGACCCGGTCCTTGCCCTCGGGCGGGCTGGAATAATTGTAAAGCAGGTAACTTTTTTCATCGAGCGGGACCAGGGCCGGGAAGGCGGTGTCGCCTTGGAAGGGGAAGTCGAGGATAGGGTCCAGGCGGAGGTTCTCCCGGTCCAGTTGATAGAGCGCGGTCCGCTTCTTGGTCCACCAGTAGCGGGCCAGGTAATAAAGCCCCTCGATCGAGTTCGGGAGCCAGCGGTCGCCCTTGTCATACTCGCCGTCCAGGTTCCGCCGCGCGATCAGGTAGATGTCCTCTCCGTGGCGGAACATGAGGGGCGAGTCATACTTGAAGGGCGTAACCGCGCACTGCCAGTCGGTGAGGTCCGCGGCTCTAGCCTTGCAGACCTTGCTGCCCCAGGTCTTGCCGTCGCCCGACTCGTTGCGGATCGCGGTGTAAAGGTTGCCCTGGGCATCGAATTCGAAGGCGGTCTCCGAGCCGCCGGCGGCGACCACCGGCCGCTTGGGGTCCACCGGCTCGAAATGATACCCGTCAGTGGTGGTGAGAAAATAAATGCTGATGGTCTCGTTGCCGCCGGAATACATGCCTTCCCCGCAATACACGGTGGCGTAAGCCCTGCCCTTCCGGACCTTGGCCCGCCAGAGCACGCATTGGTCCTGGAACACCGGCACCGGATCGGTCCACTCGGCCGGGCCTTTGCGCTCGAGCGCGTAGATGTGCTGGGGCGTGAAGCTGAAGGGGTTCTTGCCCGCCTCGAAATAGTAGAACATGAGCTTGTCGCCGAGCGCGAGGAACCGCGGCTCGCGCATGTCAAAGCCCATGAAGACCTCGGTCTCGTAATCCCAGTTCTTCTGGTCCTGGCTGGAGAGGATGTAGAGCCGGGTCTTGGAGGACGCGAAATGCGTGGGCGCGGTGCGGAAGGCCAGGAAGAGCCGGTCCTGGAAGCGGACCAGGTCGAGGTTATTGTTGGAGCCTCGGCAATGGACCTGGGGCGGCAGCCCGGGCCCGGGCACCACCTGCACCACCGGAGTGTAGCTCACTCCGGCAAGTAAGCTGAGCGCCGCCGCCGCCAGGCCCATGGCCCCAACCCTGCTCTTCTTCATCGTTTGGTCCTACCTTTCCGAATTTCCCTTGTGCCCGATCATATCACACCTGCCTGCCGGTAGCAGGCCCTGGACGGGCCCAAAGAAAGAGGGTAAGGTAAAAGGTGGAGTTCAACCTGGGATTCTGACGGCCGGGAGGGAATGGAAATGAAAGGCGGGATTCTGAGAGCGGGTTTAACGGCAGCGGCGGTTGGCTTGATGGTTGCGGCTTGCGCTGCCAAGGCGCCGGTGCGGCCGGAATTGCTGGAGGGACCGGGATACACGCGGATGGACGGCAACCTTCACCAGATCGAGGGTCCACCGCCTGGGAAGGACGCGCCCCCGGCTTTCCGCCTCTATCGGAGCGGGGCGCCGGGCCAGGAGACCTTTGCCAAGTGGTGCGGCGAATACCGGATCGAGCGGGTGATCGTGCTCGCCGGCACTGCGGAAAGCTACGAGTTGAAATACCAGGCGGAGGGGATCTGCCCGGGCATCCAGGTGCTCTACAACGAGCATCAGACCGTGGGTGAGCCGGTGAGCGACGGGTTCTTGAAGTGGTTCGACCAGCAGGTGGAAGCCGCCAATCGCGACCAGGTGGGAATTCTTTTCCGTTGCCAGACCGGCAGCCACCGCGCCGGGAGGCTCGCGGCTTATTACCAGATGAAGTATCAGGGCCTGAGCGCGGACGAGGCGATCGCGGTCATGAATCACAACGGCATGCTGATGCCGCTGTTCGACCCCAAGCTCGAGCCCCAGGTGCGGGCGCTGGCGGAATACCTCCAGGGCCGGCCCTGCGCCCAGAAAGCCAAAGCCTGCGTGCAGATGAGCTCGAACGCCTACCTGCCTTAACCCAGAAAAGGCCGGAAAGGACCGGGCCGCCGGGCCTTGAAAATTTTTTAAAAAAAGCTTGCAATTTGTCTGAATCTGTGTATAATCATAGACAAGTTAGCTATAGATGGATGGACTAACCGCTCGTCAAACTCGCCTATTGATCGAGGAAACGGCCCGCGAGGGTAAACCTACCCGAACTGATCTCGGAAGATAAGCCAGGCGACGTTCCGAAAGATTTGTTCGCGAAACCAAGGAGAGAAAAATGAATATCTATGTGGGAAATCTGTCGTTCGACGCGACGGAAGAGGACTTGCGCGGGGCTTTCGGGGCCTTTGGTGAGGTGACCTCGGTCAACGTCATCAAGGACAAATTCAGCGGCAAGTCCAGGGGGTTCGCCTTTGTGGAGATGTCCAGCGATGAGACCGGCAAGGCCGCCATCCAGGGGCTCCACGAAACCGAGCTTCAAGGCCGCAAGCTGAATGTCAATGTGGCCAAGCCCCGCAGCGAAGGCGGCGGCGGCGGCGGCGGCGGCGGTGACAGAGGTGGCAGAGGCAGAAAGGAAGGCTTCGGCAGCGGCCGGCGCTGGTAAAACCGCCATCCGCTCGTAAACGATAACGGCCCCGGTCGGGAGAAATTACCCGGCCAGGGCCGTTTTTTTTAGCCCCGGCAGCGTTATCTTAATCTAATATTTGGGGTCTGACCCCAGTTAGGGCAGAGCCATAAACGTCCCGATCATCCCGGCCACGGTTTCGGCGATGGGCTTTAGCCGGGCCTGGTCCACCTTGTCCAGGGTGTCGTAGGCATCGAGCAGGTAGGCCGGGCCGGTGATCCAGGAAATAGCCGGCACGCCGGCTTCGGAGATATAGCGGGCCGCGTCCGAAGGAGGCGTGGGACCGAGAAGGTCCACCGGCAGCGACACCGTGGCCGGGAGCGGCTTTTGTTCCAGGCCCTTGGCCACGGTCGCAATCACCTCGGGATCGTGGGAGGTGAAGAGGATGGTCAGCGCCGGCTGGCCGGTCTCGGCATACTCGCGGTCGCGCTCCTCCACGTCCTTGGCGCCGAGGTGCTCAAGGGTCACCAGCACCCGGGTGCGCTGCATAATCTCCCGGTGCTCGCGGGCAAAGGCAGCCGCGCCGATCGAGCCGTAAAAATGCCCGGCGTCCACCACAAAGACCAGGGTCTTGGGCCGCTTCGCTTGGGGCAGGCGCGACCAGGCCCAGGCCTGGGCCAGCACCTGGGCCACCCCGGCGCCGTCTTCCACCGCGCCCAGGAAGGGGGCGTCATGGTGAGAGGTCACCAGGATTACCTCATCCGAAGCGCCGGGCAGCACGCCCCAGACGTTGTGGGTGACGCCGGGTTCGATCCGGCCTTGGAGAAGGAGCGAGGCTTCCGCGCCCTGTTGAGCCAGCGCTCGCAGCCGCTCGCCGTCATAGTTCCCGATCCAGAGCCCGGGCAGGGGCTTCATGATGCCGTCGTAAGGACCGTAATGGGTGTTGCTGTTGGAGGGATGGCCCTTGAGGATCAGGCAGATGGCTAATGCGCCGCGGCGATAGGCTTGCCAGTAAACATCCCGGGCCGGCGCTTCTTCCTCGGTGGCATAGCCGGTAAAGTTGGGGAGCAGGAAGGTCAGGTATTGGCCGTAGCCCAGGGTCACCTGGCGGTCCGGGTCCGAGAGCGCGAAGTAGCTCCCGGTCAGCTTGAGCATCGCGCCGGTGGGCAGGTAGAGGATGGGGACCTCGGCCACCACGATCTTGCCCTTGACCTCAACTTTTTCGAAGTCCTTGGGCTTGCCGGTGCCCACGTAAACTAAGGGCGCACTCACCCCTTCCGGCCCGGTCCAGCCGGTATTGAGCACGTAGAAGCTGGGGATTTCTAGCGCGCCGACCCGGAGCGACCATTGCTCCGCGGTCCAGACCTGGAGCGGGATCGGGTCCAGGGTCACGTTCGAGAGCCCGAACTCCCGGAAGCGCTCGGCCACCCACTTTTCCGCTTGCTGGTCTTCGGGCGTGCCCGGCCGGCGGTGCGGGGTCTGGCAGATGCCCTCGATCCAGGAGTAGATCGTGCCGGAGTCGGGCACCGTGACCGTGGTCTCGAAATCAGGCAAGGATGGAACCAGCTTTTTTGCCCGATTCCTCTCTTTCCGGATTTTGTAAGGCCCGGTGAAAAGGCCCTGGAGGAGGTTACCGAGGCTGGCGCTTTCCGTGGGTTGCCTGGACTCGGCCTTAAAGGAAGGCTCCTCCGCCAGGCCGGCGGTGAAAGCCAGCACGGCAATCAAAGCCGATAGGCAAGCATTTTTCATTCCGGCCTCCGGTTACTTCTTCTTTTCCTCGGTCTCGCCCCAGCGCAAATCCTCGATGCTGAGCGCGGCGAAATACTGGTAGCGCTCGACCTCTTTGGCGGAAAGCGGGGCCACGGAGATCGCGGTATCCAGGTAGATCCGCTCCCGCGCCTGGGTGTTATACTTGGGCCAGGCCGGAAGCTCGCCGGCGTTGGGAGTTCCGGTCTTGGCCAGGTTGGTCCAGTAGGACATCATCTGGCCGGAGAGCGGCTCGGCCTTGCCGGCCGCTTTTTTCGGAAGCACCAGCCGCAGCGGCGCGGTGCGCAGGTGCAGCTTCAAGTTCCCGAACACCAGCGGGATCTCCAGGCCGTGGAACGCGCCCATACTCTTGCCCCAGCGCTCGTCGTCCCAGTCGAAGCGGTAGAGATAGACCGGCGTGTAAGGCGATAACTCCTCCGCCGCGGCGAAGGCGCGCGAGCCGAACCCGTCCGCGAACAGGGCGCCGATCAGGAAGGCCGGCTTGCGGTAATCGTCAAACGAATACAGGGCCAGCATCTCGTCCGCCCGCTGACCCACCGTCTTATGCAGGGTCTTGGTGAGCATGGAGCGGCTGGCAAACATGGCGCCGGGCATCAGGAGCAGGGCCATGTTGAACTCGTCCTTGTTCGAGCCCACCAGCACCGGCACCCGGTTGAATTCGCCGGTCTTGAAAACCTCAATCGGCTTGGCCGAAAGCACGTAGCCGTCCACCTGAGCGGAAGCGTTGAAGCCGGCGGCGGCCGGCCCGAGCATTTTCCAGACCAGCGCCGAGCGCAGGCAATCCACGACGTCGCTCTCCTCACAGCCCGCGGCCCGGGCGAACTTGCGGCCCTGTTCAAATCCCTTTTCCTGGGTCAGGACCAGGTCGCAGCCGCCGCTCTCGATCACGCCCTGCTGGAAAAGGCCCGCGGCCAGGGGCGAGGCGAGCAGGTTGCAGACCGCGACCCCGCCGGCGGACTCGCCGAAAATGGTAACGTTATTCGGGTCGCCGCCAAAGCCGGCGATGTTGGCGCGCACCCAATTGAGCGCGGCGATGATGTCGAGCATGCCGTAATTGCCGGTGCTGTGATGGGGGTCTTCCGCGGCCAGCTCGGGCAAAGCCAGGAAGCCGAGCACGCCCAGCCGGTAGTTGATGCTCACCACCACCACCTCGCGCTCCGCGGCCAGCCGGGCGCCGTCATACATCTCGTAGCTGCCCGCGCCTTGGGTAAAGCCGCCGCCGTGGATCCAGAACATCACCGGGAACGTGCCGGAGCGGACCGGACGATAGATGTTAAGCGTGAGGCAGTCCTCGCTGAACACCTTGCTCTTGCCCCCGCCGCTGAAGCTCTCGTCCTGAATGCAGGACGGCCCGAAAGCCTTGGCCTTGAGCACGCCGGTCCGCGCGGCCGGAGGCCGGGGCGCTTGCCAGCGCAGCTCGTCCTCGGGCGGCGCCGCGTAAGGGATGCCTTTGTAGGAGCAGGCGGCCATCCCCGGCGCGGCCGTGCCCGCCACCTGGCCCTGCTCGGTGGCGACCGGCGTGGCGCAGAGGTCTTCCGCGGCCAGGGCCGGCGCCGCCAGCAGCCAAGCCAACCCCAAAACCCAAAACTTGATCATCCGTGCTTTTTCTTTATGCATTTCCTCATCCTCCCTAAGGAAGAGCAAAACCTCCAGCCCGAAAACCGAATCCCGCCGCCGCGCTTTCCAAGGCGCTCATCGGCGCCGCTCTCCGGCCCCCTGCGGTTTTTCCCCGGCCCGGCGGCCCAGGTCCTCCGCGCTCAGGCCGGCGAAGTATTGCAGCCGCTTCAACTCCTCGCCCGTCACCGGTCTTGCGGAAAGGTTCGTGTCAAGGTGGAGCCGCATTCTGGTTTCCGAGTTGTAGAGGGGCCACTCGGGCAGGCCGGCGCCGTTGGGATCGCCGGTCTTGGCGAAATTGGTCCAATAAGCCGTCATCCGCTCGGAAAGAGGCTCGGCCTCGCGCGCGGCCTTCCTGGGGAGGGCCAGCGCCAGCTCGGAGGCCGGGAAATGCAGGTCCAGGTTCCCGAAGACAAAGGGAAGCTCGAGGCCGTGACAGGCCCCCAAGAAACCGCTCCCGCGCTCCTCGTCCCAGTCAAACCGGTAAAAATAGACGGGCACGTAGGGCGAGAGCTTTTCCGCAGCATCAAAGCCGCGGGAGACATACGTGTCAGTGATGATCGCGCCGGAGATCATGTTTGGTGGATGGTAGTCGTCAAGGGAATACATCGCCAGGACCTCGTCGGCCCGGGGGCCCATCCTCTCCTTCAGCGTTTGCAGGACCTTTTTGCGGGAGGCGAAATAGCCCCCCGGCTCCATGAGAACAAAGAGTTTGCCCTCGTCCCGGTTGTTGCCGATCAGGACCGGGACGCGGTTGAATTTTCCCTGGGCGAACAGGTCCGAGGGCCGGGCGGTCAAGAACCACCCGTCCATATGCGCCGTGAACTCGAGATCGCGGCGCGCGCCAAGGGACATGGCCAGCTTATTGGCCGGAAGCGCCCGCAGGCAAGATCTGGCGTCCTCCCCGGCACAGCCAAGCTTCTTCACGAACTCGCGGCTGTTCTCAAAGCCCTGGGCAAGGGTCTGGACGTCGTCACAGCGTCCGCTCTCGATGATGGCGCGCTGGAACAGACCCGCGGCCCGGGGCGAGGCCAGCTGTCCGCAGACCGAGCGGCCGCCCGCGCTCTCGCCGAAGATGGTGACGTTGTCCGGGTCGCCCCCGAATCCGGCGATGTTGTCGTGGACCCATTGCAGGGCCGCGATCTGGTCGAAGAGCCCGTAATTTCCGGTGGAGCCGTTCGGGTCTTCCCGAGCCAGCTCCGGCAAGGCGAGGAAGCTGAGCGGACCCACGCGGTAGTTGATAGTGACCACCACCACTTCGTGTTGCGCGGCCAGGTTGGCCCCGCGATACATTTCGTAGGAGCCCGAGCCCATGACGAAACCCCCGCCGTGGATCCACACCATCACCGGGAACGCGCCGGTCTTTTGCGGACGCCAGATGTTGAGGAACAGGCAATCCTCGCTGAAGGACTGGCTCTTGCCGCCGGCCCCGAAGATTTCATTCTGAACGCAGGACGGACCGTAATCCAGCGCCGCCAGCGTTCCGGCCCGCATGGCGGGCGGCCCCGGCAGCCGGAAACGGAGCTCGCCCTTTGGCGGGGCCGCGTAAGGGATGCCCTTGTAAGAGCAGGCGGGCAGGTTTTTCTCGGCCTGGCCGAGCACCGGCCCCTGGCCTGTGGCTACTGACCGGGAGCAAAGATCGTCTCCGGCCATTGCCGGCCCGGACCCGCTCAGACACAAAAGAACCGCGAAAAGGGCCACACCAAGGGGAATTGATTTTTTCATCTTCAGCCTCCTTAGTCGGCATCCAGGATCATGCGGTTGTGGGAACCCGGCTTATCAGACCAGGGCCGCCATTCGGGAAGGCCCGGGCCGTTGGGGTTTCCGTTCCGGGCGAAGTTGGCCCAATAGGACATCATGAGGGCGCTGAGCTTTTCCCGACCGGCCTTGTTTTCTTCGGTCCAGGCAAACCGCAATGCGCTGTCAGGGCCTTGGTCGAAATTTTCGAAGACAAAAGGCATCTCCATGCCGTGAGCCGCGCCGATGGCGAAATTAACTGGCTTGGGCTCATCGTCCCAATTGAATTGGTAAGCATAGATATCGTCCTGGTGTTTGCTCATCGCCCGCGCCGGCGAATCCACTCCCGCCGACCGGACAAGCATGGTTCCCAGCCGGGTCAATGGATCATAGATGGGCCAGTACCCCGGTTGCACCAATTCACTGCGCTTGACGGTGTCGCGGTCGGGATCAGAATCCTTGATGAATTGACAGAGTTCGGCCTCATTCATTTTGGTCATCATCGGCGAAAGAAACAGCTTTAACTCCTCCGCGTTGTTTCCCACCAGAAAAGGAACCTTGTTATAATTCCCCGATTTCAGGCTCTGCATGGGACTGGCGACCAAAACCGTCCCATCAATAAAGACCTGATGGGAACCCCGGAGAGTGCCATACAGCGAGCTTCGGTAGCAGGAATAGATTTCCTCGCGTTCTTTCGATCTCAGATATGATGCAATCCATTCCTGGCCCTTGCTTTCAACGAACCTTTTGGCTCCTTCCCCGCTCTCGGCCAGGCCGTCCTTGACCACCAGCTGTGACAGCAGCCAATCGCTTTCTTGCTTCCCATCCTTCATGGCGCCGGCCCTCGGCGCGCCGCTTTCGGAAATGGCCCGCTGAAAAAGTCCGGAGGCCAGCGGAGAGACGAGCAAAGAATATACGTTCATCCCGCCCGCGGACTCGCCGGCGATGGTGACATTAGTGGGGTCTCCTCCAAAATTGGCGATATTTTCTTTTACCCACTTGAGCGCCTGGATGATATCCAGCGTCCCGTAATTGCCCGAGTCAGCGATGGGATCTCCGGTCTGGAGCGCGGGATGAGTAAACCAACCCAGGGGGCCAAGCCGGTAATTGATACTCACGAAGATCATGTTGGAGCGCGCGGCGAAATTGGCGCCATGATACAGGCTCATGGCCGATTGCCCGACCATATTGCCTCCGCCGTGAATCCAGAAGAATACCGGCAAGCCCTTGGCCTCGCTGCGCGGCCGCCAGATATTGAGGTAGAGACAGTCTTCGCTCCCGATAATTTTGCCAATCCTCGCGCAGTCCATAATCGACATCATTCCGCCATATTGAGTGCAGGCGGCGCAAAACTCCCTGGTTTCCTTGACGCCCTCCCATGGCCGGGGCTTTTGGGGCGGCTTCCAGCGAAGCTCTCCCACCGGCGGCGCGGCATACGGCACCCCAAGCCAAACGCAGGTTGCGGTCCCGGCATCGGCTTTCCCGCTAACCAGTCCCGAGCCGGTCTCAACCGGCTCCGTGCATGATACCTGCGACCAGGCCCGGTCCGCTTTCCCCCACAGGATCACAATGCCCAATAGAAATAACATTCTTTTGATCATGATTTTCCCCTCCTTCCATGAAAACGCTTGTCAACCACCTCTCTAGTCCAAATCTTTTCTTCATTCCTTAGGGTTGAAACTCGGGAATGGAAAGCACCGCATTCCGCCAGTAATCAAACGGCGCGCCGGTCTTGACCCCGGGACCGCGTTGCCAGAGGAGCTTGCCCGGGTGGGGCGGTTGGGTAAAATCGTAATCGGGCGTTTTTCGGATCGGCTCGCCCTGGCCGCGCAGGTGGCGCCAGAGGCCGATCGAGCCTTCCGGGACCATGAAGAACCATTGGCTCTGGTAAGTGCGGCGGACCTTTTTTCGGACATGATAGCCTTCGCGGTCGAGCTTCAAGTATTCCCAGGGCCCCCAGGCCTTGATGAAACCATTGACCCGGTAAGGCATGATCCAGGGGCCGGAGGTGTTGTAGGTGGGCACCTCGAACCGCGCAAACGGGAAATCGAGGCGCCGGCCGGCCACGTAAGCGGCGAGCGGGGTGGCGTCGTGGTCGGTGTGGCCGCCCTCGTAGGCGCAGGTGATGACCAACGAGGGCCGGACCTCCGCGATCAAGGCTACCGCCTGGTCAATAGCTTCGGGCAATTGGTCCACCACCCCCCGGTCGGGAAAGCCCAGATAATGCTGCCGCTCGGGCGGGATGCCCATGACCCCGGCCGCGAGCCTGGCCTCCGCGATCCGCTCCTCCGGCTCACCGTAAATCCCGCCCACGCCGCCGGCCGTGGTGATCCAGGCAATGTGCACCTCCCAGCCGTTCCGCACCAGGAGGTTCATGGTGCCGGAGATGGTCGAGTCGTCGTCAAAGTGGCCGAAAAAGCCCAGCGCGACCTTGTGTCCCTGGGCCTCGGCCGGGGCAGCGAGATAGTCCGGGACCGGAGGGGGCGCCTTCTTGGCGTTCAGGCAAAGCGCTCCCAGAATCAACAGGGATACCACAAAGATTCGCTGCGTGGCCGTTACCTCCGGTGCCGATTATACCCCGAACCGATACCAAATTGACAACCCCTTTGGAGGAGTGGGGTAGATAGATGGGTTGCGGGGAAGGGCGGGGCCGATTAGTTTTGGAATCCAAAGCGGACTTCAGGATAAGCAATCAAAAAAGCTATTTATAAATCGAATGGTTATCAGCAATATCCATTCCCCGATAACAGCTACCATCTTTGAGCACCGCTCCCTTTCTATAATTGTAAATTGTAAAAAGGTTGCAGTTTAAGGGCGGTTGCTAAAAGCAAGGAGCCGGGTTATGATCCCCGGAGGTGCGAGGGAAAGAGCCGGCGCACTCGTTGGCCCATGAACGCTAGATTGAAAAAGATCTTCTCTCTCGATCTGATCCTGAGCGTCGCGGTCTTTGCCCTGGCCCTCCTTGTCCGCTGGATCTACCTCATCCAGTTCCAGAAAAGCCCGTTCTTCGATACGCCGATCATTGACGCCCAGACCTACCTGCAATTGGCCCAAAACCTGGTTCAGGGTTTTTGGATCCAGGAGGAGGCCTTCTGGCAGCCGCCGCTTTACCCTTACTGGCTCGGCGTCGTCCTCTGGCTCACGGGTCCCAGTCCGCTCCGCCTCCACCTCGCCCACTTCCTGGTCGGCGCTCTCAATTGCGCCCTGATCTACCGGCTCGGCCGCAGGTTGTTTTCCCGGCCGGCGGCGCTGGCCGCCGGGATCATCGCCGCCGGCTACGGCACCTTCCTCTTTTTCGAGGGCGACTATCTGCCAGTGCCGCTGATCATCCTTTTCAACCTGGCCTTGCTCCTGATCCTGCTCCGCATCCCCGACCATCCCTCCTTCTTTCGCTTCGGAGCCGCCGGAGTCCTGTTCGGCCTTTCCGCCCTGACCCGGCCCGACATCCTGGTCTTCCTGCCCGCGGCCGCGCTCTGGCTGGCCTGGCGGCTGCGGCCGGCCTTCGCGCTCCGGCCGCTCGCAGTCCGGCTCGGGCTGCTGGTCGCCGCCGGCCTGCTCATCATCTCTCCGGCCACCATCCACAACGCCTTCACCTCCCGCGAGTTCGTCCTCATCTCCAGCAACGGCGGCATCAATTTCTACATCGGCAACAACCGCGACGCCGATGCCTTCATGCAGATCCGGCCCTACGCGTGGGACAACTTCGTGATCCAGCCTTTGCTGGCCGGAGCGGTTCGGCCGGGAGAGCGGTCGGACTGGTTTTATCGGCGGGCGGTTGCAGACCTCAAGCAAGATCCCTGGGCCTGGCTCTGGCGTCTCGGCCGCAAGACTTGCCGCTTTTTCCGCGGCCACGAATATCTGCGCAACCAGGACCCCTACCTGGCCCGCAATTACTCTTCCCTGCTGAGCTCCCTGCTCTGGGAACACGGCCTCGCCTGGCCTTACGGGATCATCGGCCCCCTCGGGCTGCTCGGCTTGATCTTGCTTGGCCGCGAGCGCCGGCCCGACCGCGTCCTGCTCGTGCTCTATGCCGGAGCCCAGGTGGTCGCCATTATCCTTTTCATGGCGGCGGCCCGCTACCGCATGCCCACCGTGCCCGCGTTGATCCTGGCCGCGAGTTGGCTCCCGGCCTGGGCCGAAGAAAAATGGCGGCAAAAAAAGAGGTTTCCCCTGCTTCTCGCCGCCTTGGCCGCGGTCGGGCTTTTGCTGGCCGGAAACCTGGGCGGGAGCGAAGGCCCGGAAATGGGGATCGCCGAACAGCTCATGTGGCAAGGCTATGCGGCCAAAACGCACGGGAACCTGGCCGAGGCGGAGAGGCTTTTCCGGAAGGTGACCAAGGAGTTCCCCGACTTTCTTCCGGCCCGGCTTGACCTGGCCTCGGCCCTGGCCGAAGCCGGCCAAGGCGAGGATTCCCGGGAGCAGTTGAACAAAATCCTGGAGCTCGATTCGGCCCATCCCGGCATGGTCTCGGCCAAAGCCCGGATCCTGCTGGCCAAGCTCGACCAAGGCAGAGGCGATTCCGAGTCCGCCATCCGCCATTACCGCGCGGCGCTGGCGATTTTCCCTGCGGCCGAGGAAGCCATGCTCCGGCTGACCCCTTTGCTGCTGGATGAGGATCGGACCGCGGAAGCGGAGGCCGTTATCCAGCAGTGCTTGCGCTATTACCCCAATCAGCCCTGGGCCTTTCGGAGCCTGGCCGCTATCCGCTGGAACCAGGGGCGTCGGGAGGAAGCGATTTCTTTCTACCAACGAGCGGCGAAACTCAACCATCTCGACCAGGAGACCCGGCTCTTCCTGGCCCGCTATTACGCTTCCTCGGGCAACCGCCGGCTGGCTCGGCGCTACCTGGACCAGGTCCTCCGGCACGACCCCCAAAACTTCGAGGCCCGGCAACTGCGGGCGCTGCTCGGGGGCTGAGTCCGGCCCGGGCGAGAAAGTCGGACTCGGGTTCAATAATGAACTACTCCGCGGCAAGCGGCGGCGTATCACAATACAAAGAGTTTGAGCTGTCGGAGTTCCGCAGCGAAGAGATGGGGTCACTTCTGAAGCCGTCGGTCAAGCCCCCCGATCCCCCGGCCGCAGCGTCCGCGCCCAGGCCGGGATCGCCTCCGGCCGGCTGCGCAGCTCCACCTCCAACCGCTTCTTGCCTTCTTCGTTTCAGGTGGTAAGATAGGAAATGTCCCGGTGGAAATCCACGCCCATGTCGCTCATGGTCGGCTTCCTTTTGGTAATGAGATGAGTTTACTTGCCTCTCATTTTACCATGGGGAGGCCTTCTCGTGTGGGCTTCGTGGCTTCATGATATCAGAGCTAAACTTTAAACTTTGCCTTTCTGTATGTGAAATGTGAAGACCTGACCCCCAAAGGAGGACAGTTGATGCCTAAGATCACCGGAGCCGAGTTGTTGGTGCGCTGCCTGGAGGCCGAGGGAGTGGACACGGTCTTCTCCATCTCCGGCGGCCAGATCCTGTCCATCTACGACGCCATCCGTGACCGCCGGAACCTGCGGCTGGTGGTGCCCCGCACCGAGTGGGCCGCGGCCAGCATGGCCGACGGCTACACCCGCGTCTCCGGAAGATCGGCGGTGGTGCTCACCACCGTGGGCGCGGGCGCGGTCAGCGCGGTGCCGGGCATCGCCACGGCCTGGGCGGATAAGACTCCGATTATCTCGCTGGCCGCCCAGGTGCAATCGTGGAAGATGGACCCGTTCCACGAAAGCCTCCAGGGCTGCGACCAGGCCGAGCTGTTCAAGTCCATCACCCGCTGGAACGGCGTGGTCCGGCAGTGGAAGCGGATCCCGGAGATGGTGCAGAAGGCCTTCCGAGAGGCCCTTTCCGGCCGGCGCGGGCCGGCGCACTTGGATTTGCCGGTGGACGTGATGTTCGAGCGGCGGGAAGTGAGCGAGGTCGAGCTGAAAAAGATGGTGCCTCCGCCCGAGCGCTACCGCTTCACCGGCGAGATCCGGGGCGACCATGAGCGGATCTCGGCCGCGGCCAAGCTTTTGTTCGAGGCCAAGCGGCCGCTGGTGCTCTCCGGCGGCGGCGTGCGCGCGGCCCGGGCCTGGAACGAGCTCAAGGCCTTCCTCGAACACACCCGGCTCCCGGCCTCGACCACCATGAGCGGCATGGGCACCCTCGCGCCCTCGCACCAGAGCTTCATCGGCGGACCCAGTTACGTGGGCGGCATTCCGTTCCACCGGGCGATCAAGGAGGCGGACGTGGTGCTGGCGGTCGGGGCCACCTTCTCCGGCCTGGAGGGCTTCGGCCAGCCGCCGCTCTGGGGCCAGGACATCCGTTTCATCGTGGTGGACGTGGACCCGGGCATGATCGGGCTGAACGTGCTCCCGGAAATCGCAATCGTGGGCAGCGCCGGCTCGGTGCTCAAAGACCTCCTGGCCGCGGCCCAGGATATTTCGGCGCAGCCCTGGCCGGAGAGCGAGTGGCGCCTTTCGCTCAAGAAAGATCAGGCTGCGTGGCGGGAAAAGGTCAGGCAGGAAGCCGACCCCAAGGCCAAGCCCATCCATCCGGGCTATGCGGTGCAGACGGCGCGGGCGAAGCTTTCCCCGGACGCGATCGTGATTGTGGACGGCGGCAACACCGCGCTCTGGGGCGCGACCTACGGGCTCCCGGAGCGGCCCAACTCCGCCTTCTTCCCCTGCGGCATGGGCACGCTCGGCGTGGGCATCCCGCTCGCCATCGGCGCCCGCCTGGCCGCGCCCGACCGGCCGGTGGCGCTTTTGGTCGGCGACGGCGCCTTCCTCTACAACCTCCAGGAGATCGAGACCGCGCAACGCCTGGGCATTCCGCTCGGCATCATGCTCCTGAACGACGGCTGCTACAACATGATCCGCATGGCCCAGACCTTCATGTTCGGCGGCCGCTACCTGGGCACGGATATCGAGGGGGTGAGTTACGCGGACATGGTGCGGGGCTTCGGCGGCCAGGCCTTTACGGTGGAGGACCCGCAGGAGTTGCCCCAGGTTTTGGAGAAGCTCGCCGACCCGGACGGGGTGGTGGTGGCCGACGTGCGCATTGACCGCTACACTTCGCCCATGCAGCTGGCGAGCTTCGCCAAGGTGGAGTTCGACGGGGTGGAGATGGAGCCGCTCAAGGCCCTGCGCGGACTCTTCCTCAACCCCGACGCCCGCAAGGGCCGCGACCTCTGGCACCGGTTGGAATACCTCTGGAAGACAAGATAGTGCGCAGTGCACGGTGGACAGTGCACAGGAGACCCACCCTTCGCGTGAATGCGAAGGGTGGGCTACAATTATGCTAGGCCGAAAATAAAAGCGGAGAAGAATTCATCCCCTCCGCTCATGGCCGCGCGAAATCGGATTTAGCGATGCGACATGATTCCCTCTTCGGGCTTAAAGCGCATCTACTTTTTTTCCACCGCGGCCTTGATCTTTTGCAGGGTCTGCTCGATGTTTTTCTTCGCTTCCTGGACAACGGCGTCCCAGGCCTCCTGGGTCATATCCGGTCCGACCGCGGCGCCGTATTGGATGAAAATAAGCTTGGTTCCCGCGCCTGTTGGCACAAAGAGCCAAGTGTCGGTTCCATGAAAGTCGCCGTTCCAAGCCGCGGACCATTTTTGGTTGGGAATGTAATCAACCACCACGGAATGCCCGCTTAATTTTTTGCCCTGAAATTCGATTGACCAATCATTGGTCCGGCCCAATCCCTGACCCAGGACGTTGCTGATTTTCGACCATTCCCATTCCGAAAAATGGGCCGGATCGGCCAGGTAAGAAAACACGGCTTCCGGCGGCGCCGCGATCTCCACTCTGGAAATGGATATGTCCGACAAACCAGCCACCCGGTTGGGGGCGGGCGACGGTGCCGGCGGCGGTGGGGAGCAGGCGCTCAGCAACAACGCGCCCAGGCCCACCGCCAGCAACATTCCGTAACGAAAACCCTTTGCCTTCATTTTAAATCCTCCTTCTTATGCTCGCCGTTTTCCAACTAACGGGCTTAAGGCACTTCCAAAATCTTTACGGTTTAATTTGAGGCCTGCCCCTGGATCATTTTTCCATCTCGGCCTTGATGTTTTGGACCATGCCCTCGAACATTTCCCGGGTGCCCTTGACCACTATTTTCTTCACCGGCTTGCCTTCGATCGGCACTTCCGCGGCATAGAACACGGAGACGATAAGCCGGGTTCCCCCATCCGGCAAGGGCTGGAAAATTTCCGTGATAATCTTGCCGCAGGTGGAATTCAGGACGATTTTCTGGTTGGGCACATAATCCACCACCACCGTCCGGCCTTGGGAGCGATGTCCCTTCGATTCCACGGTCCAATCGAACGTGGTCCCCAGCCCTTGTCCTTGGATATTGCTTACCCGCTTGACCTCAGGGATGTAATGCGGCAGGTTGTTGTAGTCCGCCACGTAATCGAAAACCTTCTCTACCGGCGCCTGGATCTCGACGTCGGCGATCTCCACGCCGGACATGGTGGCCGCGCACCCGGCCAGGAAAACCAGCGTCAGACCAACCAGAACCATTCCCCAAGACTTGCCTCTGCCTTTCATCTTCCCTCCTTTTTCTTTAGGGGCGCGGCTGACCTCAGCCGCGCATCTATACCACCCCTCTCGCTTTGGCCATCAGGTCCCAGACCTCGTACATATCCTGGGGCGGCGGCTGGGCCCCGGGGCGTGGCTCAAGCGCGATGGCTTCCTCCGGGCAGTCGGCCACGCACAGGCCGCAGCCGATGCAGCGGCCGTCAATGACTTCCGTCACCTTCTCGCCCTCCCGCAGCGCTTCAATCTGGCAGCGGTCCAGGCAGGCCCCGCAATTGGAGCACAGTTCCGGGTCAATTTTCGCCTGGAAGTAGGAGATCACCTCGTCTTGCGGTCGGGGCATATACTTGCCGTAGCGCAGGGTCGGGCAGCAGCAGGAACAGCAACAGCAGATGAAGGAAAGCTCCTGGGTGTTGCTGGGCGAGAGCACCAGCGCGTTTTTTTCGGCCAAGTCCAGGATGCCCAGGCACTCCTCCACGCTGATCTGCCGGCCCGCGCCATGGTCTATGCTCCCCCGGGCAAACTGGCCGAAGCTCAAGCAGATCTCGTGCGGCCGGGTGCACTCTTTGCCCAACAGCCCCTGCTCCTTCTTGCAGATGCAATCCTGCACCGCGATCAGCTCCTGGCCTTTGACCAGCTCCCGGACCGAGGCATAGGGCGCCACCGGCTTGGCCGGGCTTAACGCGGACTGAACCGGAATGACCCGCAACTGGCCGACCTGGGCCGCCCGCAGGGAGAGCGCCAGGTAGGGAAGATATTGCTCGAACCACTCGCAAAACTCCCGGTCCAGCCGCTTCAACTGGAACTCATAAACTCCCACCACGAAATGGAGGGCCATATACTTCTTCCGGTCCCCGGTCCGCTCCCGGAAGATGAGTCCCCGGGCCGCCAGATCGTCCAGCCTCCGCTCCAGTTGATCCCGCGGAATGCCCGTCCGCTTCGCAACCGAGGAAAGCTCCTCCGGCCGGCGCGTCAGCTTCATCACCAGTTCCGCGTCTTCCTCCCGGAACAGTTTCTTCAAAATCTTCATCTCCACCCCGGAGGGGGTCTTCGGATACCCGCCCGGAAGTTTGTCCATAAACTCTCTCAGCCGCTCGTAAATTTCCTCGCTCATCTTCGTCCTCCTTTGCTGGCCATAATTTCTCTCTTGGTGTTCGCCTTAAGTCAACTTGGCGCGTAAGACCTTCTTGTCAAACTTTCCCACGCTGGTCTTGGGAATCTCGGTCATGAACTCAAAGCGGTCAGGGACCTGCCACTTGGCCATCCGGGCTAGCAAATAGTCGCGAAGCTCGGCCGCAGTGACTGAATGGTCTTTTTTCGGAACGATGACCGCCAAGGGGCGTTCCTGCCACTTGGGGTCCGGCACCGCGATCACCGCGGCCTCCGCCACCTTGGGGTGCCCCATCAGGGTGTTTTCCATATCCACCGAGCTGATCCACTCGCCTCCCGACTTGATCAGGTCCTTGGCCCGGTCGGTGATTTTGATGTAACCGTGGGCGTTGATGGTGATCATGTCGCCAGTCCGCATCCAGCCGTCCGGAGTCAGGAGAGCCTCGCTGGCCGAGGGATTGTTGAAGTAGCCCGAAGCGATCCAGGGGCCGCGGACGACCAGGTGACCCATGGTTTTGCCGTCCCAGGGAATCTCTTTTCCCTGCTCGTCCAGCCCCTTGACCTCCACCAGCGGAGCGGGGATGCCCTGGCTGGTCCGGATATCATAATGGGCTGGCCCGGACTGGGGCAGAGAACTTTTAACATGCCCATGGGTCCCGGCCGGGGAGGTCTCGGTCATGCCCCATCCCTGGAAGACCTCAATCCCGTGCCGTTCCCGGAAGCCCTCGAACAGCGAGCGTGGCGGCGCGGACCCGCCCAGGCCCATCCGCTTCAGGCGGGGAAGCTGCCCGGGTTTCTGGTCCAGGAGTTGCAAGATACCGGCCCATATGGTGGGCACCCCGGCCGAAAAGGTCACTTCCTCGGAGGCCATCAACTCGATCAGCGAGGCGGGGTCCAGTTGCCTTCCGGGAAAGACCAGCTTCGCGCCGACCAGGACGCAGGAATAGGGCAGGCCCCAGGCGTTGGCGTGGAACATGGGAACCGCCGGCAGGACCGAGTCGGTCTCGGCCAGGTTCACCACCGCGGGTAAACACGCCGCCAGGGAATGGATCACGGTGGAGCGGTGGGAGTAAAGCACCCCCTTGGGTTCGCCGGTGGTCCCGGAGGTATAGCAAAGGCCCAGCGCTGTCCGCTCCTCCAGGGCGGGATAATCGTAAACAGCCGGCTGATCCTGGATCAGCGCTTCGTAATCCAAGAGCGCTTTGCCGGCCGGGGCCGGCGGAGTCTCGCCTTCGCCGGTCAGGACGATGGTCTTCAGCCGGGGCAGTTGGCCCAGGAGCGGTGCCAGCAGCGGGAACAGGGAACGATCCAGGAAAAGGATGCGGTCTTCGGCGTGGTTGAAGATGTAAACGATCTGCTCGGCAAAGAGCCGCAGGTTCACGGTGTGGAGCACGGCCCCGGTGATGGGAATCGCGAAGTAAAGCTCCAGATGCTGTGCGTGGTTCCAGCAAAAGGTGGCCACCCGCTCCCCGGCTTCCACCCCGAGCTTTTTCAGGGCATTGGCCAGTTGCTTGGTCCGGCGGAAGAAATCGGCGTAAGCATAGCGATGAACCCCGCTCTCGGCGCGCCAGACAATTTCTTTCTCCGGGAAATACCTGCCCCCGCGCTCCAGGATCAGATCGAGGGTGAGTTGACGATCCATCATTTTCCCCAACATGATGTTTCCTCCCTTCGGGCAGAGCGGAATCCCATAGGGGCACGGCAGGCCGTGCCCCTACGGTTCGCCGGCATCCGTTATACTGAAATGGAATAATTATCGCTTTTCCACCGCGGCTTTGAGCTTTTTTTTAAATCCTGCCGCCAACCTTCCCGAACCATCCGCTTGAACGCGGCCTCGTCAGCCTTGATCGGCTGGGGGAATTCCATGTGATAGGAGGCGGCGGCGATGACTTTGGTCCCTTCGGCAACCGGCAGGAAGAGCGGGGTTAGATACCCGTTGGAGTCGCCCATGAAATACTCGCCGATCTTTTGATTGGGGATATAGTCCACCACCACGGTTTGACCGCGGAGGCTGGTCTCGCCCAGATCGTGGAACCACTCGAAGGTGCCGCCCAGTCCCTGGCCTTGCAGGTTGGTATAACTCCCCGGGTGCCATTCCGACAAATGCTGGACGTCCGCCACGTAGTTGAACACTGTTTCGGCCGGCGCGGAGATGACCACGCTGGCCATAAAGGCATCCGAGGCCGCGGTGGTGCCGCCGGAGCCGGCGCAGGCGCTCAGGAACACCGCCCCCAGGCAGACTGTCCCGATCAGCACTCCGTGAACCAATCCCTTTGCCTTCATCTTTGATCCTCCTTCTTGGGCTTGCCGTTTTGGAACTACCGGGATTGATACACTTCCGACTACCAGGAATGATTACTGTATAAACAAAGTCATTTTCGAGATGCTTCTGTATAGCCCAAGTGCCAGGCCATTGTCAAATCTTTTGGGATCGTGATCAAAGCAAGGATTTTACCCGGTGGAAAGGAATGATATACTGGTAGGCCATGGCGGTCTCCAAGAAGAAGCGCAAGCAGATCCTGCGCGTCTGGCCCAGGCAGTCGGCGGAAGAATTGGCGCGGGAATTGGGTCTGAAACTGCGCGAGGTCGAGCAAGTCCTGCAGGAGGCGAAGGTAAAAAAAACCGCCGCGGTTCCCGCGGCCAAGCCGGCCGTCGGCCGCCGTCCGGTCCGCGGCGCGCTGGCCGCGGCCTTGATCCTGGGCGCCGGGCTTCTGGTCTATCACAACGCGCTTTCCCATCCCTTCCATTTCGACGACCGGCCCAACATCCTGCTCAACTACTTCATCCACCTGCGCTCGCTCAATCTGTCCGCCGTTTCCCAGGCCATGTTCAAAAGCGCGATCCCGCACCGGCCGGTGGCCAACCTGACCCTGGCCCTCAACTACTACTTCGGCCGGACCAACCCCGCCGGCTACCAGGCCGTGAACCTCGCCATCCACCTCCTCAACGGCCTCCTGGTCTATCTCTTCCTCGCCCAGCTCCTGAGCTACCTCGCCGGCCGCGGCCGCTTCCAGGGAGCGCCGGACTTGGTCGCGCTGGTGGCTGCGCTGCTCTGGCTGGTGAACCCGGTGCAGTCCCAGTCGGTGGTCTATATCGTCCAGCGCATGAACAGCCTGGCCGTGCTGTTTTACCTCCTGGCCCTGGTCGCCTGGTTCCGCTTCCGAATCTCCGTGCGACCGGATTCAATCCGGTCGCCGCTTCGCTGGCTCTACCTGGCCGGCGCAGTCATCAGCTTCGGGCTGGGGCTCGGCTCCAAAGAGATTGTCGCGACCCTGCCCCTCGCCGTCCTCCTGATCGAGATTTTCTGCTTCCGCGACCTCGACCTGAAATGGCTCCGGCGCTACGCCTGGACCGCAGGCCTCGCCCTGCTCTTCATGGCCGTCTTCGGCGTGATCGTCCTGGCCGGCCACCCTCTCCAGCAGCTCCGCGACTATTACGCGGGCCGGGAATTTACCCTGGCCGAGCGCCTGCTCACCGAGCCCCGCGTGATCTGGCATTACCTCCTCATCTTCTTCTTCCCGCTCCCGGCCTGGATGAACCTGGACTACGATATCCCCCTCTCCACCGTGGCCCTCTCCCCGCCCTCCACCTTGCCCGCCCTGATCGGGATCCTCGCGCTGCTCGTCCTGGCCGTGCTCAATGCCCGGAGGACCCCCCTGTTATCCTTTGCCACCCTGTGGTTCTTCCTCCACCTCGCCCTCGAGTCCACCTTCCTCCCCCTGGAGATCGCTTTCGACCACCGCTTGTATCTGCCTTCGCTGGGACTCGTCTTGTTGGTGGCCGTGGCCCTCCTGCGCCTGGCCGGATCGCAAAAGAGAATGATTCCGGCCGCGGCGGTGGTGGCGGTCCTCTGGGCGGCGCTGGCCTGGGCCCGGGTCCAGGACTGGCGGACGGAAGAGGCGCTCTGGCGGAATTGCGTGAGGAAGTCGCCGAGGAAAGCGCGGACAATGACCGTCCTGGGAGATACTTACGGCAAGGCCGGCGACACCAAGCGGGCCGAGCCGCTTTATTTGCGGGCGATCCGGTTGGACCCCAAGTATGACAAGGCTTACAACAACCTGGCCAACATCTACAACCTGACCGACCGGCGCGAGCAAGCCATCGAGACTTTAAAACAGGCGATTCAATACAATCCCCGCTCCGGGCATCCTTACAACAATTTGGGCAAGAACCTGCTCGAGCTCCGGCGCTACCCGGAAGCGGCGGACGCCTTGGCCCGGGCGGTGGAGTTGATGCCCTACAATGCCGAGGCCCACAACAATTACGCCGCGGCCCTCGCCAGCATGGGAAAGTATGAAGAAGCCGAGTCCGAATTCCGCCGCTCGCTGGAGATAGACCCGGACCTGCCGGAGACCTACTCCAACCTCTCTCTCCTCTACCAACGCCAAAACCGGCTCGATTCTGCCATTGCGGCCTTGCAGGAATACCTCAAGCGCCATCCCCAGGACAGCAAGATCAAAGCGGAATTGCAAAAACTAAAAGCCTCTCAGCCTTCTCCTGCTCCACCCTAACCCCTTGTTTTGTCTCGCTAGATCATTTTAATCATTTTTTTCTTGACAAGCAGGGGTCGCTATGGTAAAGAGCAGGGCAGTGTTATAAGCTGATTCTGTAACCCTCAACCCGCATACCGCGAGCCAAGGAAGTGAGGGATGAAGAAAAAACTCGGCATTGCTCTTCTCCTGGCCCTCTCCGCCAGCCTCTCCCTCGGGCGCCCGCTTTTCGCCGCGGATGCCGACGGCGACGGCATGCCCGATGACTGGGAAAATCTATACCCCTGCCTGGACCCTTTCCTTGACGATGCGCTTTTGGATGCGGACACCGACTGGAACCCCAACCTCCACGAATACTACGACCGCAACAATACCTATATTTTAGAGGGTGAGACACCTTTGCCTACCTCTAATCCCTGCCGGAAAGAAAAGCATGGCAATCACGGGGCTACTTGTCCCGGCAGGTGCTACTTTGGCGACGGCGATGGCAATTATATTTTCGGAATTCCAGATCTGAATAGATTGAACCTGCTCCTCAACAACCGGCCGGCGGACTTTTCCAACGTCAATCCTCCTTATGGGGATGTGCTCGACCTGGACGGCAACGGCATCATCGGCGTGCCGGACAGGAACTTCCTCAGCCAGCTCCTGAATAACAGAAGCGTCAACCTGGGGCCGTTTGCCCTGACCGTGATTTCCCCGCCGGGCAGTCCGATAGTGCGGGTGGGAGAGACGGTGGGCATAGAGGTAGAGTTGAAGAAGGTCGGGATGCAAGGCCGGGCCGGGTGGGGCGTGGGCTTTGAGGTGCTTTCGGGTTCGGCCAGCCTCTGGGGCGGGGACTGTTCGGTGTCCGGGGATGAGCTCTGCGAGGAGACCGATGGGATCCGCTACGATATCAGCGGCCGGGTGAGCGCCAATGGCCGGGCGCGGATGGTGGTGAAGCCGACGGCGCAGGGCGCCATCCTGGTAAACGTGTTCGTCCCGCCGGTCCCGGTCATCGGCATCGGGGAGACGGTGGAGGCCCAGGTCCAGCTCCAGGCTTATCTGGACACCGACGGCGACGGGCTGCCCGACGACTGGGAGAATTTCCATTCGGCCTGCATGCAGGCGAACACGGTGGATAACCTCCTGGATTACGACTCCGATACTCTTAACAACGAGACCGAATACGGCCTGAACTCGAATCCGTGCAACGCGGACACCGACGGGGACACCATGCCCGACGGGTGGGAGAATAGTTATGCGTGCGTGAATATTCTGGTGGGTGATTCGCTGGGCGACGGGGATACGGACAGCCTGAGCAACAAGGCCGAATCCACCCTGGGCTCGAACCCCTGCAACGCGGACACCGACGGGGACACCATGCCCGACGGGTGGGAGAATAGTTATGCCGCCTGCGTCAATCTTCTGGTCGGCGATTCCCTGGCCGATGGTGACGGCGACACCTTGAGCAATCTCACGGAATACAACCTCGGCTCCAACCCTTGCAGCTCCGACACCGACGGCGACGGGATGGAAGATGCCTGGGAGGTGAACTATTCCAGTTGTGTCAATCTCCTGGTGGGCGACAGCCTGGCCGACCCGGACACCGACGGTTATACCAATTTGCAAGAATATCAGAACGGCTACGATCCCTGCATCTTTACCGATGTTACCCCGCCAATCATCACCATCGTGGAACCCCCGGACGGGATGACTACCATTTCGCTCATCTCGATCCACATCACTTACAGCGACATCGGGTTGGGAGCTGACACCGCCACCCTGATGGTGTATCATAATGACGTGGACATTACTCCAACTCTCACGGTAGGCGAGACCAGCGCGACCGGATCGGTGACCGGAGTTTATGAGGGCGGGAACCTGATCCGGGCTTATATCGAAGACCTGGCCGGATTATCAGCGGAGGACTCGGCCCTGGTCCTGATCGAGAGCGGTCTCCCGCCGGTGGTGAACATTGTCTCCCCCCTCGATGGTCAGGCCGTGGGAACGAATACTCCTTACTTTCGGGTTGAATATTATGATCCCGGATCATCAGGGGTTGACCCAGGCACTCTGGTAATTTTGCTAGACGGGCAACCGGTTACCGAAAAATTCAATACCTACTTTGACTTCGCGGAATGGTGGGTTACCTTTGAAGACCGTCTTTCTCCCGGTCCTCACACTTTGGAAGTTTGGATTGAAGATTATTTCGGGAATGTTTCCTCCCATGAGATTATTAATTTTACGATTTATCCCAGCGGGATGAATCCGAATATAGATACGATCTCGCCAGATTTCACGGTTGGGGGTGACGATGTTGTCATTGCGGGCACTGATTTTGGAAATACCGTGGCGGTTTACTTCACCGGCACCCTCGGCCGGGTGAAGGCAGAAATCCTTTCGGCTGGCCCCACCTCGATTACCGCCACGGTTCCGGGAAGCGTCATTACCGGTGAGGTTTATGTTGAAAATACGGTGAACAATTGGCCGGTGGCCAGCAACTTGCAGCCCTTCAAGTATGGCTTGCCCTACGCCTACATCACCAACCGGGGGAGCCATCGGATATCGGTTTACAATTACATGGAAGATACCTTCCCGGCAACCTTTTACCCGGGAGACACCACCAGTTCACCCACGCCCTATCAAGCGGATGTCACGCCCGACGGCCATTGGCTCTTGGTTGCCAACCGCGCTACCACCCGGGTAGCGGTGATAGATACTCTCACCAACACTATCAAGAAAATGGTGCCTTTGAACTGCAAAACCCCCACGCCCGGTAACCCGGAATCCCTGGTGATCAGCCCGGACGGGAGCCGGGCCTTTGTGGGCAACTATAATAAAGTGATTTCGGTGATCGAACTCCGCAAGGCGCTGGACCCTGAACTTACCGGCACTACACTTTGTCAACAGGCCGTGACCAATAAGCTCTACAGCGACGGCACTTCCGGCTTTCGAGACCTGGATATTTCTCCGGAGGGCAAGACCCTTTTGATCGTGAGCAACGGCACCAGCGCCGATGGGAGAATCCTCAGCGTGGATATCGGACGTTATTATTTAACGGATGATAACTGGAATTCCCTTTATTTAGATCATTCCTATTTCCCGAGCGGGAGCGGTGTGCCCAATGCCAATATTGGGCCATATGGAGTTGCCTTCCTGCCTCAAAGCTATACCCTGGATGTGGAAAATCCTTGGCGTTCGCTGGTGGTCAACTATGGTTCGGCTTCCTATCGGACTCAGGATGCTCTGGTCCTCCGGGTGCTCTATGATGTCGCGCCGGTTCCTGACTTGACCAGTGAGGATATTATTATTGTCTCTACTTTGATTATTCCTCACCCCGATTGTCAAAATTGTTCGGACGTAGCAGTCTCTCCCCAGGGAGATCGGGCCTTTTTAGGCTGTTATTACACCAACAATTTATGCATGGCCGAAAATCTGACGAATTACAGCAACAATGAAGTGCGGGCGGCCACCGCGGCGGTTACCGGGACCGGGGCCGGGATCCGCGAAGTTGCCTGGACGCCGTATAGGAACAAGGTGCTGGCCGCGGTGTGGTTTAACACGATGGCCGGGAGCAAGCTCATGGTCCTGGACAGCGATTCGGTGTCCGTGGCTGATGGGGGGACCATTAAAACTAATTATTATTCTACTATTGCGGGTAATTCCGTAAATCAGATTTTTGGGCCGGAGGGGATCGGGGTGTGGCCGCACTTTGACCGGGATGGGGATAAGATCAGTGATTTGGTGGAGGCCGTAAATTATCAGGGAATCTTTCGAGAAAATGAAACGATTGATTACCTGGATCCCACAGTAGCCGATACGGTTTCTTCCTTCCCTAACCCAGGGATGCCGATTGGAATGATTGGCGGCTTCCGTTTGCCTGACGAGGGGATTGGTTATCGCCATTTTTATGGAATTCAACTGGATTATAATAAAGGCGACAATTGGGGAACATTGAGGTTGCTTCAAATTATTGAGGCGGTTGGTCGGGAATGGAATCTTCAGCATCCCGAGGGTCCCCGGTTTTCAATTGGAGATATGAGTTGGAGAAAGGGTGGAAGCATGTGCTGGGGACCGGGTGGTGGGCCGCCGTGCCATACCTACCATCGAACGGGTCAGGATGCGGATTTGAGGTATATGCGGGATGATGGATCTGAAGCAAATTATACTTTTACCAATATTCCTCCTGATCCTCCTGTTGCTGGCTATAGCCAACCTCTCACCCAGGAGTTAGTTGATTTATTCTGCAAATTCGGAGCGACTGGAATATATGCTGATCTGCAAGGCCGCGACGGTTTGACTGCTCCTCCAGGTTGTCCAATGATCCCTACCGCTGGACATGATAATCATTTCCATATTAGAATTTGGAGACCATGATTACCGTGAAGGAGAATATCATGAAAAAGCCCTTTTGGGGAACAATGCTTGCTATTGTGATACCCATATTTTCTTTTACTTACTCCAGTTATGCCTTTGATAGAATAATCATTGCCCCTGATGGAAATACTTATTTTGCTCCATATAATGGAAAAGGGAACCGCTATATAGCGAAATATGACAAATATAATAACAAAAGCTCTTGGGAGCATCCTGTTCGTAATCAGGATAATTGCCATTTAAGTTACATATCCCTTGATCCAACAGGAAGTAAGATAACCTATGTTGCATTTTGCAATTTAACAAATACTAAATCTTCCGAAAGCGCTGCGCAAAGCTTTTATCGTTTAGTTATTCTTGATGTTAATAATAGTAAAGAAGTTGCCTCATTTGACCATGGGGGTTCCATTTTTTCATTTTCTCCCAAGGGCAACGCGATTGTCTATGCAGAAGAAATACCAGGTGAACGCGGTTCACCGGCTCCTCCCGGTTATCAAGGAGGAGTGTGGCTTTATAATTTTAATTATAAAACTAATAGAATGATACTTCCTGCACCCACCGGAATAACAGATCTCAACTGGTCTGAACATGACGGAAATATTTACCTTTTAATTAATCCACAGGTAATTAAGTATGATCTTAAAAGAAGCAAAAGTGATCTGGTTTCCTATCCAGGTATTTATTTTTCCTCCGATGGTAAATATAACTTTTCGGCATCAGAATCCTTGATATTCAGAACCCAAGATAATAGGGAAATGAAAGATTGGGAAAATATGATTAGAAATGAAGGAGATTATCCTGACAACACAACTTTTGTATATGTCTGCTGGAGCAAAAAGCTGAATGCCGCCATTTTTACTGTAGGCAATCATAAATATGTTATTTTCGATCCAAGCCAGGGAAAAGTCATCGGCAGTTTCAGAGCCCTTTTCATCGGTATTAACGGCGAAGGAACGAAAGCCGCGGTCCATCCGCTAGGCTCCGATCGCAGAGCCCAATTCGACAAAGTCGAAATCCTCAACCTCCTCGACCTCGTTCAGCAGAAATCTGGACCTTAAGCTTAGATACATGGCCTTGATCGAGCCAGCCTGAAGGTCTATCATAATGACACGGAGGTTACGACTCTGACCGTGGGCGAGACCAGCGCGAGCGGGGGCGGGAAATATCTGGCAAGCCCCTGATTCTGTTCAGAAAATACTTTTAACCGCAAATGAACGCGGATCAGGGGTTCAATTCTTTTTCCATTGGCGTTGATCTGCGTGCATCTGCGGTTGCGATTTTCATGTTTCCTGGGTGCCGCAACGCGGCATGAACGACTGTGGTCAAATTTGAACATTAAGATATTTATCGCGGGTCCTCGCTCTCTTTTTTCGAGAGAGCCTTCCCGATTTCTTCCACTTCCTTTTCCAGCCTCTCGATTTCCTGATCCAGGTTGAGGTGCTCCAGGTCCGGGAGGTCGAGCTGAGGAAGATCGGGGTAAACCGCTTTGGCCGGCGGGCGGGAAGGACTCATGGGGTTCGCGGGCGCTCCATCAGCACTTAAGGGCGCGGGTGCCCCCACCCGCGATCCGCTATCTGAGGTCTGGCCCAGCCCGCGCGCCTGGTTCGAGCCGGGAGCCAAGGAATCGAAGCCCGGGCCTTGGGTCCGGGAATCCGCCTGGGCGAACTCGCGGGCCGCCTCGCGGAGAATCCGCGCCGCCTTTTGGCCGCGTTTGCGGGGCCGGTCGGCCTCCACGCAGAGGCGCATGGCCTCAAGATGGGGGAAGCGCCGGGTGCCGATGTGTTCGGGGATTTTGTAGTTGCGGGGCATCCCGGGTCCGGTGGGGAAGTTGGAGAGGATGCAATAGCCGTAGTGGGCGAGTTCGTGGAGGGCCCGGTGGAGGCCGCGGTTGGAGCGGATGCCGGTCTGGAGTTTGATGTCGCGGTGGGAGAGGGAGGCGATGCGGGATTCGGGGTCGGCGCGGTGGAGGAGCAGGGACCAGACCAGGAAGGCGTTGCCGGAGAGGCGGGGCCGGAAGATATCGCTGAAATATTCCTCCAGGAGGTCGCGCGGCTCGGAATAGAGATCGAGCGCCGCGGTCTTGCGCCGGGACGAGCTTTCCAGCCTATGGGCCAGGCGGTTGAGAATTTGCTCGGGGGTCATGATCGGGATCTCCTTTCGGGTTCAGGGTTAGTTAAGTTTGGGGCCTGACCCCAAGTTAACTTAACAGAAAGGCGGGGACGGTTGGGTGCCGGATGGGGAGAGAAAGCGCTTGAGTGGGGAAAGAAGGCCGCACCATGGGGAGAGAAGGTCTTTTGGTGGGGAACGATGCGGTCTTGATGGGGGCGACTTGGCGGAAAAGGCCGGCCGGATGGGGGCCAAAACCCGTCCCCATGCGGCTAAGCTGAGCCGCATCCCCGGATTGAAAAACTAAAAAGACGGAAAAACGATCAAGTGAAAATGTCATTAGATAACAAAAGGTTACAAGAATGATTTGGGTCGGCGGTTGGCAAGTTTCATCAGTCATGCTTGATCCTTCTATAATATGTAAAAATGGTGCAGTTTTAGTTGGATTTTTTGGACTAATGCGCGGTGATCATTACAAAAATTAAAATCAGGACCCCTACTTTTCTTCTTCTCCAGCTTCCTTTTTGGCCACTGGCTTGGCCTCGTCCTTGGATAAAAACACGACCCGCCGCAGCCAGAAGCGCGTTGGAAAGGAAACCGGGTCCAGCCGGACCTGCCGCACCAGGTCCGAGCGCACCCAGGCGATGTTGGACTCCAGGTCCAGCCGGTAGGTGTGGAACTCACCGTCCGCCTGGATCGGAAAGCGGATCTCCCGCGGCGTTCGGAAGCCCGAGTCTTCTTCCGTGCTCCACATCAACACCGCCTCCGCCTGGTCCGGCGGAAGATAGTCCCGCGGCGCCACCTTGAGCTCGATCAGCACCGCGGCCGCGCCGGGCGCGTGGAAACGGACCTCGGGCGAGAGCAAATACGGGTCCTGCCCCAGGGACACCAAGGCCAGGGCTTCATTGGAGCGGTCGGATTTATCCGCCCGGCAATCGGGGGACAGGGTCCAACTCCAGGGCAGCGGCTCGCGGAAGAACGACCAGGTCGGCAGGAGCAGCCGGCGCACCGAATAGTTGTTCTGCATGGAACTGATCCGGTAAGAGAGCGCCCGGATATCCTGGCTGATATCCAGGACCAGGTCGCCCTTCCATTCCCAGACCCGCGCCTGAGGGTCTTTCTGCACGGCCAGGACCAGGTCCGGCGGGGTGACCCCCAGCAAGCGGTTGTGCGATTCCGTATCATACACTTCTTCATGGGGAAGAGCAGCCGCCTCCGGCCCGGGGGCGGACCCCGCGGGCTCCGGCAGCGCGGGCAGGAATTCCCAGACCAGGCTCGGGTGGTCTCCGAGCATGAAACGGTTGCCGAGATACTCGAGCGGCAGCCCCAGCTTGACCATGGGGTCCAGGTAATACTGGTCCCCGGACAGCCCGAGCAGGTAGAACCGGCCGCCGGCCGGCGCCGGCTTGATCTCGGTCACCTTCTGCCGAATGGCCACGGCCAGGGCCTGGTTCGCCCGTCCGACTTGCTGCCACTGCTTAAGCGCCGGCAGGTCGGCCAGGCTGTAGGCGTAGAACACCAGGATCCAGAGACAGAGCGCGAGCGCCCGCCAGGTCGGCCGGCTGAGCGCCGCCAGTCCGGCCGGGGCCAACAGCAGCCAACCCACCAACGCGAAATACAGCAGCCGCTCCTCCCGCTGCGCCAGCATCTGGCTCACGTTCCACAGCGGTGCCAGAGCGATCACCAGCCAGACCAGGCAAAACGTGAGCAGGGGCCGTTCCCGCTGGAGCAGGCGCCAGCCGGTGACCAGGAGGAGCAGCAGGAAAAACGCGGCCAGCATCCGGAAGTTGGGAGACGCGGGCTCCAGGTGATGGAAGAGCAGGTCGCGGGGCACCCGCATTAAAATCCGGGGCAAATGATAGGCGAGCCGGGGCAGGAAAAACGAGAGCTGAAACCGGATGGGTTCGTAGCCTCCGATCTGTCCGAGCACGCTCAGCCGCCAGCCCAGGTAAACCGCGGGCACGGCCGCGAACGGCAGCGTCTCGCGCACCGCCCGCGCCAGGCGGCGCAACCCCCGGAGCCCCTCCGCCGGGAACAGCCAGGCCGCGGCCAGGATCAGCGCGGGCTGCGCGATCATGGTTTCCTTGCTGAGCATGGCGGCCAGCGCAAAAAGGCCGGAGAGCGCGATCGCCCAGACTCGGCCCCGGAACTGCAAGAAAAAGATGAGCGAGAGCAGAACAAAGAAAGTCCCGAACAGGGCCGACCGGCAGCACAGCCAGGAGGCGGTGAGGACCCCGATGGGATGCAGGGCAAAAAGCAGGCCGGCCAGATAGGCGCCGGCATAGCGCCAGAAGCGCTCCCTCTCCAGCGGCCGGCCCAGGATCCAGGCCAGCCCGGCCACCAAGAGCGCGTTCAGGCCGTGGAGGACGGCGTCGGCCAGATGGTTGCCGAAAGGCTCCAGCCCGGCCAGGTCATAAATGCCTGCGTCCGCGCTCCAGGCCAGGGGCCGCCAGAAGACCCGGCCGTAACAAGGCCTCCACCAGACTTCTTCCGGGGCCAGGGAAAAGCGGCCAAAGCTCAGGTGCCAGAAACTATCGGCCACAAAATAATTGTGCAGGTAAGGAGTGAAAAGGATGGTCAAGATTGCGGCAAGGAACAGGATCAGGACCAACGCCGGCCACCATTTGCGCATTCTTTGATTGTAGGCCAAGCCGGCCGAGGGTTCAAGAAATTCTCGGCAACCCTCACCCCCGGTGCTTGGTGAAGAACTCCCGGAAGATGAAGATCACCACCAGCGCGCCGAGGAAGGAGGAAAGCAACCAGCGCCAGTTGAAGTCCATCGGCCCGCCCCAGCCGAAGAATTTCATCACCCAGCCGCCGAGCAGCGCGCCGAGAACTCCCAACCCCAGGAGCAAAGGCCAAGGCATCACCTTGCCCATGCCCAAAAAAGCCGAGGCCGCAAAGCCCGCGACCAGGCCCACCACGATCCAGGTCAGCCAGTGCATGCAGCGCCTCCTTTTTCCTTTCCGCTTTCCGGCCGGCCGCGGCTCGATTCCAGCTCGCTGCGCAGGATCCCGATCTCCTGGGTCAGGTCCTTGATCTGGCCGGTGAGCTTGGAGAGCTTGATCGAGAAGTGCATGGCCATGACCAGGATGAAGAAAAAGGCGAAGAGGAAGAGGGTGGTGGTCGGCATCACCGCGCCGATCAGGCGGGTGACCCGCTCCAGGATGCCGTATTGCCAGACCAGGAGCACGCCCCCGATCCCCACCGCCAGCCAGACCAGGGCATACTCTTCCCGGAGCTTCCGCCGGCGGATCAACTCGACGATCAGCAGGATCAGCAAGACCGCCACAATAATCGCAAAGGCTTTTTGTCTAGGTGACAAGGGTCGCCTCCCTTCTTTTTTCCCGCAGGTCGCCCCGCGCCGCCAGGTGGATCATGCTCGTGCTCATCTTGA
>MGQK01000125.1:0-16208 GCA_001797815.1 Deltaproteobacteria bacterium RBG_13_61_14 | reverse complement strand
CGGTGATCCGGAACTTCAGGACCGAACTCGCCGCCGCGGCGAACAGGCGGATGCCGGCGCGGCGAAGCAGGGGAAGGCTGACCGGAGCGCCGGCGAGGAAGCGCGAGCCCAGGACATAGTCGGCCCGGCCCTGGCGCAAAGGCTCGAGCAGGCCGGCGAGCGCGGCCGGGTCGTGCTGGCCGTCGGCGTCGAACGTCAGGAAGTAGGGGAACTCGGTCTGGCGCAGCGCGAAGCGCAACCCGGCCTGGAGCGCGCCGCCGTAGTTGAGGTTGGTGGCGAGCCTTAAGCACCCGGCTCCCGATTCCCGGGCGATCCGGGAGGTCTCATCCTGCGACCCGTCGTCCACCACCAAAAGGCGCCGCGCATACCCGCGCAACTCCCCCAAGGTCTCGGCCAGCACCGGGGCCTCGTTGAACGCGGGAATGATGACTAAAGCGTCTTCGATCATGATTTTATTTTAGCATACCAGGCCAGCGTCTCCCGGGCCACCTGCGGCCAGGCCAGACGCTCTTGCCAAAAAGCCCGGCCGCGCTTGACCTGTTCGGCCGCGGCTTGCGGATCGTTCCGGTTGATCGCCTCGGCCAGGGCCGAGGGGCTGCCGTAGGGCACCACCGTCCCGGCCCGGGCGCCGCCGACCCATTCCTCCGACCCGGAACCCGCGGCCACGATCACCGGCGCGCCGCAAAGGATAGACTCCCAGGGCACCAGTCCGAAGATCTCATCGCGCGAGGGATACACGGTCAGGACCGCGCCCTTGTAGGCCGCGGCCTTGTCCGGCCCGGTGACCAGGCCGGGGAAAAAAACCCGGGAGTCGAGGCCAAGCTTTTTCACCAGTTTTTTCAGAAAGGCCAGGTGGCCCATGTCGTTCCCGGCCGCCGCCAGGCAAAGCTCGCGGTCCTTAAGCAGGGGCAGGGCCGCGATCAAATGCTCGATCCCTTTGCGCGGGGTGATTTTCCCGAGGTAGAGGAGGTAGCGGCCGGGAAGATTGAATTTCTCCGCGAAGCGGATGCCGGCATCGTCGGTGTCCAGGGCCACGCCGTTGGGGATCACCGCGATCTTTTCCGCCGGGATGCCTGCTTCCAGAAACTGGCGCTTCTCCACTTCCGCCACGGCCACGAAGGCCGCGGCGGCCCGCACCTGGCGCCGGCCGAAAAGGATATCGTAGATCGCCTTGAGCGCCCGCCGGCGCTCGATGTTGACCAGGGTGCCGTTGGGCATGAGCACGGCGGGCACGCCCGCCTCCCGCGCCCAGGCGGCCATCCCGGTATTGAGAAAATTGCGGTGGCCGTGGATATGCAGGATATCATAATCCCGGACGCGCCCGCGTTCCTCGAAAAGACCGCGCGGCGTAAACAGTTGGAGATGATAGGCGGCCCGGTTGCTCAAGTTCCGATAGACCCGGACCTCCACGCCCTCGACCGTGAACCGGGTTTCTTTCTGCCGGCGGTTCTCGTCCAGCGCGTCGGTGGTGACCACGTGGACGGTGTGGCCCTGGCGCGCCTGCTCCGCGGCCAGGTGAAACGACAAGCGGGGAATGCCGCCGTAGGCCCAGGCCGGGTAAAAGAACGGGGTGACGTGCAGGATCTTCACGGCCCGTCTCCGGAGAGCGCCTGGGCATACTGCCGCGCGATCTCGGGCCAGGCATACGGTTCGATCGCCTTAGGATCCGCCGGCGCGGCCTCGCCCCCAAGCACGGCCGCCATCGCCCGGGCCAGGGCCGCCACATCGGCTGAAGGCACCTCTTTCACGCCCTTGCCCTTGAGCGCCTCCGGCACCGAGCAGACCTCGGTGGCGATCACCGGCGCGCCGGAAGCCAACGCCTCCAGGATCACCACCGGCATGCCCTCGGCCTCGCCCTTCACGTCCCGCACCGAGGGCACCACCACCAGGTCCGCGGCCCGGTAATAGTCGGCCAGCCGGGCCTGAGGCATGGCGCCGACAAAGCGCACTCTCTCGCGGATCCCCAGGCGGGCCGCCTCGGCTTCCAGCCCGGGCCGCAGAATTCCTTGGCCCACGATGAGAAGGCGCCACTCTTTCTCAAGCCGGGCCGCGGCCTGGAGGAGGTAAGTGACGCCCTTTTTCTCGGTCAACTTGCCCACGAACAGGATCACTTGTCCCGGGCCGATCTGGAGCCGCTCGCGGATAGCGTCCTTATCCGGCGCCGGGCTGAACAAGGAAAGGTCCGCGCCCATGGACAGGACGCGGAACTTGGGAGAAGGGCCGGTGACCTCGGCCATGCCGGCCTGGATGGCCTGGCTCACGCAGAAGACCACATCGGCTCGGCCCACGATCCAGCGCAAAAGCGTTTTTCCTCCCGGCAGCCGGAGCAAAAGGAAGAGGTCCGCGGCATGCGCGGTCAAGACCAGCCGGAAGTGATAGCGCCGCTTGAGCCAGGCGGCCAGCGCGCCCGAAGGCACCAGCCAGTGCGCGTTCACCGCCGCGAACTCGCCGCTCTGGAGCAGGCGGCGGAGCGCGCGGAGTTCGCCGAACAGGAAGGGCACGGCCTCCAGCCGGGCGCGCCAGCTCTGGCGGAGGTGGTTCTGGATGCCCTGGCCGTCGGCCAGGGTCTCCAGGCTTTCCGGCCAGAGGTATTGAAAGCGTTGCACCGGAACCCCTTCCAGGTTCTCTTCCCGCGCCGCGCCGGGAAAGTGCGGGGCCAGGCAGAGGACGGGCAGGAGGCCGCTCAAGTGTTTTGCGAGCTGGAATACAAAAGGTGCCGGTCCCGGGTCCGCGGACCAGCGGGGGAAGGTGGTGGCGAGGAGCAGGGCCTTCACGGGCGCTCTTTGATCCGCCGGAGCAAATCCTCGATCAGCTTGCGGTTCTGGGCGATGAGGTCGGCCAGGAGTCCGAAAATCATGACCTGGAAACCGATGATCAGGAGCACCGCGGCCAGGATCAGGGCTTGGACGTGGCCCTTGCCGCCGGTGGTGAAATACTCATACAAAAACCACAGCCCGATGGCGGAGCCGGCGGCGAAGGGCAGCGCGCCGATCAGGGCAAAGACCCGCATCGGCTCGAACATGGCATAGACCCGGACCATGGTCTCGAGGCTCTTGCGCAGATACTCGGGCACGCTCGCATAGAGGCGCGAGGGCCGCGCCGGGGGGTTGACCGCCACCGGCACCGAGCGCACGCTGAGCTTCTTCTTGCCCGCGGCGATCAGGGTCTCGAGCGTGTAGGTGAACTCGGAGACCACCGAAAGCTCGAGCGCGGCCTGGCGGGAAAAGGCCCGGAACCCGGAAGCGGCATCGGCCACGTCGGTCTCGGAAAGCCGGCGCACCACCCAACTGCCCAGGCGCTGCAAGCCTTGCTTCAGCGCGGGATAGTCCCGGTCCGCCGCAATTCCCCGGTCGCCCACGCAGAGGTCGGCCTCGCCGGCCAGGATGGGCGCAATCAGTTTGGGAATGTCCTCGCCCCGATACTGGCCGTCGGCGTCGGTGTTGACGATCAGGTCCGCGCCCAGCTTGAGCGCGGCGTCGAGCCCGGCCGCGAAGGCCCGGGCCAGGCCCCGATGCGAGGTGAACCGGACCAGGTGATCCGCGCCCGCGGCCGTGGCCGCTTCCGCGGTCCGATCGGTCGAGCCGTCGTCAATGACCAGCACCTCCACCGCGTCCACCCCTTCCATCCGGCGGGGAATGCCGGCAATAACCGCGGCCAGGTTCGCTTCCTCATTCCAGCAGGGGATTTGCACGATCAGCTTGGTCATGATTCGGCCTCCCTCCTTAGACCGCAAGTCCGGGGAATCGTTTCCGCACCACGGCCAGGAACTGCCGGCCCAGCGCCGCGGGCTGAAACCGCTCCTGATAAAGCCGACGGTGGCTCCGGGCCAGCCGCTCGAGCAGTTCCGGGTTTCCCTTGAGCTCGCGAATGGCGCCGGCCAGGGCCTGGGGGTCAGCCACCGGCACCAGGTAAACATCTTCGCCGTGAGTATAGGCTTCGCGCATGGCCGGGGTGTCGCCGGTGAGCAAGGCCCGGCCCACGGCCGCGGTGTCAAAGGCTTTGGTGGGGATCACCCGCAAGGTCTTGGCGGTCCGGCCGAAGATGCCGAGCACCAGTTGGGCCGCGGCGATGTGTTCGTGCATCGCCTCCACCGGCACCCAGCCCTGGAAGACGAGGTTCTTGACCTGGAGCTCCCTGGCCAGCGCTTTGATTTGGCCTTCCAACTGGCCCTGGCCGACCAGTTCCAGCCGGATTTCGGGGTCATCCTCCAAGAGCTTGGCCGCGGCCACGATGGTGTCCAAGCCGTGGAGCGGAATGTAGGTGCCGAACCACAGCACCCGAAACGGCGGCGCCGCCGGCCGCGTGCCCGCCTGAGGGAAGAGCATATCCGACGACCCGATGAAGACCACGCCCAGCTTCTCTTCGGGCACGCCGAACTCCTGGCGCAGGTAGCGGGTATGCTCGGCGGTGTCAATCAGCACCAGGTCGGCCCGAAGGCAGACGCTTTTTTCCAATGCGTGGATCAGGCGGGCCGTCAGGCGGTGCGGCTGAAGGATGCCGCGGTCATAGACCAGGGCGTCGTGGAGCGGGATGAAGACGTCGTAGACGATGGGCACGCGCCGGTGCACGAGCCGGGTGCAGAGCCGGAGGAAGTGGAGGTGGAAGTAGCCGGGATGGCCGACCACGAACAGGTCGGGCCGGGGCAGGGAGAGAAGCCGGCGGGCCAGGCGGAGGTAGCTCTGGAGGAGGCGGAGCCCGAAGCCGAGCATGCGGAGCTGGCTTTGGGCCACGGCCGCGCGGTCGGCAAAGCTTTCGGTCAATTCCACCCGGCATTCATCCACGATCACCCCGGCCTGCCGCAGCCCGCGGATGATATTGTTGTTGCGGGGATAAACCGCGCCGGTGGAGTAGATGCCGAAATAACAGACCCGCATGGAACTGGAGCCGCTTCCTGCTTCCTTGCCTGCTTCGTAAGATATCATCCGGGTGTAAGCCTGTCAACCGTTTCGTGGGCCTTGCCCTCCCTCAGTTTTCCGGGAACCGGGGGTAGGGGCGCGATTTATCGCGCCCTTGCAGGGACTGGGCGCAATAAATTGCGCCACTACGAAGGCCGAAAATATGCGGTGCGGACAAAAACTGAGGGAGGGCAAGTTTCGTGGGCGAAGGCCGGCTTGAACTTTGGAAGAGGGTTTGTTAGACTGAGCGCCGAGAAGGGCAAGGGCGGCATGAGCAATAAAAGAGTTATGGTGGTGGAAGACAGCCAGGTGATCTACCAGATGGTCAAGGAGGCGCTCGAAGCCAAGGGCTATGACGTGTTCGTGGTCACCAACGGCTTCGAGGCCTTGCGCGACCTGGAGGAGATCCAGCCCGACCTGATCGTAAGCGACATCATGATGCCCAAGCTGGACGGGCTGCGCTTGTGCGAGGCCATCCAGAACCGGCTCGAGACCAAAAGCATCCCCTTCATTTTCATTTCCTCTAAATTCGACCAGCGCACGGTGGAGCGCGGCCGCGCCATCGGCGCCAAATATTTCATCGCCAAGCCTTTCGAGATGGAAACCCTGGTCACCTGCGTGGGCAAGGTGCTTAATCTTAATACTGAATAAGGGCTACAGGTTTGAAACCTGTAGCCCTTAGGGAGTTATCATGGGCAAATGGGAAACTCTGGTCTTTGAGAGCGAAGGTCCGATCGGGATTTTGACTTTGAACCGGCCGGACCGGCGCAATGCCATCAACGCCGCCATGAACGCGGAACTCCGCGCTTTCTGGCGCGAGCGGCAGGACGACCCGGAGGTCCGGGTGATCGTCTTCACCGGGGCCGGGCCCGGCTTTTGCTCCGGGGTGGACCTCAAGGAATCCACCGCCCTGATGGGCGAGGCCATGACCCCCAAGCGCGCCTACGAGCTCCAGACCCATTACTCCGAGACCATCCTGCTCATGCGCCGCGCGCCCCAGCCGATCATCGCCGCGCTCCGGGGCGCCGCGGTGGGCGCGGGCTTCAGCCTGGCGCTGGCCTGCGACCTCCGGCTGGCCGCGGCTTCGGCCAAGTTCCAGGCCACCTACATCAACCTGGGCCTGGGCGGCGCCGACATGGGTTCCAGCTACTTCCTGCCCCGCCAGGTGGGGATCAGCCACGCCGCGCGCTGGCTCTACAGCGGCGAGTTTTTCGGGGCCGAGGAAGCGCTGAAGATGGGCCTGGTCAGCGCGGTCGTCGCCGAGGAAAGTTTGATCGAAGAGGCGAAGAAACTGGCCGGGGTGCTGGTGGGCAAATCGCCCCTGGGGCTGCGCCTGACCAAGGAAGCGCTGAACTGCAACTGCGGCCCGGTCAGCCTGGAAGATGCCATCCTCCTCGAAGACCGCAACCAGGCCATGCTCATCGCCAACCTGGCCTCCACCCTCAAGCGCTGAAAGGCAAGTGGCACAGGTTTTCAATCTGTGCCCTATTAACCTTCTTCCAAATATCTGTAGGCCTGCAACATCCCCTCCAGGGCGCTGTGCTTCGGCTGATAGCCGAGCAGCTTCTTTGCTTTCTCAATTGAATAAATCCCGCCCACCAAAGAGAAGCGGACCAGCTCGGCCGGGGTCGGCCCGATCTGGTAGCGCTCGATCAGAAGGACCGCGGCTTCCAGCAACCGCCGGGGAACGACGATCGCGCGCGAGCGCGAGCCGACCGCGGAGATGAGCTGATGGAGGAGTTCGCGGCAAGGCGGCGCGTCCGCCGCGGCCAGGTTGAAGGCCTGGCCAATGGCCTCGGGCCGCTCCGCCGCGAGCGCGAAGCCCTGGGCCGCGTCCGCCGATGAAACCGAGGCCCAGGGGGCGTTGGGATCGGCCACGATCGGCACCGGCCAGCTCCGCCGGATCAGGCGGAAGAGCCCGGTCATGCTCGGCTCATGGTAAAAGCCCGGGCCGAAGATCATGGGCATGCGGGGAAAAGCCACCTCCAATCCGGTCTTTTCCTTGACCTCCAGCAGCCGCTCCTCGCACTCCCACTTGTTCCGGCTGTAAATGCCGGTAAAGCGCCGCTCGCTTTCCTCGGTCACCGGGAACTCATGCGGATAATGCAGGCCGTAGATCTCGATGGTGGAGGCAAAGACCAGCCGGCGGGCGCCCTGCTTGAGCGCTCCCTCGGCCGCGTGGAGCGTGCCGGCCACGTTGATCTCCCAGAAGCCGCGGGGCGAGAGCCTGGCCTGGGGCATGGAGGCGGCCAGGTGATGGACCACCTCGACGCCGGCGCAGGCCTCCAGCACTCCCTCGGCGTCCAGGATGCTGCCGCGGAAGAACTCCACCCGGCCGGCCAACTCGACCGGCGGCTCCTTCAGGTCAAAGATCCGGACCCGGTGGCCGCGCTCCAAGAGCGCCTGGGCCACGGCCCGGCCCAGCACCCCGCTGCCGCCCGTGATTAAATGAAGCGCCACTTGCTCCTCTCTAGCCTTCCGCTCATGCAACTTTACCATACCTCGAAATTTTCATAAAGACCAAAAAAACCTTCCCCGCCTTTCTACCCGGCCTCTCCGGGTGGGGTCAGGGCATTACTTAACAAGGGGTCAGACCCTAATTCTGTTCACTTAAGGGAGATCTCAGACGGAGGAATTCTCACGCAAAGCCGCAAAGTTGCAAAGGCTGACAAAGCCAAGAGGCTTGGCGCCTTGGGAACTCATCCTCTTCTGCGGCTCAAGTCGGCCGGCTTAGTGCTTCGATTCGCAAATACAATGACGTATTTATTTTCTCGCAAAGGCTTATTTGCTTACTCAGCACTAAGTCCTGAGTAAATAAGTTCGTCATCGAACTTATGAATCGAAGGACTTAGTCGCAAAGGATTTTAAGCCGCCAATCGTTTAAAATTTTTTCGCCTTTGCGTCTTGGCGTGAAAATCCTTTCTTAACTGAACAACATTAGGTCAGGCCCCAAGTTAACCCTCCTGCCCTTCGTGTCCTTCGTGTCCTTCGTGGAAACTTCTTTCCTGGACTTAGCTCTTTAGCCCTTCGTGTCCTTCGTGGATAATTTCTTCCTGGACTTGAGTTTTAAGCCCTTGTGTCCTTCGTGGAAACTTCTTTCCTGGACTTAGCTTTTCAGCCCTTCGTGTTCTTCGTGTCCTTCGTGGATAATCTCTTCCTGGACTTGAGTTTTAAGCCCTTGTGTCCTTCGTGGAAACTTCTTTCCTGGACTTAGCTTTTCAGCCCTTCGTGTTCTTCGTGTCCTTCGTGGTGACTTCTTTCCTGGACTTAGCTCTTTAGCCCTTTGTGCCCTTCGTGTCCTTCGTGGATAATCTTCCTCTTGACTTTGGCCTCGATCCTTCGTGCTTTTTCGCGGCTAATTTTTCTATTGACTTTGGCTTTGAGACCTGCCTAAAATAAACCCATGCCGAGATCGGCCCAGACCGCGGACCCAGGCCGGCCTCCCGTTATCCTGCCCGCCAGCCGCGATCCGGCCGGACCCTGGTTGATAAGGAATTAAGTATGGTGTCCACCGAACTCGGGTTTCCTGCCACTTGCCACTTGGCACTTGACACCTCTTTTAAATATGGTATGCTTTGGGCCATCGGAAAGAAATCAGGAGCAAGATACTAATGAAATGCAAGGAGCCAGTAGCAAAGGGGCTTGAATGTTCCATTTCCAGCTCTGACCCCAGACCCTCCAATTCTTCTAAATCTGAAGTGAAAAAGAGAATATGATGACTAGGCTTGTAGAAAAGAAAATAGTGTCATTTCAGCAATTTTTAGATTTCATAGAAACGCAGAGAAAAAAACGAAAGACGCCTCTTTGGTACAGAGGATCTACAGAATCTGATAAACCTTTGCTGCCCGGCCTATACAAACATAGTAAATGCAGGTCCATAGAAGATTTTATAGAACTTGAAAATAATCTTATTGCTCGATTCAAACAAAGGAGCATTGCATTTACTTCTCGTCCAATAGAAGACCAATGGGATCTAATGTTTTTTATGCAACATTATGGTGTCCCAACCAGATTATTGGACTGGACAGAAAGCCCACTAATCGCTTTGTATTTCTCCGTTGCTTTGCATATTAGACATAATATAATCAGAAGTAGAAGCTTTAAGAAGGATGCTGCAGTGTGGATATTAGACCCACAGAGTTGGAACAAATCTGCAATTAACTTAAAAAGTTTCAAAGAAAGCATACTTACACCATTTGATGCTAATTTAAGTTCATATAAGCCACCTGTAAAGTGCACAGAAATGAAGGAAGAACCATTAGCAGTATATGGAACCTACAACAGCCAAAGAATAGTTGCACAAAGAGGAACATTTTTAATTTTTGGAAAATCAACTAAACCTATGGAAGATATCTTTGAAAAAGCGTATATTTCTGAAGGTTGTCTGATTAAGATGCATATTAAATATCAAGCCATACACAAGATTTATGAGGCGCTTTCATTTTATGGCATCACAGATTCTGTAGTATTTCCAGATCTAGAAGGATTGGCGAGAGAAATTATGCGAGAATTCAAATTTGGAGATTAACATGTTCAAGGTTGAAGCATTTGGCTCGAAGAGCTTGAATTGGTGGAGGACAATGAAAGATCAAATAGATATGGACCCACCCTATCAAAGACATGGCCGCTTATGGTCTATTACTGACAAAGCTTTTCTGATAGATTCTATACTCAATGGATACGATATCCCTAAAATTTATATTGCTGATTTTACATTTAGCAAGTCTAAGCTTAATAGAAAAAGACTCAATTATGCTATTATAGATGGCAAACAAAGATTTGAGGCAATCTTTGATTTCTATGATGGCAACATTACTCTAGATGATAATTTTGTTTATTTAGATAATAGTTCTCTTTCTTTAAAAAGCCTTAGCTATCAAGATCTACGTAAGAATCATCCTATTATAGCTGATAAATTCGATAGTTACAATTTGAGTGTAATGCATGTAATTACAGATGATGAAAAGAGAATAGAAGAACTTTTCATTAGGCTTAATCGAAGTAAACCATTAACTGGTGCCGAAATAAGAAATGCTATGAGAGGTCCAATTCCAGGTATAATAAGGGAATTAGTTAAACATGAAATATTTAATAGCTGCATAAAATTCCCTACCTTAAGAGGAGATGACAAAAATGCAGCGACAAAAATATTGATGTTCGAATATTCTGATGGCCCCAAGGAAACAAAGAGAAAAAACTTAGATGATTTTGTTAAAAAAGTAAGATCACAGGACAAGGGAACTTTAGAATTGGCCACGAGAAGAGTAATTGATAGTTTTGAGAGAATGTGTGAAATATTTTTGCCACGAGATAAATTGCTTAATTCTGCGGGATTATTTCCGGTTTATTATTGGTTTGTGCGTTCCATAAAGCCACAAAAAGATTTATTGGTAAGAGAATTTCTTGTAAATTTCAAACAAAGAAGAAAGCAATTGAAAAAAACTGAAAATTATCCCAAGACAGGAGGAGGCGTATTAAATGAATTTGAGTTATTAAACAGGAGCACAAATGATGAAAAAAGCCATATTAGACGAGTAGAAATTCTTCTTGATGAATTTAATAAATATATTGATAGAATTAAAACTTAGATTCAGAAGATATGGGAATTCGAAAAGGCATTGAGGCATTGGGGTCAGAGCTTCACTTTACAGTTAACACTTAAAACAAGTAGTCCGTAGTCGGTAGCCAAGGAGATTAACCGGAGGGGTTGAAGTGGTATGCTAGAGATTACCATAAATATCCTTGTAGCTGCTATAGCAATAATTGTGACTGCGTATATCACTAAATATTACTATTTGAAATCTTCTAATGATCTTAAATCTGTTATAAAAAGAATTTCAAAAGGTATTATAACTGAAAATGGTCTAGATTTACCTGTAGCCTATTCAGGTGACTTCGATACTATTTCCCCCAGTTCTGTCTCCGAGGTAGAAAATGAAAGTCATTACGATATTCATGGGAAAGGTTCTATTTCAATTAATAATGAAGATAAATCAAGTAAAAATGAGGTGAAATATTATGACTTAAATAATGATAAAATTGGAAAACAGAGCATTAAATTATTCATTGAAATGATATTAATGTATGAAGAGGGAGAGATATTTTTGCCAGAAATATTTGCTGCAATACATGCCATGAATGGAGCTAACAAGATATTAAATGAGGCAGTTCAAAGAGCGTGCTCGAGAGCAGATGAAATTCGATTTAATACAAATCCTGATAATTTTCAATTAGATAGTTGCCTCAGAGAGGAATTAACAAAGCTTAGGTTTGAACTTCAAAAGAATTACATTAAGGAATAAGTAGAAGAAGCAGAGGATTGGGGTCAGGTCGTCAAATAGTCAATTAATTCGGAGGACACCATACTTAATTCATCCTTAAATTTCAGGAATCTTCAGGCTGCGGCAGATTTTCGAAGAGGTGTCAAGGAAAGAAGAGGCATTAGACATTAGGCTTTAGTCTTCAGAACAAGAAAATCTGCGAAATCTGCGGATGTTCCTTTTCTTCTCCCTACCTACGACCTGCGACCTACGACCTACCGCTCTCAGCAGCTCTCGAAGCACCGCACCCGATGGCCTGTCCGTTTTTCTTCCAGCTCCGGCATCTCTTGGCCGCAAAGGGGCTTCATCAGGGGGCAGCGCTCCTGAAAGGGACAGCCGAAGGGCAGGTCCAGGGGCGAGGGAACCAGGCCGGGGATGGCTTGCAGGCGCTGGTGTCCGGCCTGGCCCGCCTCCGCGCCGAGTTTGGGGAGCGAGCGGAGCAGGCCGGTGGTGTAAGGGTGGAGCGGGTTCTGGAAAAGCTCGTGCACCTCCGCCTCTTCCACTACCTTGCCGGCATACATCACCGCCACCTGCTCGACGGTCTCCGCGATCACGCCCAGGTCGTGGGTGATGAGCAGGAGCGACATGGACATCTCCCGGACCAGGGAAGTGATCAGCTCCAGGATCTGGGCCTGGATGGTAACATCGAGCGCGGTGCTCGGCTCGTCCGCGATCAGAAGCTCGGGGTGGCAGGACAGCGCCATGGCGATCATCACCCGCTGGCACATGCCGCCGGACATCTGGTTCGGGTATTCGGCGACCCGGCGCTCGGGGTCGGAGATGCCGACCTGCTTGAGCGCGGCGATGGCGCGCTCGCGGGCTTCGCGCCGGCTGACCTTCTGGTGGAGGCGGATGGTTTCGGCGATCTGGTTGCCCACGGTATAGACCGGGTTCAGGGAGGACTGGGGTTCCTGGAAGATCATGGAGATGCGGTTGCCCCGGATGTGGCGCATCCGGGAGAGGGGGAGTTTGAGAAGGTCCTGGCCATCGAAAAGGATCTCGCCGGACTCGATCTGGCCGGGCGGGTCCGGGATCAGGCGGAGGATGGAGAGGGCGGTCACGGATTTGCCGCAGCCCGACTCGCCGATCAGGCCGAGCTTGCCGCCCTTGGGAATTTCCAGGCTGACGCCGTCCACCGCGCGGAGCAGGCCCCGCTCGGTGCGGAAGGTAGTGACCAGGTTGGTGATCCGGAGCAGGGGTTCGAGCGAAGGCGCGGCGGCGGGAAGCGGCACGGAGGTGCTCCTATTTCTTTTCGGGCTTGAGCAGGCCCGCTTTCGCCAGCGCCTCTTCCAGGCGATCAATCCGCTGGCACAGGCGCTGGATCGCCTCCATTATCGCGTTGACGTTGCCGAAGAGCTTTTTCATCTCCTTGATGCTCATGAAATCGTCGCCCATCGGCTCCAGGTCTTCCAGCTCGTGCGCCACTTGCTCAAGGCCGGCCCCTTTCTTGGCCGCGCCCACCGCCTTGAGGTCCTCGGCCACGGCCTGGAACTCGAGGCTCTCGGGTTCAGCGGCCGGGGCCGGCGCAGGTGCGGGCTTGGCCGGGGCAGGAGCGGGCTTGGGCTTGGCAGCCGCCGGCGCAGGTGCGGGTTTGGCCGGAGGGGCCGGTTTGGGTTGCGGAGCCGAAGGGGCTGGTGAAACATCCATGAGTTGCTTGAAGTCGGCGTCGGTGACCACCTTGATGCCCTTCGGAGCCGGCGCCGGCGGCTTCGCCTGGGGTTTCGGCTCCGGCTTGGGCTCCGGTGCTTTCTCCAGCGCCGTGGCAAAGGGGTCGGCCGCGAAAATATCCGAGGCGAAGATGTCGGTGGTCCCCCCGGTCGGCTCATCGCCGGCGAAGATGTCCTTGATCACATCCATCTCGCCGGAGTCATCGCCCAGGCCGTGGGCCGGCGGTTTTTTCTTTTCTTCCATGGTCGGCCCTTTCCGCGCGGAATGTTTACCACAAAGACACGAAGGCACAGAAAAATATTTTCTTCCTTCTTGAACTTAGAGTCTTTGTGTCTTTGTGTTTAAATTTTTTTACCTATCCTGTTTCAGTCTCGGATCCACCGCGTCGCGGAAGCCTTCCCCCACCAGGTTATACATGGTGATGGTGAGGAAAATGGCCGCGCCCGGAAAGGTCGTCAGCCACCAGGCGAAGTCCACGTAGGAGCGCGACTGCGACAGGATATCGCCCCAGCTCGGCGTGGGCGGCGGCACCCCGAAGCCGAGGAAGCTGAGCGACGACTCGATCAGGATGGCGTCGGCCACGCCGAAGGTGGCCACCACCAGGACCGGGGCCAGGGCGTTGGGGAGCAGGTGGCGGAAGATGGCGCGCAGGTCGGAAGCCCCGAGCGCGCGGGTCGCCTCCACAAACTCCCGGCTCCGCAGTTTCAGGAACTCGCCCCGGGTCAGCCGGGCCACGCCGGTCCAGCCGGTGATGCCGATCGCGGCCATGATATTATAGATACTGGGCGGTAAAAAGGCAACGATGGTGATGATCAGGAAGAAGGTGGGGAAGCAGATCATCACCTCGATCGCCCGGGAGATGAACACGTCCGGCACTCCGCCGTAATACCCGGCCAGGCTGCCCAGGATCACCCCGATCAAGACGTAGATCGAGACCGCGACGAACCCGACCGAGAGCGAGACCCGGGCGCCGTAGATCATGCGCGCCAGGATATCGCGGCCGCGGTCGTCGGTGCCGAGCCAGTGGTATTGGTTGGGGGGTTTGAGCGCCTGGGTCAAATCATACTCGGTCGGCGAGTAGGGCACCGGCGGGAACAGGGCCAGGTCCGGGGCCGCGAGCGAATCGGCCAGCGCCTTGAAATCGGTCTCGAAAAACCGGTGGTAGTTCTTGAAGATGGGGAAGTAGCTTCGGCCCTGCATCCGGAGGTAGATGGGTTTGTCGTTGGCCAGGAGCGGGGCGAAGATGGCGACCAGGAAGAGCAGGAGCACGCCGATCAAGGCCGCGAGCGCGAGGCGGTCCTGCCGGAACTGGCGCCAGACCAGACCCCAGTAGGAGCGGCCGGGTTTACTTAACAAGGGGTCAGGCCCCAACTTAACATCACTTCTCATCAGCGCCGGCCCTTTCCGCTAAACGTGATGCGCGGGTCCACCAGGGTATAGGCCAGGTCCGCGACCAGGATGCCGATCAGGGTGAGGAAAGCGGAGATAACGGCGATGCCCATGATCGTGGGATAGTCGCGGGCCAGGATGGAATCGAAGCCGAGCTTGCCCATGCCCGGGATGCTGAAGATGCTCTCCACGATCACGCTGCCGCCGAGGATGGCCGGAAAGAGCGAGGCCATCAGGGTGACGATGGGGATGATCGAGTTGCGCAGCGCGTGCTTGAAGATCACGGTCTTTTCGGACAAGCCCTTGGCCCGGGCGGTGCGGATGTAGTCCTGCCGGATCACCTCGAGCATCCCGGCTCGCTGTTGGCGGGAGATGTAGGCCAGGCCCTCGTAGGTCAGGCAAAAGACCGGGAGCACCAGGTGCCAGCCGCGGTCGAAAAGCCAGGCGGCGATGGGCAGGCGGTCCGCTCCTTCCGAGTTGAGCCCATAGACCGGGAACCAGTTCAGGAACTGGCCGCCGCCGAAGAGCAGGATCAGCATCATCGCGGTCCAGAAGTTGGGGAGCGAGTAGAGGACAAAGAGGATGAGGGTGACGATGCGGTCGCTGAAGCTCCGCTGCTTGACCGCGGCAAAGACGCCGACCGGCACCGCGAACAGATAGACCAGGAAAATCGAGATCAGGCTCAGTTGCAGCGAGACCGGCACCCGCTCCAGGATCTTCTCGGTCACCGGCCGGTGATCTTTATAGGAATTGCCGAAGTCCAGGGTGGCCATGCGCTTGAGCCAGATCAGGTAACGGATATGGATCGGTTTATCCAGGCCGTAAAGCTGCTTGGTCTGCTCGATTATGGCCTGGCTGTCCTGCGCGCTCATGCTCCCGGCCTCAATGGCCTGCCGGATCTTCAATTCAGCCGGGTTCCCGGGCGCGAGCTGGATGATGAGGAAGGTGATCAGCGAGATCCCGAGCAAAGTAGGGATCATCAGCAACAAGCGCTGGACCAGATAAGCCCGCATGGCTCTTTAATTGTAACAGGCCCGGTCTTGAACTTCCACCCGTGAACGTATCCGAGAGAGGCATGAGGCAGCAGGCAGGGCCGCGAAGGTATGTCGTATATGGTATATCGTATAGAGGAGGTAAGGGGCCTTGAACCTGAACTTGAACTGAATATCAGTAGGTGTAATGCCTCATGACCTTACCGAACCTGGGAAGAGTGGGAGGGGCGACCGGACTTCGGCGAGCTCCCCTCGATAAACTCGGGGCCTGAGCTGGTCGAAGGCAGTCGAGCCGCCGGTCGCCCCCACGCGGGAAGGCCGCAACTTCTCGCGAGAACTTCGTATGCTAAAGTCATGAGGCATTACAATTAACCGGAAGGACCATAAATAAGGGGTCAGAGATCCCGGGCGGAAGATCCGCTCGGTGCACTCTGACCCCTTTTGGCCTGGGTTCAATTAGTTGGCCGGACCCGACGGCCGGCGCGGGCCCGGGGGGAGCGAAGTGGTTCGGCTTCGCTCACCATTTTGCAGCTTACTTGCCTGGCTAAGGCGCCGTGCTCCCGCCTTCCGGCGCCGGGGCCGCGGCTTTCAGAGCCGCCAGCTCCGCCTGGCAGGCGTCGCGTTGCTGAGTCGCCTCGGTGACCAGCCGGGTCGCCTCGTCCACCTTGGCCTGAAGGTCATTCACCTGGGTGGTCAGGCTCTCGTTGGTGGCTTTAAGTTGATCGTTCTCGCTTTTCATTTGTTGGTTGCAGCCCGTTGCCACCATCACGACCAAGGCCAGCCCCAACAACAACCCAATACCCTTTTTCATCTTTTTCTCCTTTCTGGACTAATGGCCCGGATCTAGCCCGAACCATCGTGCGCAATATCATAGTCCTGCTTTAGCGTTTGTCAAGTGGCAAGTCCGCCAGGGGTGTGCGACATATTTGGTGATGCCTTTTTTG
>MGQK01000124.1:28499-35437 GCA_001797815.1 Deltaproteobacteria bacterium RBG_13_61_14 | reverse complement strand
GCCGGGGGACATCCTTTACGTGGCCCACCGCCACTGGTGGTGGGGCGGCTTGCGCTCGCTGCACGTCACTGCCGGTGAAGCTTCCGCCAAGGCTGGAACCCTAAAGCTCTCGCCCGCGCAGATCCAGGAGGGCAAGCTCCGGGCCGGAGACCGGGTTCGAGTCGAAAAAATCATGTGAGGCATCAGGCGGGCAAACAATAAAACGTCTTGAGGAAAGGGACACCCGATGATCGAGCGAACCGGCCGTTTGGCCCGCTTGTTAACCTCCGCCGAACAACTCCGCGAGCAAACGCTCGGGCCCCAGGCCGGCCTGGTGGACGCCGAGGCCCGTCTCCCGGTCGAGACCCTGGCCCGGCTCTGGGACCAGGGCTTCCTCACCCTCTTCATCCCCCGGGAGTATGACGGCCAGGGCGCGAGCCTGCTCGAGGTCGCGCTGGTGGTGGAGGAACTGGCCCGCGGCTGCCCGTCCACCGCGCTCCTGGTCGTGATCCAAAGCCTGGGAACCTTGCCCATCCTCCTCGCCGCCTCTCCCGACCAAAAACAAAAATGGCTCAACTCGATCGTGCACAGCCGCAAACTCCTATCCTTCGCCCTCTCCGAGCCCGAAGGCGATGATTCCCGCGAGACCCGCGCCACCCGCGAAGCCGACCACTTCCTCCTCTCCGGCCGCAAGACCCTGGTCACCAATGCCTCCGAGGCCGACTGGCTCATCGTCTTTGCCGCTACCGACCCGCAGGCCGGACTCAAGGCCGGGCTCTCCGCCTTCCTCCTCGAACGCGGCGCTCCCGGACTCCTCCTCGCCCGCACCGAACCCCGCCTTGGGCTCCGCGGCCTGCCCCCGGCCGACCTCGTCCTCGACGCCTGCGCCGTCAGCCCGGACCAGATGATCGGACCCCTGGGCCAAGGCTATGCCCTGGCCGACTCCTCCCTCCAGCCCGCCGGCGTGCTCCTGGCCGCCCTGGCCGTGGGCCTGATGCAGGCAACTAAAGACCTGCTCCGCCAAAACCCCTCCCTGGCCCGCCTCGTCTCCGGCGAGCAGAAAAGCCATCCGGCCGAGCACCTGCTGGCCGAGATCGCCATGACTCTCGAAGCCTCCCGCGCCCTCACCTACCAAGCGGCCGGCGACTGGCTTGCGGCGAGCTCAGCCGAGCGGGAAGCCGGCTGGACCGCCACGGCCGAGAGCCAAGAAGGCGGGCCTAAGCTCCTCGCGGCCCACGCCAAATGCTTTGCCACCGACTCCGCTCTCCGCGTCCTCCAAGCCGCCATCGAACTCTCCGGCCCCTCCTCCCTCCTCCGCGACCACCCCCTCTCCCGCCTCCTCCGCGACGCCCAATGCCTGCCCGTCCTGGTCCGGCCCAACCCTTCCCAGCGCAAAACCATCGCCCGCAGTTTGCTGAAATAGTGGGGCCAAACAAGAATTACCAAGAAAAGAAAAAACGTCCACAGATTACCCAGCGCGGCCGGGCCGTAACCAAAGAAGAATTGGCAACCGCAGATGGACGCGGATAAACGCCAATGAAGAGGAAGAAAGGATTTATCCACGAAAAGACACGAAGGGCGTTAAGATTTTTTGTCAACTGAAGACTTTCAGGGCGCGGGTGACCTTAGAGCGTGTACGAAAAGGGTCGGGAGTTTGAATGCGTTGCGGTATTATTTATGCGGCCCTTTGGAGTGCGGAAGCTTGCTTCCGCTTTGGTTATGCCAGCTTGCTGGCGGGCTTTTCCGGGAGCAAGCTCCCGGGACAAAATCGGCGGCAAGCCGCCGCAATCCAAATTCAAAGACCTTTTCATACACGCTCTCAGAGCGTCATTTTACGTATCCCAGGGCCTTGAGATCCTTGAGCAGTTGTTGGTCGGTCTCTGCGGGTGCCAGCTCGATGATTTCTTCAGGTTCCGGCATGAAATCAACGAGCCACTGGTAAAGCTCCAGTTCATGCTTTGCGCTTTGGTCCCACAGGTTGATTTTCTCCCCCGGGTCCTGGGCCAGGTTGAACAAGAAGGGAGTGGTGGCTTGGGTTCTCGGGTCATAATCCAGGATGATCTTCTGCCCTCCGGCCCTGGCGGCCAGGGAGACCTTCAAGTCCGTGGGCACGCCCATCATGGGAATGAAATGCTTGTAGAGGAGGAGTGAGCCGAGCGGGTGCTCGGCCTGGCCCGAGACAAGCTGCGACAGGTTGCGCCCGGCCCAGGAGGCCGCCGGAGATATGCCCGCCCGTTCAGCAATGATCGGCGCGACCTCCGTGGTGGATACGGGAAGGTCTATCTCCAGGCCCCGTGGATAGCGGCCATCGAAAAGCACCAGCGGCACGTGAACCTCTTCCTCGAACAGGCTGGCGCCGTGGCGGTAGTTGCCGTGCTCGCCAAAGGCCTCGCCGTGGTCGCCCACGACGATGACCAGGGTATTAGCCAGGATTTTTTCCTGGCCCAGGAAGTTGATGAGCATCTCGAACTGGCGGTCCCAGTAGCGCATTTCGCCCTGGTAACGCGAGATCACCAGGGGCACGGCCTCCGGGTGAGCCATGAGCCAGAGGTTGGTGAAATCCATGGAGTCATAGCGCAGGCAGGAATAAAGCGAGCGCAGCCTGGTAAGCCAGCCTCCTTCCAGGGTGAGGAACGTATCCGGCGGCGGGGCCAGGTAGGGGTAATGAAGGTCATTGTAATGCAGGTACAGGAAAAACGTGCCGGCCTTGTTTGCCCGCAGCCAGTCCATGGCCCGCAGGGTCAGAATGCGGCCGGAATTGAGATAGTTGCGCTGCTGCCGGCCGAGGGAAATGAACTGTTCGAAGCCTCTGCCGAAGCTAAAGCGTGGGTCGATCAGCCGGTTGCTGGAAATGGCCGCGGTCTTGTAACCGGCCTTGCGGAACTGCTCGGGAAGCATCTCCACGGCCTTGAATCTCATCAGCGCATTGCTGATGTAGCCGTGCTCGTGAGGATAAACGCCGGAGAGAATGCTGGCCGTGGCCGGCACGGTCCACGAACTGGGGGCCATGGCCTGGGTGAACACGCTGCTGCTTTTCATCAGCCCGGCCAGGAAGGGCATGGTGACGGCTTCGAGCATATCCGCGCGGAAGGTATCCACGCAGATGAGGATCACGTTTGGCCCCTGGGGCATGGTTTCAGCCCGGGGAGCACTGACAAACACCCATGGAACCTCCGCTGGCTCCTCGGAACTGAGTCGCAGGGCAAATCTCGCGTTTGAACGCGGCAGGTAAGATGCGGGGAGGGTGAAATCGTTCCACCTCCCGGAGCGCAGTGGGGGTGTGCGAAAGAGGTCAAGGCGGGTCCCGTCCGGCAAAAGCGCATCCACCTGGACGCACAGTTCGTGCTCACCGGGTTCGGGCACGGCGATTCCCAGCGAGAGAGCCTTACCGCCTTTTCGCACCAGGTCCACCAGCACTTCCCGGTTCTCGCCCAGGAACCTGACCGGCCGGGTCTCGTCCTCGATAGAAAGAAGTAGCTCCGGAGGAGTGGGCCTTTTGCGAAGCAGTTCCTCGATCTCCCCGGCGGAACTGCCCAAATACTCGAATGGCTCCACCGTGCGGTAATGCACGCTGTAAGCCACGGTGGCGGCCAAGGCGATAAGGCATAAGAAAAGGCTGAGCCAGCGCAGGCGCTTCCGGCCGAACAGCAGAGAGAAAACCAGCGCGCAACTCGCGGCCCCGCTAACCAGCGCGCCTGGCAGGAGACCGCCCTCGTCAATGGACAAGTCCAACAGAACATGAAAGAGGGTGCTTAAAACCCGTCCCGCCACAAAACACCCGGCCACCACCACCGGGCAGAGCGCTAGAAAGAGGATGACCTTGAGGGTGATCCCGAAGGCAAGTCTCGGCTTCCGTGACGGAAAAGGGTCCATGTTATTGTTTCAGACTCTAATGTATTGCGCTGTCTATTCCATTTCAAGGGAGAGCGCCCGGGGAGGATTCTCTTGACCACGTTCCGAGGTTGGTCAAGATGCGCAACTCTCCCTGGTGCTCTGCGCTTAATGCCCAGTGCATGGCTTTGTATTATTATTCGTGTCCCTCGTGGATTACAACAAAAAACCCCAGCTTGGCCCTCGGGCCATGATGCGGCTTGATCGGTCGCGGATCCTGGAATCCTGATTTCCGGACCGCGGCCTCTCCATTGCCGTGCTCTTTTCCGCCCTTTTCTCAGACAGGGCGTGAGGGCCTGGCTAAGATTCGAGCCGACTTCCTTAGAGCATATTAAATTTAAGATTATTTGCCAAGGTTTGTCAAGCAAGAAGTGATAAAAAGTTGGCTCCTCATAAGAATTTGCGGCTAAACAGGCGACTTGTGCCAAGATAAAAGTAAGCCTTTTCGGCTCCTCTTGAGAATCTGTGGGTAAAAGCATGCCCGGCTTGCCCTGCAAACTGGATTTGTTCAGGCATGGCTCCGGTGTCCCATGGCTCAGCAAAAGCGCGGCCCCCAGCAAGGTTTTCCGCCAGGGGCCCGCAGTGCCATGGGCGCACCCTCGGCCTGGATATCCCTGGTCGGGTTGCGTCCCCGGCAGTCTTCGACCCTGTATTCGACCCTGAGGCTCATACCCGAAGGGAGCCCGACCCCGTTTCTCCAGGCCAGAAAAGGCTACCAGAAGAGGGCTGCAGATTCAAGTACTGTTGGACATGCAACACCTTGAAAAGATAGAGAATTACGTTTAGTCAAGGCTTCAACTCAGCCACAGAATTCGGCAAGCTCATTCCCAAGATTCTCAGGACGAGCCTAAAACTTTGGCGATCCCCAAAACTTTAAAAGCCTGATGGCAGTCAGGCTAGCCAGCAGAATGCCCGAAAACGCGAATAGGGTCAGGCCGAGGCTCCAGCCCCACCAGAGGGGGGCGTTCACGAGCAGCAGGCAGACAAAAATAAGGGGGATGGCAAAGATATTCATTACCGCCAGTTCCATGGCCACCGGAGTTTTAAATTCCGGATCCACGATGCGGAGAAGTAAAAGGCCGCTGGAGACGGTTCCGGTTACGGTCCCAAAGATGGCCAGGATTCTCTCCAGGTTGTAAGACCAGATTCTCCTGCCCAGGAAAAGTATAACCAGGCTGGTCAAGATCCCGATGGAGAGAGAGATGCAGGCCACGGGAAGGAAATATTTCCATACCACCAGAAGCTGAATCGCGGCCACCGTAGATACAATCAGGAAATCCACCGACCATCCGGTAATTCTTCTCTGGAGGCCCGGGTCAATCAAGTAGTCCACCCCCGCCTTTTCCAAAAGCCATTTCAGAACTAGAGCAATCCCCAGACCGAAAATAAAAACGAACCCCCACAGCGCCTTGGCCACATCGGGCTTAAACATCACGGCCAGGGAGCTGACCAGGAAATAAGCAATAAGATAGACCAGACCCACCAGCGCGGCCTGAAAAGCCAGGGTCTCCACATTGGCGGAATGAAGCGTCAGTTCGCCCGCGGGTTCGCACTTCTGGCCCTTGGCCGTGATTCCGGTCAGCAGATCCCGCGGCAGCTCCTTGCCGCCATAAGCGGAAAGGCCTTTCTTGATCCCCCAGTTCGCCAGCGGGACTCCCGCAAAAAAGGCAAAGAAAAACCCCAGGGCGGCAAAGGTCAGACCGATGGTCACGGCATGTTCGAAACCGGCCCCTTCCCAGACTTTGCCGAAAGACAACGCCTGCCCCGGTCCCTCGTTAAAGCCCAAGGGGGCCAGGAAACCGAAAGTCTTGAAGATCTCCATGCCCGAAAAAGCGAAGATCCAAACAAACATTCCGCCGATAATGGCCTGGAGGGGAAAGGAGATCCCCTGCACCAGCGCCATCCATAACGGTCCTTTGAAATATTCCTTGCCCGCGGCCGCGTCCGGTTCGCTTTTTTCACTTCTGGTCAAGCCGATGGAAATGAAAGAGAGGTTGAAGAGATGATAAGCAAAGGTTTCGAGCCGGTCTGCTTCGATCTTGATCAGGCCGATATTGACCAGGACCATGCCCAAAATGCCGCCGACCAGGCAACTGGGGAAGAGGAATTTTTGAATCAGGGGAATTTTGGCCCGCAAGACGATGCCGATCAGAAGCATGACCGAGATAAATCCAAAGACCAGCATTGACTCGAAAGGGAAAATACTTTGCATTTTTTCTCCTGACCTGCGCAAGATAAAAGTAGAGGCGGATAGTATTAACCGCCCAAGTGTTCAGGGTCAGTGTTTGATCCCGCTCCGACGATGGACGGCCACAAGGAATTTTACCACGAAGACACAAAGCCACCAGGTTAAGAAAGTCGGGAAAGAGGTTAATCGCTTCGTGTCTTAGCGCCGGGGTGGTTAAATCGTAATGATTTTAAATCCCGGTCCGGCGGGCGATGACCTCTTTCATGATCTCGGTGGTGCCGGCGAAAATGGTCTGCACCCGCGCGTCAATATAAGCCTTGGCGATGGGGTATTCCAGCATGTAACCATACCCGCCGAAAAACTGCAGGCACTCGTCCACCACCTTCTTCAGCATCTCGGTGCACCAGAACTTGGCCATGCAGGTCTCGGTGGTCACGTCCTTGCCCGCGGCGTGCTCCAGCACCAGCCGGTCCACAAAGCTCTGGCTCACCTCGATCTGGGTCATCATCTCCACCAGCTTGAAGCGGGTGTTCTGGAACTTGGCGATCTGCCGGCCGAAACATTCCCGCTCGTGGCAATACTGGATGGTATGCTCCAGCGCCCGCCGCGCCGCGGCCTGGGCCGCGACCGCGCAGACCAGCCGCTCGGGCTGGAGTTTCTGCATCAGGTAGATGAACCCCTGGCCCTCCTGGCCGAGTAAGTTCTTGACCGGCACCCGGCAGTCCTCGAAGCTCAGCTCGGCCGTGTCCTGCGCGTGCATGCCGATCTTTTTCAGCCGGCGGCCCTTGACATAGCCCGGCGTCCCCGCCTCCACCACTAGCAGCGACATGCCCTTGGCGGGCTTTTCCACCTTGGTATCGCTCCGGGCCGCGACGATGCA
>MGQK01000124.1:26492-28309 GCA_001797815.1 Deltaproteobacteria bacterium RBG_13_61_14 | reverse complement strand
CGCCTTCTTCTTCCCACTGCTCGTGAAGGGGGATCACTTCCTTTTCCATGAACTTGCGGAAGGCAGCGCGAAAGATCTCGTGCTCTTCCTTGAACAACATCCGTTCCATTTTTCCCTCCTGAAGAATCTCACCACAGAGACACAGCGAGCACAGAGGAAAAGAATTTAACACTAAGGCACTAAGACACTATCAGATCAAAGGTCTTTTGCTTTAGCTTGGTGTCTTCGTGTCTTAGTGGTAATAATTTTCTTTCTCTGTGTTCTCCGTGTCTCCGTGGTGAAAGAATCAGCGCCAAGCCAGCCGTAAGCCGGATTCTGTTCCCCTGGCGGGGCCGCGGCCATTCATCTGGGAGGCCGGTTACCCAGCCCCTCCTGCGACCGACCCGGAAGCATCGGGCGGGCCACCCTCAAACGCTTCCCTATGTGGTCTTGCTCCGGACGGGGTTTACCGTGCCGGCCCGGTCACCCGGGACCGCGGTGGGCTCTTACCCCACCGTTTCACCCTTGCCCCAGGGGCTTTCCCCCTGAGGCGGTCTCTTCTCTGTGGCACTTTCCGTGGGATTACTCCCCCTGGCTGTTAGCCAGCGTCCTGCCCTGCGGAGTCCGGACTTTCCTCCCCTGGGTTACCCCAGGAGCGGCCGCCTGACCGACTTGGCGCTTCCTTTATTATAAGAGCTTTGCCCAACCCTGGCAATGGAGCGTAGGGGCATGGCATGCCATGCCCCTACCCCAGGTCATTAACCCAGGATCGGCTCCACCGTCCTGCAGATCGCCTGGAACACTTCCTCGATCCCCTTGGACCCGTCCAGCACCACCACCGCCTGGTCATTTGCCAGCTCTCGCACTGTATCCAGGTAAAGCTGCCGCACCTTCTCCTGCACCTCGATCTTCTCGAACAGCTCCGGCTGCTTGTCTCGCCGCGACAAGCGCTGCATGGCCTGCTCGGCCGGAAGGTCGAGGAGGGTGGTCAGGTCCGCCGGCCTCGCCTCGCGGTTGATCTCGGCCACCCAGTCGCGGTCGCAGGCCAGCGATTGATAGGCCAGGCTGGAAAGCAGGTAGCGGTCCGAGACCACGTGGATGCCCTGGGCAAGCTGCGGCTCCACCTCCCGGGCCAGATGGTCGAGCCGGTCCGCGGCAAAGAGCAGCGCCAGCGCATGGTCGCGCAAGAGGAGCGCAGGTGGGGGCACCTGCGCCCCTAAAGTCGGTTCGGCCAGCCATTCCCGGATCACCTGGCCCACGCGGCCGGTGCTCGGCTCGCGGGTGAGATGCACCTTGAGCCCGCGGCCGCGCAACCACTGGGCCAGGCGCTCGGCCTGGGTGGTGGTGCCGGCCCCGTCAATCCCTTCCAGCACAATGAATTTTCCCGGCTCCATTTTCATTTCCCTTGTTTGATCTGTGGATGGGCAGGTATCCAAACCTGCCCTACGTTAGTCAATGCGTTCCGTAGGGCGCGATTGGATTCGCGCCCTTTATCTTCAAGTATGCGGCAACACCTTGACCCCGCCCGGAGCCATGATCGCCTTCTTCATCTGCCGGCGCACGTAGGCCCGGCCCAGTTCCACCGCCCGGGTCAGATTTTTTCCTCGCGCCAGGTTCGCGGCGATGGCGGAGGACAGCGCGCAGCCCAGGCCGTGATAATCGCCCTTGAGCCGGCGGTCCTTCCAGACCAGGTAAGACTTGGCAAAGACGAGCACGTCCGCGGGCGAGCCGGGCCCATGGCCGCCCTTGAGCAGGATCGCCTTGGCGCCCAAAAGGTTAAAAGACATCCTCGGAAAATCCGAAGCATCCGCCACCGGCTTCTGCATGAGGCCGAACGC
>MGQK01000124.1:19822-26349 GCA_001797815.1 Deltaproteobacteria bacterium RBG_13_61_14 | reverse complement strand
CCGAAGACGCGGTGGCGGGCAAAGACCTTGAGGTCGGCCTCGATGCCGGCCCCGCCCGAAGGGTCGGAGGCGGCGATGGTCAGGGCCGCAGGCTTCATCGCCTTTCATCTCTAGCAGAAAAAAGCGAAGAGGGCAATGCAGCCCTGGAAGGAAAGAAGAAAAACTATCCACGAAAAGACACGAAGGGACACGAAGAAAGAAAAAAATCTCTATTTTGTCTCCGTGCTCTCTGTGCCTCTGTGGTGAATCTTTCGCGTTCCTTGACTAAAAAAGCCTTTCACCTTATCATGCAAGGGCTGTTAAAATTAGAGATTTCCTGAAGTTCCTGAAGGAGGTCGAGCTATGGCGCGCAAGAGAATCACGGTCATCGGCGCCGGCAACGTGGGGGCCACGACGGCCCAGCTTTTGGCCCTGAAGGAGCTGGGCGACATCGTGCTGGTGGACGTGGTGGAGGGCATGCCCCAGGGGAAGAGCCTGGACCTGGCCGAGTATTGTCCGCTCGCCGGCCTGGACGTGGAGCTCTTCGGCGCCAACGATTACAGCGCCACTAAAGGCTCGGAGGTGGTGGTGATCACCGCGGGCATCGCCCGCAAGCCGGGCATGAGCCGCGATGACTTGCTCAAGACCAACACCGAGATCGTGAAGAAATGTTCGGCGGAGATCGCGCGGACCTCGCCCGAGGCGGTCCTGATCGTGGTCAGCAACCCGCTCGACGCCATGGTCTACGTGGCGGCGCAGGTGACCAAGTTCCCCAAGCGTCGGATCCTGGGCATGGCCGGGGTGCTGGATTCGGCCCGGTTCCGGTGTTTTTTGGCGATGGAGCTGGGCTGCTCGGTGGAGGACGTGCACGCGCTGGTGCTGGGCGGGCACGGCGACACCATGGTGCCCATGGTCCGCTTCGCCAACCTGGCCGGGATTCCGATCACCGAGCTTCTGCCCCAGGCGAAGATTGACGCGATTGTCGCCCGCACCCGCAACGGCGGGGCCGAGATCGTGGCGCTCTTGAAGACCGGCTCAGCTTATTACGCGCCAGCCGGCTCGGTGGTGGAGATGGTGGAGGCGGTGGTCAAGGACAAGAAGCGGGTGCTGCCGGTGGCGGCTTATTGCGACGGCGAATACGGGGTCAAGGGCCTGTTCGTGGGCGTGCCGGCCCTGCTCGGGGCGGCCGGGGTGGAGAAAGTGATCGAGCTCAAGCTGAACCCGGAAGAGCTGGCGGCCTTTCAGCAGTCGGCCGGCCACGTGGAGAAGTTGGTCAAGGGAATCAGGCTTTAGACATTAGGCTTTAGGCCTTAGGCCATTTATAATAGATGGTATAATAAATTGAATTTTTCCGGCTAATGCCTAAAGTCTAAAGCCTAAAGCCTTTGCCTTCCATGAGAACAGTAGCGGCTTCAGAAATCATGCGGGCGGTGCGGGACCTGGCGATCGCGGTCAACCGGAACCTGCCCGAGGACGTGCTCAAGGCGTTGCGCCGGGCTTTGGAGGTGGAAGAGTCGCCGGTGGGTCGGTCGGTGCTCTTGAAGCTGATCGAGAACGCCGAGATCGCGCGGACCGAGCAGATGCCCATCTGCCAGGACACCGGACTGGCGGTGGTGTTCGTGGAGGTGGGCCAGGAGGTGCAGGTCGAGGGCAATCTGACTTTCGCCATCAACGAGGGGGTGCGCCAGGGCTACGGCAAAGGGTATCTGCGCAAGTCGGCGGCGGACCCGATCAGCCGCCAGAACACCGGCGACAACACCCCGGCGATTATCCATTACGAGCTGGCGCCGGGCGACAAGATCCGGGTCGCTTTTCTGGCCAAGGGCGGCGGTTCGGAGAACATGAGCGCGATGTTCATGCTCAAGCCCAGCCAGGGGCTTTCCGGCATTAAGAAGGCAGTGGTGGACACGGTGGACAAGGCCGGGGCCAATCCCTGTCCGCCCGTCATCGTGGGCGTGGGCATCGGCGGCACGTTTGAGCTGGCCGCGGTCAATGCCAAGAGGGCGCTCTTGCGGCCGCTGGGCAGTCCCAACCTGGACCCGGAGCTGGCCGAGCTGGAAAAAGAATGGCTCGCGGAGGTCAACAAGCTTGGCATCGGCCCGGCCGGGTTCGGCGGCCGGGTCACCGCGCTGGGCGTGCACCTCTTGAAAGCGCCCTGCCACATTGCCAGCCTGCCGGTGGTGGTGAACCTCCAATGCCATGCCAGCCGGCACGGGGAAGTGGTGATCTAGCCGTGGCCAAGCCGATCCGGTTGCAGCCCCCGCTTTCCGAGAAGGATCTGAGCCAGCTCCGGGCCGGGGATGAGGTCTGGTTGAGCGGCGACATTTACACGGCCCGCGACGCGGCGCACCGGCGGATGATCGAGTGCCTGGACCGGGGCGAGCCGCTGCCGTTCGGGCTCCAGGGCGCGGTCATCTACTATGCCGGGCCGACTCCGGCGCCGCCGGGCAAGGTCATCGGCTCGGTCGGGCCGACCACCTCGGGCCGGATGGACGCTTACGCGCCCCGGCTGATCGCGCGGGGGCTCAAGGGCATGATCGGCAAGGGCAGCCGCTCGGCTGAGGTGATCGCCGCCTGCCGGGAGCATCATGCGATCTATTTCGGGGCGATCGGGGGAGCCGGCGCGCTGCTGGCCCGGCAGGTGAAGGCGGTCGAGCTGGTGGCCTGGGAAGAGCTGGGCACCGAGGCGGTGCGCCGGCTTAAGGTGGAGGACTTCCCGCTGGTGGTGGTCAACGACGGTCACGGCGGGGATCTCTACCTCGAGGCCCGCGGGCAGTATCAAAGATCTGGAAGTTGAGCGAGGCGTGATGGAACGGGTTCTGATCACCGGGGGGGCGGGGTTCATCGGCTCGCATTTGTGCGAGAGGTTCCTGGCCGAGGGCTACGAGGTGTTGTGTTTCGACAACCTGCTCACCGGCGACATGCGCAACATCGCCCACCTCTTCCGGAACGAGCGCTTCACCTTCTTCAAGCAGAACGTGACCAACTACCTCCACGTCAGCGGCCCGCTCTATGCTATCCTGCATTTCGCCTCGCCGGCCAGCCCGATTGATTACCAGGAACTGCCCATCCAGACCCTGAAGGTCGGCTCGCTCGGCACCCACAACACCCTGGGCCTGGCCAAGGCCAAGGGCGCGCGCTACCTGCTGGCGTCCACCTCCGAGGTCTATGGCGATCCCCAGGTCCATCCCCAGAAAGAGGACTACTGGGGCAACGTCAACCCCATCGGGCCCCGGGGCGTGTATGACGAGGCCAAGCGTTTTGCCGAGGCCATGGTCATGGCCTACCACCATCACCATCAGGTGGACACCCGGATCGTGCGCATCTTCAATACCTTCGGCCCCCGCATGCGCCGGCGCGACGGCCGGGTAGTGCCCACTTTCATTGACCAGGCGCTCCGGGGCCGGGACCTGACCGTGTTCGGCGACGGCTCCCAGACCCGGTCGTTTTGTTACGTGGACGACATGGTCGAGGGGATCTATCGCCTGCTCCTTTCCGATTACCACCTCCCGGTCAACCTGGGCAACCCCCGGGAGATGAGCGTGCTCGAATTCGCCAGGAAGATCATCGCCCTCACCGGCCGGGAAAGCCGGATCGTTTACCACGACCTGCCGGTGGACGACCCCAAGGTCCGCCAACCCGACATCAGCCTGGCCAAGAAGCTCCTGGGCTGGGAACCCCGGGTCAGCCTGGACGAAGGGTTGCGCCGCACCATCGCCTATTTCCAAGAGCTGATCCACGCGGAACCAAAGGGGTAGAGCCACTCTCCATGGAGCAACGGCGCATCCGCAATTTTTGTATTATCGCTCACATTGACCACGGCAAGTCCACCCTGGCCGACCGGCTGCTGGAAGCGACCGGACTTTTAGGCAAGGGCAAGCACGCGGCGCAATACCTGGACCGGATGCCGCTGGAGCGGGAGCGGGGCATCACCATCAAGGCCCAGAGCGTGCGCCTGCCTTACCGCTCGCCCGGGGGCGAGGAGTACGTGCTCAACCTGATTGACACCCCGGGCCACGTGGACTTCAGCTACGAGGTGAGCCGGTCGCTCTCCGCCTGTGAGGGCGCGGTCCTGCTGGTGGACGCCACCCAGGGGGTGGAGGCCCAGACCGTGGCCAATGCTTACCTGGCCATAGACGCCGGACTGGAGATTATCCCCGCGGTGAACAAGATTGACCTGGCCTCGGCCGACGTCGAGGCGACCCGGGACGAGATCGCGGAGGTGGTCGGGCTTTCGCCGGACGACGCCCTCTTGCTCAGCGCCAAGGTCGGCACCGGCGTAGCCGAGCTGCTCCAGGCGGTGGTCAACCGGGTGCCGGCGCCGGCCGGGGCCCCGGACGCGCCGCTGCGCGCGTTGATCTTTGACTCGTGGTTCGACAACTACCGGGGCGCGGTGGCGCTGGTGCGGGTCAAGGACGGGATGGTGCGGAGGGGCATGCGCATCCAGTTGATGAGCAGCGGGAAGACGTTCGAGGTCCAGACCCTGGGCGTGATCTCGCCGGAGCCGATCGAGGTGGAGGCGCTCGCGGCCGGGGAGGTCGGCTTTTTAACCGCCAACATCAAGGAGGTCCGCGACGCCCGGGGCGGAGATACCGTCACCGAGGCGGAGCGGCCCGCGACCTTAGCCCTGCTCGGGTTCAAGGAAGTGAAGCCCATGGTCTTTGCCGGGCTTTACCCCACCGACTCGGACCAATACCGCAACCTGGCCGACGCCATGGCAAAGCTCAAGCTCAACGACGCCTCTTTCAGCTACGATCCGGAAAGCTCGGCCGCGCTGGGCTTCGGCTTCCGTTGCGGCTTCCTCGGGCTTTTGCACATGGAGATCATCCAGGAGCGATTGGAGCGGGAGTTCAACCTCGAATTGATCACCACCGCGCCGACCGTAGCTTACCGGGTGGTGATGAAGTCGGGCGAGGTGCTGACTATCGAGAACCCGAACAAGCTGCCCTCGTCCCAACTGATCGAGCGGATCGAAGAGCCTTACCTGCGGGCCACCATCCATCTTCCCCAGCAATGCCTGGGCCCGGTGCTGAAACTGTGCGAGGACCGGCGGGGGTTGCAGAAGGAGTTCCGCTACTTGAGCCACGACCGGGTGATCCTGGGCTACGAGCTGCCGCTCAGCGAGGTGGTGATGGAGTTTTACGACCGGCTCAAGGCCGGCACCAAGGGCTATGCCTCGCTCGACTACGACCTGATCGGGTTCCGGGAATCCGACATGGTCAAGCTCGACGTGCTCATCAACGGCGAGCCGGTGGACGCGCTCTCCCGCATCGTGCACCGGGACAAGGCTTACCTCCAGGGCAAGGCCCTGGTCCACAAGGTGTGGGAAGTCACCCCCCGCCAGCTCTTCGAGGTGGCGATCCAGGCCAGCATCGGCTCGCGGGTGATCGCCCGGGAGACCCGGGTGCCGCTGCGCAAGAATGTGACCGCCAAGTGCTACGGGGGCGACGTCAGCCGCAAGCGCAAGCTCTTGGATCGCCAGAAAGAGGGCAAGAAGCGGATGAAGCAGGTGGGGCGGGTGGAGATCCCGCAGGAGGCCTTCCTGGCCGTGCTCAAGCTGGAGGAATGAAAGGTCCTCACGCCCAGACGCCAGGGCACAAAGTATGGTATTCTATCCCGGTCGGTTCTGCGTCCGGGCGAAAGCGGCTTCTGGACATGAACCGGATCGAACCACGGAGTAACCGATGGCAATGAAACCGCGCCAGCTCAAGAAGCTGGCCCGCAGGGATCTGGACGAAGCCCGTCTCATCCTGAAGCGGGCCTCGAACCGTTTGTCCCCCGAACTGCGGGAGCGGCTGGAGGGAGCGCTCGATGCCGCCATCCGCGACCTCCAGGCCAGGGACTGGACCCGGCTCGAGCAGAGCCGGGAGAAGCTGGGCAGCCTGATCGAGGCCGAGCTCGCGCCCTTTCGTCCCAACCCCTATTGGGAGAACGGCAAGGCCCTGTTTTTCGCGGTGGCCATCGCGCTCTTCATCCGCTGGATTTTCGTCGAGCCTTTCCGCATCCCCTCCGGCTCCATGATCCCGAGTCTGCTCATCGGCGACCAGCTCCTGGTCAACAAGCTCGTCTTCGGCCCCAACATCCCCTTTACCACCATCAAGCTCTGGCTGCCGCGGCCGCCCCAACGGGGCGAGGTGGTGGTCTTCCGTTTTCCCAAGGACCCGAGCGTGGACTACATCAAGCGGGTGGTGGGCGTGCCCGGGGACAAGATTGAAATCCGGGACGGCGTCTTGTCTATCAACGGCCAGAAGATCGAGACCATCCAGGACGGGATCTATGAAGGCCCCTATGGCGAGACCTCCTGCTGGGGCGGCCCTTTCCTCCTGTTCCAGGAACAGTTGGGCGAGTGCAACCACGACATCATCCACTGTCCCACGGAATTCGCCGGACAGAACTTCGGTCCGGTGATCGTGGCGCCGGACCATTTCTTCGGCATGGGCGACAACCGCGACAAGTCCTCGGACAGCCGCTTCTGGGGCCAGGTGCCCTTTGCCAACCTCAAGGGCAAGGCTCTGTTCATCCACCTGCCCCTGAACCCCGAAAACCAC
>MGQK01000124.1:16668-19797 GCA_001797815.1 Deltaproteobacteria bacterium RBG_13_61_14 | reverse complement strand
GCGGGGCTTGCCCCGCCCTGATCCTGGGCACGGCAAGCCGTGCCCCTACATTCCCATTCCGCAAATTTGCCTTGACAGAGCACTAGTCCCGGAAGCGGGCTGGAAACTCGCGCCTATCGGCCCGCCGCCTTAACGTCATCATTGACAGACTCCGAAAAGTTGTGCTAGTAATAGGACATTTCGCAGGGAGGAGGACGCGCATGAAAAGCAAGCGGCTGGGATGGATTTTGGGCGTGGGGGCAGGGTTGCTCCTGCAGGGCGGGGGCTGCGGCAAAGGCGGCCCGGATCATCACGAGTGGCTGAGCGCCGAGCTGGCGCGGCGGGTGGACCGCCAATTCGGGGAGGTGATCACGCACGACCCGTCTTCACCCCAGGACGGCGACGGCTCGCACGAGGGCGACAAGCTGCTGGGCCAGGTCACGCTCGGGACCGTGACCCAGGTCGTGCAATACCTGACCGAACAGCTCCTGATCCCGGCGGACCCCAGCGGCAACCTGGGCAAGCTGATGACGCCCACCCCGCTGCTCAGCAAGCTGGTCACCATCGCTTCCGCCGCGGTGGACCAGAACCCCTGCCGGCGGGACACGGACAACGACGGGATCCCGGACATCAAGGAGGACTTGAACGATGACCCCGTGGGGTTATGCACCATTCCCGCGGCGGTGGACTGCGTGGTCCACGGCGATCACTCCTTCACCGTCAAGTTCAGCCATTGCATCCCGGTGACCACCGCTTCCCCCGCCACCTGGTCCCCCCAAGTGGTTACCACCTTCTTTACCCCTTTGACCGTGAGACACACCGCTTCCACCAGCACCGTTTCCTTCGGCCGGCTCTTTTTTTGTCGTCTGACCAATACCACCACCAACAGCACCATTACCAACTCCACCCTGGCCACCTGGCAGACCTGGAGGATCGGCAACGTCGGCTGTCAAGGGGGAACTCTCCTCAACTTTCAGATCGTGTACACGCCCCAGCTCTACCGGATCACCGCCACCACGGATGATTACAACACCGTGGACCTGATCTACGACGGCGCCATCACTCTTCATTTCGGCGCCGCGGGGGTGGACGAGCAGCTCTTCCATCTCACCTACAACCGCTTCACCCGGGTCTGGGGCGACGCCCATAGCGGCACCACCCAGAACAGCCGCTATCTTACCCTGGACGGGCCGAGCATGAACTACCGGGTGATCACCCCCACCGGGGCTCCGGCGCGGGGGAGCACTCCCTTTCCGGTTGCTCATGACGTTTACATCAATCCGGACGACGGCATGATCATCGAGAAATACCACGTGACCTTTGACCCGGACGGCGAGGCCGGGCCGCAGCCGGCCGGCAGCTACCGGGTCAACCGGGGGGTGGACAACGAGGACGGCCGCTTTTTCCTGGATGGGGCCAACCAGGTGGTGTCGCTCAAGGACAAGAACGGGCCGGATCCCGCGGACCTGCTCAGCTCGCCGAAGCTGGGGATCGAGGTGGACGGGGTGCGCGTGCTCGGCGCTACCACCACCACTATCACCTTTGCCCTCAACCTTTACGACTTGAACGCCCTCCTGGGTAACGGCCTGCCCGGCGACAACCTGGGAGCCAAATGCGGCAAGCCCTTCAGCAACACGCGCTGCCGGCTGGTGGTGGAGATTCACTTCTGGCAGCGGACCTTCGACGTCCTGGAGGTGGACCCGTCCACCTGTCTCCAGCTCTGGGATTGGACGCCGACCAATCCGAAGTATCTGGACGTTTCTTTTTAGCTTGCGGGTCAAAAAGGAAGGAAAGGCCCGGAGGTGTATGCCCCTCCGGGCCTTTTTCACTCACATCTGCTAGAAGGATCAGGGCAATGGAACTTCCCGCTCAATCTCCGCCGGGTCGCGGCCTTGCTCCATGGCCTTTTGCCAAAAGGCGTCGGCCCGGATGATCTTCTTGGCCTCGTCCAGCACGGGTTGCGCCTCGTCGCCGGGGACCACCACCACCCCGTTGATGTCGCCCATCACCAGGTCCCCGGGATGGACCACCACCCCGCCGCAGGTGACCGGCTCCATCAAGGAGCCCAGGCTCATCCGGCCCCGGATGCTGCTGGGGATGGTGCCCCGGGCAAAGAGCGGGAACTTGAGCGCGTTCACCTGGGCCAGGTCCCGGACCGCGCCGTCCACCACGCCCCCGGTCACGCCCAGCCGCTGGCAGATCATGGAGGTGATCTGGCCCAGCCCGGCCGCGATCCAGAGGCCGGACATGCTCATCACCACCGCCCGGTTCTTGCCCACCTTGCCCAGCATCTCCATCATCGCCTGCACCCCGCTCTCGTCAAAGCTCTTCTCGGCCTTGAGCTCGATGGTCGCGGCGTAACCGACCAAGCGCGCGCCCGGCCACATCGGCTTGATCCCCAGGTCCATGAACCCGGGCCGTAAACCCAGGTTGTCGAGGGCGTCGGAAATCGCCGGCGTATATAATTTTGAATATTCCTCCAGAGACCTCGGGTCCACCGGCTTGCCGGCCAGCTCCAGGGCCTTCTCCAGCTTGGCTTTCACTTCGCTCATCCTGACTTCTCCTTGTCTCCATAAAGAAATTGATAACTTTCCAAGATCATGTCCAGGTTACTTTGGCGCGGAATAAACCCTAACAACCGTTTGGCCTTGGCGCCATCCATCACCATGTCCGTGTCCAGCAGGTTGAAGTGGTCCGGCTCCAACTGGGATAGCCCCAGCCGGTAAAGCAGCCGCAGCGCCCGCTTGGCCAGCCCCGCCGGCACCGAAATTAGTCGTGGCACCGGTTTATTTATCCGGTGCATCAGCGCCTCGATTTGCTCGCGCATGGAGAGCGTCCCCTCCGCCCCGATGTTGAAAGCCTCTCCCCCCACCCCCGGCTTCTCCGCGGCCAAAAGACACGCCTCCACGCAGTCACTGACCGCGGTCATCTGGAAGCGGCTCCGGCCGCCGGCCGGCAGGGGCATGAACGGGGGCGGATTTTTTAGCTGCTTGAGCAGCAAGACGAAGGTCGGCTCGTTGATCCCCGGCCCGACCAGGGTCGAGGGCCGCAGCGAGACCGTCTCCAGGCCGTGCTCCTTCCAGTATTGCACGCAGAGCGCTTCCGCCTCCACCTTGTTCCGGCCGTAGGTGCCGATGGGCCGGAGCGGGT
>MGQK01000124.1:7493-16653 GCA_001797815.1 Deltaproteobacteria bacterium RBG_13_61_14 | reverse complement strand
CTCGGCCCCGGCCGCGACCTTCTGCAGGCGCTCGCGGTCGCGGATGTCGCCGGCCACAAACTCGGCGCGGGGGTCGAGCTCGGGCACGCGGTGGAGGTCGAACACCCGCACGGCCTGGCCGAGTTCGAGCAGGGCCCGGGTAAGGCGGAGGCCCAGGAAGCCGGCGCCGCCGGTGACCAGGTTCAGGCGCATGGATGGGGTCAGGTCTTCAAATAAAGTTTAACTGCTCCACGATTTTTCTGATGGATCGGCTCCGTTGCATGAGTTCCTGGCCTCGGCGCACGGCCATGGAGGCGGAGGAAACTTGAACGCCGATGGCAACAGCGGTCTGGCTGATCGAGAAACCGCAGTTTTCCACCAAGTGATAGAACAAAGCCGACCTCGGCGGGAAGTTGCGGCGTTTGCGTTTAAGCTCGCCTGGTGCAACTTGGAAAGCCGCAGCCAGCTTGGCCACTTCCCGGTCCAGATCCGTCTCCCGCTTCAGGCTTCGGCGAAAATCGGGCACCGTCTGCACCTGACCGGAGGGACGATACGCCGTGATCATCTTCTTCACGGTCTCACGTGATCCCCAAATAACCACTCCCCGGAAGTCATCCCCCAACGGCAGGGCTTTCCCGGAAAGCATCAGGCTTTCCCGATGGTAATGACGGCGAGCCTTTGCCCCGTCGCCGTAGGCGGCCAGGATTGGGCCCGGATCAAGCCAGGGGTAACGCGGCCGCGGCTCGATGTAATCCCGGAAGCTGGACCAGGGGTAAGCGGCCGGATCTCCCGCCAGCCCGGCGCGTACCGGGTTGTAGTGGATATAAAAACTCAAGTGGAGCCAGTGCGCTTCCTCGGTGACCAAAACGGACTGGTACCTGCCTTGAAAGAGATGACCCGTGAGCCGGTGGCGGCGATTAAAACGCATCGTATAGACCGCATTCAACCAATGGAGACTGGCCGCAAGATTGGCCTTGCGCGTGCGGATAAAGAGGTGATAGTGGTTGGTCATCAGGCAGAAGGCGAAGATCTGCACGTGAAAACGATGGGCCGCCTCTCCCAGGAGTTGGAGGAAGGTGGCGCGGTCCTGTTGGTCCAGAAAAATGTCCATGCGCCGGTTTCCGCGGGCGCTGATGTGATAAACCGCATCGGGAAATTGGATTCGCCAGGGCCGAGCCATGATTTCACCTTAAAAAAGTTTTTTCCCCCTGGTCAATCGTTAAACTTTATTTGAAGACCTGACCCCATTTGCACCGCGCCTTCTATTTTTCGGCCGCCTGAAGCACCCAGGCATGGGCCGGGTCGTCGCGCGGCTTCATCACCCGCGTGGTCCCGGCCAGCACCCACAAATAATACACGCAATAGCCCGGCGCCGCGGCCACCGGGTGATAGCCCCGGGGCAAAAGCACCAGGTCGTTGTGCTCCACCGTGATCGCCTCGTCGAGCGCCCGGTCGTCGGTATAGACCCGCTGATATCCGAACCCCTGGGGCGGGTCCACCTGGTAAAAATAAACTTCCTCCTGGAAACTTTCCCGGCCCGGGTCGTCCTTCTCGTGGCAGTGCGGCGGATAGCTCGACCACTGCCCCGCCGCGTTGAAGGTCTCGCCCACGAGCAGGCTCTGGGCCGGAACTTTTTCCACCGCGATGTCCACCACCCGTCGCTCGTAGCCCGGCCGGCCCCGCTGGCGGATAACCAGGTCCTCCGGCCGGATCAGCCGCGGCTCGCCGCCCCGCCCCGGCGCGTAACAGAGCGCCGCGCCGAGCTCGCTCTTCGCTTCCACCTGCCAGCTCATCCCGCCCGGCACATAAGCCGCCCAGGCCGGGTCGCGGAACACGTCCCGCCGCGGACCCAGCTCGGCCCAGGTCGCGGCCGGAGACGGCCACCCGGCACTTGCCGCAAAGCAAGACCAGGCACAGCTCCCAGTCGGAGAGACTTTCGGAGAAACTCTCGCCGGGCTTTAATTTCAAAATAGAAAAGCGGATGCGCTTCATCTCGCCGTCCACCAACCGGGTCAGACCCGGTCCCAAAGGCTTGCGAATTTTAAGACTCATAGCACTCTCCGCAAGAAATCCATCGTTAGCCGCGCGGCTTCCTCGGGAGTGGGCAGGGGCATGATCTCCGCCGAGAGCCAGCCCGAGTAGCCGATTTCCCGGAGCGCAGCCAGGATCGCGCCAAAGTCGGTGTGGCCCTGGCCCGGAGCCAGGCGGTTGGAATCGGCCAGGTGCATGTGGCCGAGCAGCTTTCCCGCCTGCCGCAGGCTGACCGCGATGTCGTGGTCCTCAATATTCATGTGGAAGGTGTCGGCCAGAAGCCGGACCTTGGGCCAGCGCCGCTCCTTAAACAACGCCACTCCCTGCTCCAAGGAATTAACCAGGCGCGTCTCGTAGCGGTTGATCGGCTCGAAAAGCAGCCCCGGCGCTTCAATCTCTTCTGCATAATCCGCGCACTCTGCCAACGCCGCGAGCATCCGCCTCCGGCTCTCTTCCAGGCTCTCGCCCACTCCGCCCCGACCGCGGATCAGCCCGATAATCACCTGGGCCGCAAGCTTCTTCCCCAGCTCAAGCTGCTTTTTCACCCGCGCGATCGCCGCGCTGCGCTTGGCCGGATCCGGGTCGCTGAAGCTCAAGCCCTCGTCCACCAAAGCCTGGCCGGTGCCGATCGCGGCGATGGCCAGGCCGTGCTTCTGGGCCAGCTCGCGGATGCGCTCGGCCTCCACCAGGGCCGGGTCGCGCACGCCGATCTCCACTCCCTCGAAGCCGAGCCTGGCCAGAAGAGCGAAGTTCTTCTCCAGGTCGCCGGCCGGGGCGATGGCCTCGAAGGCCGTGGCCGAGACCGAGATGACAAAAGCGGCTTTCATCATCAGCGCGGGGCGTTCCGCTCGGTGATGGTGTCAAAGGCGCGCAGGCTCAGGCGGATGCCGTTGGCCAGGGCGTAGCGCAGAGGCTCGGGCGGGATGTAAACCGGCCGGTGAAGGACGAAGAACAGATCCTCGTACTTTTTGGCGCGGCCGTAGAGCAGGTCGGTGATGATCTTGCCCGCGCTGCTGGAGAGCGCGACGCCGTGGCCGCAGTAGCCCATGGCGTAGGCCACGTTTTCCTGGCCCTGCCAGTAGCCGAAGGAGGGGAAGAAGAGCAGGGTGCAGGCCACCGGCCCGCCCCAGCGGTGGGTGATCTTGAGGTCTTTGAGCATGGGGAACATGCCGCGCAGGTCGGCCTCCAGGCCCTGGAAAATGGCGGCATGGCTTTCCCGGCCCTCGGTGGCGTTTCCGTAAAAATAGGGCGCGTCGCGGCCGCCGAAGACCAGGCGGTTGTCCGCGGTCAAGCGCAGGTAATGCACGAGCTGGCGCTTGTCCTCGATCCCCTCGCGCCGGGTCCAGCCCAGCTCTTGGTAGGCCCGCTCCGGAATCGGCTCACTCATGATGATGTAAGTGAACATGGGCACATACCAGTTCTTGAACACGCCGAGGCGGGTGCCGAAGGCGTTGACCGCGAGCACCACTTTTTCCGCCCGCACCCGGCCGGAGGGCGTCTGCAAGAGGCAGGGCCGGCCGGGCTGGAACCTGGTCACCGGCGTGCGCTCGTAGAACTCCACGCCCTTGGCCGCGTTCACGCGCTTATATTCCCGGGCCAGCTTGGCCGGGTTCAGGATCGCGGTGTCCGGCTCAAAGAACGCGCCAATGTGCCAGGCCGAGTTGAGCCGTTCGCGGAAATGGCCTCCTTCCAGGATCTCGCAGTCTTTGATCCCGAGCTTCTCATAGGCATGGAGGTCTCGTTCCAGCGATTTCATCTGCCCCGGGGTCCGGGCCAGGACCATGAGGCCGTTGTATTCTAGGTCGCAATCCATCTTTTCCCGCTCAGTGAGCTCGCGAGTATGGCGCACGCACTCGAGCATGAAGCGGTGGGCCGGAGTCGCGCGCTCCACGCCCAAGGCCCAGACCAGGTAGGCCATATTCCAGCCCAAGCGCGTCATGGCAAAGCCGCCGTTTCTGCCGCTCGCGCCGTAGCCGATCACCTCGGATTCCAGCACCGCCACCTTCAGCTTGGGATCGTGCTGTTTGAGGTAATAGGCCGAGTTTAGGCCGGTGAACCCGCCGCCGACCACGGCCACGTCCACCTCCAGGTCGCCCGAAAGCGGCGGGCTTTCCTCATACGGGCTTGCGCCCAGCCACCAGCTCTTGTCCCGATACTCCTTGCGCTCCGGCATGGCGAACTCCTTTTTTGATCTGCCAGGACGCTACCATACTCAGGAGGCATTTTCAACGAGGACCCACCGCTGCAATTTTTTTTAGCATGGATCCTGTCGCCTTTTCTTGCAGGTGAGGGTTGCGAATTCTTCCTAACTATGCAATTTTATAAGAGTTGATTCGTTCCTGACCTCGGCAGCAAACTTGCAATCTCTAGGTGATCGAGCGTTCTAGGCTCGGAGGTCAGAAGGATGAAACGGATGAGATGGCCTGCTCTAACCCTGGCGGTCTTGCTCGGCGCATGGGCTTTGCCCGGCTGGACCCAGGCCCAGAACTTGGACCAGGGAAACGTGGCGCAAGGCTTCCAGCTTTTGGACCAGGCCCGGCGCTCGCTCGACGGGCCCAAGCTTTTGCAAGCCGAGCAAATCTTTTCCCGCTGCCTCAAGAGCGAGCCGAACAACCCCCGTTGCCTTTACGGCCGGGCGCGCGCCAACCTTTTCCTTTACAGTTTCTACAGCGAAGTCAAGAAGGACCCGGCCAAGGCCCAATCTTGTTTTGAAGAAGCCCAGGCCGCGGCCAACCGCGCCGCCTCCCTGCTCCCCAGCAACGGCCAGGTGCACGCACTCCTGGGCCGGCTCTACCAGGTCGAGGCCGCGCTCCATCCCTTCTCTTCCCTGGTCTCGACCGTGACCGGCGAGTCGGCGGTGGTGAGCGAATACCGCCGCGCCCTCGAACTCGACCCGGACAACCTTGAAGCCGAGATCGGGCTCGGCTCCTATTACCTGTTCGCGCCCAAGGTAGCCGGCGGCAACCGCGAGCGCGCCATCAAGCATTTCCGCCGCGCGGTCAAACTCGACCCGCAGGACCCGGAAGCGCTGACCTGGCTGGCCGTGGCCTATCGGGAGAGCGGCGATTGGGAGGGCGCGCGGCAATCCCTGGACCGGGCCCTGGCGCTGGACCCCAGCTATCGTTTCGCGCGCAACGAGAACCTCCGCCTCCGGGAAGCCGAGAATCGCCGCGGAGGCTCCTCCGGATGAAAGGCCGGGCCCTCCTGATCGGCCTGGTCATCCTGCTGGGCAACCTCCTCGGCGGCCTCATCCTCTACCTCTACTTCCAGGTCATTGACGTCTCCACCCTGCGCGAGTTCCGCTTCGCCGGCTCCCTGGCCCCGCTCCTCCTGGTGCCCCTCCCCAGCCTGATCGCCCTCACCGCCTCTCTCCGCTACGGCGCCCCGCTCTTCGAATACCTGGCGGTAATCGAGCGGCCCGGCTTCGCGCCCCTGCCCGAAACTACCGGCGGCGGCCGCATCATCCACTTCCGCCGGCGGGCGCTCCGCTACCCGCTGGTGGCCGCGCTTTACACCATGATGGCCTGGACGGTGATGGCCGTCAGCCTGGCCGCGGTGGTTTACCTCTATGCCCGGGGATACCTCCAGCCGGGGGTGGCGGAGCTCTCGCCGGTGCCGATGGACGGGAGCATTACCGCGGAGACGCTGTATCTCTCCGGCCAAAGCCTGCGCCGGGCCTATGTCATCGTCATCCAGATGGCCAAGAGTTTCGGCCTGGCCCTGCTCGTCGGCGCGCTCACCTCCACCGTGGTGTTCTTCCTGACCGAATCGGTCTGGCAAAAGCAGGTCCCGCTCTTTTTTCCCCAGGGCCGGCTCCGCGACGTGCACGACCAGTGGATCATCCCGGTCCGCTTCCGCCTGCCCGCCATCTTCCTGCTCGTGGGCACCGCCCCGCTCATCCTGCTGGGCATCCTCAATTACCAGCGCGCCGGCCGCATCCTGGCCGTGGCCACCGACCATAACCTCGGCAACCTCCTTCTCTCCAACCTCTTCCTGATCGCGGTGGGGATCGTCCTGGCGGTGGCGCTCTCGATCTTGGTCGCCCGCAGCGTCTCGCGGCCGCTTCAGAGCTTCCGCCAGGCCCTGGACCAGGTGCGGGCCGGCAGTCTGGAAGTCCAGGTGCAGGTGCAGGCCAATGACGAGTTCGGGCTTTTGGCCGAGGACTTCAACGCCATGATCCAGAGTCTCAGCGAGAAAGAGGCGGCCATCCGCGAGCTGACCCAGGGCCTGGAGGAGAAGGTCCAGCAGCGGACGCAGCAACTGGAACAGGCGCTGCGCGAGAAAGAGCGGACCCAGGCGCAGCTCATTCAGTCGGCCAAGATGGCCTCGCTCGGCCAGTTGGTGGCCGGCATCGCCCACGAGATCAACAACCCGCTGAGTTTCGTGTATGCCAATCTCGACCACCTGGAGAAATTCCTGGGCCAGCTCACGGCCGCGGCCGGGGAGGCCGGGCCCGAGTTCTCGGAGCTTTCCGACCAGATCGCCAAACTGATCCAGAGCTCGCGCGAGGGCGCCCGCCGCACGCGCGAGATCGTGCAGAACCTCCGCGCCTTCTCCCGGCCCGACCAGGCCCCGCTTCCCGGCGGGGTGGACCTGCACCAGGGCCTCGAGAGCACGATCGAGCTTCTGCGGCCGCTCTTCCGCGACCGGATCGCGGTGCACAAGCAGTTCGGCCCGATCCCGCCGGTGCCGGGACTGGCCAACCAGCTCAACCAGGTGTTCATGAACCTCTTGGCCAATGCCGGCGAGGCCATTGCCGGCGAGGGCGAGGTCTGGATCAAGACCTGGCAGGAGGGTGAAAGGGTTTGCGTCTCCATCCGGGACTCCGGTGCGGGCATTCCGGCCGCGAACCTGGGCAAGGTCTTTGACCCTTTCTTTACCACCAAGGAGGTAGGCAAGGGCACCGGCCTGGGACTTTCCATCGCCTACGGGATCGTAGAGAAGCACGGCGGCGAGATCCGGGTGGAGAGCCGGGAGGGGCAGGGCGCCTGCTTCACGGTCTCGCTTCCGTTTGGGGGTCAGTGCTAAACTTTAAATTTAAGGGCAAAGAGTGAAACCGCGGGTGGGGGGATCACCAGCGGATCGGTCTTCCGATAAGTAGAAAAGGAATTTCCTTAAGTTTAAAATTTAGCACCGACCCCATCTTTTGCCATCTTTTGCCATCTTTTGACCCCATCTTTTAAGAAAAAACTGAGGGAGGGCAAGCTTCTCCGGGCAATTGACAATTTAGCCGCATCTGGTATTGTCGCGGTCAGAGAGAGCTGCTTTGATGCCGGAAAAAATCAACGTGGCGGTGGTCGGCGCGACCGGATTGGTGGGCCGGGAGCTGCTGAACGCGCTGGCCGAGCGGAAGTTCCCGGTAAGCGAGTTGACGCTGTTCGCCTCCTGGAACACGGCGGGGGAGTTGATCGAATATCAGGGCGAGCCGGTCCGGGTGCATGCAGTGGAGGCGGATTATTACCAGGGGAGCAAACTAGTTTTTTTCTGCACGCATCCCCTGGTCAGCCGCGACCTGGCCGAGTCCGCGGTCAAGAACGGAGCCGTGGTGATTGATGCCAGCCGCGCCTTCCGCCTCTACAAGGAAGTGCCCCTGGTGGTGCCGGAAGTGAACGCCGAGGCGCTGGCGGAGGTCAAGGAGAAGCGCGCCGGGCTGGTGGCCACGCCGGCGCCGGTGGCGACCGCCCTGGCCCTGGCGCTGGCTCCGGTCCAGCGTGCGTTCGGGATCAAGCGGGTGATTGCCGCCTCCACCCACGGCTCGACCAGCGCGGGCCGGGCGGGTTTTGAGGAGCACCAGCAGCAGACCATTTCCATCTTCAATCAGCAGGAACTGGAGATCCAAAAATTCAATCGCCAGACCGCGTTCAATACCTTTCCCCAGGTCGGGCCTTTCACCGCGGGCATCTCGGAAGAAGAGTCGGACATCGAGCAGGAGCTGCCCAAGATCCTGGGCCTGAAGTCGTTTCCGATCACGGTCACTGCGGCTTATGTTCCGATTTTTTGCGGGGCATCCGCGGCGGTGAATGTGGAGACCGAGAAACCGGCGACTCTCTCCGAGGTGCGGGAGCTATTGGAAGAAGCGCCGGGGGTGCTGGTGTTCGACCGGCCCGAGGCGGAGGAGTATCCGGACACCTTGCTGGCGATGGCGCGGGAGGAAGTGCTGGTGGGCCGGCTGCGGAAAGATCGGACGGCGGAGAGCGCCTTCAGCCTCTGGATCTCGCTGGACAACCTGCGCAAAGGCTCGGCCCTGAACATGGTTCAGATCGCGGAGGCGATCTTTGTTTCGAACTGAAAGAAGTCCGGTCTAGCAAGGGAGTAGAATTATGGCCAAGCATGTCAAAGGCACGTTGTTTTTGGATTACGTGCGCATGATCCGGAAGCGGAAAAACGTGGACTGGAGCAAATACCTCACCCCGCAAGATCAAAAGGTCCTGAGCCAGATGGTTTTGCCTTCGGAATGGTATCCGCTGGAGACCTTTCAGCACTGCGGGGTGGCGATATTACACGAGATCGCCCAGGGCGACGTGGAAGCGGTCCGCGCCTGGGGCCGCGCCTCCATGGACGAGCTGATGAAGGTTTACAAGAACCTGGCCCAGGAGACCGACCCGCACAAGGCCACAGAAAAATTCCAGCTTTTGCGCCGGCGCTTTTTCGACTTCGAGGGCCTGGAGGTGATCCCCCAGGCCGGCAACCGCATCCAGGTGAAAGTGGACATGGCTTTCGGCGGGGTGGCGGATGAGGCCTATGCCTACCAGATCCTGGGCACCCTGGAGCGGCTGCTGCTGGTGAGTGGGGCCAAGAATGTCCAGTTCCAGTTTCTCCAAAAGGCCTGGAAAGGCGCGCCCAACACCGTGATCGAATTGAGCTGGGGATAAGACGCGAAAGAGAAAAAGCCGATTCCTGCGATTGAAACATCAGGTCTGACCAAATATTACGGGTCGGCCCGGGGAGTGGAGGATCTGGACCTCCGGGTGGAAGAAGGGGAAGTGTTTGGCTTTCTCGGCCCCAACGGCGCCGGCAAAACTACCACTATCCGCCTGCTCCTGGGCCTGATCCGGCCCACCCGCGGCCAGGCGAAAATTTTCGGCACCCCGATTGATTCCGGCTCATCCTCGCTTCGGCGACACCTCGGCTACCTGCCCGGGGAATTGGG
>MGQK01000124.1:0-7460 GCA_001797815.1 Deltaproteobacteria bacterium RBG_13_61_14 | reverse complement strand
CTGGCCCAGCAGGTATTTTACGAGTTGATCCAGGAGGAACGCGAGCAAGGCCGGACGGTCTTTCTGTCTTCGCATCTCTTGAACGAGGTGGAGCGGACTTGCGTGCGGGTGGGCGTGATCCGGGAAGGCCGGCTGGTGGTGATTGAGGCGATCCAGGAGTTGCGGAAGAAGCGGGTGAAATGGGCGGAGGTGGAATTGACCCGGGAGGTGGACCCGGATACCTTCCGGGTGCCGGGAGTGCGATCCATCCAGCAGGAAGGCAAGAAACTGCGGCTGGCTCTGGAAGGCCACTATCAGGAGGTGCTCCAGGTCCTGGCCCGGAGTCCGATCGGCGACCTCACCATCCGGGACGCGAGCCTGGAGGAGATTTTTTTGGAGTATTACGCCGAAGACAAGGATCGCCAGCCGTGAAGATTTTTCAGTTCAGCCTGAAGGACGAACGGGGCTGGCTTTTGCTTTGGTCGGCCGGGATCGCGCTGGTGGTCTCCTTTATCATTTCCCTGTATCCGACGCTCGGAGAGATGATACGAAGCTTTGTGGACAAGACCTCCATGATCAAAGGCTTCATCGGCCTCTACGCCCCCTTGATGGTGGGGCGGAGTTATTTCGACCTCTGGCTGTGCATGGAGTTCTTTTCCTACTTCGGGGTTTTGGTCGGGTTTTATCCGGTGATCTATGCCACCGGCGTGATCTCCGGAGATATGGAACGCGGAACCCTGGAGATGCTCCTGGCTCAACCCGTGTCCCGCCGCCGCGTCCTGGTCGAAAAATTCGCCGCGCTCCTGCTGATCCTGCTCCTGCTTTGCATCGTGGGTTATGCCAGCCTGGTGGGCGCCACCGCGCTCTGGGTCCAGGAGAAGGCTTCCTTTTTGGAATACGCCTACATCTTCCTGAATAACTACTTCCTGCTCTTGGCCCTGGCCGGGGTCAGCTTCTTCTGCGCCACCCTGCTCAACGAGCAGCGCCCCGCCCTGGGTTTGAGCATCGGGGTGATCCTGGTGAGTTTCATTCTCTACAAAGGGCTTTCCGGGGCCGGCATCGCCTTGTGGCTCGCCCGCCTCACTCCTTTTTTCTACGCCGATGCCACCAAGATTCTCTACACCGGCCAGATCCATTGGGGCGATAACCTCGTCCTGGCCGCGGTCGGCACGGTCTTTTTCGCCCTCGCTCTGGTCATTTTCCAGCGCAAGGACATCGCGGGTTGAACTCCCGGCGCGAATTTTGACAAGATTCCGGTCTGCCCGTAAAATAAAAAAACAGGCGGGCAGGGTTCATCTCCGTGCCAAACATTCTTCTCACTTCCGTGTTCAAACCTTTCGGGGTGGACAACGTCTTCAGCCGGCGCGAGTCCAAGATCGAGCTGTTCCATAACCAGCTCAACCAGCAGATTTTTTTTGACAATTCTATATTGATTATGCTACAAGAGGCAAAAAAAAGGATCAGGGCTTCCCTTCAGCACGAAAGGAGAATACTCTGAGGAAGCGTCCAAGTCTCGGGGCAATAGCCGCCCTAATAATCCTCGTTCTACCCTGCTGCCGGGCCCAAAACAGTAATAGTGATGGCGACGGCATGCCTGATTCATGGGAACAGGCCCACAGTTGTATGGATTACCTCGTCCCCGATGCAGAACTGGATTATGACGGCGATGGCCTGACTAACTGGGAGGAATATCAAAACATCACCAACCCTTGCGACGCGGATACCGATGGGGATCAGATGGACGATAAGTATGAAGTTGAGCATGGGTGCTTGGTTCCCTGGGTTCCCGATGCGGACTTTGATCCCGAGAGGGATGGACTTACCAATGCCCACGAGCTCATCATCGGGAAAGACCCCTGTAAATTTGGACCGTTGTTCATCCAGCCGGAACTGACCGGATTTAATTATAATAATCCCCTTCAGCATACGGAAATGATCTGCCGGCATGACCTCCAGCGCGATCCGAATAATCCCTTCCCGTGGATAGAAGCCTGGGATTTCGAGGGACAATCTCAAAATTATGACCTGGTTATATGGATCGCGATGATCAAGGCCCGGGATCAAGAAGACCGGATGTGGGTGGAAGGCCAGTTTCACCAAAAGGATGGCGGACAACAAGGCTTTGGTCTGTTGCCTCCGGATTGGTATTCTCCGGTCTATAATTTAATGGTCAATGACGGGAACACCGTAGTTGCATTTGATTTTAACTCAGATTTTGTGCCTCTCCGCGGTGAATCATGCAGCAAGCGACATCAGAAACCAGATTTTCATTTGGCAATCCGCGATTTAACCGATTTCGGGACCGACCCCCAAAACCTCCAATATGGTTTTCGGATCAAGCGATACAATCCTCCCGATTGCGCAACCTATGACGATCAATTTAATATTGATCTTGTCTTTAAGGGATCTCGAACTTCAGGATTCTTGTCTAATTTGGATCCCTGGAATAGCTATTCCTGGAACTTTGATACGGGGATGCCCGAGGCGAGCCGTAACCAGAAATGGCTTAAAGAAAGGTATCCAATCACGGCAGGAACTATGACTGGTGAAGTTCAATGGCCGGCTCACGATGTTGTTGATGGAGGTACTATTGAATGCAGCGCGGATCATTGTCCCCTGGCGGCATTCGGCCATTTGTATGGGCATTTTAATTATCCTTTCCCCTTAAGCCCCAGGGACGGATACAATCACTATTTAGGCTATTTCCACTCCATCGTTTATCCGGACCTATATTCCGGCGGACAGGATTGGGCGCTCTCCTTCAGGCAAATGCAGCACGAAGGCCCGGCGGATGACTTTTCCTCCCGCGTGACTTTCACCAGCGAAAGGGGCATCGAATATGCCCTTCCCTATTCCAAGCACGAACCCAATAAAATTTTTACCGTCTTTACGAATAGCTTCCGATGGCGGGGATACGAGATCTTTTCATGGAACAAGCGAATCAATGCCTTGGATTCGGCCCGCGGTCTCGCCTTTGACTTGGTCACTCATTTTCGGTATCCCCTGAGCGGTTACTTGCCCGGCCAGGCACAACCTTTTACGAATGGCAAGAGTGGACTGCAATGGGCCGCGGTCAGCGGCCAGATTATGGATTTAACCACGGGGCGGGTCGCGGCCAATTTTGAGGATTGGGGTGTCCGAGACCCGGCGACCCTCGTGGGATATGAAGAGACTATGAAAAACGGCGGGCCGCAGCTCGAGGTGCCGGCTCAACCGACTAAGATTCTGGTGACCAAATTAGGCGACCATCATCAACTCTCCTGGAATTTCGTGCCCGGCATCGCGCATTACCTGATCGGCCGGGCCATTCAGCCGGCCGGTCCATATTATTTGATCGGTCGGGCAACCGCGAATGCCACTACCTTTGATGATTATGTCCCGGATCAGTCCCAAAATTATTACTACTCGGTCAAGACCATTAATTCGACTACTGTTTTAAATATGATCTTGGAATCTGAGCCGGCGACTTCCATGGCGTGGCCTAATCCGAGGGGAACTAATGATAATTATGTTGCCCAAGCGCCGAGCATGATGGTTGACGGGCAAACTGTGCATGCGGTGTGGAGTGAATATTATCCCGCTACTCAAAAGCCAGTCATATTTTATTCAAGGTATGATATCGAAGATGACTGGACCACTCCAACCCTTATTTCCAGTACCACCGTCAATTCAATTCGACCCCGGATTGATAAAGGGGCAAAGGGCTCTCTGCATGTGGTATGGATTTCAAATGCGGTTGATCTTGTCTATACATGGTTTGACGGGTCCTGGCATGCTCCTTCCCTGAAGGAAAGGGGAGGGAATTCGAAATTAATTACTACCCTGGATCTCAGTGTGGCCGGCGGTTCGACCATTCGGATCGCATGGGTGGAGAGCAACCAGCAACTCTATTATGCGGAGGGCTCTAGTTCCTCCAATTGGCCCAGGAAAACCGTCTCCAATAATGCTAGTTCAGTGCAAAATATCGCTTTGTCCACTTCCGACCATAAGCCCCAAATTGCTTACAACAGAGCAGACTCTTCCAAAGCGGCAGTTATCTATGCTTATCTTTCAGACCATAACACCCTCGACTGGAATACCATTGAAGTTATTGGAAGAGGACACACTATCCATGAAAACTCTCCCCTTGATATGTATATTGACCAGGATTCGACGGTTCATCTTATTTTCGTTTTGGACGATTATTTATACTACTCAAAAAGTAAATTGAGTAATGGACAGATTACCTTTACCGATCCGGGCCAGTTCCCCAATGTGCATGCCTACGACCGCCATAATTCGGAACTTTCCATTCCGGATGCCGTGATCACCGGCGATTCGTATGGTATGCTTCATGTTGCTTTTGCATTCAAACCATTGGGCGGGTATTTTCAAATCTATGCCACGACTTTTTCGGAGGATTACACCAATTCGTCTATTATCGTCTATACCGTAAACACGCCGAACTTGACGATTCCAGAGCCTTCCCATTGGACGCACCTCCGCAACATTTCCCTGAAAGGGCCATCTGCCACTCAGCCCCAGATCGGGGTTACTCCCGACCAAACCATTTACTACCTCTGGGTTAATCCGAGGGACAGCCAACATCAGCCCTTGCAATTAAGCTGGATAGATGACTTTGATGGTGAGGGCTTGACCAATCATCAGGAGTATTTTTTTCTCACGAACCCCTTCTACCGTGATACGGATCGCGACGGCATGAGCGACCGGGAAGAAATTAATACGGGTTGCGACCCCCTCAACCCAGATACTGATGGCGATGGCCTCCCCGACGGATGGGAATATGCGAACGGTACATTTAGAGGAATTTCTTCTCCTAATCTCCTCATCGGTGATTCCCTGGTGGACGCGGATTCAGATGGTTTAACCAATCTGAAAGAATATCGGTATCACACCGACCCCAATAATTCGGATACCGATGGTGATGGGCTGTCTGACTATTATGAAATCTACACTTCCAGCACCAACCCGCTTCAACCCGACACCGATTTCGATGGGTTGAACGATTATCAAGAAATCTCCACTGGCCAAAATCCGAATCATGGCGACACGGATGGGGATGGATATGTGGACGGCTTTTGCCATGACGGCATCGTTTGCTGGCAGGGTTTGACCTGTGCGGATCAGGGGCATGATTTTTGTCATGGTTTCGGCGACATCCTGAATCCTCCACCGTGCGTCAGTGAACCGTGCCAACCTTGACCATGATGGCGGAGGACCACTCCCCATGCGATCATATTCGCCTGCACGGGAATGGTGCGAAGGGTTACTCTCAGCGAAACCACGGCCGATAGCCGGTGTGCAATGAATAATGGGACTGTCCCGAAGGGCACTAACTTAAGCCTTCCTGTATTTGTTTTGATGTTGGATTTCCCGGAAGATTTTTCTTGGTTGATTAAGCCGTTGGTAGTTTTTCGGTCGTCGTTTTCGGGCGCGGGGTTCCAGGCGATCCGGTCGGAGCGGCAGGGGGTCTCGGGCGAGATAATCTAACATGGTTTGATAGAGTTGCCAGCGCGCCTTTGCATCCAAGGCGGGTGGGGCAAGGAGCGGCGCCCATGGACGGACGGGAGAGATGGTGCCTTTCAAGCTGAGTTGTTCATACGCGAGGCCGCGGAGAAGGGCGGCTTCGCGGGCGAGGGCGCGGACGCGGTTTTAAGCGAGGACATGCATCCAGAGTTCCTTGACGATCCTCTTGGGAGTCGGGCAGCGGCGCACCTCCCTTCCCAGGGTGGTTTTGAGATCCCGCCGGTAGAGTTCGGCCAAAAAGCGGCGGCGATGGCGGTCGGCACGGTCTTTTTCGCCCTGGCCTTGATCATTTTCCAGCGCAAGGACATCGCGGACTGAGCTCCCGGCGCGAATTTTGACGAGATTCCGGTCTGCCCGTAAAATAAAAAAACAGGCGAACCCGAGTCCTTTTCCATGACCGATATCCTGCTTACTTCCGTGTTCAAGCCCTTCGGGGTGGACAACGTCTTCAGCCGGCGCGCTCCGCACCCGGCTCTGGGGCGACGACCTCCAGCCCCGCACCCGGCTCACCCGCTACCCCGCGCACTCGCGCTGATGGATGCCGGAAGGCGGCGCTGGCTCCCACCCAGGGGGCTTGACCAGCCGGCTTCAGCAGTGCCCCCTTTTTCTGGCGCTAGGGGATTCTTATCTTCCTCCGCCTCCAGTTAGTGACTCCCTGGGGACTCTCGACCGATCTTTTCACCCGGCCTGAAAATCCAGATGGAATGCCCAATGGCGGTCACCGGAGTTTGTTTTTTCAGCCAAGCATACCGACTTTCATCCGCCACTGCGATTGTCAGACCCCCCGCTTTCCGATAGGTAAAGCCCAAGAGTTGTTGCACGCTGACGGCAATCACGGCGCATTGCTCCGGATGGTCAGGAAGGTCATAGGCAATGCCGTAAATCTTCGGGTCCACTTTCCCAAAATAGTCCAAGCAGATCCGATCCACCCCTTCCTGATCCATATAGTGCTTGAGGCCAATGAGATCCTGGCCCCAATCGAGATTGGAATCCGCCAGAATCCGATACCCTTGACCGGGACCGCCGGCGGCCAGATTAAAATAAGCCAGATAATGGGGGAAAATGAGGAGATTGGAGGTAATGGTGCCGACGATCAGGAGGGCGAGAGCGACCCGTGTCTTTAGCTTCAGATGAAAAAACAAGGCCCAGGGGCGAGAGGCGATGATGAACAGGAAGGGAAAAGCCGGGAGGACATGGCGGAGACCCACGTTAATGCGGCCGTAAAAGGTGATAAAAGCCAGGATGAGCAAGGGGGGACCCCAGAGAAAAATTTCGTCCTGCCGCAAGCGTTTCCCTGGAATCAAGAACGAGCCTAACCCCAGCGCCAAAAGAGCCAGGGTGGTCAAAGGGGTTTTCGCGGCCAAGGCCACCAGGTAATAAAGGGGATGACTTTGGCTGGAGATTTTGCCGAGAAAATAACCGCCGGAGTACTTTTCGTTATGGAAACGAAGGATATCCAGTCCCCGCACGCAATCCGAGGGCAAGAGCACGGGCAGGTTTTTCGGCAGGTGCGCCGCGGCCTTTTGCAAGAAGTGGCTTTGAAAGGAATAAGAGCTCAAGGGAGCGCCGAAATCGTGCCACCGATAAACCGAGCCAATGATGATCCAGGCGATCAAATACATGAGCGCGATCCGCGCTCCCATTTTCCGCCAGCTCAGGCGGGTTCCGCCTCCCAGCCGGTAACCGATGGCGAGAGCCGGCAGGAGCGGCAAAAGCAGGAGCGCGGTAAACTTGGAGAGCAGAGCGAGAGCGAGGGACACTCCCGCCAGGATCACCCGCGGCCAGGAGGGTCGCCGACCAAAAGTCCAAAGGGCGAAGACCGCGGCCGCAAAAGTCAAGGCCCCTCCGAGGTCCCCGGTCACCAGTTGGGAATGGGCCATCACATTCGGATCAAAAGCCGAGAGCAAAGCCGCAGCCAGACCGCTGGCCGGGCCGTAAAGCTTGCGCGCCCACCC
>MGQK01000123.1:54477-57223 GCA_001797815.1 Deltaproteobacteria bacterium RBG_13_61_14 | reverse complement strand
CTCGTCGCCCGCCTCGATCACGCAGGCGATCAGCCCGTTGGCCCGGATGTTGGCATAGGCCATGAGGTCGGTCTTCTTGACCAGGCCCCGCTTGGTGGCCATCAGGATATACTTGCCTTCCTCGAAGGCCCGCACCGGCAAAATCGCCTGCACCTGCTCGCCCTGGTCCACGTTGATCAGGTTGACAATGGCCTTGCCCTTGGCCGCCCGGCCGGCCTGGGGGATTTCGTGCACCTTCACGCAATAGGCCTTGCCCCGGTTGGTGAAAAACAGGATGTGGCTGTGGGTGGAAGCGATGAAGAGATCCTCCACAAAGTCTTCCTCGCGGGTGGTCATCCCGGTCTTGCCCCGGCCGCCCCGGCGCTGGGCCCGGTAGAGGCTGACCGCGTTGCGCTTGATGTAGCCGGAATGGGAAATGGTCACCACCATGTCTTCCTCGGCGATCAAATCCTCGACCGTCATCTCCTCTTCGCGGGCCACGATCTCGGTCCGCCGGGGATCGGCATACTTCTGCTTGATCTCCAGAAGCTCACTCTTGACCACGCCCAGGATCTTCTTCTCGCTGCCGAGGATCTCCTTGAGCCGCTTGATCTCGGCCTTGACCTCCTTCAATTCGTCCAGGATCTTCTGACGCTCGAGCCCGGTCAGCCGCTGCAGGCGCATGTCCAGGATGGCAAGGGCCTGCCGCTCGGTGAAATCGAACTTCTTGATCAGGCCGTCTTTGGCCTCGGGCGGGGTCTTGGACTTGCGGATCAGCGCGATCACCGCGTCCAACTGGTCCAGCGCCTTTTGTAGGCCGATCAAAATGTGCTCGCGCTCCTCCGCCTTCTTGAGCTCGAACAGGCACCGCCGGGTCACCACCTCCTTGCGGTGCTTGACGAACAGCTCCAGCATCTGCTTGAGCGGCAGCACCTGGGGCCGGTTGTCCACGATCGCGAGCATGATGATCCCGAAGGAATCCTGGAGCGGGGTGTGCTTGAACAGGTTGTTGCGCACCACCGCGGGGTTGGCGTCCTTCTTGAGCTCGACCACGATCCGCATCCCCTCGCGGTCGGACTCGTCGCGGAGGTCGGACACGCCCTCGAGCTTCTTGGCCCGGACCAGCTCGGCGATCCGCTCGATCAGCCGGGTCTTGTTGAGCTGGTAGGGGATCTCGGTGATCAGGATGCTGGTCTTGCCGGTGCGGGCATGGGTCTCCACCATCACCTTGCCCCGCACCTGGATCAGGCCCTTGCCGGTCTCGTAGGCTTCCTTGATCCCGGCCATGCCGTGGATGTAGCCGCCGGTGGGGAAGTCCGGGCCCGGAACCAGCTTCATCAACGCCTTGGTCTCGATCTCGGGATCGTCAATCACCGCCACCACGCCGGCGATCACCTCGCCCAGGTTGTGGGGCGGGATGTTGGTGGCCATGCCCACCGCGATCCCGGCCGAGCCGTTGACTAAAAGGTTGGGCAGCCGGGCCGGCAGCACCCGCGGCTCCTCGGTGGACCCGTCGTAGTTGGGGACAAAGTCCACCGTCTCCTTCTCGAGGTCGAGCAGCATTTCTTCGCTGATGCGGGCGAGGCGGGCCTCGGTGTAGCGGTAGGCCGCGGGCGGGTCGCCGTCAATCGAGCCGAAATTGCCCTGGCCGTCAATCAGGGGATAGCGCATGTTCCAGTCCTGGGCCATGCGCACCAGGGTGTCATAGACCGCGGCGTCGCCGTGCGGGTGATATTTCTTCAGCACTTCGCCCACCACCCCGGCGCACTTCGAGTATTTCTTGTTCCAGAGGAGGCCCTCTTTGAACATGGCGTAGAGGATGCGGCGGTGGGCCGGCTTCAGCCCGTCGCGCACGTCGGGCAAGGCCCGGCCGATGATCACGCTCATCGCGTAATCGAGGTAGCTTTTCTTCAACTCCTCTTCAATCGTGACTTCAACCTTGGCTCCAAATTCCTGCATCGCTTTCCTCGTTTAACTACAGGGGTTTTAGATTCCCTTCTTTATTCAGGGCGCCGTCTTTCCCCCAGCCGGCGCCGGCGCTTCCGGCTTGGGCGCGGCTTTCGGTTCCTGGCTCTCGCTCTCCTCGCTTTCCACGCCAAAGACTTTCACGTCCTTGGGCGGCGACCACTGAAATTGCTTGGCGTCCAGCGGCGCGTTCAATTTGACCTTGTCAAACCACAAGTGGTTCAAGTTGCCGAGCGCATCGGTCATCTCCACCTCGCGGACCAAAAAGTCCCTGGGGTCCACGGTAAAGATCAGGGTGCCCAGGGCGGCCCGGGCCTGGTCGTTCCTGGGCGCCAGGTCGAGCTTGATAGTTCCGTCCGCCTCCACCGGCCGGCCGGCGTGGAAGGAGATCTCGAACTCTTGTCGCAGCTTGCCCATGCCGAAGAGGAAGGCCTTGGGCACGTTCTCCACCATCGCCTGGTCCAGAGTCAGGTGCAGCGCCCGCTTCTCGCCGGGGTAGTAGTCCCAGAGCGTGTTGCCGTCCAGGATATAAATGTGCAGTTCCGGCTTCTCATACTTCCAGACCATCCTGCCCGGCTTCCGATACTTGATCTCGCCCGCGCCCTCGTTGAGCGCCCGGCCGAAACTGGGGCTCACAATCTCCTGCCGGAAGGCGGCGGTATAGGTCTTTGCCTGGTCATAGTTGGCCTGGAGCTTGTCCACCACCTGGTCCAGGGTCAGGTTCACTTCCGCCCTGGCCATCATCGGCAATGCCATCAAGGTCAAGCAGATGAGCAATCTCTTTCCGATTTCATAATTCATA
>MGQK01000123.1:53539-54464 GCA_001797815.1 Deltaproteobacteria bacterium RBG_13_61_14 | reverse complement strand
CCTTTTCTTACTTTTGCAGGCTGATGGGATCTACGAACACTTCGCGCGGCTTGACCCCGTCCTGCGGCCCGACCAGGCCCTCAGCCTCCATCCGCTCGATCATCCGCGCCGCCCGGTTGTAGCCCACCCGCAGCCGGCGCTGGAGCATGGAGATGCTGGCCTGCCTGGTCTGGGCCACGATCGCCACCGCGCTCTCGTAAAGCTCGTCCTGGATCTCCTCAACCGCGCCTTCCGCTTCCTCGAATTGCATCCGCACGATGTTGGAATCATAGACCGGCCGGCCCTGTTTTTTCAAAACCTCCACCACCTTGTAGATCTCTTTTTCCGAAATGTAAGCGCCGTGCACCCGGATCAGGCGGCTGGTGCCGGGCGCCAGCCAGAGCATGTCGCCGTTGCCCAGGAGCCGCTCGGACCCGATCTGGTCGAGGATGGTGCGCGAGTCCACCCGGGAGGAGACCTGGAAGGAAATGCGGCTGGGGAAGTTGGCCTTGATCAGCCCGGTGATCACGTCCACCGAGGGCCGCTGGGTGGCCACGATCAGGTGAATGCCCGCGGCCCGGGCCATCTGGGCCAGCCGGCAGATGCTCTCCTCGCAGTCCCGCGCCGCCACGATCATCAGGTCCGAAAGCTCGTCAATCACGATCAGGATCAAGGGCAGCCGCTCGGTCGGCATCTTCACCTCTTCGGGCGAGCGCAGCAAGTCCTCCCGCGGGATCACCACCGTGCTTTCCTCTTCGGCCGAGCGCCGTCTTCGCTCGGGTTTCTTCTTGCCCGCCGGCTCCTTGTCCAGGAGCTTGTTGTAAGCGTCCACGTTGCGCACGCCGTGCTCGGCCAGGAGCGAGTAGCGCCGCCCCATCTCGCCGACGGCCCAGCGCAGCGCCGCGGCCGCCTCTTTCGGCTCGGCGATCACGCTGTGCAGGAGATG
>MGQK01000123.1:47601-53533 GCA_001797815.1 Deltaproteobacteria bacterium RBG_13_61_14 | reverse complement strand
GCCCTCGTAGACCGAGAGTTCGAGCCGCTTGGGGTCAATCATCAGCATCCGCACCTGGTCCGGGGTGGCGCGGTAGAGCACGCTCATGATCATGGCGTTGAGGCTCACGCTCTTGCCCGCGCCGGTGGCGCCGGCCACCAAGAGGTGCGGCGACCGGCGCAGGTCAAAGACAAACGGCTTGCCCACGATGTCCTTGCCCATGGCCATGGGCAAGAGCGACCGGCAATTGTCGTATTCCCGGGAGGTGATGATCTCCTTGACGTAAACCATCTCCCGCTGCTTGTTGGGGATCTCGATCCCGACCACGTCCTTGCCCGGGATGGGCGCGATGATGCGCACGCTGATCGCGGACATGGCCAGGGCGATGTCGTCGGCCAGGTTGGCGATCTTGTTGATCTTGACCCCCGCGGCCGGCCGGAACTCATACATGGTGATGACCGGTCCCGGCATCACCTCCACCACCTGGCCGGTGACGCCGAAATCGAGGAGCTTTTTCTCCAGGAGCCGCGCGTTCATGAGCAGGCTGTCGCGGTCCACCGGCACCGAGGCCTGCTCGTCGGATTCCAGCAGCTTGAGCGGGGGCAGCTTGAAGGCGCCGTGCCGCGCGTCAAAGTCAAACGCTTCCTGCTTGGGCGCTTCCTTGGGCGGAGCCTTTTTCTTCTCCGGCCGGGCCGGGGCGGAGATGACCGGCTCGGCCAGCGAGCGCGCCTGGAAGAGCCGCGCTTTTTCCACCCGGACCTCGGCCTTGCGGCGTCGGCGCTCCTGGACCAGGGTCCAGAGTTGGGAGACCGCATCGCCCAGCCGGTCCGCGGCCTGGCCCAGGGTGGAGAGCAGCTCCCGGAGCGAGAGGTTGCCGGCCAGCATCACCGCGACCAGGAGCAGGACCGAGGTCAGGGCATAGGCGCCGATCGGGTTCAGCGAATCGCGCAGGGACTTGGCCAGCACCTCGCCCAGCAGGCCGCCGGCCGTGACCGGCTGGCCGGCTTGAAGGAACTCTTTGGGCCAGAGCCCCAGCCAGGCGGAGAGAGCGAGGAGCAGCAGGAAAAAACCGGTCGCGCGCACCAAGAGCCAGACGCGGGAATGGCCGAAGATCGGCTCATCGCTCTTGAACCCTCTCCAATAGGCCAGCAGCCCGAGCAGGAACACGAAAAGATAGGCGGCCAAGCCAAAGCCCTGGTAAAGGATGTCCGCGAGATAGGAGCCGACCACCCCTCCGGCGTTGTGGATCCGGGCGACCTCGTCCTGCACGTGATTGAGCGAGGGATCGTTCGGGTGATAGGTGAACAGGCACAGAGCCCCAAAGCCGGCCAGGAAGAAGAGAAAGACCGCGCCGATCTCCCGCCGCAGCTTGTGCCACCTCGTTTCCGCTTCCGCTGGCTTCACCGCTAGTTAGTGCACAGTGCCAAGTGCACAGTCCTCCTCCGCTAACGAGTTGCCACGAGCATAGTGGCAAGTCCCAGCAACGCGCAATAAACGGCAAAGTAACTTAGCCGCGCTCGCTTCATCACCCGCATCATCAGCCCGATGCAGGCGTAACCAACTCCTGCGGCCATGAGCGGCCCGAGCACATACCCGGCGATCTCTCCGGCCGAGCCCGCCTGGATTTCGCCCAGGTGCTTAACCAGCGTGATCGCCGTGGCCCCGCCCACCGCCGGGATCGAAAGCAGGAACGAGAACCGCGCCGCGGTCACGCCCTCCACCCCGCAGAGAAGCCCGGAGCTGATGGTCGAGCCCGAGCGCGACAGCCCCGGGATCACGGCCAGGCCCTGAAACAGGCCGATCAGCAGGCTCTGCCCGATTCCGGGGTCTTGGCGTAGGGGCAAGGCATGCCTTGCCCCTACATTTTTTTCCCGGCGGCGGGCCGCGAATTCACCCGCCGCCAGCAGAACTGCGGTCCCGATCAGCGCCGCGCCCACGGCCGAGAGCGACTCGAACCATTTCTCCACCCGGTCTTCCAAGACCAGGCCGATCGCCGCGGTAGGGACCGAGGCGACCACCAGGCCGATGAGCAGCCGCCAGCCCGGCTTTTCAGGTAGGGGCACGGCATGCCGTGCCCCTACGGCGACGTTGAGCACCAAGTCTTTCAAGTCGCGGTAGAAGTAAAGCGCTACCGCGACCAGGGTCCCGAAATGGAGGAGCACGTCCAGCAAAATCCCCGGCTGTTTAAACCCAGGCAGAAAGTGCTGGGCAATGGCCAAGTGGCCGGAACTGGAGACGGGTAAAAATTCTGTAAGTCCTTGAATTATCCCCAGTAAAACCGCTTGCCACACATACGCATCCATCGGATTTTAATTTAGGTTAAATTATACTAAAACTAGCCATAGTTGTCAACGAAAAAATGAGGCAAAAGCGCAAGATATTGGGGAAATTTTCTGGCGCCCACGCGATATGTTGAACAGGGCAATCGTAAAATCAGCCGTCCGGCCTTTGGCACGCTAGCGGGCGCGGGCGCTTGAGGGAGCCTGATCGGCCCAGGCCCAGGGGACCAGGTTCAGTTTCTCTGCGCTAAAACTTTGCGGCTGGATCAGCGCGGAAAGCAAAAAGCCCGCGGGGAAGTGTGTTATAATAGCACATTATGAATTCAGGCCCGGTTCCGGCCCGCTTTCCCTCGGATCGCTTGAGCCTCCTGACCGTGCTTTTAGTCGCTTGCGCTTATTACCTGCTGGTTTTCAACCGCGGCTTCAGTGCCGTGGACGAGGGCCATTGTCTCCTACTCGTGGAACTCTTCCGCAAAGGGTTCCTGCCCTACCGGGACTTTTACTTCCAACACACGCCCTTGAGCTTCTGGTTCCAGGCCATGCTCTTTGAGATCTTTGGCCCGGCCTTGATCGTTAACCGAATCTATAACCTCGTTCAATCCCTCCTCCTGATCTGGCTTTTTTGGGCGATCTCGCGCAACCTGGCTGCTCCACCCTATCGTGTCATCCCGCCAGTTATTTTCATTGGCTTCAGCCTGGGGTTTGCCCCATGGAACAATTATGCGGTTGATTCGGTCTTTGTGGATTTCCTGACCCTGGGCGCGCTGCTGCGGTTTTGCCGGACCCGCCGCCTGGCATGGCTCTTTACCGCGGGCTTGCTGGCCGGGATTTGCTTCTGCATCCACCAAAACAGCGGAGGGGCTGCGGCCTTCCTCACTATCTTCGCGGTTCTTCTCGTGGTCAAAGAGCGCGGCCGCCACGCTCCCTGGCTGGGTCTGGCGGGCTCCCTGGCCGCGGGCTTGATCGCACCCTTGCTGGTGCTGATCGTCTTTGCCCGGGATGGTCTCGCGCTCGAGTTCTTACAAGCCGCCTTCCTGGCCGGCGGAACCAAGTCCTGGGTCTGGAGACAGATCCCGCGACTGATCCTGCCCGCGCTGGCTTTGTTCGGTCTTTACCTGGGGATGATGATTCTGGCGGTCCAACAAATTTTCCGCCGACCCACCCGGCCGGCCTGGGGCTGGCTCGCCAGCCTCGTTCTTTTGCATCTGGCCGGCCTCGCGGCGATCCTCGCGTTCCAGAAAGGTCCGGTGGCCTTGACCGCGGCATCCTTGCTGACGCCGTTCGGGCTGGCGGCCTTGGCCCTTTATGCTTTAAGGTCGGATCGCGGGCTTGATCCCGGCCAACGTCGTGCAGTTCTGCTCAGCGCCGTCTTTGTGATCGGGATGATGGTTTTCGGCACCCTCTCCGGGTTCGACTTCGGACATAACCTTCTGTATGGGGTCTGGTCCCTGGTTCTCGTCGGCTATTTGGCCGAACGAGTGGTTTGCGCGGTGCCGGAGTCTTGGCGGAGCAAAACCCGCTGGGCGCTGGCTGGCGCGACCGCAACCGCGCTGCTCTCGGGAGTGGCGCTCAACCTGAACAATCCCCTCCCCCCGCTCTCCGTCGAGCCGCTTTATCAGCAGACCCTGCCCCTGAATCTGTCCCGGGCCCGGGGCCTCCGGGTGTCGCCTTTGCTCAAGGAAGAGGCGGAAGGCATCGTGGGCACGGTCCAACGGGAGACCCGACCCGAAGATCCCATCTTCGTTTTCCCAGTGGGAGGTATTTACTATTTCCTGAGCGACCGCCAGAGCGGGACCTATTGGACCTTCCTCTTCTTCGAAAACTTCTCCCGCCAGGACCAACCCCTCTTGATCGAGCAGATCGAGCGCGCGAAGATTCCGCTCGTGATCGTCACCGATCCGGAGGGCAGCCTGGGTTCCCTGCTCTATATCCGGGAGATTCAACAGGTGTATGGTTACATCCTGGACCACTACCAGCCGGGCGAGCGCTACGGCCGCTACCGGATCTATCGCCGCAAGCCTTGAAGAGTGAACAGTGCACGGTGCACAGTGGACAGTAATTGAAGAATGACAGACAAGAGAGACTCCGCCGAAGCGCTTCGTCCTCCGCGAAGGCGGAATGTCTGTCCCCCTCCAAGTCCCCTAGAGTCTTTCCAATCTGCGGATCTCTTGTCGGTGGATGGTGTCAGGAGATGCGATAAGGTAAGATAGGCGGCAAGAGTCACTGAGAAAATGGAACCGATCACGGTCATCGGCGGCGGCCTGGCCGGCTGCGAAGCCGCGGCCCGAATCGCCGCGGCCGGGCTTCCTTGCCGGCTCCTGGAGATGAAGCCCCATCGCTTCTCCCCCGCGCACCAGTCCGAGCAACTGGCCGAGCTGGTCTGCTCCAATTCTTTCAAGTCCGAGTCTTTGACCAACGCCCACGGCCTGCTCAAGGCCGAGATGAAGCTTTTAGGCTCCCTGGTCCTGGCTATGGCCGAAGAGACCCGGGTCCCGGCCGGCTCGGCCCTGGCCGTGGACCGCGAGCGCTTCGCCGACCACATGACCCACGCGGTCGAGCAACTGCCCGGGGTGGAGATTGTCCGCGAAGAGGCCGCTTCGATCCCGGCCGCGGGAATCGTGATCGTGGCCACCGGGCCGCTGACCTCCGCGGCCCTGGCCCAGGCCGTCCGCGAGCTCTGCCACCGCGAGGCGCTCTCCTTTTACGACGCCATCGCGCCGATCGTCACCGCGGAATCCATTGACCAGAGCATCGCCTTCCGCGCTTCCCGCTACGACCAGGGCGGCGGCGACTACCTGAACTGCCCCATGACCCGGGAAGAATACGAGCGCTTCTACCAGGCCCTGCTGGCGGGCCGCAAGGTGCCGCTCCGCGAATTCGAAGCGCCGAACTATTTCGAGGGCTGCCTGCCCATCGAGGTGATGGCGGAGCGGGGGCCGGAGACCCTGGCCTTTGGCCCGATGAAGCCGGTGGGTCTGACCGACCCCCGCACCGGTCAGCGGCCCTACGCGGTGGTGCAGCTTCGGCAGGACGATTTGGCCGGGACCCTCTACAGCCTGGTCGGGTTCCAGACCCGGCTGGCTTACCCCGAGCAGGAGCGCATCTTCCGGATGATCCCGGGCCTCGCCCACGCCGAGTTCGTCCGCCTCGGCTCCGTCCACCGCAACACCTTTATCCATTCGCCCTCGCTGCTTCACCCGGACCTCTCCCTGCGGAGCGACCCGCGCCTCTTCTTCGCCGGCCAGATCACCGGGGTCGAGGGTTACCTGGAAAGCGCGGCCGCCGGGATCATCGCCGGCATCAACGCCGGCCGCCGGGCCTTGGGCCGGGAGCCGCTGGTCCTGCCCGCCACCACCCTGATCGGAGCATTAGTAAGATATGTTACAACTCAGCGCGAAGGCCCCTTCTCGCCCATGGCCGCCAACTTCGGCATCCTCGATCCCCTCGCCGGCCCGGGGCCCAAGCACCAGCGCAAACCGAAACTGGTCGAGCGTTCCCTGGCCCACTTGCGATCCTTAATCTAACATTTGGGGTCTGACCCCAGATATTCAGCGCGCGCCCAGGATGGGGAAGACGTGGTCCTTGAGGTAATTGATCACCCGGTCAGCCTCCCGGTAGGCCTGCTCCTTGGCCGGGCCGGTGGTATAGACGTGCATGTCGCGGATGGCGGAGAG
>MGQK01000123.1:35846-47592 GCA_001797815.1 Deltaproteobacteria bacterium RBG_13_61_14 | reverse complement strand
GGTCTCGCCCATGAACATGCCGCCCAGGGTCAGCAGGTCGTCCTGCCCGGTTTCCTGGCCGGTGATCACGGCCCAGGCTAAAGTCCAGCCCCGGGCCACGTTGTCGAGGTTGTAGCCGCCGGCGCCGAGTCCGATCCAGCGGGGCGAGATCTGGTGAAGGATGGCGCAGATGTCGGCAAAGCCGTTGTTGGTCATGCGCAGATGGGTGAGCGGGTCGGTGGCCATGGTGTCCACCCCCAGGATGCCGATGACCAGGTCCGGCTGAAAAGCTTTGACCAGCGGCGGCACCACCTCGTTGAAGGCGTAGAAAAACACCTCGTCGTCGCTCATCTCCAGGAGCGGCACGTTCACGGTGTAGCCTTTGCCCTGGCCCGCGCCGATCTCGGTCTCGAACCCGGTCCCCGGAAACAGGCTCTTCCCGCTCTCGTGCAGCGAGATCACCAGCACCCGGTCGTCTTCATAAAAGGCGTCCTGCACCCCGTTGCCGTGGTGGGCGTCAATGTCCACGTAGGCCAGGCGCAGGCCCCGGTCCAGCAGTTTCCGGGCCGCGATTACGATGTCGTTGATGTAGCAAAAGCCCTCGGCCACTTCGTATCCGGCGTGGTGGTAACCGCCCATGGGGTTGAAGGCGAACTGGCACTCTCCGTCGGCCACCAGCTCCGCCGCCTTCCAGGTGGCCCCGGCCGCGAGCAGGTTCATCTCCAGCACCCCGGGAAAGACCGGGCAGTCCTGGCTGCCCAGCCCGAACTCCAGCATCTCCAGGGTGAACTCCCCGGCGTTCGCTTTCTCCAGCCACCGGAGGTAGGTCTCGCTGTGGGCGAGCTTGAGCTCTTCCCGCGGCAATGCCGTCGGTTGCACCAGCCGGGTGTCGGGATGGTCCAGCAGGTTAAAGCGGCGAATCAGTTCGTAACAGCGGTTGGCCCGGATCGGGTCGTACGGGTGCAGCGGGCTGAGTTTGTATTGGGCGAACTGCTCGGAGTAAATAAACGCGGACTTCATCATGGACCCACGAGCTCGGTGGCCTCCTTCTCAGAAGACCGGAAACGAGCGTTCCGAAAGAATACCATACCCCTCCGGCAGACTCAATCAAAAGCGAAAAGCCCCATGTTATAGCGACTCCCTCACCCCAACCCTCTCCTGGATGGAGAGGGGGCAGGCAAAAGCCCGGAGGCTTTCTACTTGGAGATGACCTGGGACCAGAAGGCCCGGAAGTAATCGAAGCCCGACCAGAGCGCGTAGAAAAAGGCGCCGTAGAAAAAGATCAGGCCCACCGCGTAAACATTCAGGCTGTGGCAGCCGAAGAGCGCCAGGGGAAACGGGACCGGGTAATAGACCAGGACGAAAAACAGGGAGATGACCTGGAACAAGGTCTTTTGTTTGCCGAGCCCGCTCGCCGCGATCACGATCCCCTCTTCCGCGGCGATGGCGCGCAGCCCGGTCACCGCGATCTCCCGGCAGATGATCAACACCACCATCCAGCCGGGCAGCCGGTCCAGTTGCACCAGCATGATCATGGCCGCGGTGATGAGCAGCTTGTCCGCCAGCGGGTCCAGGAACTTGCCCAGGCTGGTGACCAGGCCCATCCTGCGGGCGAGCAGCCCGTCCAGGTAGTCGGTGAAACTGGCGGCCAGGAACAGGAACCCGGCCAGGAAACTCCAGAGCCGGTCCCAGTCGGTTTCTATCGGCGCGGCCTGGGGGTGAAACCAATTGTGCTCCGCCGCGGGGGCCCGGACCAGGAGCAAGAGAACGATCAGGATCGGCACCGCCGCCACCCGGGCCAGGGTGAGGAGGTTGGGGAGGTTCCAGAGGGAATGGGTGACGCCGGTTTTAGTCATGAGCCGTGCCGGTGGCGGTCTGGGTTTCGCGGTTGGAGTTCTTGGCTTGCTCCCGGTAGAGGTCCCGGTATTTGAGCACTAGGCGCACGTAGTTCTGGGTTTCCGGGAAGGGCGGGATGCCCCGGTATTTGTCCACCGCGCCGGCCCCGGCGTTGTAGGCCGCGAGCGCCAGCCTCTCGTCATTCTTGTATTTCATCAGCAGGGTCTTGAGGTGCAACACCCCCGCGTAAATGTTCTCCCGGGGGTTGAAGGTGTTGCGCACCCGGTAGCGCTGGGCCGTCTCCGGCATCAATTGCAAAAGCCCCTGGGCGCCCTTGCGCGAGATCGCGTTCTTGTCGAAGTTCGACTCCACCCGCACCATGGCCAGCACCAGGGCCTCTTCCACCTCGTAGGTCGCGCACGCCCGGCTGATCAGCTCCTGGTAGAGCGGGTCGAGCTCAAACACCTCGGCCTCATAGTCCCCCTCTTTCCAGACCATCACCTTGTCGAAGTCCGGGGTCTTGCGCCGGTCGCTGAAGTGATAAACGCCGTTTTCGTCCACGTAATAATAGATCTCGCCGGCCAGGAGCAAGCCCGGAAGGAGCCCCAGCCAGAGGCCCGAGGCCAAGGCAAGCAAATTCCGCCAGGTGAAGGCGGCCCAGCTTGGCATTAGCATGATCGCTTTATTTTATCGGCTCATGCGATCATTGTCAACGAACACCTTCGTCTTTTCAAGGGGCTGCCCGTTCAAGCCCCTTGCTTTTTATAGGGCGTGCTTTCGGGTCTGCCGCCAGAAGCGAGCCAGGGCAATCACGGACCGGGCCACGTGGGGCACGGTGAAGAACTGGCTCTGGCCGTAGAGCCGGGGGAAATGGTGGACCGGGACCTCTTCCACTCGCAGGCCCGCGTCCGCAATCTTCTTCATCATCTCCACGCAGATCACCCCGGTGTCGGATTCCAATTTCACCTGGTCCAACACCGAGCGCCGCAGCAGCCGGTAGTCGCAGTCCACGTCCCGCACCTTTAGCCCAAAGGCCCGGCGCGAGACCAGGTTGTAGCCGAACCCCACCAGCCGGCGGAACCACGGGTCGGCCCGGTTCACCTTGTAGCCGTTGACCACGTCCACCCCTTCCCGCATGCGCTCGGCCAGGCGGGGCAGCTCGAGCACGTCGTACTGACCGTCGCCGTCGGTGTAAAAGATGAACTCTTTCTGCGCCGCGGCGAACCCGCTCCTGAGGGCGCCGCCGTAGCCGCGGTTGGTGTCGTGGCAGACCAGCCGGAGCCGGGGGTAGTGGCCGGCCAGCTCTTCCAGGATGGCCCGGCTGTTGTCGGTGCTACCGTCGTCCACCACGATCACCTCGTAATCGTCGGTCAGCCACCCCGCGGCGCGGAAGGCGAGGAGCACGAGCGAGCCGACGGTTCCGGCGTCGTTGTAGCAGGGGAAAAAAATAGAGAGACTGGAAAGTTGTTTGGCCGATTCGGGCATGAGCCTATTATAGGCAAAATGAAATAGCGCTGTAAATCGAAAATGGGGTCAGGTCTTCACATTTCACATAAGCCTTTTGACCTCGGGAGCTTTTGGTTAATTGTGAAATGTGAAGACCTGACCCCAATGGCTTTTAATCCAGGGGATTGAAGACCAGGCCGGAGATGGGCTTGGGAAAGAAGTAGGTGGACTTTTCCGGCATGATCTCGCCGGCCTCGGCCGCGGCCAGGATATCGCGCACCGGGGTGGGGTTGAGCAGGAACGCCGCCTGAAAGGGCGGCCGGCCGAGCGCGTCCAGGACTTTGTCATAATCGGTTTCATAGGTCACATTTTTTTCTTCCAGCAAAGCGCGGTGGTCAATGGCCAGGACTTCCTCCAGCACGTGCCCCTCGAGCAAGGTCACGTCCAGGCGGGAGGCGATCCCGGCCCGGCGGGTGCGGTGGATCTCGGGCTTGGTCAGGAGCCAATAGGCTTCGCCGCGGGCAAAGACCAGGCCGAAAGCGGACCGGCTCTGGCCGTGGGCGATCAGGGTCTGGACAAAGGCCTGGCGCGCCGGCCCGGGCGAAAGCGGCGAGGCCGGGACCGGGATGACCTCGAAGTCCTGGCGCAGCCGGCCGATCATGCCGATGAGCTTCTCCGGGGCCAGGCTGTGGAGCAGGCGGTGATAAGGAAGAACGATCAGGCCCGGGTCTTCGGCCGCGGTGAGGTAGGCCAGGGTCCATTCCGCGCCGGCCGCGAGCCGCGGCTCGCGGCTACGGATTTCCTCGAGGTAGCGCAGCCCGGTCTCGTAGCGGTGATGGCCGTCGGCCAGAAACAGCCGCCGCGGTTGGAAAAAGGCGGTGATGGCCTCGATCTGATCGGGATCCACGATCGGCCACATCCGATGGACCACCTCGGGCTGCTCGCGGCATTCCCAGGTCGGCGCCGGCAGCGCCCCGGGTTCGAGTCCGCGGAAAAGCTCCTGCTCCGGGTCGGTGAACAGGACAAACACCGGGCTGAAGCAGACCCGGGCCGAGGAAAGCAGGCGGAAGCGGTCTTCCTTGGCCGCGGCCAAGGTCCGCTCGTGCGGCAGCACCACCCGCTCGGAATAGGGAGTAAGCCGGAGCCGGCCGACCAGGCCCCGCCGCTGCAAGCGCCGGACCCCGGCCGGCGTTTTCAGGTCGAAGGCGAGGTGATAGAGGTAGAAGCGGGGCGCTTCCTCACGGACCAGAACCCGGTCTTCCAGCCACTGCCGGTATTGCTCGGCCGCGCGCAGGTATTTGTTGCGGCCGGGGTCGTCCTCGGGCAGGTCCTTGCCCAGGATCAGCCGGACCACGTTGTAGGGCGAGCGCCGGTGCAGCTCTTCCTGCAACGCCGGCGGGATGATGTCGTAGGGCGGCGCCGCCACCGCGCTCAATTCGCCCGCCCGCTCGCGGTTATAATGGACGCCCCGAAAGGGCGCGACGTCTGCCATGTCTAATTGCCGCCTTCAGTTGAGGTAAGGGGCGAGCATTCCCCGGGTAACCGCCCCTTCCCGGATCAGGCGCGGCTCTTCACCGCTGAGGTCCAAGACCGTAGAGGCTTTTGCTTCCGGCAAGGGGCCGGCATCCAAGAGCAGGTCCAGGCCGTGGCCCAAGGCCCGCGCCACCTGCTCGCTGGTGCGCGGCTCCGCGCCGCCGCTCAGGTTGGCGCTGGTGGCCGTGATCGGCGCGCCCAGAACCCGACACAACTCGCGCAGGAGCTCGACTCCCGGCACGCGGATGCCCAGTCCCGAGCCGCTGCCGAGCAGGACCGGCGGGACCAGGGGCCGGGCGGGCAGGATCAGGGTGAGGGGACCGGGCCAGTAAGCCGCGATCAGCGGCTCGGCCGGCTGGGGCACGCGCACCCATTTTTCCAGCATCTCCCGGTCGCTGACCACGACCGAGATCGGTTTCCCTGCCGGTCGTCCTTTGAGTTTGATCAACCGAGCCACCGCCGCGGTCTGGCGAATGTCCACCCCCAAACCATAGAGCGCCTCCGCAGGATAAGCCATGACCGCGCCGGCCCGGAGCCGAGCCACGGCCTGCTCGATCACCCGCCCCTCGGCACGGTCGGGGCGGACGGGGATCCGCTCCATCAAGCGCGGCCCCGGCGTCCGGTGGATCGGCTCTTGGCCCGGTTGGCCACCGCCTTCGCCTTCTTTACCACCCCCGCAACCAGGGCATGCTTGAACTCTTCCAGCCGGCGGGACAACTTGGCGTCGGCAAGCGCCAGGATCTCGGCGGCCAGCACCGCGGCATTGGCCGCGCCGGCCGCGCCGATGGCCATGGTCGCGACCGGCACCCCGGCCGGCATCTGGGCAGTGCTGAGCAGGGCATCCAGCCCTCCCAACTGCCCGGCGATGAGCGGCACGCCGATCACCGGCAGGGTGGTCCGACTGGCCAAGACCCCGGCCAGGTGCGCGGCGCCGCCGGCCCCGGCCACGATCACCCGCAGGCCCCGGGCCTTGGCCCGGCGGGCATACTCCTCCGCCCGCTGGGGCGAACGGTGGGCCGAGGCCACCGTGATCTCCCAGGGGATGCCCAGTTGCTCGAGATACTTCAGACAGGGCTCCATCGCCTCGTAGTCCGAGTCGCTTCCCATCACCACGCCGACCAGGGCCCGCACCATCGCTTATGCCTCCTTCAAAATAAGTTTAATAAACTATCATAGAACTCTTTGGCTCGCAAGGTTGCCTTCAGAGGCAGAACCTGATAAATTAAAACCAAGTTCAAGGGAGCATGACCGATGCCTGATGACCAATCGAAACCGCCGACCGGACCCCCGGCCGAGAGCGAGCCGGATCTTGATCTAGACTCGCTGCTGGAGACTTCCGGGGGAACTCCTCTCGGCTCGGCGCAGGATTTGCCGCCGGACTCCTCGATGGAGTTAGTGCTGGAGCCGACCGCGATCGTTCTCAACGACGCTCCGGTGGCGGATGAGCCTGTGGTCCAGCCGGCGCCGGCACCAGCACCAGCGCCGCAACCCATCCGGTGCGAGTTCTGCGGAACGGTTGACGAGAATCCCGCCGGCAAATTCTGCAACACGTGCGGCCGGCGCCTGACCCGGGCCATGCCGGCGCCGGCGGAGGGGACCGGCCCCGCCAAGAGATGCCCCCTGTGCGGACACCTGAACAAGCTCGAAGTCCGCGTCTGCGCGAACTGCGGCCAACTGATGCGGCTGCGGAACCTCTGACCCGACCGTCCCGGCCCGGAGAATTCCCGTGAACCTGCGGCTGGCCTTCCGCCTCAGCACTTTCCTGATGGCGGCCGCGGGCCATCTTGCCCTGATTTTGACCCCGGAAATCCCGTGGCCGCACGCCCTGCTCCTCTTCGCGCTCCTGCTCGCGGCCTGGCTCGCGGAAACCGCCCCCTTCCGCCTCCCGGTCTCTTTCTGGAACTGGTCCCTGAGCCTGCTCCTGGTCGGGTGCCTGGTTTATGGCGTCTGGTTCGCCGAGTTTTTTTTCAAGGCCGGAATTTACTTTGTCGCTTACCTGGCCGCGGCCCGCCTCTTCCAGCGCCACGCGCCCCGGGATTACTGGCTGCTGTTCCTGCTCACCCTCATGGAGTTGTGTGGCGCCTCCATCCTCACCATCAACCTGAGCTTCCTCGGGAGCCTCCTGCTTTACCTCGCCGCCGCGGTCGTCACCTTGATCCTGTTCAACCTGCTCGGGGAGGCCGAGCGCGCCGAAGCCCACGGCCAGGCCCGCCGGCTCCTTGAGCGGCCCTGGATCAACCGCGCCTTCCTGCTCTCGTCCACCGGCCTCACCCTCGGCCTGTTCGCGGCCACCCTCGCCATTTTTTTCCTCATCCCCCGGGTCAGCCGCACCTTTTTCCTCTGGAGCACCCGCGCCCATCCCCGCCTGTCCGGCTTCTCCGAAACCGTGAGCCTGGGCGAGGTGGGCAAGATCAAGCTCGATCCCACCCCGGTGATGCGGGTCAAGATCCGGGGCGATAGCGAACCCCGGGAAGGACTCCTCTGGCGCGGCAACGCCATGGATTACTACGACGGCTACTCCTGGCGAGATACGCTTCCTTACACGGTTTCATATTATCCTTACGGCACTACGGTCCAAGTCCGGCCCGCCTCTCCCTTAGCCGAGCAGGTGGTGCAGGAGATCTATTTGGAACCCACCGAGAGCGCGGTGCTCTTCACCCTCGACCGGGCCGAGGGCCTCTTCTTCCCCCGGCCCTTCACCTTCACCATCGCTCTGCTCACTCATGAAAATGACTATTACTCCCTGCCTCTCGCCACCCCGATTTACGACCGGCTCCTCTACCACGTCTATTCCCGCCCGCCCAACTACTCGGCCGAGAAGCTCCGCCAGGCCTGGGAGATAAACAACACCCAGGCCGTCCGCGACTTTTATGCCCCCGACCTCCAGCTTCCCCCCGGCAGCGAGCGGATCGCCGCCCTGGCCCGGGAAGTGGCCGGAAAGCGGAGCAACCCCTATGACCAGGTGATCGCGCTTCTGCGGTTCCTGGAAGAAAACTTCTCCTACTCCCTGGATCGGGTGCAGACCATTTCCGAGAACCCCCTGGAAGATTTCCTCTTCGGCGACCGCCGCGGCCATTGCGAATATTACGCCTCCGCCCTCGCCATCATGCTCCGCTCCCTGGGTGTGCCCTGCCGGATGATCGCCGGCTTCCAGCGCGGCGCCTGGAACAGCTTTGAGCACTACTATCTGGTGCGCCAGAGCGACGCCCACACCTGGGTGGAGGTCTTTTTCCCGGGCCTGGGCTGGCTGCCGTTTGACCCCACCCCGAGTTCTTCCATCACCTACGCCCAGGTCCCCACCCTCTGGACTCTCCTCACCGACCGGGTGGATGCGCTCCGCTACCGCTGGGACCGCTTCGTGGTGGACTATTCGTTGCTCGACCAGATCCGCGCCTTCCAGCGCGTCCAGAGCCGAAGCTTTCAGGTCAGCAACCGGCTGCTCCACCTGCCCGGCCGCGTCGCCCTGGTGCTCCGCGCCTGGCTCGGACTCCGCCGCCTGCCCTTCTTCCCCATCCTCGCCGCAGCCGCGGCTTTGCTCCTCCTCTATTGGGCGCGAGCCCGGTTTCGCAGCCGGCCGGCCGGCAAAAGCCCCCTCTCCCGAAGCAGGGAAGTCCAGGCCGCGCTCGCCCTCTACCGCCGCCTGCTCCGCCTGCTCAAGCGGCTCAAGCTCAAGCGCGGCGAGACCGAGACCGCTCTCGAGTTCGCCGACCGCGCGGCGGCGCGGCTTCCGGCCGCGCAAGGGCCGGTGCTGGCGGTGACCGAGCTTTACCACCGGGTTCGCTTTGGCGAGCGCCCGATGGCTCCGTCCGAGCGGGCCCGGGCCGAAGCGGCGCTCAGGCAATTGAAGAAGATGATCGCGGGGGCTTGAGGGAAAGCCCGGGCCGGGCTAGTGCTCGGTCAAGGCAAATTTGCGGAATGGGAATGTAGGGGCACGGCTTGCCGTGCCCAGGATCAGGGCCGGCGCAAGCCCCGCCCCTACCAAGAATTTATCCCACATTTATCGTTTGACCGAGCACGAGTATTGGCTTACTTTTTCCCCATCAACCCGCCCATTTTCATCATCATCTTGAGCCGCAACGGGAAAGGCTCGACGATAAAGGTGCCGTTTTTCTCGAATTCGAGGAAGGCTTTGGCTTGTTGGGGTTGGGGGATGGCGTCGAAAGCGGTTATGCCGTTGAGGTCGGTGAAGAGGCCGAGGAAGGGTTTGCCCCAGAGCTGCTCGACGAGGAGCAGGATGTTCTTGTAGTCTTTTCTCCAGTCCTGGAGCTTGAGTCCGAGCGGGACCAGGCCGTCGGTGGTGGTGAGCAGGTCGAGCTCGTGTTTTTTGTTCATGCGCAGGATCAGGCTGGTGAGGATGGGCAGGCCGGAGAGGTCGGGGTGCTTGTCGTCAAAGACCACGAAGACCACCGGCTCCAGGGCCGAGACCGCCATCTTGAGCATCGTATGCACGGATGAATACTTGACCTCCGGCAGCGGCCGGATGGGCCAGCGGACAAAGCCCCGGACCAGGACCTCTTCGCGCAGGCAGGCGTAAACCTCGAAACCCTGCTCCACCATGTTGCCGTCCAGGCTGAGCCGCGACTGGACCTGGTGCATGAAGCGGCGCATGGCCCCGTGCTCGAGACAAATGATGCTTTTCACCCCCTCGCGCCGGGCCAGGTCCTCGAGCTTGTCGAGCCCGGGAAAGTCGAAGTGGCGGAGCACGCCCTTTTCGCTGTGCACGGCCTTGAGGGCCTTGCCGCCCTGGTGGATGATGCGGAGCGAGGGCCGGGCCGGCCGCTTCTTGCGGTGGGGGTAAAACTCGCCGGCCACGAGCTTCAAGAGCCGCGACCAGTGGGTGGCGTCGAGGTCGAGAATCTGGATATTTTCAGCCAGCATGCGTCACCTCCAGGATGCGCACGGTGTAAGCGGGCATCGGCACCTCGACCTCGCCCCGGCCTTCCCAGCGCTCCCCGCTCTCGGCGTCGGTCAGAGCCTCCGCGCCCCGGAGCTTAACCAGCGCCACCTTGGGGTGGTCGGTGGGGTTGGCCACGAAGAGCACGCGGGTTTTCTGGTCCTGGTGGAGCACGGTGTCAAGGTCCGGGTCGTCGGCGGTGTAGTCGCGGCTGATCCCGGCGAGCTCGGCGATGCGGTGAAGCAGCTCGGTGGTGGCCGGAGGCCGATTCTTGCGGGAGGCGCGGGGCAGGAGCGCCTGGATCCAGATGACCCGGCCCTGGCCCACCGAATGTTCCTGGACCGGGAGATCGGCGGCCACCTTCACACCCTGGCCGAGCGCGTCCTTGAGCACGGTGCAGGGCTGCATGCGCTCCGTGAGCTCGGGCAGCCGGGGGCCGATGACTAAAGTGCCGCCGGCCTGGGCATAGGCCACCAGCTTGTTCTGGATCGGTGCGGCCAGGAAGCCGAAGGTGGGGAGCAGGACGAGTTGGTATGGCTGCAAGGCTTCCAGGGGCTGCTCGGTGTTGCCGGAGTTGAAGGTGATCTTGGCCCCATCCAGGCCCCAGAACAGCGCCCGGTCCATGAGAAAAGCGTCCATCTGGATGCAGTCCTCAAAGCCGAAGGTGTCTTCACGGCAATGCTCTTCAGGGTTAAGCAGGTCGGGCATCAGGAGCGGCACCGGGTCCATCAGGGTGGTCGCGTTTTGCAGGCGCTCGTAGTCGCGGTTGCTGAGTAAAAGCGCGGGCGCGACCTTATTGAGCTCGTTAAGCCGGAGTTTTTTCACGGTAGCATTGAAGCTCTTGAAAAACTCGGTGTACCCGGGCCGGGCCCGGCCGTCGCGGGCGATAGGCGAGCCATACCAGCGCTCGCGCTCGACCAGCATGTAGAAGTTGATGCCCTTGATCCCATGCATGAGCATGGCCGGGGTGGTGAACTTCTGGTCCTCCAAAGTGACCGGCGGGTTCCAGATCCAGCAGCCGGAGGAGAACTCGGGGATGCAGGGGAAGCGGGACAGCCCGGCGGCGAACTGGGCGAGCGACTTGAGGGCCGGGTAGCTAATGCGCTGGGGATACATGTCCGGTCCCTGGAAGTCCACGATTTGTTCGAGCCGGGTGTAGTTGTTGGGCGGCAGGTCAAAGCCGCTGGGGTAGTTGTGGAAGACGGGGATGCCGGTGATCCCCCGCTGGCGGAGCATCCCGGCCAGGCGCTCAAGCGCGTTCTGCATGTAGTATTCGCGGAACTCCACCCAGTCCAGGTAATAGGGCAAATCACTTTTCTCTTTGGCCGTGCATTCGCGGGCCGGGGGGACTTCGGTGAAGGAGGCGAAGCTTGAGCCGTAGAGGGCGTTGAGGGTATCGAGGCTCGAGTATTTTTGTTCGAGGAAGCGGTGGTAGAGAGTGATGGCGTCGGGGTGGTAATCGTGGTCGTAGGGGCTGGTGCGGAAGAAGTTCGAGAACTCGTTATCGGCCTGGATGGCGATGATCGGGCCCTGGGGATGGAGCCGCGGCTGGAGCACGGCGCCGACCGCGTCATACCAAAGCCCGACCTCCGCGTAGAAAGCCTCGGCCGCGTAGCTGGGCGCCGGCCACATCTTGGGCGGCACCGGCATCCAGACCGGGTCGCCGTCCACCGAGCGGGACAGGCACTCCGGCAACTCCAGCACCCGGCGGGGGTAGCCGAAGTAGGTGATCTCGGCGTTGATGTGCGGCCCGGGCCGGACCAGGAGTTTCAGCTGGCGCTCCTGCACCAGCTCGAGGAATGCCGGGAGGTCGCGGGTGGGCTTTTGCTGGCCGAAATCGAACTTGCCCTTGGTGAGCTCATGGGCCGACCAGGGGATGTAGGTCTCCACCACCTCGAAGCCGAGGTCTTGGACCCGGTCGAGGATTTTGGTCCACTTGCTCCGCTCCAGGCGCCAGTAGTGCAACGTCCCGCTCCACAGCGGCAGGAGTTTGCCCTCGAGCATAAGACCGTGCTGGCTCACTTCAATCGTCATAGGTCCTCTTTCCGCAGGGTTTGA
>MGQK01000123.1:29972-35388 GCA_001797815.1 Deltaproteobacteria bacterium RBG_13_61_14 | reverse complement strand
CGGGTCCACCCCGATCAGGCGCAGCGCCCGGCGCAGCGCCGCGGTCTCGAAGCGCCGGCTGTTGAAGCGGGTGAAGACCTGCTGGTTGTAGAGGCTGATGCCGGCGCGGCGCACCCGGGCGATAGCGGCCGCGGCCTCGGGCGTGGCCTCGGAGGGGTGCTCGAAGTGGGTGACCAGGGCGACCTCCCGCCGGCCGGGCGCGTGCAGCCGGGCCAGGAGCCGGACCAGTTCCGGATCGAGGCGCTGGGGCAAGACCGCCGGGGTGCGGGTGCCGATGCGGAGCCGGGTGATATGGGGCAGGTTGGCCAAGGGCTCGAGGATGCGGCGGAGCACCGGGGTGGCCAGCACCAGAGGGTCGCCGCCGGTGATGAGCACCTCGTAAATCCCGGGCCGGCCGGCGAACCATTTCACCGCCCGATCGAGCGCCGGCTTGGAGGCCAGCGCGCCCGGGCTCAGCACCTCTTCCACCTCCCAGTTGCGCTGGCAATAAACGCAGATCTGGGAGCAGGTGTTGTAGGGCTTGAGGATAGCGATACTCGGGTAGCGGCGGGTGATCAGCTCCTGGGGCGAGGTGTCGGCCTCCCGCATGAAGTCGAGGCTCTTCGGGTCCTCGCGGCTTTGCACCACGTAGTTGACATATTCCAGCGAGGGGATCACCTGGGCGCGCACCGCCTGGTCATGGGGGCTTCCGGCCTCGGGGTCCATCAGGGAAACGTAATAAGGCGTGATCCCGAAGGGGACGCGGTGCTCGCGGCCGGCGCGGATGCCCGCTTGCTCTTCGGGCGAAAGCTCGATCAGCCGGCCGAGGGTCTTCTCGTCGCGGACCACGTGGCGGAGCTGCCAGTGCCAGTCGCGCCACTGCCTGGCCGTGGCCTTGAAGACCCGGCGGATGCGCCGGACATTGGTTTGGCGGAGCTTGATCACCTCCGGCTCCAGACCGCTCTGGTAACGGGCTTCAAAGGCCAGCATCTCCTCGGCCAGTTGGTCCAGCGCCTCGGAGCGCAGCCGCGCCGCCCGGCGGCCGGTCTCTTCTTCCCAGCGGGTGGCCGAGCGCTGCTTGCGGTAGATGCCGGACCGGGCCACGACGCCCCGGAAGAGGTGGCGGAATTCTTCGACAAAGCCGGGGGTGACTTCTTGGCCGACCTTGACCTTGCCCTGCACCAGGTCGTGGAGGATTTTCAGCGAACTTTCGTTGGTGGCGGCTTCCATCAGGGGCGAGATCACGGAGCGGAAGACCCGGAGGCATTCGCGGGTATTGGCCCGCTCCAGGGGAGAGATGCGAATTCCCCAGCGCGAGAGCAAGCGCCGCTCGCACCGGTAAAGGTATTGATACAGCCGTTCCCGGGCCTGCTCCCGAAAGGAGCTTTGGGCAAGGATCTGGTAGATCTCGGGGTTGGACTGCTTGAGCCGTCGGAGCCAGCTTTCATGCAAAGGAATATGGTGATGTTGGAGACCGGCCATGATCGTTTCCTTGCTCTTGGCTTATAAACCGAGGATAACCCATCGAACCGCAAATGTCCCGCCCGGGAACCTTTCCGGTTACCCGATGTCTATTTGAAGAGCCGAACCTTTTCATCAGGGGGCCTTCCCGCGGGAAGGCCCTCGCTTTTTGATGGAGAGAGGGAACGAAAACCGAAGGCAAGGGCACGGAGTGTGGCGGCCTAAAGCCGGCCGACACCCCGTGCCCCGCCAACGTAATTTTGACCCGAGCCGCGGAGATGCCAGCCGTGGATTAGAGCTTGGTAAAGAGCATAATGATCGAGACGACCAGGGTGTAGATGACCAGGGATTCGATCAGGACCAGGCCCAGGATCATGGGCACGAACATCCGGTCCGCGGCCCCCGGGTTGCGGGAGATGCCTTCCAGGGCCGAGGCGGCGGTGCGTGCCTGGGCAATCGCCCCGGCCGCGCTGGCGATGGCGATGCCAAAGCCGGCGGCGAGCAGCCCCAGCGCCCGGCCGCTGGTATCCGCGGCAGCCGCGGCCTCATGCTCCTGGGCCAGCGCCGCGGCGGCGATCAGGAAGATGAGCCCTCCCAGAATCCCCATTACCGTCCATTTCCTCCACATCTGATTGCTACTCCTTTCTTGTCTTTAGTCCTTCGAGACCCCGCGTTAAAGGGCCTCGGCTTTCTTGTGCTCGCCGTGCTCCTCGTGCTCCTCGGCCTCGTGCACGGCCAGGGAAATATAAATGATGGTCAACAGGCTGAAGATGAACGCCTGCAAGAGACACACGATCACCCCGATCCCCATGAAGATGGCGGGGATAAAGGGCGCGGTCAGCATCAGGAAGATCGAGATCACGGTGTGGTCGGCGAACATGTTGGCGAAGAGACGGATGGAGAGCGAGAGGATGCGGGCGAAGTGCCCGATCAGCTCGATCAGCAGGTAGATCGGGCTCATGATGATGAGGATCAGGGTGGGCGGCCAGACCGGGCTGATGAAGTGGTGGATGTATTTGAAGCCGTGGACCTTGATGCCGTAGTAGTGGGTGGCCAGGAAGACGATGATGGCCATGCTGGCGGTGGTGTTGACGTTGTCCGTCGGAGGGGCGAAGAAAGGGATCAGCCCGAAGAAGTTCTGGAGCAGGATCCAGATCCAGAGGCCGGCGACTAAGGGCACGTAGGCGCGGTACTTGGGGCCGATGATGTCGCGCATCAGGCCGACGATGTATTCGATCAGGAGCTCGAAGAGGTTGCGCAGGTCGAAGCTTTCCCGGGGCAGGATGTCGCCCCCGGCCAGGGCCAGTTGCCGGCGGAAGGCGAAGACCAGGCCGAGCATCAGCAAGAACACCAGGCCGGCGTGGAAGATGGGCACGTATTGGAAGAAGGCGCCGTAGAGCGGCGGCGTGCCATGTTGCGGGAACAACAGACCGGCAATGCTGAAGCCGTGCATCACTTCTCCTCTGGGCCCGGAGGCAGGTTCCTCCGGAGCCGAATATAATCCACCACCGACATCCCCGCCACTGCGAGGACCGCGGCAAAGATGCTTAACAGCCCGACCAGCAGCGGCAGCGCGTCCACCGCCCGGGAATAGATCAGGCCCACGATCAGCCCGAAGAGCAGGAGCGACTTCATCGCGTAGGCCGCCCAATACCTTTTTTTCCGCGCCCGCAGCACCTTGCCCACCAGCCCGGCCACCACCAGGAAGTTGAGGTAGGTGATGGCTCCGCCGCCGGCAATGCCCCAGGCAAAACGGGCCGAATGCATCCGCCAGCCGATCAGCGCCGCCAGCGCGGCATAAACCGTAAGCGAGATCTCGATCCGCCGGACAAAGGCGCTCTCCGCCGGGTTCCTCATCCGGGACCGCCCTTGCCCTCATCATCCAGGGGCTTTTGCAGCCGGCGGATCAGCCGCGCCAAGGCCCGGCCCGCTGCCGCCAGGCCGCAGACGCTGAGAAAGAGCAACAGCCAGGGTGCGGTTCCGAGCTTGCGATCCAGGTAGTAGCCCAGGCCGATGCCGATCCCGACCGCGGCTCCCATCTCGATCCCCACCGCGCTCAAGCCCAGGAGCACACCGAGGGAGCGGCGCCACGAACTCTGCTCCGAGTCAGGGCCCCCTCCCTGAGGCCATGGACCTGATAGTTTAGGCGATCCCGGCACGGCGCTGACTTTCCATCGTCCGGGGGGTAAAAAACGGGAAGGGAACGACCGGCACCGTCTGAAAAATCAGCGAACTTTTACCACACCCGGAACGGCTTGTCAATCTTTTTTTCATCCAGCGCTTGAAGGCCCTCGGCCGAGGGATCAAGTTTTCGCGTCCCCGAAGCAAATCCCCATGCTCCGCGCCACCTTGACCAGGGTGCCGTCGGGATAGACCTTCTTGGTCTCGCCGATGGCCTCGGTGATGGACACCCCCACGATGGCCGTGCCCTTGAGCGCCACCATCTTCCCGAACTCGCGCCGGGCGATGAGGTGGACCGCGGCCTCTCCGTAGCGGGTGCCGAGGATGCGGTCGAATTCCGTGGGCGAGCCGCCCCGCTGGACGTGGCCCACGATCATCACCCGGGTCTCCAGCCCGGTCCGCTCCTGGATGATCGGCGCCAGCTTCTGGGCCATGCCGCCCAGGCGCACGGTGCCGTCGGGCGAGCGGTCAATGGCGCTGATGTCTCCCCCGATCGGGGCGGCGCCCTCGGCCACCACCACGATCGAGTAGTTAGCGCCCCGGCGCTGGCGGTCGAGCAGGTGCTCAGAGACCCGGTCAATCGAGAAGGGGATCTCGGGGATGAGGATGACGTGGGCGTCACCGGCGATCCCGGAGTGGAGCGCGATCCAGCCGCAGTGCCGGCCCATCATTTCCACCACCATCACCCGGTGGTGGCTCTCCGCGGTGGTGCGCAGCTTGTCCAAGACCTCGCTCGCGGTCCGGACCGCGCTGTCAAAGCCGAAGGTCACGTCGGTGGCGTTCAAGTCGTTGTCAATGGTCTTGGGAACCCCCACCACCGGCATCCCCTTCTCGAAAAAGCCCTGGGCGATCTTCATGGTCCCGTCGCCCCCGACCACGATCAGGGCGTCCAGCCCCAGGTGCGCGAAGTTCTCCATCACCCGGTCGGAATAGTCCACGATCTCCTTCTTGCCGTCCTTCTCCCGCTCCCACTTGAAGGGGTTGCCCCGGTTGGTGGTGCCGATGATGGTGCCGCCCCGGGGCAGGATGTCCCGGACCGTCTCCAGGGTCAGGGGCATAATCTGGTCGGGGTAGATCAGCCCGGCGAAGCTGTCCTTGATCCCCAGCACCTCCCAGCCGAAGCTGTTGATCGCGGTGTAGGCGACCGCCCGGATCACCGCGTTCAGCCCGGGGCAGTCGCCCCCCCCGGTGGAGATGGCGATGCGGCGGATGGGTTTTTCAGACATGGAGTTCTCCTTGACCTCGTGGTCAGTCGGGAATTTCTAATCTGATTAAAATAGTTCTATTCAAATGTGAAAAGTAAAGTAAAGTCCTGGCCCCATTCTTTAGTTCTCATCTCGTGCCGCTCTTTGTCAGCCCGCCTTCATGCTCCATCAAAGCCCGCGCTACAATCAAGCCCCCGGCTCTTTTTTCGGAATTTTATTAACGAGAGCCGATTATGCTTAACATTTACGGGCAGGTATCCAAACCTGCCCTACGCTGCGTTTGTAGGGCGCGATTGGATTCGCGCCCGGAAAAAGTGTCAATTATATTTTGCTCCGCTCTTTCGCCCGTCCGCTTTCAGGCTCCATCCAAGCCCGCGCTGCCATCAAGCCCCCGGCTCTTTTTCCAAGATCTTTTCCAGCTCCGCAACCAGGGGCGGGAGATCCAAGGTGATCGTGTCCCAAACCAGATCGAGATCAACCTCAAAATAGACATGGACCAAGCGGTGTCTCATCCCCACGATTCGAGCCCAGGGAATCTGCGGAAGTTTGCTTCGCGTCGCCTCGCTGACGTGGGCCGCGGCTTCGCCGAC
>MGQK01000123.1:27564-29932 GCA_001797815.1 Deltaproteobacteria bacterium RBG_13_61_14 | reverse complement strand
CGAAAGTTCCAGCTCCAACCCGGCCATGCCCAGCAGGCCGATGCGATGCCCCGGCTCAAATTCCACCAGCATATCAATGTCACTTTCCGGCTGGAAGTCCCCCCGCAAGATTGAGCCAAATAGCGCCAGCTTTCTGATACGGTGCTGGCGGCAGAATTCCGCGATCTTGTCCTTGGGAATTTCAACGCCGTGATAGGTCATGGCTGGCTCCGCCGGCTCAAGGCGCCGGCTGGACGTGGCGTTCCGCCTCCAGCTTGGAGCGCGCGATCCAACCCTCCACCTCGACCAAGCCCACGGTCCGCACCTTGTAGAAGCCGCCTTTCTGTTTCAGGTATTGCAGCCCCGCGCCCTGGCGGACCTTGGCAATCGGCTTGCCCCCCGGCGCGCTCAACAACTCCGCGCTTTCCGCGGCCACCCGGTAATCCACCCAGGGCGCACTCTCGCCTTTCAAGCCCATCGGCACCGCGTCGGCCGGGGCCGGCACGTGCACGGTCTGGAAGTCAATGCTGCGCACACAATCCCCGGCGTCGCGCTTGGTGTCATTGAGCACGAGCGCGACCTCCTCGAAGTTGTCCAGCACCACCAGGAGCTTGCGCGCGCCCGGGGCCGAGCCGAAGTAAGCGCCCTCGACCACCTCGCCGGTGAGCAGGGTGACGCGGATATCTCCGGGCAACTGCAAAAAGTAGGGCTGCCGGCCGGAGGGGTTGTGATGCCAGTTAAACTCGATCCGCTGGATTTCGACCAGGGGGATCAAGCGGCTTAAGCCTTCCGCGGGCACGAAAAAGCCCAGGCTGTCCTGGCCCTCCACCGGCTTGATCCGGCCGGTGAGGGTGCGGCCGTCCACGAACTCGACCGTGCCATACAGAGCCTGGGCCGAGAAGAACGGCAGGAATAAAGCCAGGGCCAACGCGGCGAGGATCCGGGAAATCTTCATGGTCTTCCTCCTTGCGTCATTCTTTCCATTTCACCTTACTGCGGTCCATCTCCAGGGCATAGATCATGGCCTGGCCCAGGTTATCAAAAGTCCGCACCTTGGGCAGGTCGTCCACGTCCGCCGGGCTGGTGGAATCCGGCATCACGTCGTATTTGGCCTTGTCTTTGTGGCCATAGCGGACCACCACCACGAACAACTCGCCCCGGAAGCCGGCGACTTTTTCCCGCTTGCCCATCATCACGATTTCGGCCGCTTCGCCCTTGTATTCGATCCGTTTCTTGTCGCCGTCCGCCATTATCCCCTCACTTCCGAAAGCGGTTGAAATCCGGCGCCCGCTTTTCCAGGAACGCGGTCATGCCTTCCACCAACTCCGGACTGCCGTAGGTGGCCCCCAGCATCTCGATGCCGTGGGTGAAGCTGGGATGAAGCTGGTCGGCCTCGAAATTGAGGCTCACCTTGGCGATGCGCAAGGCCTGCGGGCTCATGCCCAGGATGCGCTCGCACCACTCCTTCACCGCCTCCTCCAGGGTCCCGTCCGGAACCACCTTGTTGATCCAGCCCATCTCCAGGGCCTCGCGCGCCGAGTAGCGCTGGCAGAGAAAGATGATCTCCTTGGCCTTCTTGTCGCCCACCAGCCGGGGCAGGAACTGGGTTCCGGCCAGCACCGGCGTGCTGCCCACCGTCGGACCCACCTGTCCAAAAATAGACTTTTCCGTAGCCAGGGTCAAGTCGCAGACCAGGTTGAGCTCGTTGCCTCCGCCCAGGCAGTAGCCGTCCACCGCGGCGATCACCGGCTTAGGCGCGGTCCGGATCAGTTGGAACACCCGGAAGAGCCGATGGACAAAGATCCGGCCGGTCTCCGGCGCGAGCCCCCGCATCTCTTCGATGTCCCCGCCCGAGCAAAACGCTCTTCCCCCGGCGCCGCTGAGCACGATCACGCCCATCGCCCGGTCTTCGCCCGCGTCCTGCAACGCTTCGAAAAGCTCGGTCAGGGTCTGGTTGCGAAAGGCATTGAACACCTTGGGCCGGTTGAGCGTCAACCGAGCGACGCCTTCTCTCTTCTCATAAAGGATGTCCTGGTATGCCATCTTGGCCGCCTTTTCTCCTGAGGGAAGCTGCCCTGCGCATAAGCGCGGGAAGAAAGCGAGACCCCGGTCCCTCAGGGGGAAGTGATTTGCCGGAGCCTCTCCAAATCGTCTTCGGCCCGGTCCTCCTGGCCCAGCTCGCGGTAGAGAAGGGCGCGATTTTTCAGCGCCTGGATTTGATCGGGGTTGAGCTCCAAGGCGCGATTGAAATCGGCCAGGGCCAGATCCGCTCGACCCTTCATCCGCCACGCCAGCCCTTCACCAATGTAGGCCTCGGCAAAATCGGGGTTAGCCGTCAAGGCCCGGCGGTAGTCCTCCAACGCCCGGTCATACTCGCCTTGCTGCGCAT
>MGQK01000123.1:22204-27540 GCA_001797815.1 Deltaproteobacteria bacterium RBG_13_61_14 | reverse complement strand
CCTCGGCATAGCGGGGTTTGAGAACCAGGGCCCGGGAATAGTCCGCCGCCGCCTGCTCCAGCCGGCCCTGGTCCGCCTGGGCATTCCCTCGATTATTATAAGCTTCCGCGTATCGAGGGTTAAGCTCTACCGCCCGGGTGTAATCCCGAACCGCTTCTTCATAATGATTCAGCCGGCGGTAACAGTTCCCGCGATCATTGTAGGCTTCCGGATAATAAGGATCAAGCTCGATCGCTTTGGAGAAAAACGGAATCGCCTGGTCGTATTGCTCGCGGTAATAATGCACGTTCCCCAGGCCGATGAACGCGTCCGCATTGGGCCGAATCTGAAGCGAAGCCTGAAATAATTGCCAGGCCCGGTCGGTCTGTCCATCCCGCAAAGCGATTTCCCCGAGGCCGTTATGGGCCTCGGCCGACTTGGAACCGAGCGAGATGGATTTTTCGTATTCGATTTGGGAGCGCTGATACTGCCCGGCATCCAGATAGGCTTTGGCCAGATTCACGCGGCTGCGGACCTGGAAAGGGGACTTGCGCACACAATCCCGATAAAGCCCGAGATCGGTCTGCCAGACCTGGTTCCGGACGAGAGTGCTCGTCAGCAGGAAGAAGAGGATGCCGGCGAGCAGGAGCGATCGAATTCTCGAGAAACGACGGAGACTTAACACCAGCGCGACCGCCAAGGGAGTGACCACGGCCAGGGAAGGCAGGTAAAGGCGATGCTCAAAGAACAGGTCCAGAGGAAGGAAAGAGGATTCGAGAAACAAATTGCCCAGATACCAGAGCACGGCGAAACTGAAGAAAGGACGGGAACGGGCAAAACGCAGGCTGACTCCGAGTAACGCCGTCCAGAGCAGGACCGCGGGGAGCGTGGTCCAGGGATGAAACAGCGAGGTCGAGATGGCGGGGTCGTGTTCCAAACTGAGCCAGGACGGCAAGGGCCAGAGGATCAGAACTACATAGTGGACCAGGACCCGCGCCTCGGTCATCAAGCGCTCTGCGGGCGTGAACAGAGAGCTTTGAAAGGAGCGGGCCAGGAGGCTCCACATCTCGGGCCGAAGATAGATCAGTCCCAGAACCCCGAAAATGCCCAGGGTCGCGGCCAGCGCCCGGGCCCGCCTCCGGAGAAAGGCGAAAGAACCATTTTGGAAAAAGCAAAATTCATAAAGGATGAGCAACCCGGGCGTCACCACGGCGATTTCCTTGGACCCGAGGGCCAGCACCCAGGCCAGGACGGTGGCGGCGTAGAGAATCCGCTTGCGCCGGGAAGAAACGGCTTCCCGGCCGGCCGCGTAAGCGGCCAGGGCGACCAGGGATAAGCTCGAGGCCAGGACGGTCTGGCGCTGGACGATATAGGTAATCGCCTGGGTATGGATCGGGTGCACGGTCCAAAGGGCCGCGGCAGAAAAAGCGGCCAAGCTGGAAGACGGCTCGGCCAGTCCGGCCAGCCGAAGCGTGCGGCGGATCCAGGAAAAGGCCGCCAGGGTCGCCGCCAGATGAAACAGCCAATTCACCAGGTGGTAAGCCCAGACCTGCTCGCCGCTGAAATAATAATTCAGCGCAAAGCTTAAATTGGAGAACGGACGGTTCTGTTTCCGGTCCTGGACCATGGCCTGGAGCAGGATAGAGGGGGTCAAGGAATTAATCCGAATGAAGTAATTTTGCGTGATATTGGTGGTATCGTCCAGGTGCCATTCGGCCTGAAAAGAGTTGGCATAAGCCAACCCGGCCAGCACGGCCAGGAACACGGCGGCGCCGAGAGTTTGCCGGCGCGGGCTCGAGAGCCACCCGGCCGGGCCCGCCGGGCGTTCCATATCGGTCGGGGCCGGGCCGGCCGGGACCAGGCCCGGGGTGCCGAGCGGCTTTTTCTTGGTTTTGCGTTTGGCCATGGAGATGCAGGGAGAAAAGCTTTGACGTTCTAAGCAATGGCCGGATTCAGGCTCAAGTGAAAATCATCCATCACGTTGGCTTTGCTCCCGAGCTGCGAGGGGGAACTCATGATTCTTCTTTCATTTCCATGCTAGAGCAAAGAGACCGGTTCTGTCAAATCGGTTACGGTTTTTCCGGAAGCGGCGCTCCGGCCTTGGCCGCGGCTTCCTGCCGCAACCGCTCGAGCAGCCGGGGGAGCTTGGGGTGGTCCGGGATCAGGCGAAAGGCCGCCTCGGCCAGGCCTAAGCCCTCTTGCGGCCGGGCCATGTTGACGCCCACCTCGACTGCGGCCCGGTAATAGGCCTCGCCCAGGAAGCCCTGGCCCAGGGACTCCTGGTAGCGCCGTGCCGCCTGTTGGTAATCCGGCCTCCAGTTTTCCGGCAGGGGCACGACGCGCTTCTCGGCCAGGGCCAAGAGGACCGATTGGGCCAGGAGCGCCTGACCCGCCAGGGTGGGGTGGCAGTGGTCGAGGAAAAGGTCGTTGCCCGGAATCCGGTCCTTTGCCGCCGCGGTAAAAAGCGAGAGCGCGTCGGCCACGATCGCGCCCCGGGCCGCCATCTCCCGCACAGCCGCGTTCATTTCCGGGAAGGCCCGCACCGGCCAGGCGTCGAGTTGAACCGCCCACCAGAAATCCAGTTCGGCCATTTCCGGCCGGCCCTGCTCCAGGAGCGCCCGGCCCCTGGCGTATTGCAAGGCGGCATAGCCGGAATCCAGCTCCATCGCCCGATCGAATTCGAGCACGGCCGCGGCCGAGTCGCTCTCGGCCAGGAGCGAAAGGCCGCGCTGATAATGGGCCTCCCATTGTGCAGAGGCCTCGGGGCTCAATTGCTTGCCGTGTTGGGAGCGATAAGGCGGGAAATCCTTCAAGTTCGAGGGCAAAGTCAGAAACACCACCGGGACGTTCCGTTCCCGGCAGAGGCGGACGATTTTTTCCAAGTTGTAGCGATAGTGGTCCAGGGTGAGGGCGACTTGCCTGGAATCGCGGGAGTATTTTTCCCAGGCGACCTCCTCCTTGAGCAACGGCGCCGGAGAGGGCCGCAGCGCCGTCACCGCCTGCCGGAGCTCTCGGTAAAGCCGGAGCCGGTCCAGGCAAGAGCGGACCGCGATCAGCGCCGGGCCGGCCTGCTCGCGCTCGCCATAGATCCGTTTTTCCAGGAACTCGTTGTGGCCGGTCATCACCACCACCAGGTCCGGCTCGTAGTTCAAGACCTCTTCCACCACCCGCGCCACCCGGTAGCTGGCATAACCAAAGCCGCCGGCATTGATCACCTGGTGCGGCCGGCCGGGCTCAAGCAGATCAAGCCCGACCTGCAGGAACCGGGCAAAGGAGCCGGGCTCGAAAAAGGGGAAGCCGAGTGCGCCGCTGCCGCCGGCCACAAAGACGCGGTAGCTGGCGGCGGGTTTTGGGGCGGGAAAGGAGACTTCGTTGAAAAACGGCTGGTGGCGGGGGTTGACCTGGCAGCGCGCCTCATTGCCCTGGCCGACCTTGACCAAGAACGGGTGGCTGCCGGCAAAGCCCACGAACGGGTCCGGCTCGAACGCGGCCGCCCCGAAGAGCCGGAGCCCGAGTTCGAGGCCGGCGAGGACGAGCAAGGACAACCCCAAAGCCAGGACCGGGAAGAGCAGCCGGCGCGAGGGTTGGGGCAGGCTCATGGACCAAAGTTATCACGCTCCTTGCCGGAGGGTCAAGAAAGAAGATTGAACCAGGGAGAGAAAAGAGAGCCTTGCCTGGAGATATTCTTACGCTTGGGCAATATCGTCGCGGGTGCTGCGCTTGACCCGGTACATGGCCTGGTCCGCCAGCCGGATCGCGTCCTCTTTGCTCTTGGCATCCTCCGGGAAGGTGGCGATGCCGAACGAAGCGGTAATCCGGATGTTGAGTTTTTCGCTTTTCAGGAAGACGGTCCCGTTGAGGGCGTGGCGCAGCCGCTGGGCCACCAGCAGGGCTTCCTTTCGGCCGGTGCGGGGGAGGATGAGGACGAACTCGTCGCCGCCGTAGCGGGTGGCCCAGTCCACGGTGCGGAGGTTGAACCTGAGCACCTGGCCGATCTCGCGGAGCAGGCGGGACCCGACCAGGTGGCCGTGGTTGTCGTTGACCAGCTTGAAGTAATCGAGGTCCAGGAAGATGACGGAGAACGGCGCCGAGTAGCGGACTGCCCGGGAGATTTCGGTCTCCAGCAGGGCGTGCAGGTGCCGGGAGTTGTAAAGCCCGGTCACGTCGTCCACGATCGAGAGATCCTTGATCCTTTTCACGTAGCGGGCGTTCTCCACCGCGATCGCCGTGAAATCGGCGAGCGCCACCAGGAGCTCGATGTCGCGCTCGGAGAAATGGCCGCGGACGGTGTTGAGCAGCTCGATCACGCCCAGGGTGCGGCCCTTGCTGATCAGGGGCAGGCAAACCATGCTCTTGGTCTCAAACCCGGTCTTTTGGTCCACCCACTTGGCGAAGCGCGGGTCCTGGGAGGCGTCCTCCGTGATCAGGGGCTGGCCGTGTTGCGCCACCCAGCCCGCGATCCCTTCCCCGATCTTCAGGCGCACGTCCTTGAGCTTGTCGCTGGCTTCGCCCACCACGATGGCAAAATATAACTCCTCGCTCTCCTCGTCCACCAACAGCAGCGACCAGTCCCGGGGCTCGAACTGGTCGGCGATGATCTTCATGATCACCCGCAGCACCTCCTGGAAATCGAGGGTGGAGGTGAGCGTCTTGCCGATCTCGCCCAGGATCTTCAGTTGGCCGTAGGCCTCGTTCTCGGTATAGGGTTCCATAGACAAAGTCAAATCATATACGCATGATCTGACAAAATCAATGGCTTTCTGGGCAGGGCCTGATTGACTCGGAAGTGCGGCCAGGATAAGCTGGGCCAGCCCATCGAGAGCGGGGGGTAAGGAGAAGAAATATGGTGGAGTTGACCGAAACCGCGATTGAGCCGCTCCGGATTTGGGAGCGGCTTTCCCAAGAGGGCGCCGGCTCGGTGGTCGTGCACTTCGGGCTGGTGAAGCCGGTGGCCGAGGACCGGCGCACCCGGGGCATCCGCTTTGCCCCGGACGGGGACCTGGTCGGCGAGCTGCGCGCCCTGGAGGCCGAGCTCCGCGCCAAGTATGAGCTGACCGATGTGCTGCTCGTGCGCCGGATGGGCGAGCTCAAGGTGGGCGAGATCATCCTGGCCGCGGCGGTCTCCGCGCCCGGCCGGGAGGCCGCCTTCGGCGCCTGCCGCGACGCGGTCGAGGGCTTCAAGAAAATGAAGCGCCTGCGCAAGCAGGAGCTTTTTGCCTGAGCGAGCAGGGAAGCCCCGGGATCATTTCCGGCTCATCCGAAGAAATTGCGAGCCACCTCGTAAAGCTCGGGCGGAAGCGTCTTGGCCTGGGTCAGGCTGTCGGCCAGGGGCACCGGCTTGACCTCAAATCCCCTGA
>MGQK01000123.1:20914-22132 GCA_001797815.1 Deltaproteobacteria bacterium RBG_13_61_14 | reverse complement strand
GGGATAAGCGCCCTCGGCAATCACCACAATGGAATAATTCTTGCCCCGCTCCCGGCGGGCATTAACCGCCTGGACCACGTCCTCCAGCTCAAACGGCTGCTCCGGGATCAGGATCATGTCCGCCCCGCCGGCCATGCCCGAATAGGTCGCGATCCAGCCCGCATGCCGGCCCATCACCTCCACCACGATCACCCGCTGGTGCGCCTCGGCCGTGGTGTGCAGCCGGTCAATCGCCTCGGCCGCGATCTCCACCGCGGTGTCGAACCCGAAGGTGTAATCGGTCCCGCCCACGTCATTGTCAATGGTCTTGGGAATGCCCACCAAGTGCAGGCCCTTCTCGCAGAGCTTGGCCGCGGCGCCCAGCGTGTCGTCGCCCCCGATCGCGATCAGGGCGTCGAGCCGGAGCTTGTTGTAGTTTTCGATGCAGAGCGCCTCGGTCTGCGGCGTTTTCATGGGGTTGGTCCGGCTGGTGCCGAGGATGGTGCCGCCCCGGGGTAAAATGCCGCTCACCGCCTCCCGGGTCAGGTTGGTCCACTCGTAATCCAAAAGCCCGGCCCAGCCGTTGAGGACCCCGATCATCTTGAAGTTGAACTTCTTGATCCCGCGCACCACGATCGCCCGGATCACCGCGTTCAGGCCCGGACAGTCGCCGCCGCCGGTGAGCACGCCCACTCTCTGGATCTTGCTCATGGTCAGCTACTCCTTGAACCCGCAAAGAAATGGCGGCCGTCAATACTGCATCAGCCGCTTTCGCCGCCACCTATTATAAGAGCGAAGCGGCTTTTGTCAATTTGGATGCCGACCGGCCCGCCGAGAATTCAGACCGGGAGAAGAGATCCGGGTTCCGTGAACTTGAACGTGAACGCTGCTTCCATTCGGGGTAGCCGCGACCGTTCGGCCCGGCCGCTGCGGAGGTTGCCTGGGCAAGCGAGAAGAAACTGGCTTCGGCTTGGGAAAGCAGCGCCTAGTCGCCTCACTCTAAAATTACAAGCACGCAATCACCAGGTCATAAGAGCCATCGAGAGGAATTTCCACGACTAAAGGGTCTTGACCTTGAAATTGCTTGACCAGCTTTCCATCCAGCCAAAGCGCATAGCTTTGGTCCGAGGAAAGGTTCCGCACCTGGAAACTGGCTTGGCCTTGCGACCCTGGGCCGGGCCGGGTGCTGACGATGAGCGCCTTTTTCTCGCGGTCATAAATGGCGCGCGTTACCAGGAC
>MGQK01000123.1:12863-20846 GCA_001797815.1 Deltaproteobacteria bacterium RBG_13_61_14 | reverse complement strand
GGCAAAAAAACCGTATTTGAGCGGCCGGCCGGCAAGGTCGCGCTTGAGCCGGGCCCCCTCCTCGTCCGCCTCTTTGAGATTGTTTTCCCGCTGATAGGGGTAATGGCGCTCGATGAATTCCGGCTGCCAGGCGTGCATGAAGGCGCCGGTCCAACCGTCGGCCGAGGACGACCCCTTACCTAAAAGGCCCAGGGCAACGGCCGGCACGGTGAGCAGGTCATAGGCATTGTCGGATCGAGGGCTTTGCAGGCTGAAGACCTGGTTCTGCTTGATCAGGTAATAACCCGCGGTCGCGTGGGTGCGGGGGTCAATCAGCTTGCGCTCCAGGAAAAAGTCGAAGAACTTCTGCCGCACCTCGGCCAGGCGGGTGCCGTGGGTCCAGTCGTAGAGGATAAAGGATAGCACCGGGTGCTGGTTGCACTCGGGGAAGACGGCGTTGGGCTCGCAGGCGATGGAATGCCAGGGGTTCTCGTCCATCTGCTTCCACATCGCCTGTTGCAGCTTGGGGTTGTCATACACGTATTTTTCGTCCTCGGACCAGGCAAACACGATGCTGCCGGGCTGGTCCCAGTGGAAATCGCGGTAGAACATCTCATACAGCCCGATCATGTGACCCAGGTGGCCGGAATACATGATGTTGATGTCGCCCACCGGGTCGTGGACTTCGGGATAGGGCCGGTCCCGTTTGGGTTCCAGGGTGGGCACGCCTTGGCTCACCCCGGCCCAGAACTCCCACACCGGCTTCTGGACCATCTTTTCGATGAAACGGTCCATGGCCGGCTGCAGGAGCTCGCGAAAGGCCGGGAGCTTGTGGTATTGCTCCAGCGCCAGGGCATAGGTCATGAAGGCGATCTGGTAGCGGTAGGCCTGCATGCCGAACTGGTTAGCGCCTTCCAGGTTGGAAAAATCATCCAGCGGCTGGCTGGCGAGCTTGAGGGTCCAGCGGAGTTGCGCCATCTCTTCCGGGCCGATGACCGGGTAAGCGGACGGGTCCACCGGGCAGCCAGGGTCCGTTGCCGCGGCCGAGATGGAAAGTAACAGGATGGCAACCATGGCAAGAAGTCGCCCCGTTCTCATGTCTGTAACCTCCTGGAAATAGCTTCAAACTAACAAGGTGTGCGACATAAATGGTGGCTAGGCGGCCGAGGAATTCCCAAAGTTCTGAAAATGACTGGGGAATTCATCCAATATCTGTAAGTATTCATTACAGACACCATCACCCGCAAAATCAATGGGTTAATGGAAAAATCCACCAAAAATGTCGCACACCCAAACTAACATTCTTCTGAGCCAGAGTCAAACCGCTTTCATTCGGTCCAGAGGGGAGGGATGCGGTAGAGTCGGAGGTGGCGGTTGCGCACCTGGAAGTCGGCCACGGGTTATCTCGCCGCATAGGTCTGGGGGGAAAGCCGTTTAAAGCGGTTGACCGCGGGATCGTCTTTGTCCTGGTTTTCGAGCAGGTGGGTAATGCCGAAGGCACGGAGTTGTTCCGGGCGTTGGTTGTCGGATGCCTTGACGTAGTAGCAGATCATTTGGTTTTCCAGGCTTAAGGAGCCGGTCCATTCGCCGATCAGCACCGCCGGCCGACCTAGAGCCTTTTCCTCGGATTCCAGCACCGCTCCCAGGCGCCGGGACCCATCCACTAGGTCGTAGCGCGGATGACTGACCCAGGCCCACCACGGCCCTGCGGTCATGAACAGCTCGCGCTGGCGCATGGCCTCGGGCGGCCAGTAGTGGCCTTTTTCCAGGACGACCACTTTCTTCCCGGCCTGGGCCAGATGATAAGCCAGCACCGACCCGGCCGCGCCGGAGCCGATGATCAGGAAGTCTATCCCGTCGCGGCGGACATCAGTCGAAATTTTTTCGGGCGGGAGGATCATAAGCCCGCAATCACCAGGTCATAAGAGCCATCGAGAGGAATTTCCACGACTAAAGGGTCTTGACCTTGAAATTGCTTGACCAGCTTTCCATCCAGCCAGAGCGTGTAGGTTTGATTCGGAGAAAGGTTCCGCACCTGGAAACTGGCTTGGCCTTGCGACCCTGGTCCGGTCCGGGTGCTGACGATGAGCGCCTTTTTCTCGCGGTCGTAAATCGCGCGAGTCACCAGCATCTTGGGATAATCCACCTTCTCGATAAAAGGCTCCTGGAAGTGAGACTCGGGCCAGGGCTGCTGGTGGAGTTTGAGCAGGCCGTCCTTGACATTGGCCCGGGCCAGGAAGAGCAGGTGTCCGGTCAAGTGGCTGGAGGCGGCAGACTTATCCCAGGGGTAATAGAGCATGCCCTCGCGCCATTGGGGCTTATTCTTCTGGTCGGCAAAGGCGATGAGTTTTTTCGCGGTCTCATGATCGCCCACTTCCTGGGCATAGGCCGCGAAATAGCCGTATTGGATGTTCCGGCCGCCGAGGTCGCGCTTGAGCCGGGCCATTTCCTCGTCCACCTCCTGGAGGTCGTTCTCCCGCTGATAAGGGTAATGGCGCTCGATGAATTCCGGCTGCCAGGCATGCATGAAAGCGCCGGTCCAGCCGTCGGCCCAGGCTGAGGTTTTGGCCAAAACGCCCACGGCCGCGGCCGGCACGGTGAGCAGGTCAAAGACGTTTTCGGAGCGCGGACTTTGGGAGGTGAAGACCCGGTCCTGCTTGATCAGGTAATAGCCGGCGGTGACGTGGGTGTTGGGGTCAATCAGCTTGCGTTCCAGGAAAAAATCGAAGAATTTCTGGCGCACGTCGGCCAGGTGGGTGCCGTGGGTCCAATCGTAGAGGATGAAGGAGAGCACCGGGTGCTGGTTGCATTCGGGAAAGACGGCGTTGGGCTCGCAGGCGATGGAATGCCAGGGGTTCTCGTCCATCTGCTTCCACATCGCCTGTTGCAGCTTGGGGTTGTCATACACGTATGTTTCGTCCTCGGACCAGGCGAACACGATACTGCCGGGCTGGTCCCAGTGGAAATCCCGAAAGAGCATCTCATACAGCCCGATCATGTGACCCAGGTGGCCGGAATACATGATGTTGATGTCGCCCACCGGGTCGTGGACTTCGGGATAGGGCCGGTTCCCTTTCGGTTCCAGGGTGGGCACGCCCCGGCTCACTTCGGCCCAGAACTCCCAGACCGGCCGCTGGATGATCTTCTGGATAAGGCGGTCCACGGCCGGCTGAAGAAGCTCGCGAAAGGCCGGGAGCTTGTGATACTGCTCCAGCGCCAGGGCATAGGTCATGAAGGCGATCTGGTAGCGGTAGGCCTGCATGCCGAACTGGTTAGCGCCTTCCAGGTTGGAAAAATCATCCAGCGGCTGGCTCGCGAGCTTGAGCGTCCAGCGCAACTGCGCCATTTCTTCTTGGCCGATCTGGGGATAAGTGGACGGGTCCACCGGGCACGCCGGGTCAGGCGAGGCCATCCCCGCGGAAAAAGAAAGGATCACCAGGGCGGATAAAAGCAAAACTTTACGCATCCCGACTCTCCTTAAGCAAGATGGACTCAAATTAGCACTGCGCCAAGCAACAGTCAAACTAGAGCGACTCGTCTTCCTCGCCTTCCGGCTCAGGCTCCGGTTCCTGGGTCTGGCCCGGCACCGTGGTGACCGGGGGGACCGCGGAAAGCTCCAGTTGGTAGCGGGCCACCTGAAATCGGGCCAGCGCTACCCGGTGCGCGTAAACCTCAGGAAAGAGGCGGCGGAAGCGGTTCACCGCGGGGTCCGGCTTGTTGAGGGTTTCCAGGAGATGGGTGATGCCGAGGCGAGCGATGATCTCCGGGCTCTGGTTGAAGCCGCCCTTGATGTAGTAGTAGATGATCCGGTTCTCGAGCGCGAGCGGCCCGGCCCATTCGCCGATCACCACCGCCGGCTGACCTTGCAACACCTCGCCCAGTTTCCGGGAGCTGCTGACCAGGTCGTAGCTCGGCTTCGCCGCCCAGCCAAGATAGGGGATGCCGGAGACAACTAGTTCCACCGCCAGCACCGCGGCGACCAGCGCCTGTTGGAGGCGGGCCGAGGGGCGAGGGGAAAAGGCGCCGCTCAGGAGTCGGCCGGCAAAAAGAGAGGCGAGGATGGCCAGGGGAATGAACTCGGTCAGGCGGAAGCGGACCACCAGGTGGGGCGAGGCCGCAGCGGCGAGCCAGCCCAGGAGCCACCACAGCCCGAGGACTTTTTCGGCGAAGGCCACGCGCCGGCCGCGGACCAGGCGAAGGCCCAGGTGGACCAGTCCGGCCACTCCGAGCAAAGCGGCGGCCGGGTGGAACGCGAGGAAGCCCTGGAACAGCCCTTGCGGCGAATGGGCTTGGGCCAAGGCGCGGAGGGTGCGGAGGGGGGCGGGTTGCATGAGCAGGGGGGATTGGCTGTCCGGCGGGTAATGGAGGCCGTGGCGGAAGTTCATCAGGATCCGCAGCCGGTAGTCCGGTTCGAGCCAGGGCAAAGCCATCACCACCAGGATCAAAACCACGGCCGCCAGATAGAACCACCGTCGCGAAGAACCCGGCTGCCTCTTCCCGCTCCGGCGGAAGAGGGCAGAGGCGGCATAGAGAAGCACGGGCAGGAAATAGAGGGCGCTTTGCTTATTGAAAAAGGCCGCTAAAAAGGCCAGCCCGGCGCCGAAAAACCAGGCGGGCCGGTCCTCGGAGCGGAACAAACAATAAGCCGCGAGCATGAGCCAGGCATAAAGGGTCGGCTCGATCAGGCCGAGCCGGGTGATGAAGATGAAGTAATAGTTGAGGCCCAGGATCACCGGGAAGACTTTTGCCCCGGAGCATAAGCCCAGGCGCAGCAGGATGAGGCAGCCGAGAAGCAGGGTGATGAGGCTGGCGGCCACTGAGACCAGGCGCAGTTGCAGGTACCCCACTCCGGCGAGCTTGAACCATCCGGCCAGCGGGTAGGTCCAGGCCGGGCTCTGCAGCCGCCAATACTGGTATTGGTCAGAGGGCGAGGTCCGCCATTCCCCGAACAAGGCCCGGTTCCGGGATTCGTGCGACTTGGCCGCCTCGTCGCGGAAGGCGGCGGAGACGCGGAAGCCGTTGGGCAGCGAGCGGGGCGCGTCGGCCTGAAGATGAAAAAGACGCAGGCCCAAATTGAGGGCGAGCAGAACGGCGATGCCGAGGCGGGCGAAGCTGGGACCGGGCGGGCTCACGCGCGGGACCCGGCGCGGGCAAAGGCGATCGCCCGCCGCAGGCGCGCCACGACCCGGTCTTGGCCGAGAGTGGCCAGCACCTCGAACAGGCCCGGGCTCTGGGTCGAGCCGGTGACCGCCACCCGCACCGGCTGGGCATAAGTGCCCAGCTTGTCCCCGCTCGCGGCGAGCATCTCCTGAAAACCGGCCTCCAGGGAGGCCGGGGTCCACTCGGCCAGAGAGGAGAGCCGGGCTAAAACCTTTTCCAGTTGGACCGCGGTCCGGGGAGTTAAGAACTTCTTCGCGGCTTTTTCCTCATACCCGATCTCATCCGCGTAATAAAAGGCGCCCCGCTCCGCGAACTCGGCGAGCGTCTTGGCCCGCTCGCGCAGGTCGGCGACCACCCGGCCCAAATAGTCATCCGGCTCGGCGGAGAGTCCTTTGGCAAGAAAAAAAGGCAGCGCCAGCCGGGCCAATTCCTCCACCGATCGCTCCCGGATGTAATAGCCATTGGTCCAAAGCAGCTTCTCCGGGTTCCACACGCCCGGGGAGGAGGCCAGGTCCTTAAGCTCGAAGAGTCGGATCAGCTCGTCGCGGGAGAAAATCTCCTGGTCGCCGTGGCTCCAGCCGATCCGGACCAGGAAATTCATCATCGCTTCCGGCAGATACCCCTGGTCGCGGTAGGCCAAAAGCGAGGTCGCGCCGTGGCGCTTGCTCATCTTGCTCCGGTCCTCCCCCAGGATGAGCGGGTGGTGGGCAAAGCGCGGCGGCTCGAGACCCAGGGCCTGGTAGATCTGGATCTGGCGCGGGGTGTTGCTCAAGTGGTCGGCCCCCCGGATGATGTGAGTGATCCCCATCTCATGGTCGTCCACCACCGCGCAAAAATTATAGGTCGGCACGCCGTCGCCGCGGACCAGGACCAGGTCGTCCAACTCGTTGTTCTCAAAAACCACGCGGCCCTGGACCAGATCGAGAACCACGGTCTGGCCCTGGCTGATGCTCTTGAAGCGGAGCACCTGGGGCCGGTCGGGCGGATGCTCGCGCCGGTCGCGGCAGCGGCCGTTGTAGCGGGGCTTGCCTCCGCTTTTCAGCGCGGCCGCTCGCATTTCTTCGAGCTCGGCCGGCGTGCAGGAGCACCAGTAGGCCTGTCCGCGCTCAAGCAGTTGCTCCTGGTAGCGGCGGTAGAGGGCCATCCGCTGCGACTGGTAAAGAAGCTCGCCGTCCCCGTCCAGGCCCAGCCAGCTTAAGCCCTCGAGGATGCCCTGGGTGAACTCCGGCTGGGAGCGCTCCGGGTCCGTGTCTTCGATGCGCAGGAAAAATTCACCGCCTTGGTGGCGGGCGAACAGCCAGTTGAAGAGCGCGGTGCGGGCGCCGCCGATATGCAGGTGTCCGGTGGGGCTGGGCGCGAAACGACAGCGGATGGAGGCCACGGCCGATTCCTCACAATAAAATACAATAAAATAGGGAAAGCAAGGCCCGAGGCCCTGTTCCCGGAAGCAGTCTAACGGGCAGGGGTCGGATTGTCAAGATCGCAGAAAACCCAAGCGACCCAGGAAAAGTGCACAGTGCTCAGTGCACGGTGCACAGGGAAGAGTAATGAAGAAGCAATACCGTGCACGGTTAACTGTGCACTCTTTAGGCTTGAGGCTCAAGAAGAACCCGTGAACCTGAACCTGAACGTGAACGAATTCTTCGGCGATGACCACCTCCCTATCTACCTCCACGAGTTGGCTGGAACCGCAAAAAAGATCTTTCCAAAAGAAAAGATCTTGCCGGATTGCAATCCCGGGGACCCGAGGATCAGGGCGGCAGGCGTGGGAAATGTGATTTTATCCAAAAAAGCATAGCGATTTGACAGGGTAGTCTGCCCCGCTATAATTTAAAATAACAGGGCTCAGAAATCTATAAAAGTTTAAAGGTCCGGGTTTTGTTCAAGAATTGACGGACAGGATTAAAGTCTCCCTGTGGGTTTTCCGAATACTAAAAGAGAGAAGAAGACCCTAGCCTGTTTTTTAACGAGAGAGAAAGACCATGCCAGGAAAAGACATTGCCAAGCGGATTCGGCAACTGCGGTTGCCGGGTGAAACCCAGATCGAATTTGCGGAGCGCCTCCGGCTGACCCAGGCGTCGGTCAGCCGCTACCTGAGCGGGAGCAAACCCAACCGGGAGGCATTGATCAAGATCGCCCGGCGGACGGGCACCAGCGTGGATTGGCTTTTGACCGGCAAGGCCTCCGGCGAGGGGGGCGCGCCGGCGCGCCGGGCCGGGGCTCGCGTGACCAAGCCCCTGCGCGAAGACGAATGGCTGGACGCGGCCCTGTCTTACCTGGACAAGCTCCCTTCGCTCCCGCGCTCGGACCGGGAGACGCTCAAGGCCCTGATCCGCGACCTGGTCGGCAACCCCGATCGCTTGCGCAAGGTGCTCAACCACTGGGAAGCCCTGGAACCGAAAAAGTCCGACTGATGCCCCTTTTGCCCCGTTCCTTCCCTTTCCAGACCTGAAAAGGATAAACGACACCCTCGAGCGATGCCTTGTTAAGTAAGGGGCCTGACCCCATGTTAAGTTGCGCGAGCGGGCGTGGCCGTGGCCGACGGGGGAGCGGCGATCAAGGAGCGGACGGTTTGGAGGACGTTGGCGGCCTTGATCGGCTTGGTGATGTAGGCGTTGACGCCCAAGGCCCGGGCCTTTTCTTTGACCACTTCGCCGCCCTCGGTGGAGATGATGACCACCGGGATCTGGCGGTTGCGGGAGTTCTCTTTCATGAGCCGGATCAGCTTGAGCCCGTCCATCAGGGGCATGTTGATATCAATCAAGGCGATGCTGAATTGTTGTTCGTTGAGCTTCTTGAGTCCGTCAAGGCCGTCGGTGGCCTCCACGATCTCGCAGTCCTTGA
>MGQK01000123.1:12462-12850 GCA_001797815.1 Deltaproteobacteria bacterium RBG_13_61_14 | reverse complement strand
AAAGGCGATCAACTGTCGCATGGTAGGCGAGTCTTCCACCACTAACACTTTGAGCAGGGACATGCTGGGATCCTTCAATTCTCTTTCGGCGTCACGCTCGAATTCAGTGGGTGAGCAGGTCCAGGAACCCTTTGATCGTCTTGCGCTTGCGCACCGAATCCGAATAGAGCCGGGCCCCGAAAACCGCGGTGGCGGCATGGGCGGCGAGGAGCGTGAACAACTCGTAGTCGACCTTGACCAGCCGCTCTTTTTGCTGCAAGAGCCGATACACCGCGATCACGCCGATCACCCGTTCCTTGATCTTGAGGGGAACACAGACCATGGGCTGGTCCACGTCCATCGTGGTTTCCGGGCTCAACTTTTCCCGGTACCAGACTTCGCCGGCCTC
>MGQK01000123.1:11169-12366 GCA_001797815.1 Deltaproteobacteria bacterium RBG_13_61_14 | reverse complement strand
TTCGTCCAGGAGCCAGACGGCAAAGGTCTGGGCGCCGATCAAGTTGATAATGATCTCGGTGATGACATCGAGCACTTCCTGGAACTCGAGGGTGGAATGAAGCTGGTAGCTGGCCACGTATAAGTTGGCCAGGTTGTTGTTCTCCATCTCGATCTCCAGGAACCGTTCGTAAAAATCCTTGTTCTCTTCTTCTTTCTGGTGGTAGCGGTCCAGGATCTGCTGGCGCTCCTGCTTCAACTCCTCCAGGCGCTTCCACAGCCGCTGGTTGGAAGGGTCTCCCACCCCGTTGACCATCCCCTCGCGCTCCGTTTGCAGCGCGGCCATCTGCTGCCGGAGTTGGGCATTCTGATCCATCAGCTCCTGGGTGAACGCCGCCACCTTGTTATACATTTCCAGGAATTCTTTGCCCTTGGCGAAGAGGTCCTTTTGCTCCTCGCCGCGAGAGGCCGGCCCCATCGGCGCCGCTGTCCGAGGATTCTTCATGGTCTCCAAGTTCCGATCATTATATTCCCAGCATAAAACATCCCGGCTCCGAATACAAGTCCCCTTCCGCCGGCTCCGGTCCGCATTCGGCCCTGCTCTATTCCATCTTCGGAGTTTCCCGGCTAGACCTTGAGGCTGGCAATAATCTCCTGGACGTTCTCGCCGCCGGTCAAGGACAGGAAAATCTCTTCCAGCGTCCCTTGTCTGCGGGCCTGGGCCCGGAGCTCGGCCATGGTGCCCTCGGCAATCAGCTTGCCCTCCTGGATGATCCCGATCCGGTCGCACATCTGTTCCGCGATCTCCAGGGTGTGGGTGGACATGAAGATGGTGGAGTGGTTCTGTTTGACCATGCGCCGGAAAACGTCCTTGAGCAGGCGGGCGCCCTTGGGGTCGAGGCCCACCATCGGCTCGTCCACGATGATCACCTTGGGCCGGTGGATCATGGCCGAGGCCATCACCAGCCGCTGCTTCATGCCGTGGGAATAGCTCTCGATCAACTCCCGGCCCCACTCCAGGAGGTCGAAGAAGCGGAGCAGCTCCGGGATCCGCGCCTCGGTCTCCGGCCCATCCAGGTTGTACAGGCCGGCGATGAACTGGAGGAATTCTTCCCCGGTCAGCTTCTCGTAAAGGAAAGGCCGGTCCGGGATGAAACCCACCTGGCTCTTGGCCGCCACCGGCTCTTGCTCCAGGTCATGGCCGGCGATCACGATCCGG
>MGQK01000123.1:0-11160 GCA_001797815.1 Deltaproteobacteria bacterium RBG_13_61_14 | reverse complement strand
ACGCTCAGCAAGGACAGCATCTGGTCCAGCCCGCCTTCCACCAGGCGCACGTGAGTGGCGTCCGCCGGGAACTGGTTGAAGGTGGGGTCCACCGCCACCCAGCGGCCGCCCTCTCCCTTGGGCCCCGCCAGATAGACCTCCACCCAGGCGTGGTAATAAAAGCCATCAATGAGCTGCGCCTCGGAATAGACGATGCCCGAGGCGATCCGGGCCGGAATCCCCAGGGAACGGGCCATCGCCGTATAGAGCACCGCATGCTCCTTGCAGGCGCCGCGCTTCTTCTGAAGCACCTCCAGCGCGCTCGGGATACTCATCACCATCGAATCTTTGACTTCCTCCGCCACCCACCGGTTCAAACGCATGGCCGCGCCAAAAGCATCCCGGGCCGACCCCACCGCTTCCCGGGCGGCTTCCCGGATTTGCGGATGGTCGCTCTGGACCGAGGCATCCGCCTGCAAATAGGCGGCCATCTCGCCCGCGTCATCCCGCCAGGGCAGCGGATAACCCCGGGCCGCTACCTCCTCGCTCTCGCGGATCACTTCCACCACGTCCCCCCACACCTTCTGCCGGTCCGAGGCCAGGGCCAAGTTGTCCAGCTTGATCCCTTTCAACCGCACGCGCAGGTAAGAAACCTCGCGCGGCTTGATGATCGCAGTATTGCTCTTCACCATTAAGGCCGCGATCAAATCCACAGTCCCGAAGTCCACACCCCCGGCCTGCCCCCAGCCCTGCTTCAAGGCCTGCTCTTCCGTCTCCCGCACCGCCGAAAGCCCGGAGGCATGCCATTCTTTCAGCACCTCGCCCTCCGGCGTGACCCAGAAGAACTGTTCCTGGCCCTGGAAACTCTCGCGCACCTTGAACGCCTTGATCTTTTTGCACAGGGCGTCCACCGACTCCTCCGCCTCCACCACCAGCGTCACCGGCAGGGTCTGGCGGGTCAGCGGCTCGAACACCGGAAGCGAGAGGCTCATGCCCGGCTTCAGCCCGGCCTGCTTCAGCCGCTCGGCAAACACCCAGGTAGTATAAAGCACCGGCCGCTGCGCCAGGGGCAGATCCTGTTTGATCTCCTGACCCGCGGAAAAGGCCGTGAGCTTGAGCAGGTTGCCCTGGACCTCGCCTTGGGCGCGCAGGTCCATGAAATCGGAAAACGCTTCCAGCCGGAAACTTTGCAGGCTGAAATCCGGCTTCAGCCGGCCTTCCAGTTTTACCCGGGTCTCCTGTGGCTCGCCCATCAGCTTGATCCGGAGCACCAGCTCGTCCTGGAGCAGATATTCTTCCCCTTGCCGGCGCCAGACCGAATGGTTATATCCGATTTTGCGGCCCTGCTGGTAAAGCCCCATCCACTCCTCCCGGTCCTCTACCCGGAGCCCGGCGTTGGCCGGGGGGGAAGGAGAAAAAACCGGCACCTGGGTGCGAAAATAATAACCCAATGCAACCAGCCAGATCAGCAGAATCGCCAGACCCAGGTAGCGGAGGGGGAGACCTTGGGAATCGGTTTTCATCCCGTCTCTTCTATGATACCTTCCTCTGTAAGGGAGATGCAAGCGCGCTCAGGCGGGATGCAACTTTCTGGCCTTCGCCCCTCGCTTCCTTTCTCTTGGTGCGCGGTCGTGCCGGGAAAATCGTTTTTTCAGGCCCGAAAACCTCTTTACAGGGTTGGCCCTGGATGCTATACTAATTTTTACCTGAGAGTGATTCGGGTTTTGAGTAAAACGAAACAGCCCCATCTGGGCTTGTTGACGCTGCTAGCGCTGGCCGTTATCGGGATCGGCATCTATTATTATGCCCGGTCCGCGGCACCGGCCCCCGCACCGGCGAAACTCTTGCCCCCGGGGGTGAACCTGGAGCTGACCCGAGTCCGGTTCTTTGAATTTCAAGGCAATCGCCTGGCCTGGGAGCTTTCCGGGGCCTCGGTCACCTACCGGGCCGGGGATCAAGACCTGCTCTTCGTGCGACCCGAAGCCCGCTTCTTTCAAGAAGACGGTCAGGAGTTTTCCGCTTCCAGCCGCCGGGCCCATTATTGGACCCGGGATTCCCGGATCGAAATGAGCGGGGAAGTCAAGGGCCAGGACCAGCAGGGCCTGCACCTGGAAACCGAGGAATTAGTTTACCTGGGCCAAAGCCAGGAGCTAAAGAGCACCGGCCCGGTCAAGGTCTGGGGCCGGGGGGCCACCCTGGAAGGCCAGCGCCTGCATGCGGACCTTTCCACCCGGGAGATCCAGGTGCAAGGCCCGGTGCGCTTGCGGGCGGAAAAATTAAATTGGAGCGGCGGATGAAACTGCGGCTGGTCCTGATCGTCGGGCTCGGCTTGACCGCGGCGGCCGCCTGGGCGCAAGAAGAGCCCGCGGCGGCGCCGGCGCTGTTTAAGAGCTTTGCCCCGAAAAGCGGACAGCCGGTCGAGATCCATTCCGACCACCTGGAGATCGAGCTGGAGAAGCGGCGGGTGCTTTTCACCGGGCATGTGGTGGCGCAACAGGCCGACCGGGTCATTTACGCCGACCAGGTGGAAGTGTTTTACAACGAGGCGGGCGAGTTGCTTCGGCTCAAGGCCCGTGGCAATGTGAAGATGACCGGGGAAGGCGCGCTGGCCACCGGCGAGGAACTGGAGCTCGATAACACCCAGGGCCGGTTGACCCTGCGCGGCGACCCCCGCGTGATCCAGGCGCGCCAGATCATCCGGGGCAAGGAGATGGTGTTCCTCGTCAAGGAGAACCGGCTGGAAATCACCGAGCCGCGGATCGAGTGGCTGCCCGCGGAAACGCCGAATGGAAGCAAGCGCTGACCGGGCGCCGGTGCGGCTGGAAGCTTTCGGCCTGGTCAAGCGCTATCGCGGCCGGCCGGTGGTGGACGGGGTCAGCTTCCAGGTGGAGTCGGGCGAAGTCGTCGGTCTTTTGGGGCCCAACGGCGCCGGCAAGACCACCAGCTTCTATATGGTGGCCGGGCTGCTGGCGCCGGAGCAAGGCCGGGTGATGCTGTCCGGGGAGGACATCGGCGGCCTCCCCATGTATGCGCGGGCGCGCCGGGGTCTCAGCTACCTGCCGCAGGAAGCCTCGGCCTTTCGCGGTCTCACGGTGGAAGAGAACCTCCGGGTGGTGGCGGAAGGAATGGGGCTTTTAGAAGCGGCGCGGACGGCGCGGGTGGAAAAAATGCTCCGGGAGCTTTCGATCGAGCACTTGCGCCGGCAGAAGGCGCTGACCCTCTCCGGCGGCGAGCGCCGGCGGGCGGAGATCGCGCGGGCGCTGATGATGGAGCCCAAGTTCCTGCTCATGGACGAGCCGTTCGCCGGGGTGGATCCGCTGGCGGTGGCGGACCTGCAGGCCATCATCGCCGAGCTCTGCGGCCGCGGCATCGGGGTCTTGATCACCGACCACAACGTGCGCGAGACCCTGAAAATTTGCGACCGGGCATACATTATGAACGAAGGCCGGGTGTTGGTGGAGGGGCCGCCCGCGGCCATCGCCGCCGACCCCCGGGCGCGGCGGTTCTATTTGGGAGAAGGGTTTGCGATGTAGGAATTGGGGATTTTAGATTTTGGATTTTGGATTGAATTGGGAATAGGCGTCGGCAATCCAAAATCGAAAATCCAAGATCTAAAATTGTAAGAAGATGGCACTCGAACTCAGACAAAGCATGCGTCTCACCCAGCAGTTGGTGATGACGCCCCAGTTGCAGCAGGCGATCAAGCTTTTGCTGCTCAGCCGGCTGGAACTGGCCGAGGTGATCAACCAGGAGATGATGGAGAACCCGGTCCTGGAAGACCAGACCGAGGAGGCGGCGGCGGAGCTCCCCGCGCCGCGGCACTCGGACGAGACCGGGGGAGTGAAGCCGCGGGAGCATGAGGACAGCTACGACAATCTCGACTGGGAGAAGTTTCTCGACGAATACATTCCCATGGATGGCGGCTATGCGGCCCGGGGGGACGAGGAGGAAGGCCCGGACCTGGAGAACACCCTGACCCGGAGCCCGAACCTGACCGAGCACTTGTTGTGGCAGTTGCGCTTGTCTAATTTCACCTTGGAGGAGGAGCGGATCGGCGGGTTGATCATCGGCAACCTGGATGAGGACGGCTATTTGAAAGGGGAGCTTTCGCACCTGGCCGAGGAAGCGGAGGTGAGTCTGGAGGAAGCCGAAGGGGTGCTCAAGCGGGTGCAGAATTTCGACCCGGTGGGGGTGGCCGCGCGCTCGCTTCAGGAGTGCCTCCGGCTGCAGCTCGGGCACTGGGCGCCGGGGGAGGAGGTGGCGAGAGCCATCGTGGACCACCATCTCAAGGAGCTGGAGCGCAGGGACTTTCGGACGATCGGGCGGGCGCTGCAGGTTCCCATCAGCCGGGTGCAGGAGGCGGTGCGGGTGATCCAGGACTTGGAGCCCAAGCCGGGCCGGCCCTTCGGGGAAGACCGGGTCCACTACATCCAGCCCGACGTATATGTCCACCGGGTGGGCGACGAGTATGTGATCGTGCTGAATGAGGACGGTCTGCCCAAGCTCCGGATCAGCCCCTATTACCGGAGCCTGCTCCGGGGCGAGGGGCGGGACGCGGCCGCCGCCAGCGCCTACATCCATGAGAAGCTGCGCTCGGCGATGTGGCTGATCCGCAGCATCCACCAGCGGCAGCGCACCATTTATCGGGTGATGGAAAGCATCGTCAAGCACCAGCGCGAATTTTTCGAAAAGGGGGTGGGGTCCCTCAAGCCCCTGGTGCTGCGCGACGTGGCCGAGGACATCGGCATGCACGAGTCCACGATCAGCCGGGTGACCACCAGCAAGTACGTGCATACGCCGCTGGGCATTTTCCCGCTCAAGTATTTCTTCAACTCCAAGATCAACCGGCTGGAGGGGGGGAGCGTCGCCGCGGAGAGCGTCAAGGAAAAGATCCGCCAGGTCATCAGCCAGGAGCCGCCGCTCCATCCCTGCAGCGACCAGGAGATCGTCCGACGCTTGCGCGAGCATAATATTGACATCGCCCGGCGCACGGTGACCAAATACCGGGAGACGATGGGGATTTTGGCTTCGAACCGCCGCCGACGGGGCTGAGCCTCCGGCCCGGGTTCCGGCGACGGCTCCTGGGCCCTGGAAAAGAGCGAGGTGGGGAGGATGAAAACGAATTTCACGTTCCGACATGCCGAGACCGATGAAGCGGCCCGGCACTACGCCCAAGACCGGATGGACAAGCTGGAGAAGTATTTCCACCGGCCCCTGGAGGCTAACGTGGTCATCACTCTGGAGAAGTTCCGCTACCAGGTGGAGGTGACCCTGGCCGCCGACGGCACGGTGGTGACCTGCAAGGAAGAATCCGCGGACCTGATGGCGGCTCTGGAACAAGTGCTTAGCAAGATCGAAATCCAGGCGCAGCGGCACCGCGACCGTTACAAGCGGCGCAAGGCCCGGGACACCGAGGTGCGGATGGAAGCGGAGGAGGCGCCGGCCGCGGTTGGCGCGGGCCAGACCCAGATCCTCCGCTCCAACCGCTTTCAGCCCAAGCCCCTGTCCGTGGACGACGCGGCCGTCTTGCTCCGGCAAAACAGCGACACCTTTATCGTGTTCCGCAACGCCGCCACGGAAAGGATCAACGTTCTCTATCGCCGGCGCGACGGCAACTTCGGTCTGATCGAACCGGACAAGGCCTGATGCGGCCCGGAGGACAAGCCCGGTCGGAGATGGGTGGAAGCGCGAGTCGAAGGTGAAACTGATTGATTGGCTCAGTCCCTCCGCGGTGATGGCGGACCTGAAAGCAACCAGCCGGGATCAGACCCTGGCCGAACTGGTGGCCGCGCTGCCCCCGGAGCCGGGGCTTTCAGCGTCCGAGGTCGAAGCGGTCCTCCGCGAACGAGAAGACCAGAGCTCCACCGCGGTCCAGGAGGGGGTCGCCATCCCTCACGGCCGGCTGCCCGGATTGAAGCGCATGGTCATGAGCTTCGGCCGCTCCCGCGCCGGCATCCCCTTCGGCGCGCCCGACCATCAGCCCACCCGGCTTTTCTTCCTGCTCCTGGTCCCGTCCAATTCCACCGGCGGGCACCTCAAGGCCCTGGCTCGGATCGCCCGGCTGAGCCGGGACCGGGCCTTGCGCGAACAGCTCCTGGCCGCTCCCGATGCCGCCTCCCTTTTTCAAACGCTGGCCGCGGCCGATCAGGAGCTGGCCGGAAAGGGAGCGCCGTGAGCCGGGTGAGCGTGCGGGAACTGCTCCAGGCCAAGAGCTACCGGCTCGAGCTGCGGACCCTGGCCGGAGAAGAGCATCTGGACCAGGTGATCACCGAGCCGCTGGTGAACAAGCTCGGCCTGGCCCTGGCCGGGATCCAGATCCAGCTTTCGCCCGGCCAGATCCAACTCCTGGGCGGGACCGAGATCGCTTACCTGAAGACCCTTTCCGAAGAGGAGCGGCAGGAGGCGATCGAGAACCTGTGCCAGTTCGAGATGCCCTGCCTGATCCTTTCGCGCGGGCTTGATCCCTTTCCGGGCCTGGTGGGGTGCTCGGAGGAGCGCCAGATTCCGCTTTTGGGCACGCCCCTGGCCACCAGCGAGTTCATCCAGCGGATCAACCGTTTCCTGGACGACCACCTCTCGCCCCGGATCAGCCTGCACGGCGTGCTCATGGACGTGCTCGGGATCGGCATCCTCATCCTGGGCCAGGCCGGCATCGGCAAGAGCGAGACCGCGCTCGACCTGGTCCTGCGCGGCCACCGGCTGGTGGCCGACGACATCGTGGACATCCATCGCCACGGCGAGAACATCCTGGTCGGCGCCGGCAGCGAGGTGATCAAGTATCACATGGAGATCCGGGGGCTGGGCATCATCAACATCAAGGACCTGTTCGGCATCGCCTCGATCCGCGACCACAAGAAGATCGAGCTGGTCATCGAACTGGTGCTCTGGGATGACGCCCGCGAGTACGACCGCCTGGGCCTGGACGAAGACACCTACACCCTGCTCGGGGTGGAAGTGCCGCACCTGACCGTGCCGGTGCGGCCGGGCAAGAACCTGTCCACCATCGTCGAGGTGGCGGCCCGCAACCAGTTGCTCAAGCTCAAGGGCCACTTTTCCGCCCGGGAGTTCCAGCGCCGGCTGATCGAAGAGCTCTCCACCGGCGCGGCCAGCGAGGTGCCCCTGGTGGGCGCCGAGGAGATCGAGTAGGAGAACCGGCTATGGTGGGAATCGTCGTGGTAACGCATTGCCGTCTGGCCGACGAGCTCCTGGCCGCGGCCGAGCTGATCGTGGGCAAGGTGCCCCACTGCGCGGCGATCAGCATTGACCCGGGGGAGGGGATTACCCAGATCGGGCAGAAGGTGGAAGACGCCATCGCCGCGGTGGACCAGGGCCAGGGGGTGTTGATCCTGACCGACCTGTTCGGGGGAACGCCGAGCAACGTCAGTTTGTCTTTTCTCAAAGAGAAGAAAGTCGAGGTGCTCTCCGGGGTGAACCTGCCCATTCTGATCAAGCTCTGCACCGGCAGGGACGACCTGGACCTGCGCGAGGTGGCCAAGATGGCGCGGACCGCGGGCAAGAAGAACATCTCCCTGGGCTCCGAGATTTTGAAAAAGAAGGTCTAGGAAAGCGGCGGTGGCCGAGGACAAGCGGAACCTGAAGGTGACCATCCGGAACCGGCTGGGCTTGCACGCTCGGGCCGCGGGCAAGCTGCGCAACCTGGCGGAGCAGTTTCAGTCCCAGATTACGGTGGTCAGCGGCCATACCACCGTCAATGCCAAAAGCGTGCTCGGGCTGATGGCCCTGGAAGCCTCCCAGGGCACCCAACTGATGCTCCGGGCCGAGGGGCCGGACTCCGAACAGGCGTTGCAAGCGCTGGCCGACCTGATTGAACAGCGTTTTGGTGAAAGCGAATGACCGCGGCAAACCCTGACTCCAAAGCTCCGAAGGTGCTCCGGGGAGTGGGCGCCTCGCCCGGGATCGTGGCGGGTAAGGCCTTTACCCTCTCCCGCGAGCGGATAGTGGTCCCCCGCCGCCAGATCCTGCCGGAACAGGTGCCCCGCGAACTCCACCGCTTCCAGGAAGCGGTGGCCGAAGCGCAACGGGAGCTGCAAAAAGCCAAGGAACAGGTGGCGCTCAGCCTGCCCCGCGAGGCCCTCCTGATCATGGACGCCCACCTCATGCTCCTGGCCGACGAGATGCTGGTCGGCCACGCCGCCCAGCTCATCGAGGAAGAGCAGATCAACGCCGAGTGGGCCCTGCGCAAGGTGCTGGATGAATTGGCGGCCCTCTTCCGCAAGATGAAGGACAGCTACCTGCGCGAGCGGGGCCTGGACATCGAGGTGGTGGGCGAGCTGTTGCTCCGCTGGCTGATGGGGAGCCAGGAGACGCGGCTGAGCCAGATCGAGGACCCGGTGATCATCGTGGCCCATGATCTGTCCCCGGCCGAGACCGCGCAACTGGCCGGCAAAAAGGTCCTCGGCTTTGCCACCGACGTGGGCAGCCGGACCAGCCACACCGCGATCGTGGCCAGCTCCCTGCAGATCCCGGCGGTGGTGGGTCTGGAGCGGATCACCCGGGAAGTGAACCCGGGCGACCTGCTCATCCTGGACGGCTCCAGCGGCACGGTGGTGGTCAACCCCACGGAAACGATCTGCCGGGAATACCAGGAGCGCAAGCAGCGGCTTCTGGTGATGACCCGGGAGCTGCGCAAGTATGTGGACCTGCCCTCGACCACCCTGGACGGCCACCGCGTGCGCCTGGCCGCCAACCTGGAGATCCTGGAGGAGATCCAATACCTCAAGGACTCGGGCGCCGAGGGCGTGGGCCTGTTCCGCACCGAATATCTCTTCCTGGGCCGCAGCGACCTGCCCAGCGAGGACGAGCACTACCAGCACTACCGCCGGCTGATCGAGGCGGTGGCTCCCCACGGCGCCACCTTGCGCACCCTCGACCTGGGCGGCGACAAGTTCGCTTCCCAACTGCTGATGCCGGACGAGATGAACCCGGCCATGGGGCTGCGCGCCATCCGCTTCTGCCTGGCCAGCCCCGAGATCTTCAAGACCCAGCTCCGCGGCATCCTCCGCGCTTCCGCCCACGGCAAGATCCGGGTCATGTTCCCCATGGTCTCCGGCTTCCACGAAATCCGCGAGGCCAAGCGGCTGCTCCGGGAAGCCGCGGACGAGCTCGACCGCAGCGGCGTCGCCTTTGACCACCAGATCCAGGTGGGGATGATGGTGGAAGTGCCCTCCGCTTCCTTGATGGCCGACCGCCTGGCCAAGGAGGTGGACTTTTTCAGCATCGGCACCAACGACCTGATCCAATACGTGCTGGCCATTGACCGGATCAACGAGCACGTCTCCTATCTCTACGAGCCGCTGCATCCGGCCATGCTCCAGATCATCCGCCAGGTGGTGGACGCCGGCCATGCCGCCGGAATCGAGGTGCACATCTGCGGGGAAATGGCCTCCGACCCCCTGCACCTTCCGGTCCTGGTGGGACTGGGCTTGGATGAGCTGTCCATGCCCGCGACCTCGATCCCCCGGATCAAGAAGATTCTCCGCGGCATCAAGAAGAGCGACGCCGAAGCCTTTGTCCAGGAACTGTTCCGCTTCGATACCGCGCGGGAAGTGCTCGAATTCGTGCTCGAAGAGATCAAGTCCCGCTGGGCCGACGCCTATGCCCTGGAAGGCGTGGGCGGGGTCGAGGCGGGAGATTTCCAGTGCGCGGTTAACCCCTTCCCTTCCCCGGAAGCCGGGTCCTGATCAATCAGCCTGAACAAGGAAAAGGAGAAGCAGATGTCAACCCAGGATTATTTATTTACTTCCGAGTCGGTCACCGAAGGCCACCCGGACAAGGTGGCCGACCAGATCTCGGACGCCGTGCTCGACGCCCTGATCGCCCGCGACAAAAAGAGCCGCGTCGCCTGCGAGACCCTGGTCACCACCGGGCTGGTGGTCATGGCCGGCGAGATCACCTCCCAGGGCCTGAAAGACGTGGACCTCTCCGGGGTGGCCCGCGAGGTGATCCGCCAGATCGGTTACACCGACTCGGCCATCGGCTTCGATTACCGCAGTTGCGCCGTGATCTCCGCCATCCACGGCCAGTCGCCGGATATCTCCCAGGGTGTTACCGCGGACAAGAAAAAGGACAAGGAGCAGGGCGCCGGCGACCAGGGCATGATGTTCGGTTTTGCCTGCGACGAGACCCCCGAGCTGATGCCCATGCCCATCAGCTTCGCCCACCGCATTACCCGGCGCCTGGCCCAGGCCCGCCGCAAGCAGGTGCTGCCCTGGCTCCGGCCCGACGGCAAGAGCCAGGTCACCGTGGAATACCTGAACGGCCGGCCCAAGCGGGTGACCGCGGTGGTGGTCGCGGCCCAGCATGCGCCCGAGCTGAAATACAAAGAGATCCGCGAGGGCATCATCGAGGAAGTGGTGAAGAAGGTCATCCCCGCCTCCTTCCTCCAGGGCCGGGTCCTTTACCACATCAACCCCACCGGCCGCTTCGTGATCGGCGGACCCCACGGCGACACCGGGCTTACCGGCCGCAAGATCATCGTGGACACCTACGGCGGCATGGGCCGGCACGGCGGCGGCGCCTTTTCCGGCAAGGACCCGAGCAAGGTGGACCGCTCGGCCGCCTACATGGCCCGTCACGTGGCCAAGAACCTGGTCGCGGCCGGGCTGGCCCGGCGCTGCGAGGTGCAGATCGCCTATGCCATCGGGGTGGCCGAGCCGGTCTCGGTTTTCGTGGACGTGCACACCTTCGGCACCAGCCGCGCCACGGAAGAGCGCCTGGCCAGGCTGGTGCGCGAGACCTTTGACCTCCGGCCCACGGCTATCATCCGCTACCTGAAGCTCCTCCGGCCCATTTACCAGAAGACCGCGGCCTACGGTCATTTCGGACGCCAGGACCCGGACTTCACCTGGGAAAAGACCAACCTGGCCGCCAAGCTCAAAGCCGCGGTGAAATAATCCGAAAGGAAATCCGGTAGGGGCAAGGCGCGCCTGGCCCCTACAATTTTTATACGAGAGGGAAAAAAGATCATGAAGCACGATGTCAAAGATTTGAAACTCGCGGGCCCGGGCCGGCTCCGGATCGAATGGGCCCGCCGGCAGATGCCGGTGCTGGGATTGATCAAAGACCGCTTTGCATTAGCCAAGCCGCTCCGGGGCGTCCGGCTCGGCGCCTGTTTGCACGTGACCAGCGAGACCGCGGTGCTGATGGAAGTGCTCAAGGCCG
>MGQK01000122.1:26774-31066 GCA_001797815.1 Deltaproteobacteria bacterium RBG_13_61_14 | reverse complement strand
CGGTTCACGGAAAAATGAGGGAGGGCAAGCGCTGCCGAGCCGAGGCAGATCCTGCCGGATCGGACCGCCAGCGGCTGCCTGATCCGGGTAGGGCTAAATTTTCTGGATGTAAAAGGGCGACGTCCAGGCCCGCTCCTGGCAATAGCTCTCTGGTTCCGGGGGATTGGAATAACAAGCGTCCTGGATCTCGGTCAGAGGCGTGGGCTTCGAGCCGTCCTGGGGATTGATCCTGGACTCGATCTCGCCGTCCGCCGGCTGGAAGGGATCGCAGTTGCGGCCGCTTTCCAAAAGCGCGATCGGCCGGCAGTTGTAGCCGGGCGTCGGCGACTGAATAATCCGAAAATAATATGCCACCCACCGGCCGGCCGGCTCCTTCTCAAACGCCGGGTCGCTCCAGGTCCACTCGACCTGGGCCTGGTCGAATTCCACCACGGCATAAGGATCCATGATCAAACCTTGGGGGTTGCCGGGCGAGCGCTCCAGGTTGGCCATCTGCGCTTCCTCCCGGGTCAGGGGCTGGAGCACCTTCACCACCTCGATCCGGGCGATGGACACCCGCTGGTCCTTGGTCCGATAGCACTGGCTCTGGCAGACCCGCTGAAACTCGTCGCGGCTGAAGTGCTCCTGGATCAAGGGTTCCTGGTCATAAGGGCAGGTGTCGTCTTCGCGAAAAGCCCCGTGGGCCTTGAGAAAGAACGTGGGGTTCTTGGCCGAAATCGATTCCGCGCCCATTTTCACTACCGCTTTCTCACCGGGCTGAATCACGGCCCGGGCCCAGACCTCGATCCGGGCGCCGGAGGTGGAATAGACGTTGCGGTCTTCCAAGCTCTGCCACAAATCGTCCCGGGTGCGATGGTCCGCGAGAATGGCCGCCATGCCGCCGGGGTTGAGGAAATTCGCCACTCGTTCGAAGCCCACTGAAGCCTGGCCCACCCAACTGAAAGCAGCGACTGCCCTGCCCGCGCCCAGCTCGACCATGCGTTTGGTCTCTTTCACCGACGCCGGCCAGCCCGAGTGGGTATCGGTGGACCCGATGAAGCCGAACCGGTAATAGAGCGGCTGGCCGCTTTCATTGAAATAGGCGGATGCCAGGGCTTTCTGCACGCTGCCGTTAAACCGGTAGTTGAACGCGGGCTGCCAGCAATCCCGGCACTGGCCGCAGGAGCTCCAGTCTTCGGGAGCGGTCTTTCCCGGGTCGTCGCGGTATTCGGGTTTGAGCTCCCGGCGCTCGCGCAGGCTGAGCCTTTGGGGGAAAGGCAGGGTCTCCGCCCGGGCCAGATCGATTTGCTCGCGGCAGAATGGCGAGTCCGGGTCCAGGCAGCGCTTTCGCACGATCTCGCCCGCCTGCCAACAGCACGGGAGATAGACCGAGGTCGGCTCGGCGCATTGCCGTTGGCATTCCGGCTTCAGGCCCATGGGGGGGTTCACCCCGATGGCTTGCTGGGCCACCCGGTTCACGAAACCGGGAGGGACTTCTTCCACGCACTCAGCCGCTTGTGTCTCCTTCCCGTCCTTGAAATAGCGCCACTCGCCCGGAGAATAGCTGTATTCCTCGGAGTTGCCGTGCTTGGAATAGACCTCGATCAGGCGCTGCATTTGCGGATCATGGTTTTGGGGATCGAGCTGGGCCTCCCAGATGGTATCCATGGCCTTGGCCATGCCCCAGGCATTGCCGTGAGGGATGACCATGGTCCGGCAGCCGGTCCCGGCGCCGAGGCAATAGCGGTCAAGGAGGTTGAAGAGCTCGCCGGAGGTCCAAGCCACCATGGTGGTGTCTTTCTGGCCCTGGCGATAGCCGTAATACAGGTAGAGGGGGTGGATGCCGGGCTGGTTGCGGTCTGCGGCCGCACGGGGCGGATAGCCCTGCACCCCCGGCCGGCACCGGATCGGGCTGGGCGGCAGCTTTTTCGGGTCGTCGTATTTCAAGATCACGTTCTTGTGGCCATACAGGTAAGACAGCGTCCATTCCCAGCCGGTGAAGGCCACGATGCCCGGATCGCCGTTGGCGTCGGGATGGGTAGCGCCGATCTGATTGAAGCTCTGCGCGGCGCGGACCGCCTCGGTCCAATAATTGGAATGGGTCAGCATCTCGGCGTGATCGGTGACCGCGTAAAAGTCCAGCCGCGAGCAATAGAGCGCATACTGACCGGCCTCGTCGGCATAACGTCCCGGGGCCATGCCCCCAATGTAGGCGTCCACCGAGTAGCTGGTGTGCACGTGCAGGTCGCCCCAGTAAATCCGCTCCAGGGGCTCGGACCACGGGTTCGGCTCCGCCGCCCACGACTGCCCGCCGACAAACAGCGCCAGGAAAAGGACCAGGCCCGCTATCCGTCGAAAGACCATGTCTGCCTCCTCACCTCTTTTTCAGTGCCGCCCAGTATAGAACAAAACCCAACCAAGGAAAAGCAAGGAATCGTGGTCCTCGCGCGGACAAGCCCCCAACCCCTCGCTTCCCTTATTTTTTCCTTGACAAACCTTACTCGAGGGGTTACATTTAATGATGCGAATATGAACGGTTATTCAAATATTGATATTTGAAAAAAAGGAGTAAGCCTTGGTACCAGTTCCCAAGCCGCGTTCCCGGGGAACCCCTCGGACGCACGGTCGGCACACTCCCTCCCCCGAGCGGTTGGCCCGCCTCCAGGCGCTGGCGCCGAAACTTTCTCAAGTTGAAATCGCCGTCGAGATCTTCAAGGCCCTGGGCGATCCCACCCGCCTGCGCATCCTCCATCTTCTCTCCCAAGGAGAACTCTGCGTCTGCAACCTGGCCGCGGCTCTCACCATGAACCCTTCGGCCATCTCCCACCAGCTTCGCCTGCTCCGCACCCAGCGCCTGATCCGGGCGCGGCGCGACGGCCGGCGGATCTTTTACGCGCTGGACGACGACCACATCGAGCGGCTGCTGGCCGAGGGATTCAAGCACGCCAGCCACCGCTGATCTCCGAAAACGAGTCGTTCCGATGGATTCCCAAGTTCTCCATCTTCCGGTTTCACCCTGGCCCAGCGGCTCCTGCGGCTTGTGCACGCAGCGGCTGGTGGACCTGGTCGGGGATCTGCGCGGGGTGGAAGAGGTCGCCTTTTCCGAGCCGGAGGATGTGTTGCATTTGCGCTACCTCCCCGATTTGATCAGCCTCGAAACCATCCAGCGCACAGTCCGCGATTTCGGGTTAGATATCGAAAACCGCTATGCCCACGACACCTTGACCCTCACCAACCTCGATTGCTCCGATTGCGCCACGAAAATCGAAAGGGCCGTCCAGCAATTGAGCGGGGTCAACTGGGCCCAGGTCAACTTCGCCGCGGGCAAGATCGTGTTTGAGTATGTGATCGGCCAGGTCGAACGGCCCCAGGTGATCGAGCGCATCCGCCGGGTCGGCTACTTGGTGGAAGAGGCCTGGCCCGCGGGCCGACAGAAAGTTCGCTGGTTCTCCCGCTACCGCCTGGCCTTGCAGACCGGGTCGGCTGGTCTCTTGTTTGTCCTCGGCTACGCCCTCGAGCTCGCGGCCAGCCGGTTCGAATCCTGGGGCCAGATCCTCACCTCTGCCCCTGAGCTGGCGCCGGAGAAGTTTGCGCCCGTGGCTTCCGCCCTGTTCCTGATCTCTCTCTTCCTCTCCGGCGGGCCGGTGGCTAAAAGCGGCTATTATGCCCTGCGCACTCGGACCCTGGACATCAGCGTGCTGGTCACTGTCGCCAGCCTGGGCGCGGTCTACCTGGGGCTGTGGGGCGAAGCCGCCATGGTCATGTTCCTGTTCAGCCTGGGCGAGACCCTGGAGCGCCTGACCATGAACCGCACCCGGCAGGCGATCCAGGCCTTGATCGAGATTTCGCCCAAGGATGCCCTGGTCCGCCGCGACGGGTTTGAGGAGCGGGTGCCGGTGGCGGAGCTAAAGGTGGGCGACTTGATCGTGATCAAGCCCGGCGAGCGGATTGCCATGGACGGCGAGATCGAGCGCGGCATCAGCGACATTGACCAGGCCCCGATCACCGGTGAGTCCAACCCCGTCTGCCGCGAACCCGGGCAAAAAGTTTTCGCCGGCACCATCGTCCTTTCCGGCGCGCTGGAAGTCAAGGTTACCCGGCTGGCCCAGGACACCACCCTGGCCCGGATCCTGAGACTGGTCAAGGAGGCCCAGGCCAAGAAGGCGCCCAGCCAGCGGATGAGCGAAAAATTCGGGAAATACTACACCCCGATTGTGGTCGCCGGGGCTGTCCTGATCGCCGCCCTGGGACCCCTGGTCACCGGCAAGCCCTTCGCCGACACGCTTTACCTCGCCCTCACCCTGCTCGTGATT
>MGQK01000122.1:24175-26656 GCA_001797815.1 Deltaproteobacteria bacterium RBG_13_61_14 | reverse complement strand
GCAAGTCCTGGGGTTGATTGCGGTGGCGGATCGCCTCCGCGAGCAGGTTCCCGCGGTGATCGCCGACTTGCGCCGGCGGGGAGTGGAAAAGTTGATCCTGCTGACCGGCGATAACCCGGAGGCCGCGGAATCCATCGCCCGGGCGGCGGGCATGGACGAGTTTCGGGGCGGGCTCCTGCCCCAGGAAAAAGTGCGGGTGATGCACGACTTAATCGTCCAATACCGGACCGTGGGCATGGTGGGAGACGGCATCAACGACGCGCCGGCCCTGGCCGCCTCTTCCGTGGGTATTGCCCTGGGCACCGCCGGCACCGACGTGGCCCTGGAAACCGCGGACATCGCGCTCATGAGCGACGACCTCTCCCGGCTCGGCGACACCATCACCCTCAGCCGCCGGGCGGTCCGGATCATCCGCCAGAACCTGGCGATTTCCTTCTTCGCCATCGGCCTGCTCCTGGTCCTGACTTTCCTCGGAACCCTGAACCTGACCCTGGCCATCATCGGCCACGAGGGCAGCGCGCTCCTGGTCATCGCCAACGGCATGCGCTTGTTCTCCTGGCGCCGCCACGCCCCGTTGGTGCATCCGGGACATGAGGAGCACCGTTACTCGGAGGTCCAGGCCCAAGGTCCCGCCGGTCCCGCGTGTTGACCGAAATCCCCTGGCTCGCGCTCACGGTCATCTCCCTGGCCGCTTTCACCCAGGGCTTCCTGGGATTCGGCTTCGGGATCCTGGCCATGGGCATCCTCTCCGCCACCCGCGATCTCTACTACGCCACGGCTTTAGTCAACCTGGCCGGATTGGTCCTCTGCCTGGTCATCCTCTGGCCCCTGCGCCGGAAGATCCTTTGGCAAAGGATTGCTCCAGTGCTGCTCCTGCTCGTGCCCGGACTTTTCCTGGGGGTCCAGGCCCTGGTCAGTATGGACCCCGCCTGGCTGCGCCGGATTCTCGGCTTCACCATTATCAGCTTCGCCGCCTGGTCCTTGCTCGAGCGCAGCAAGCTCCGGCAGCTCTCGCGCTGGTGGAGTATTCCCGCGGGGCTGGGCTCCGGCGCGCTCTCCGGCGCCTTCAACATGGGCGGCCCGCCGGTCATCGCCTACTTCTTTCGCCAGCCCTTTACCGCCGAAGAAATCAAAGCCAGCCTCCAGGCCATCTTTCTGGTCACCGGGCTCTTCCGCATCCCCCTGGTCGGCGCCAAAGGCATGCTCACCGGACAGGTCCTCACCCACTCCCTGCTCTGCGCGCCCGGCATCGTGATCGCCGCCCTGCTCGGAATCTTTTTATGCCGCCGGGTCTCGCCGGAAAAATTCCGCACCGCGGTCTGGGTCGTCTTCGGAGTGATGGGCCTTTACCTGATCCTGCAGTCATGACCTCCAAGAGAGTCATCAAATCCTTCCGCCGCGCGCTTCTCCCCAACTTGAGTTTCCGCCCTGACCTGATAAAATAATTCTTAGATATGCCCTCTGCCATCGTGAAATGCACGCTGTGCCCCAAGGAGTGTCGGCTGGCTCACGCCCAGCGGGGCGACTGCCGGGTTCGGGTCAACCTTGAGGGCAAGCTGATGACCCTGGTCTTCGGCAAACCCGGGGCCGTGCACATTGACCCCATCGAGAAAAAGCCCATGTTCCACGTGCTCCCGGGCTCGACCGCTTTCTCCCTGGCCACCGCCGGCTGCAACCTGCATTGCAAGTTCTGCCAGAACTGGGAGCTCTCCCAGACCAACCCCGAAGACCTGCACACCGAGGATTTGCCCCCGGAAAAAGTGGTGGCCCTCGCCCGCCAATACGGGTGCCGCTCCATCGCCTACACCTACTCCGAGCCGATCATCTTTTACGAATACACTTACGAGACTTCCAAGCTGGCGCGGCAGGCCGGGATCAAGAACATCCTGGTCACGGCCGGCTTTATCAACCAGAAGCCGCTGCGCAAGCTCTGCTCGGTCAGCGACGGCGCCAACCTGGACATCAAGGGTTTTACCGAGGACTACTACCGCGCCATCTGCGCCGGCCGGCTGCAGCCGGTCCTGGACTGCGGCGAGATCATGCGGCAGGAAGGCGTGCTGGTGGAGGTCACCAACCTGATCGTGCCCACGCTCAACGATGACCAGGAGATGATCAAGCGCATGTGCGGCTGGATCGTGGAGCGCCTCGGGCCCGAGACCCCGCTCCACTTCTCCCGCTTTCATCCCCAATACCAATTGAAAAGTCTGCCGCCCACGCCGGTGGAGACGCTGGTGCAGGCCCGCGAGGTCGCGCTGGCCGAGGGCATTTATTATTCTTACCTCGGCAACGTGCCCGGCTCCGGCGCGGAGGACACCCGCTGCCCCAAGTGCGGGGCGCTCTTGATCTCGCGCATCGGCTACCAGACCCGCATCATCGCCCTGAAGAACGGCGCCTGCGGCCAATGCGGTCAGGCCATCCACGGAATCTGGAGTTAAGACCATGCCGGAAAATTCCCCTACCCCCCTGCCCCGCCGGCGCTTC
>MGQK01000122.1:23702-24138 GCA_001797815.1 Deltaproteobacteria bacterium RBG_13_61_14 | reverse complement strand
CGGGACTCCTTCCCCGGCCGCTCCGCCTGCCGCGCTCTCCGCGCCCCAGGTGCAAAAGCCGGTGGTGGCCGGCCAGTTTTATCCCGGTGATGCCGGCCAGCTCCGAAGCATGATCGAGGGATTCTTGGCCAAGGCCGACCCCGAGATCCCGGCCGGCCACGTCCTGGGCTACATCGCGCCGCATGCCGGTTATGTCTATTCCGGCCCGGTGGCCGCCTATACCTACAAGGCCATCCGGCAAAGCGGGGCCAAGCGCTTCGTGATTATGGCGCCTTCGCATCATTACTACCTGGACGGCGTCTCGGTCCTGGATCTGGACTATTACGAGACCCCGCTCGGCCGGGTCAAGATTGACCGCGCCAGCGTGAAAAAGTTGATCGGCAGCCGGCCCTGGATCAAATACGAACCCACGCTCTTTAGCCAGGAGCATTCCCTG
>MGQK01000122.1:17794-23521 GCA_001797815.1 Deltaproteobacteria bacterium RBG_13_61_14 | reverse complement strand
CGACACCGCCGGCGATAAATCGCGGGTCGTGGGTTACTCCGCGGCGGCGTTCGTGCTGCCCGCAGGCTACCGGCCGGCCGCGCCGGCGCCCGCGCCGCAAAAAGGGGCCAAGCTCCTGCCCCCGGAAAATTATTCCTTGACCCCAGCCGAGAAAAAAGAGCTGATGGCCATTGCCAAACAAACGGTGGAAACCGCGGTCAAGACCGGCGGCTTGCCCGAGGTCCAGGTGACCTCTCCCAAGCTCAAAGAGCCGGGCGCCGCCTTTGTCACCTTGAACAAGCACGGGCAGTTGCGCGGCTGCATCGGCCACATTATCGCGCAAGAGCCGCTCTACCTGTGCGTGCGCGACGTGGCCCGGTCCGCGGCTTTGGAGGACCGGCGCTTTCCGCCGGTCTCGCCCGCGGAGCTGCCCGAGCTGGAATACGAGATCTCCATCCTCACCCCGCCGGAACCCGTCGTTGACCTCAACACCGTCACCGTCGGCCGCGACGGCCTGATCATGGCCGACGGACTCCATCGGGGCGTGCTCCTGCCCCAGGTGCCGGTGGAATATTCCTGGACCCGCGAAGAGTTTCTCTCCCATACCTGCAACAAGGCCGGCCTGCCGCTCGACTGCTGGCGAAAAGGCGGCGTCCAGGTCAGCCGCTTCCAGGCCCTGGTCTTTGACGAAGCGGAACTCCTCAAACCCTAGAAAATTCTCACCACAAAGGCACAAAGACACAAAGAAAATTAGGAGAATTTTTTTCTTTATCTTTGTGCCTTAGTGTCTTTGTGGTAAATTCCTTCTTCCTTTTGGTCTCGCCCCCAGATTTGCCTAATCCGTTAAAATGCGGTAACCTCTGCTCGCCTGGATTTAATCCAAATGGAAGATATCGTTCGCACCCTGGAAACCCGCGGGTTCCTGGCCGCGCTCACTGACCCGGAAATGCAAAAAGTCTTCCGGGAAAAAGCAGTCACGCTCTACGCCGGCTTCGATCCCACCGCACCCTCGCTGCACGTGGGCAACCTCCTGATCATCATGGGCCTGGCCCAGTTCCAGCGCCACGGCCATACCCCCATTGTGGTGGTCGGCGGCGGCACCGGCCTGATCGGCGACCCCTCGGGCAAGACCAAGGAGCGGCAACTCCTCAGCCAGGACGAGCTCCAAACCAACCTGCAAGGCATCCGCAAACAACTCGAGCGGTTCCTCGCTTTCGGCCCCAGTCTTTCCAGCCCCGCCCGCATCCTCAACAACGCCGAGTGGCTGCTTGAGTTCAAGTTCCTGGACTTCCTGCGCGACGTGGGCAAGCACTTCCGCTTGGGCGAGATGCTGGCCAAGGAATCGGTCAAGCTCCGCCTCAACTCCGACGAAGGCATGAGCTTTACCGAGTTCTGCTATCAACTGCTCCAGGCCTACGACTTCCTCCACCTCTTTGACCAGTTCCACTGCACCCTGCAAGTCGGCGGCTCGGACCAGTGGGGCAACATCACCGCGGGCATTGACCTGATCCGCAAGCTCCGGGGCAAGACCGCCTACGGCATCACCTTCCCGCTCCTCACCACCGCCTCGGGTGAAAAGTTCGGCAAGACCGAGGCCGGCACAATCTGGCTCGAATCCGAGCGGACTTCCCCCTACGACTTCTACCAATACTTCATCCGCACCGATGACCGGGACGTGATCCGGTTCCTCAACTGCTTCACCTTCCTCCCAGCCGAGGAAATCAAAGGCCTCGAAAAATCGCTCAAGCAAAAGCCCGAGGCGCGCGAGGCGCAGAAGCGATTGGCTTTCGAGGTCACGAGCATCGTGCACGGCGAGGCGGCGGCGACCAAGGCCAAAGCCGACTCGGAAAAAATGTTCTCGACCGACCGCGCCGGCCTGGACGCGGCCCAATTGGATCCGGCACTCACCACCGAATTGCCGAGAGCGGCTTTGGAAGAAGGTCTTTCCCTGGTGGAGGCCTTGGTGAATTCGGGATTAAGCCAATCCAAAGGCGAGGCCCGAAGGCTGATCAACCAGGGCGGGGTTTACGTGAACGACGAAAGAGTTCAGGACCTCAATCATCTTCTCGGTCCGGAAGACCTGATCAAAGGCACCATCGTCTTGCGCACCGGTAAAAAGAATTACCGCGTGCTCCATTGTAAAACTTGATTTATTTCACTGTGCACTGTCCACTGTGCACTTCTTTAATAAAAAGCCGCGGAAGTCCGTTAACTCCCGCGGCCGAAGGAGGGGGATTGCTGGCGGGATGCGTTCCAGCAACCCTGTCCATGCTTAATGGATCGGCATTCGGCTTGAAAACTTGAGGTCCTAGTTACCAGCCCCCGAGCAGCCGCGCTTTTGCCTTCAGTGGAGGATCAACCTTGCAGATTCTGGCCTCGCAGCCTCTTCTCCCTTTTGTCCTTGCTTTTGCCGCCGGTATCTGCCTCAACCTGGAATTCGGTTTCTTCTCGCCGGCTTTTTTCCTCCTGGCCCCGCTCGGCCTGCTCGGAGCGGCTGTTGCCCATGCCCTGCCCCGCCTGGGCAACAAAACGAGCGTGCTTTTGCTCTTTTTCGCTGTGCTCCTGGCCGGCGCCCTGGACAGCGAACAGGAAAAGCAAAAGCTCGAAGCCGCGGATTCGCTGATCCCTTTCCTGGACCGAGGCCCGGTGCGCTTGATCGGACGGCTGGCCGAGCCGGTGGTCGCCTATTCCGGCTATTCCCGGCTCACCATCGAAGCCGAGCAGGTTTTGACCGAGAACCGCGCTTCTCCGGTGGCCGGCCGGGTGCGGGTGAACGTCAGCGGAGAAGAGCCGCCGGCGGTGAAGCTCGGCGAGCGGCTGATCCTGGTGGCGCAGTTGCGCCGGCCGCAGAGCTTCCGCAATCCGGGCGGCTTCCAATACGAGGAATACCTGGCCCGGCGGGGAATCGCCGTTATCGGGACCGCCAAAGGGGCCGATGAGATTTATCGCATTGGAGAAGGCTCGCGCTGGAATCCTTTGTCTGCGGTGGACCGGTTACGCGACCGACTGGCGGCCCTGATTACGGCCCAGGCGCCGGACCACGGGGGGCTGTTGCGGGCGCTGCTCCTGGGGGAGGAGACCGCGGTGCCGGAAGCGGTTTGGGATGCGTTCCGCGATACCGGGCTGGCGCACTTGCTGAGCATCTCCGGCCTGCACCTGGGCATGGTCGCGGGCATGGGATTCCTCTTGTTCCGCTTTCTCTTCGGCCTCTCCGAATGGCTCATGCTCCGCTTCAACATCCGGCGACTGGCCGGCGGGGTGACCTTCCTCTTGGTCCTCGGCTACGCGCTCCTGGCCGGGGCCAGTGTCCCCACTCTCCGCGCGCTGATCATGGTCGGAGTTTACGTGGGCGCGCTCCTCCTGGGCAGGACTTACCACCTCTGGAACAGCCTGTGGCTGGCCCTGCTCCTTATCCTCCTCTTCTGGCCCTCGGCCCTTTTTGAAGCCGGACTCCAACTCTCGTTCGCCGCGGTGATGGGAATCCTCTACCTGCTCCCCCGGCTCTGGCTCCTCTTTCCTAAAACTAAACTCAGTTTCTTCCCCGACCCTTTGCAAGAGCCGGCGGTCGCCTCTTTCACCCGCCGCTACCCTTTCTGGAAAATCGGCCGCTACTTCTTCAACCTGCTCTTCGTCTCCATCGCCGCCCAGTTCGGAGTCGCCCTGATCGCGGCCCGTTATTTTCACCAACTCAACCCTTTTGCCGCCCTGCATAACCTGGCCGCGGTCCCGGCGGTGGAGTTGCTCTTGCTCCCGCCCGGGCTCCTGGTCTCGGCCCTCGCCCTGCCCTTCCCCGCTGCGGCCGGCTTCGGCTTCCGGCTCCTTGATCACGTCTCCGCTTTCGTGGAGCAGATGGTGGCCGGGTTCAGCGCCTGGCCCGGCGCGTTTATCCTGGTCCGGGCTCCCTCGCTCCTCGAACTGGTCCTGATCTACGGCTTCCTCATCCTCGGCCTGGAAGGGCTGATCCGCCGCCGCAGGAAACGCTTTTCCTGGGACCTGCTCCGACCCGACATCTCCTTCCGCGACCCCTTTGGCGTCGAAGCCCGCCAAATCGCCCAAACCGCCGCTGCCCAAAGAAGCTGGCCGCTCTGGGCCGGGGCCATCACCTGCCTGACCCTGCTCCTGAGCATCGAAACCTCCCGCCTGGTCTCGGACCGGCGAGACCGCGACCTCCGCCTGACCGCGCTCGACGTGGGCGCCGGCCAGTGCTTGCTGGTCCGGCTGCCCGACCACTCCCGCTTCCTGATTGACGGCGGCGGGTTCTTCAACAACATCTACGACGTGGGCGCGAACGTGGTCGCGCCTTATCTCCTGGGCCAGGGCATCCATTCGCTCACCGCGGTGGTCCTCACCCATCCCCACCCGGACCACGGCAACGGCCTCGTTTACATCCTCGAGCATTTCCGGGTGGGCGAGTTCTGGCTCACCGCGGACCGGAACTTCCTGGCCGAAGAGCTTTTAACCATCGCGGCCCGCCGTTCGATCCCGGTCCGCATCCTCGACGACCAGAGCCCGGTCACCCTGCAAGGCGAGACCCAGATCCGCATCCTTTTTCCGCCGCCCGGACCAGCCGGTCATCATGCAGATTTGAATGACCACGCGCTCGCCCTGCGGCTCAGCTACCGCGACCGCCACATCCTCCTCCCGGCGGACATGACCAGCCACATCGAAAGGCGACTGCTCAAGCAGCTCGGCGCCCCGGCGCTCCGCGCCGACCTCTTGATCGCGCCCCACCACGGCAGCAAGTCCTCTTCTTCCCCCGAGTTCCTGGACGCGGTCCAGCCCCGGGCCGCCATCTTCAGCGCCCGGCCCGGCGGCTGGTACCAGATGCCCCACCCCGAAGTGCTCAAGCGGTATCAGGAGCGGCGGATCCGGATCCTGCGCACCGATCGAGACGGCGCGGTCACGGTTCGGACCGATGGCCAGAGTCTGGAATTCGAAACCGCGGTCAGCCCGGAAACGACGGGAACCGGAAGCTTATTTTAGCTTCTTCAGAACCGGCGGGGCCTGGGGAAAGTAAGTTTTGCCCAGTTCCGGGTCCTGGGCATAAGCGGCGATCGCATCCTTGGGACGATGAATGACCTGTCGGTCAGCCTCGGACCAGGCGGGCGTGACTTCCGGGTACACCCGGTAGATCCGGGTGGTAGGATTGGCAAAGACCCGCTCGAAGAGCCGGGGATGGGTTCGCGCCCACTGGTCTTCAATCGGCCAGAATTCCGGGTCATGGGCGATATTGGGCCGCAAGTTTTTGCCCACGCCGGCCACGATCAGGTATTGGATCCGGGCCTGGACCAGGTTCTGCCACCAGGCCGGCAAGTCCCATTCCAGGCGATCGGGAGCCGGCTCGGGCGTGTTCGCCGGCCCGGGCCGATAGGCGCGTTCGTAATCATGGAACTGCCAGCCGGGGTGGTGGTTGAGGTTGAGATAGCCCACGGTGTTTTCCAGCCGGGGACCATATAACGGATAAACTAAATTGGTGCCGGTGTAGGCCAGGCGGAGCGGTCCGGGTTGAGCCCAGAGCCATTGCCAGGCCGTGCCCGGCTTCCACTGGCTGAACAAGAAGGCGGCGCGGCGCTTTAGGTAGGAAGGCTGGTAGAGGAAAGAAGCCAGGACCGCGATGATCATGCCGAGGCTGGCCAGCCACTTCCGTCGCAGCTTCAGCCCCTGCCCGAGGGACCGGGGCATTGCCCAGACTGCTCCGGTGGCGACCAGGGCCAGATGGATCTTCCAATAGGTGGGGTAAGTGAGCCC
>MGQK01000122.1:15502-17768 GCA_001797815.1 Deltaproteobacteria bacterium RBG_13_61_14 | reverse complement strand
CGGCGGCCAGGAGGACCGCCGCCCATCCGATCACGCGGTGATAATTCGCGAGCCAGGCGAAGGGGATAAGCGCGAGCGCCAGCACCGGGAACCAGAAGCGGTCAATCTGGAAGGGGTTGAGATACCAGAGCAGGAGATGGAGCGCCACCGGGAGGGCGAGTAGAAACGGGACCAGCCTGTCCCCGGAAACTCTTCGCGCCCGCCAGGCCAGGATCGGAGCCAAAGCCTGCGCGAAGAGCAGCCCGATGAGGAGCGGCGGAGAGGTGAGTTCGAGGAGCAGGCTCTTCAGTTCTTTGAAGCCTTGCTGGTGAAAGACCCAGTTGAGCATGACGGCGCGATCATAGGCTCCGGCTAAGATCGTGTGGCCGAAGAGCTTGACCTCCAAGGGATAGACGGGATTCCCGAACCAGAACAGGTTACGCAAATACCAGTAGCCGCCGGCGAGGATGAGGCAACCGCCGGCCAGTGCGAGGTGAAGGGGACCGACCCGCTTGGCTCGTAAAATCGGAAGCAAGACCACGATCAGGATCACACCCAAAACCGCGGCCGGGAGCAAGGCCAGGTATTTAATCCCGGCCAGGAGGCCCAGGCTGATCGAGGCCAGGCAGAGGTCTCCGGCCTTCTGCGAAGAGCGAAGTCGCAGGGTGAAATACAGGCTGGTAAGCGCAAAAGCGGCCACGGCCAGATCGTTAAAGGCCATGGAAGCCTGCACCGAGGCGAGGGGGGTCAGGGCGAACAGCAAAGCCGGCAGGTATCGCCAGGGCGGCTTCAGGTTGAGCTCGCGGCACAGCCCGGTGAGCGCGAGCAGGCCCAGGATGAAGAACGGAAACTGGCCGGACTGGGCGAACTGGTCTTGCCCCAGGGGAAGGATGAGCCAGAGGTAATAGAGGCTGACATTGGCGGCGTCGTAGGCGCGGGAGGGGTCGCCGAAGGGCGTGGGCACCAGGGCCAGGCCATGCCGCTGCCTCCATTCCACCGGGAAGACCAGGTGATAGGTGAGCGGGTCATGGGGGAAGTGGGGATAGATGATGCTGATCAGGTAGAGCGTAATCCCGGCGAGGACCAGGGTGAGCACGAAGGCGCGGGAGAGAAAGCGGGAAGGCTCGGTGGACGCTGGCATTTCTGCCGCCGGAGCGGCTTGCCGGCGCCGGAGGAACAACCCGGACAGCCCAAAGAGCACGGCGAGAGAGGTAACCACCGGCAGGTAAATTAGGTGCAAAAGGCCCAGGAAAGTGAGCAGGAGAATGATGGTGAAGAAATAGATCGTCAAAACCCGGATCGCAAGATCAAGTGCGGCTGAACCTGACCAACGGCGGGCAACCGCCAGCGCGAACCCGGCCACGGCTGCGTTCAACAGCCAAAACAGGCCCATTCGGGCGATGAGCAAGCCCGTGCCCATGCGAGGTCATGGTAAAGGCTCGCTCGCGACAAGTCAATGAAAAACCTTGACCTGCGGCTGAACTGGCCTTAAAGTAAAGGGCCTTGATCCCATGCCTTACTTAGTCACCGGTTGCGCCGGCTTTATCGGCTCTCACCTGTGCGAGCGTTTGCTCGGCCAGGGCCTTCGCCTCGCCGGGGTGGACTGCTTCACCGATTATTACGCGCGCGAGATCAAGGAGCAGAACCTGAAAAGCTTCTTGAAGCATCCGAACTTTTCTTTCCATCCCGTTGATCTCAACTCGGCGCCTCTCCAGGAATTGATCAAAGAAGTGGACGGCATCTTCCACCTAGCCGCCCAGCCGGGGGTCCGGGCCAGTTGGGGCCGATCCTTTGAGGTGTATCTCCAGCACAATCTTCTGGCCCTGCAAAAGCTGTTGGAAGCGGCCAAGGAGCAAGGCGGCCCGCGCATCGTCTTCGCCTCTTCCAGCTCGGTCTATGGTGACACCGACCGCTTCCCCACTCCGGAGACCGCGGCCAAACAGCCGCTCTCGCCCTACGGGGTGACCAAGCTCGCCGGAGAGGCGCTGTGCGACCTTTACTGCAAAAATTACGGCCTGGACATCATCTCGCTCCGGTTCTTCACGGTCTATGGCCCCCGCCAGCGGCCGGACATGGCCTTTCATCGTTTTTTTAGGGCGCTGCTCCAAGGGCAGCCCATCCACGTTTACGGCGACGGGCGGCAGACCCGCGACTTTACTTATATCGCGGATATTCTGGACGGCGTCATCGCGGCCATGGAAAAAGGCGTCTCCGGCCGGGCCTATAACCTGGGCGGCGGCCACCAGCGCCAGTTGCTGGAGGTTATCCGCTTGCTGGCGCAAATTTG
>MGQK01000122.1:2484-15453 GCA_001797815.1 Deltaproteobacteria bacterium RBG_13_61_14 | reverse complement strand
CGCGATACCTATGCGGACAATTCCCTGGCCCGGGCAGAACTGGGCTTTGATCCAAAAAGCGACCTGAAAACCGGATTGGCCGAGCAACTCAAATGGATTAAAGGCTTGCCTTAACCTTAAAGAATTTATTTGGACTGAATTAGAAAATTTTTCTTTTTCCATAAAATAAATGGTGATTAGACGCGCACCCCCAGGGTGATTTCACCCATCCGCCAGGTTTGACATACGATTTTCAAACTAAATTTCAATATATTTCAATAAGTTATATGCGGCACCTAAATTGCTTCCCCCTTGACAATGGAAGAATTTTCGATTATGTTTAGAATGCTTGTCAGCGGGGAAAGGGTGTATTCCATGCATCTCGTTGTTTTGGGACTAAATCACAAGACCTCGCCGCTTTGGCTGCGGGAACGGTTAAGCTTTTGCGCCGAGGCCGTCCGCAAAGCCCGCCAGCACCTTCGCCAACTGCCGCACATCCGTGAATCCATGATCCTGACCACTTGCAACCGGGTGGAGTTCTATTGCTCGTGCGATTCCGCGGATCAAGGGCTCCGCTCTCTGGAGCAGTTCATCCGGGAGATGGACGTGGACATCTCCGAGTATCACGACTGCTTCTACCGGCGGACCGAGGGAGAGGCGGTGGCCCACCTTTTCCGGGTGATCTCCGGGGTGGACTCGATGGTGATGGGCGAAACCCAGATCATCAACCAGGTCAAGGAGGCTTTTTGCGGGGCCAAAGAGCAGGGCACGATCGGCGAGTTCATGGAACACCTGGTCCACGCCGCCCTGGAGGTGGGCAAACGGGTCCGGCGCGAGACCGGGATCTCCGAGGGGCCGCTCAACATCGGCTCGGTGGCGGTGGACATGGCCCGCGACTTTTTCGGCACCCTCAAGGACCGCTCCGCGCTCGTGGTCGGCGCCGGCGAGATGAGCATGCTCACGGCCAAGAGCCTGGCCGGGAACGGCATCTCCACCATCACCGTGGCCAACCGCACCGTGGATAAGGCCAGGGAAATCGCGCACCGACTGGGCGGCCAGGCGGTGAACTACGAGGACTTCCAGAACCAGCTCCAGTCCGTGGACATTGTGATCAGCTCCACCGCCGCCCCCCACCCGATCATCAAGAGGAGCATGGTCGAAAAGATCATGGAACACCGCCAGGGCCGCCTGCTCTTCATCATTGACCTGGCCATGCCCCGCGACGTGGAGCCGGAAGTGGCGGAAGTCCCGGGCGTGCGGCTGCACAACATTGACGGTCTTGAGCAGGCCGCGGAATCCGCTACCCACGAGCGGACCCGGTTCCTGGCGGAGGTCAGCCGGATCATCGAGGAAGAAGTCGGCCGCTTTGCCCCTTCCCCCGCACCCCAGCCCCAGCCTAAAAAATTGTCTTTACTTCACTAAGCTTTCGCTTGTTTTGTCTCGTTGGAAATGGGGGCGACCCAGGCCCCTTTTTTATCTTCCTCAAGTTGTGTTAAAATCCACAATCCGCTATTTTAATAAATGAAGGAATGAGTTCGCCGAGTGGTTTCCAAACGCCCATTGATCTTAGGGAGCCGAGGCAGCAAACTGGCCCTGATCCAGCTCAACTGGGTGAAAGAGCAAATCGCCGCCGCCTATCCCCAACTGAAAATCGAATCCAGGCTCATCAAGACCGAGGGCGACCGCCGCCACGACCTTGCGCCCGAGGCTTTTGGCCGCGAGGGGATTTTTACCGCGGAGCTCGATCACGCGCTCGCGAGCCATACCATTGACCTGGCCGTGCACAGTCTCAAGGATTTGCCCACCCGTCTGCCCGAGGGCCTGATGGTCTCGGCCATCAGCGTCCGCGAGCCGGTGGAGGACGTGCTCATCGTCCGGCGGGAAGTGGCCCGGCCCGGCTCGTCCGGTGATCCGCTTTCCGCCCTGCCCCGCAACGCCAGGGTCGCGACTTCCAGTCTCCGCCGCTCCGCCCAGCTCAAGCACCGCCGGCCGGACCTGACCTTTGTTCCCCTGCGCGGCAACCTCGACACCCGGCTGCGCAAACTCAGCGAAGGCCAGGCCGACGCCATTGTGGTGGCCCGGGCCGGGCTCAACCGCTTTGGCTTTGTGGACCAGGAGTCCCGGAACCCGGTGATCACCCTGAGCCTGGACCTCTCTTTGCCCGCGGCCGGACAAGGCGCGCTGGCAATGGAGTCGCGGGTGGACGACGAGCTGGCCATCGCGGCCTCCCGCGTCATCCACCATGAAGCGACCGCGCTCGCGGTCACGGCCGAGCGGATGGCCATGGCCGAGTTGGGCGCGGGCTGCCGCATCCCGGCCGGCTTTTTCGGCCGGGTCGAGGGCCAGACCTTGATCCTGCAGGGCGTGGTCGCGCATCCGGAGGGCGAGCCTTTTTTCCGGGCGGAAGTGAAGGTCGCGCCGGCCAACGCGGAAGAAGCCGGGAAGCTTCTGGCCAAGAAACTCATGGCCCAGGGCGCGGAAAAGGTCCTGAAGGAAATTCGAGGATGAAGCGGACTCCACGGAAGCCGCTCCAGGGCCTCAAGATCGTGGTCACCCGGCCCCGCGACCAGGCGGCGGAGATGATCGCCCAATTGGAGAAACTGGGGGCGGAAGCGGTCAGCATCCCGGCCATCAGGATCCGGCCGATCCGGCCCAACCCCGAGCTGGACCGGGCCATGTCAAAACTGGATAAATACCTTTACCTGGTTTTCACCAGCCGGAACGGGGTGGAGATTTTCTTCGAGGAGCTGAAACAAAAAGGCCGGGACCGGAGGGCTCTCCGGCACCTGAAGGTCGCTTGCATCGGTCCGGCCACGGCCCAGGCGCTCAAGCTCCAGGGCGTGAAGTGCGGGATCCAGCCCCGCTCGTTCGTGGCCGAGGCTTTGCTGGCAGCCTTCCCCCGCGACCTCAAAGGCCAGCGGGTGCTCTTGCCCCGGGCCAAAGAAGCGCGCGAGGTTTTGCCCGCGGGCCTGCGCGGGCGGGGGGCAAAAGTGGACGTGATCCCGGTTTACGAGAGCGTGCCGATGAGGCCCGCGCCCCGGGTTCCCCAGGACACGGACATCGTGATCTTTACATCCGGGTCAACAGTGATTAATTTTATAGGTAAGGTGAAAATTCCGAAAAAGACGAGGATCGCGGTGATCGGCCCGATCACGAAAGCCGAGGTGGAAAAACGAGGCCGAAAAGCGGACATCGTGGCGGAAAAATTTACCGCACAAGGATTGGTGAATGCGATTAAAAAATATATAGCCGCGACCGGGGCGGTCGCAGGCAACCCAGGAGGAAAACGAGCATGAGCTTTCCTGATACCCGGCTCCGCCGGCTGCGCCGCAGCGAAGGACTTCGCCGCATGGTCCGCGAGACGCGGGTGCTGCCCGAAGACCTGATCATGGGCTACTTCGTAGTCGCCGGCAAAGGGGTCAAGCGGCCGATCCCGAGCCTGCCCGGCCAATACCACTTCTCGGTGGACCGGCTGGCCCAGGAGGCCAAGGAGATCCACAAGCTCGGCCTCCCGGCGGTGCTCCTGTTCGGCGTTACCGCCAAGAAAGACCCTGAGGCCAGCGAAGCCTGGAGGTCGGACGGCATCATCCAGCGCGCGATCCAGGCGATCAAGGCCAAGGCGCCGGAGCTGGTGGTGATCCCGGACTTATGCGTTTGTGAATACACCGACTCCGGCCACTGCGGCATCCTCACCCCGGACGGGAAAGACGTGGACAACGACCCCACGCTGGAGCTCCTGGCGAAAATCGCGGTCAGCTACGCCCGGGCCGGGGCGGACGTGATCGCGCCCTCGGACATGATGGACGGCCGGGTCGGCGTGGTCCGGGCCGCGCTCGATGAGGAGGGGTTCGACCAGGTCGCGATCATGAGCTACGCCGCCAAGTATGCTTCGGCCTTTTACGGTCCCTTCCGCGACGCGGCCGGGTCCGGCCAGTTCCAGGGCACGCGCCGGACCTACCAGATGGACCCGCCCAACGCCCGGGAGGCGCTGCGCGAGGTGGAGCTGGACCTGGAAGAGGGCGCGGATATCGTCATGGTCAAGCCGGCCCTGGCCTACCTGGATATCATCCGGCTGATCCGAGAAACCTTTCCGGTGCCGGTCGCCGCCTACAATGTGAGCGGCGAGTATGCCCTGATCCGGCACGCGGAAAAAGCCGGCGCCATCAACGGGCCCCAGGTGATCCGCGAGACCCTGACCGCGATCAAGCGGGCCGGCGCCGACCTGATCATCACTTACTTTGCCCGCGAAGCAATCGAGAAAGGATATCTGGATTGAAGGAACGATCCGAGGTAGGGGCGCAATTCATTGCGCCCTCTCTCTATAACATGGGTTAGAGCAGGGCGCGATTAATCGCGCCCCTACGGATGAAAAAAATTGTAACCCATCCTTGGCGTCTGCGCCGAGGGCGGGTTCAAAGAGCAAAAGATGAAACCCCAAGACCAATTCGCCCCGCGGATCCTGGCCTGGGAGCTGACCCGCCGCTGCAACCTCAACTGCATCCATTGCCGGGCTTTCGCCTCGCAATCCAGCCCGGAGGGCGAGCTTTCGCTTGAGGAATACAAGGCGCTGCTGGACAACGTGGCCAGCTTCTCCAAACCGATTATTATCCTCACCGGCGGCGAGCCGCTCTTACGGCCGGATGTTTACGAAATCGCCGCCTCCGGCACCTCGCTCGGCCTGACCATGGCCGTGAGCACCAACGGCACCCTGATCACCGACGCGGCGGCCAAGAAACTTTATGCCGCGGGAGTGCGGCGCTGCTCGATCAGCCTGGACGGGTCCAATGCACAAGTGCATGACGACTTCCGCCGGCAGCCGGGCGCGTTCGCGGCCTCGATCCAAGGGATCAAGATTTTGCAGGCGAACGGCATCGGCGTCCAGGTCAACACCTCGCTCACCCAGCGCAACCGCTTTGACCTGGACCACATCTTCAAGCTGGTCAAGAGCCTGGGCGTGGCGGCCTGGCACCTGTTCATGCTGGTGCCGACCGGCCGGGGGAGCGAATTGGCGGACCGAGAGCTGATCACGACTGAAGGTTACGAAGCAATTCTCAACTACCTGTACGAGAAAAACCGGGACGAGGACTTTGAGATCAAGCCCACTTGCGCGCCCCAGTATTACCGGATCCTGCGCCAGCGGGCCCAGGCCGAGGGGATCGAGGTGACCCCGGAAAAATTCGGGATCAACGCCCGCACCCGCGGCTGCCTCGCCGGCATGGGCTTCGGCTTTGTGTCCTACCAGGGCGACGTCTTCCCTTGCGGCTATTACCCGATCAAGGCCGGGAACGTGCGCGAGCAGAGCTTCCGCGATATCTGGGAGAACTCCCCGCTCTTCCTCAAGCTCCGCAACTTCAAGCTCTACCAGGGAAGCTGCGGCCATTGCCGCTTCATCGGTGTTTGCGGCGGCTGCCGGGCGAGGGCGCTCGCGGTCACCGGCAACGACCTGGCCCAGGAACCCTATTGCGCTTACACCGAGCAGATGATTCATCAGGAGCTTTGTTAGTGCACAGTGCTCAGTGCACGGTGCCCAGTGAAGAAGACCTGAACTTGAACCTGAACCTGAACCTGAACGAAAATGTAGCCGCGACCGCGCTTCGGTCGCGGATTTCAATCATGCTGAGGATGGAGCCATGAACAAGACTTCAGAACAGTTATTCGAAGAGTCCAAGCAAGTGCTGGTCGGCGGGGTCAACAGCCCGGTGCGGGCGTTTAAAGCGGTGGGCGGCGCGCCACGATTCATGGCCCGGGGCCAAGGCTCGAAGATCTATGACGTGGAGGGCAAGGAATACATTGACTACGTGCTCTCCTGGGGCCCGCTCATCCTCGGCCATGCCCACCCGGCGGTGGTCCACGCCGCCCGGCAAGCCCTGGAGAACGGCTCCAGTTTTGGAGCGCCGACCGAGGCGGAGTTAAAGCTCGCCCGCCTGGTGCAGGAATTTTATCCCTCGATCGAAAAGATCCGCTTCACCTCTTCCGGCACCGAGGCCTGCATGGGCGCGATCCGCGCCGCCCGGGGCTTTACCAGCCGGGACAAGATCATCAAGTTCGAAGGCTGCTACCACGGCCACGCCGATTATCTTTTAGTCAAGGCCGGCTCGGGCGCGAGCACTCTGGGCGAGCCGGACTCGGCCGGCGTGCCCAAGAACTTTACCAAGGACACCATCGTGGTCCCCTACAACGACCCGGCCGGGGTCGAGCAGGCCTTCAAGCGCCACGGCAAAAATATCGCCGCGGTGATCATCGAGCCGGTGGCGGGCAACATCGGGGTGGTGCTGCCCGACCCCGACCTTCTCCCCTTCCTGCGCGAGATCACCCGCCGCTACGACTCGCTCCTCATCCACGATGAAGTGCTCTGCGGCTTCCGCATCCCGGACGGCGGGGCGCAGGCGCGCTTTCAGGTCAAGCCGGACCTGACCTGCCTGGGCAAGGTGATCGGCGGCGGGTTCCCGGTGGGCGCTTACGCCGGCCGCAAGGACGTCATGGCCTGCGTCTCACCCGAAGGGCCGGTCTATCAGGCCGGCACGCTTTCCGGCAACCCGGTGGCCATGGCCGCGGGGATTGCCACCCTGGAAGAACTGAAAAGCCCGTCCATCCAGCAGACGCTCCACGACCGCACCCTGCAATTGGTCCAGGGGATGGATGCAAATTTGAAAGAAGCAAGGATCACAGCGCAGGTGCTCTCGATCGGGAGCATGTTCTCGCTGTTCTTTACCCGGAAGGTGCCGCGCAACTATGCCGACGTGAAGACCCAGAACGCGGAGCGGTTCAAGAAATACTTCCACGCCATGCTCGAGCGCGGAATTTATCTCGCGCCCTCGGGCTACGAGGCCGGCTTTGTTTCCGCGGCCCATACGCCGGAGGACATCGAAAAGACCCTGGCCGGCCAGCAGGAGGCTCTGGCCCAACTGAAGAAATAAGCGAGGTCTTGGCGGGAAAGAGGGCGCGGCTCGCCGTGCTCTTTTTTTAAACTCAGATTTCCCGGCAGAGACGCTCCAGGATCAGGTAGAACTCTTCCACCTCGCGCAGGTCCACCCATTCCTGGTCGCCGTGCACGTTGCCGCCGGCCGGGCCGAAGACCACGGCCGGGATGCCGTGGCTGATAAAAAACCGGGCGTCGGAGGCCGCGTGCTTCTTGAGGAACCCGGGATCATGGCCCAGGACCGCCGCGGCCGCGTCGCGCAGGCGCTCCGGGCCCGGACCATACGGGTCTGCATAACAAGCCGGGCTGTGGCTGAGGACCCGGACTTCCAGCTCCGGCGCCGCCTGTTGGATCCGGGCCACGATCTCTTCCGGAAACTCCGCAGGCAGGTGGCGGATGTCCACCCGCAAGGCGCAGCGGTCGGGGATGCGGTTGATCGCGTCTCCGGCCGAGATGATCGAAGGGGTGATCGTGGTCTTCCAGGCTTCCGGCTCCGGGTCGCCGAACAGCTCCCAGACTTGGGGGAAAGCCGCCATCATATTCAGGATCGCGTTGTCGCCTTCCCAGGGCCGGGCGGCATGGCCGGACTTGCCTTTGGCCGAAAGCTCCAGCCGCAGCGCGCCCTTGGCCTGGTTCGCGATCATCAGGCCCGAAGGCTCGGCCGAGACCGCGAACTCGCAGCGAAAGCCCTGGTCCAGGATATGACCGGCGCCGTGCTCGCCGCCCACTTCCTCATCCCCGGTCACCATCAGCGCCACCGCCGGCTTCTTCTCCCTGCGGGCCAGTTCGGCCATCAGCACCATCAGGGCGGCGAGAGCGGTCTTCATGTCCGCGGCGCCCCGGCCCCGGAGCAGATCCTTTTCCCGACGGGCGATGAACTCCTCCGCCTTGGCCTCCACCACATCGTAATGCCCGTGCAGGCAAAGCCAGGGCGCTGCCGCCGAAGGCGTCGCCACCAGGGACCTCACCCCTGCCGATTCATACGGCCTCACCTGGAGGCCGGCATCTGTCAGAGATTGGGTGATAAAGTCCGCGCAGGCGCGACGCGCTTCCGGGTTTTTGGCCAGGGTGGGAAACCGGATCAACTCCCGCGCCAACTGGACAATTCGATCCAACAACCCGCTGGTTCCTTCCGGCCCAGTATAGCCGATCGGGTCAAAGCGGGCAATGGATCAAGCGCTCAGTTCCTGGAGCAGAGCCTGCGCCACCTGTCGGTTGGAGAAGGCTCGCGCGCGTTCGCGGGCCTGGGCGGCGAGTTCTTCCCGGCGTTCGGAACATTGCAACAGCGAGCGCATGGCCGCGGCCAGCGCGGGAACGTCTCCGGCCGGAAAGGTGAGACCGCCCTTGCCGTCGGCCAGTTCCTGGCCGTGGTAGGTGCCGGTGGAAACGATCACCGGTGTCCCGCAGGCCATGGCCTCGAGCGGGGCGAAGTGCAACAGGTCCACCTTGCTCGGCGCTGCCAGGAAAAGCGCGCGCCGGTAGAGGTCAGCCATCTCCGAGTGGCCGCTCCGCCGGGTATCCAGGACCACCCGGTCCCTGGCGCCCAGGCGGGAAGCCAGGCCGCGAAGCGACGCTTCGAGCGGGCCGCTGCCTTTGATGAGAAGCCGAAGTTCGGGGAAATCCGGCCGGATTTGAGCAAAGGCCTGGATCAGGGTTTCCAAGCCCTTGGTCTCGACCAAACGACTCACACAAAGAATGAGTCCGGGGTCCTTTTCCGGCCGGGCCGCAGGATGAAACACCTCCTCGTTAACACCATGCGGGATGATCGGCCCGAGCTTTGCCGGGGGCAGGCCGTTTTCGAGAAGGAATGCGGCCGCCCGTTGGCAGCGGGGGATGAAGCGGTCAGCAGCTTGCATGAGCCAGCGGGCCAGGGTCTGGTAATAGAGGCGCGAGGCCAGGGTGTGATAGGGTTTCGGGTGAAGGCCCATCTCCTGCCAGATGATAAGCCGCAGGGGCCGCTTGACCTTGGTCTTGGCCCAGGCACAGGTCAGGCTGGAAACCTGGAAAGTCTCGGAGGCCAAGACCGCGTCGAAGCCGTCGCCAGCCAATTCCCGGGCCAGGCCCTTAAGCCAGGGAATTTTTTCAGGCGCAAACCAGCCCGGGTATCGGTCCGGCAGATAGGTCACAGGCACCGCCTCATCCGCCTGCTCCGGCCGGTAGCTCAGGGAGGCGAAGACCCGGACCTGGTGACCCATTTCGGCCATGGCCCGGCCGGTCTGGACGATCATCGCCTCCCGGTTGGAGATGATCCGCGGCACTTTGCCGCCGATCTCGCTGCGCAGGATCGGGTTGACCAGCGCGATTTTCATAGCGATGCGAGAGTGCAACCTTTATACCCTGCTGCCAGTGTCGGTAACTAAGAGTTTTTTCAAGGAATAGACCGATAGCGCATTTTTCGGCCGTCAAAAACTTGACGCCGCATTGCCAAATTCTCCCGCGCATCCATTCTTTTCTCTTGGTTCAAGTAAATCAATAATAATATTATATTTCAAATGATTATACATTATTTTTAATGAATTGCTTGAAGTCATGGCTGGGGTTGGCAAAGATGCAAGCAACTCATGCCACATGGTCAAAAACAGTCTCTACCTGCTCAGTTCCGAAGCCCTGGCTCGAATCCTGTCCATCGGGGTAACCGCGATCCTGGCCCGCCGCTTGGGGGTCACCGACTTCGGTGTTTTCAGCCTGGCCCTGGCCGTGGCCATGCTCGCCGGTATCGCCATGGACTTCGGCCTCCACTTCCACGGTGTCCGGGAGATCGCCAAGGCTCCGAACCGCGCTCCGATGCTGATCGGAACCACCCTGCTGATCAAATTCTTTTTGACCGCCGTCCTGACTCTGGCCGTAGTCCTGGCCCTGCGCTGGTCCAGAGCCGACACCTCCCTGGAATCAGCCATCCGCAACCTGTGCCTCTGGATCGGCATCCTCACCCTGGGCCATTCTTTTCGGATGCTCTTCCGGGGCCTGGAGCGCATGGACCTGGAGGCCGGGGTCATTCTCGCCGACGCTTTTTTCAAGTCCGGCCTGGTCCTGGCCGCGGCTCTCTTCGCCGACCTGGAGACGGTGACCTTGGCTTTTGCCCTGAGCGCCGGCTTCACTTACCTGCTTTCCGCCGGTCTCGCCCATCGCCGATTCCTCCGCCAGCCCGTGGCCGCCTCGATTCCCGAACTCCTCCCCATCCTCCGCGCCTCTTCCCCCATGCTCGCCTCCCTGCTCCTGCTCAGCGCCTTTTACTCGACCACCTTTTTCCTGGTCGCCCTTTGGCTGGCCGGATACCAAACCGGTCTTTACGCCGCGGCCGACAAGGTCTATAAGCTCATGTATTTGCCTGCGCTCGTGCTCTGCCAGGCCGCTTACCCCCGCCTGGCCGCGCTCCCGGAAGGGCCGGAGCTCGACAACCTCGTCCGCCGGCTCTACACCTTGACTTTCGCCGCCATGGTTCCAATCTCCACCGGCCTCATCCTCTTTGCCCCGGAAATCCTCGGGCTCCTCTTCGGCCCCGACTACCTCCCCGCGGTCACCGCGCTCCGCCTCCTGGCCGCAGCCGGGCTCGGCATCCCGGCCATGTATGCCGGGCTTCATCTCCAGAACGCCCGGCACGGGGCCGGCCGCGCCTCCCTGGCCATGGCCGGCGCCACCCTTCTCCTTCTCTTTCTCAATTGGATCTTCACACAAAATTTGTTCATCCGGGGCGCCGCCCTCGCCGAGCTCTCGGCCATGAGCCTGCTCGCCCTCACCTTCCTCCACTTCGCCCGCCGCTACTTTACCTCTCCGGCTGCTTTTGACCGTCTCGTCACTCGACTCCTCATCCTGGGCCTGCCCATCCCCCTGGCCGGCCTCGGATATAGCTTCGGCGCCTGGCGGCCGGTTTTATGGCTGGCCGGTCTGGCCTGGAACTTCTTCGCGCTCTCCCGCTTTGAGCAAGGCCTCTTCGATTCTCTGTTCGCAAGAGCCCGCCGCCTCTTCTCCCCTGCCTTCGAATCCGATAAAAAGGATGTGGCGGTGCATTAGTTGAAAAATGAGAGCGGTGGCAAACTTTGATTGTTATTACTCCGAGCACAATATATAGTTGACACCTTCGGGCAGGTATCCAAACCTGCCCTATGGCCTTTTCGTAGGGCGCGATTGGATTCGCGCCCGTCAAGCAGATGTCAATTATATATTGCTCCCATTGGTAATTGTCAAAGGCTCGAAACTATGATAAAGTCCGCGCCGTGATCATCGAGAAAAAACACTTGACCGGTTCCCGAAACCTGGACAACGTGGATTTTTGCATCATCGGTTCCGGAGCGGCCGGCGGCGTGCTCGCCTTTTACCTGAGCCGGGCCGGAAAAAAGGTGGTGGTCCTGGAAAAAGGCGCCTACTGGCCGCCCGAAGAACTGGGCATGCGGGAGGTCGCTCTGTCCACCCGCCTGCTCGCCGCCGACACCTTCAAACCCACCAGCGGCCAATACTCGCGGGTGAATATCCTCCACGGCGAGTGCTACGGCGGCGGCACCGTGTCCTCGGAGAGCGTTACCTGGGATTTCCCCCGGGTGATCCAGGAAGACTGGGCCAAGCTCGGACTAACCAGTTACTCGCCGGATAACCCCAAGCTGGAAGAATACCGGCTGGAGCTGCGCCGCCTGCTCGAAGTGCAGCCGGTGGCCGACGAGCACCACAACCCCAACAACCAACTCCTCAAGATCGCTTGCCAGCGCGAGGGCATCGAGTGGGCCTCGGTGGATCGGCCCTGCTCGTTCTGCATGCGCTGCGGCTTTTGCACCCAGGGCTGCCGCTACGGCCTGAAGAACGACTCCGCCAACACCTTCCTTAAATGGGCCAACCAAAAGGGCGCGGATGTTTACACCGGCGCCGAAGTGACCCGCATCCGGGTGAATTACCCGGAAGCCGGCGACTGGCCCTGGTCGGAAAAGCTCCGGCCGGCCAATCCCGCCCGCAAAGCGGAGATTGAGCGCCAACTCCAGACCCGGCAGGCTCCGCACCAGGGACACAAGTTCACGGTAGAAGCCCGGATGACCGACCGCAAGCAGAGGCTGCCGCGCGGGGTGGAGCCGGAAGCGCTAAGCCTCACGGTCAAGGCCCGGCAGGTCATCGTCAGCGCCGGCGCCATCGCCAGTCCCCGGATCCTCCTCCGGAGCGGCTTGAATACCAACGGCCGGGTAGGCAAAGACTTCACCCTCCACTCGGGCGCCTTTACCCTGGCACGGTTCCAGGATAGTGTCATTGACTGCAACGAAGGCATCAACGACACGGTCGAGTGCACCCACTACATGGACTTCCACCGCGACCGGCCTTATTTCGAGCCCGAGCGACACGGCTTTTTCATCGAGGCCGCCGGCTCGCTGCCCTGGGGCATTGCCAACCTCTTGCCCGGGAGCGGGACCCAGCACCTGGCGCTGATCAAGGACTATCGCCAGATCGGGGGCATGGAGGTCACGGTCAAGGGCGACGGCGTGGGCCAGGTCACCGAGGACGCGATCCTTTACGACATCTCGGACCACGACAACGAGCGTCTGATCTTCGGCTCGCAACTGGTGGCCAAGCTCTTTTTCCGGGTGGGCGCGGTCGAATGCTATCCTTCCTTTCCGGGTATGGTGCTCCGCTCACCCGAGGATATCAAGTTGATCGAGAACCGCCAGGGCCGGCGCCGGCTTGGTTTCAAGAACAAGCAATCCCACCTTCACTCCGGCCATGCTTTCGGCGGCTGTATCATGGGCCGTGACCGCAAAAGCTCGGTGGTGGACGAGCGGTGCGAGATGCACGATCTCAAGGGCCTGTTCGTGTGCGATGGCTCTTCCTTCCCCACCACCGTGGGGGTCAACAACTGCCTCTCGATCATGTTTGTGGCCCGCAAGACCGCGGACCAGATTCTCGGTCTGGCATAAATTTTTTTTGAAATTCTGCTAAACTCCCGTGGTATAGTATGCCCGGGCCTAAGGAGGAGCCTGATGAGCATTATCCAATTCGTTTATTTGCTCGCTCTTTTGGCCGGCCTCACCTCTGATAGATGAAGCGACCCCTCTCTTTGCTCGCCTTTGACTTCGGCGCTTCCGGCGGCCGGGCCGTGC
>MGQK01000122.1:2140-2418 GCA_001797815.1 Deltaproteobacteria bacterium RBG_13_61_14 | reverse complement strand
CCGTGGCCGGGACCATGCACTGGGACGTGCTGCGGCTGTTCGAAGAGCTGAAGGCCGGGATCGCGGCCGGGCTCAAGGCCGCCTCCGGCCGGCTCGCGTCGCTGGGCGTGGACACCTGGGGCGTGGACTTCGGGCTGCTTGACCGCCAGGGCCGGCTCCTGCAAAACCCGGTGGCTTACCGCGATCCCCGCACCGACGGGATCCTGGACCAGGCTTTTGCCCGGGTCCCGCGGCGGGAAATCTTCCAAACCACCGGCATCCAATTCCTCCAATTCAAT
>MGQK01000122.1:1785-1965 GCA_001797815.1 Deltaproteobacteria bacterium RBG_13_61_14 | reverse complement strand
GGCCGACGGCAAACAGGCCTGGGCTTACCTGAGTTCCGGCACCTGGTCTTTGCTCGGCGCGGAAGTCAAAGAACCCGTGCTCAACGACCAGGTGCTCGAGCTCAACTTCACCAACGAGGGCGGAGTCGGGGATAGCTTCCGGCTCCTGAAAAACATTGCCGGCCTGTGGCTGATCCAGGA
>MGQK01000122.1:663-1768 GCA_001797815.1 Deltaproteobacteria bacterium RBG_13_61_14 | reverse complement strand
CCCGGGAGGACGGCAAGCCGCTGAGCTTCGAGCAGATCAACCGCCTGGCCCGGCAGGCCCAGCCGGGTGCGAGTCGGGTGGACCCGGACAGTCCGGATTTTTTGCGGCCGCGGAGCATGCCCCGGGCGATCCAGGAGTATTGCCGAAAGACCGGGCAGAAGGCGCCCAAAGATCGGGGTGCGATTGTTCGATGCGCGCTGGCGAGTTTAGCCGGTAAATATAGGCAGGTCCTGGGCATGTTGGAGCAATTGCAGGGCCGCCGGGTCGAGGTCCTGCACGTGGTCGGCGGCGGCGCCAGGAACAAGCTGCTCTGCCAAAGGACCGCGGACGCTTGCGGCGTCCCGGTGCTGGCCGGTCCGGAGGAAGCGACTGCGGTCGGAAACCTCTGCGTGCAACTGATGGCCCTGGGCAAGCTCGGCTCGCTCGAAGAGGCCCGGGAATTGATCCGGGCGTCATTTCCGATCAAACTTTATCAACCGAGAGGAACAGGTGATGGAAATTTATGAGGCGATCTTTGGCCGGAAGAGCATCCGGGCCTTTCGGCCGGACCCGGTGCCGCGGCCGCTGCTGGAAAAGATTCTCACCGCGGCCATCTGGGCTCCCTCGAACTCCAACGTCCAGCCCTGGGAGTTTATCGTCCTGGCCGGCCGGGCCAAGCAGGACTTGGATGCCTTTTTAGACGGCTTGCTGAAAAGCGCGGCCCGGTCGGACTACGACCCTTCTTTGCCGGAGGAGGGTTTCACCTTGCCGGCCGAGTTCCGCGAGCGCAGCCACAAACTGATCACGACCATGGTCCAGGAGGTGAAGGCCGCCGGCGGGGACGTGAGCAAGCTCTCGCGCGGCAGTTTCAACTTCTTCAGCGCGCCGGTGGCGATCATGGCGGCCATGGACCGGGGCCACGGGCTCGGCCCGATCGTGAGCGTGGCCGCGGCCATCCAGAACCTGCTGCTCGCGGCTTATGCCGAAGGTCTCGGCACCTGCTGGGAGGCCATGCCCTTGATCTACGCTGGTCGCATCCGCGAGCACCTGGGTCTGCCGGAGCGCAAGCGCCTGGTGGCCGGGATCGCGGTCGGCTTTCCGGCCGACTCTCCGGTCAACCGCTTCC
>MGQK01000122.1:510-596 GCA_001797815.1 Deltaproteobacteria bacterium RBG_13_61_14 | reverse complement strand
AGCTCGCGGGTGACGGTCACCGCCTGGATGGCCCGGGGCGTGGCTTCGCTGACCACGAAGGTGAGGTCACGGAACCGGAGTTGCTC
>MGQK01000122.1:297-462 GCA_001797815.1 Deltaproteobacteria bacterium RBG_13_61_14 | reverse complement strand
GGTCTCGTATTCCCCTTCCGGCAAGTCGAGATCGAGCGCCTCGTTGATTTGGTCAATTTCCATGCGCGCCTGGATCAAATAGCGGCGGTCGTCGAGCTTGCGAAACAGCCGGGCCCGGCGGTCATGCTCGTCCTCGATTTCGCCCACGATCTCTTCCAGGATATC
>MGQK01000122.1:0-270 GCA_001797815.1 Deltaproteobacteria bacterium RBG_13_61_14 | reverse complement strand
GCCATACTCGTCCACCACCACCGCCAGCAGGAAATTCTCCTTCTGCATCCGGGCTAACGCGTCCTGCACCGGCATGCTTTCAGTCAGGTAAACCGCGGGGCGGACCAGATTCTTGATCGGGGTCTTCGGGTCCGGGGCCTGGAGCAGGTCCACGCTGGAGAGGACCCCGACCACGTTATCCACCCGCTCGGCAAAGCCCGGGTAGCGCGAGTGCATTTCTTTGCGCACCTCCGCGAGCGCCTCGGCCCCCGTGCTCTCCTGGTCCAGCGC
>MGQK01000121.1:24640-37805 GCA_001797815.1 Deltaproteobacteria bacterium RBG_13_61_14 | reverse complement strand
CGCGTTTGGACCGCAGTGGCCTTCCCTGGGCTTCGGCGGCTGGCGCCTGGTGGGCGCGACCGCGGCCGGGAACCCGATCTATGCGCTGAGCTTCTACGAGAAGGGCAACACCGAGAATGACAAGTGCAGCGTGCCCCAGAACAAGACCCCCTGCCGGATCAACGTGGAAGTGGATCCGGAAATGCGGGAGTTCGACGTGCTTTCGATCAGCGCTGCCTGCCAACTCCTGGACGCGGCGGACATTCCCAGCCTGACCGGCGTGGCTTTCTAACTCAGACCTGACTGAGTCTTTCCAGGGGAAAGGGCTTCGGCCCTTTCCCCTTTTTATTGACAACTGCATTCCACCCTGCATATGATAAAGGCGATTCTCGGCCGAGTGGCAGAAGCGGGTGCAATTCCAGTGGAGCCGGCGCCTGGCGAGTAAAATGGAAACAGGAGTAAGGAGTGCGATGAAGATGAAGAGAGTGGTAGTCGGGTTCTGGACGCTGTGCTTTCTATTGTTCCTGCTCCCGGCCTGCCCGGGCGGCGGCGGGGGCGGCGGGGGCGACGAATGGCTGGGCGCCGGCCTGGCCCGGTCGGTGGATGAGCAGTTCGGGCCGATCACCGTGGTGGATTCCAACCTTCCGGCCGAGATCGCGGCCGGGGGCGGCGGGTCCCACGAGGCCACCCGGCTCCAGGGCGCGGTCAACCCCAAGGTGATCCTGGACGCGGCCGCGAATCTCGCCTCCCGGTTTGCGCCGCTGGGCTGGGAAAACGACCCAGTCAACCGGGGGCTCTTTCCCAAGCCCGGAATCGCGAACCCGCTCCTGGCGCTCGCTTTTGCCGCGGGCCTTTCGAGCGACCCTTGCCGGCAGGACTCGGACAACGACGGCATGCCCGACTACCTGGAGGACAAGTGCGACCCGGTCACGGACCCGAACTGCACCGGCCTGTGTTTTAACCCGGGGCCGGAGGCGGCGGAGTGCTTGAGCTCCGGCGCGGGCTTCACCGTCAAGTTCAGCGACTGCCAGGTGAACGTGACCACTTTCAACGGCGGGTCCTGGATTTCCACCCGGTTCCTCTCCACCCTGACCACGTTCCAGACTCTCAACTTGAGCACGACCCTGACCATCGTCCAGACGACTTATCTCTATACCGCCCAAGGCTGTTCCCATACCACCACCCGGGGCACCGTCGGCCGGCTGAGGGGATGGTATACCGGGAGTCCCGGGACCGCGGACGGTGTCGCTCATGATTTTGTCCTCCGAAAGTCCGGAAGCACCATGACCCCGGTCGCTTGCGCCTTTTGGAATCCGGCCAGCAGCACCATTACCAGTCCTTTCCAGACCTGGTTCGAGACGGTGCAATGCGCTTTGGGTCAGTGGGCGGACTTGACCACGGTCCCTCCGGGTCCCTTCACGCTCGTCATCCACCAACCCGGAAATCCGGTTCCCGTCTGGACCTACCTGGGCGGCACCCTGGTCGGCACCCAGATAAATCCGGTCAAGATCATCCTGGACGGCTCGGTCACCTTGCACAACGGCCAGGGCGGGGTGAACGAGCAGGTGCTGGGCATCCGCTATGACAACTTCACCCAGCTCTGGAGCCGGGATGAAGTCTTGGACACCGGCACCGATCCCTTTCTCACCTTCAACGGCCAGACCATGGAATACCGGGTGCTGGATGCCGACGGGAATTCCGCCCATGGCACCACTTTTGGCGGCGCGGGCAAAGGCCCGCTGGACGGGATGGAGATTGATCGCCGGCTGGTGGTCGCGGACATGGACGGCGAGCAAGGGCCGGTCTGGGAAACCGCCACCTACCTGCTGGATGAGGGCCGGGACAACGAAGACGGCCTCTTTGTGTTCAGCGCCGGCAGCGCCATGGTCTCGGTGAACGATAAGCACGGGTATGATGGCATCCACTTTGCCGGCAAGAGCGCGGCCGGAAAGCAGATCTGGATCCTGAGCTTCTTCGAGGAAGGCAACGGCGAGGCGGACAAGTGCGGGGACCCGCAGAATGATCCGTGCCAGGTCACCATCGAGCTGGACCCGAAACTGCGCACCCTGGATGTAACCCAGGTCAGCAACTGCCAGGCCCTGGACGTGGGGGACATCGCCGACCTCACCGGCTTGACCTTCTAACTCCGGCTTCTCGGCTCTTCTTTGGGGAAAGGGTTTGGTCCCTTCCCCCTTTGCTGACCGTATATCGGTTTGTTATGAAAGAAAACCACCGATTACGCAGAAGCAGGCCAAGGGTTTAGGCCAATCCGGTCTGTGAAATCTTTTCTTAATCTCTCCGAAGGCCCCAGGCGAGGCGGAAATGGGGAAAGGAAAAATTTTTATGGGATGACGCCGAATCTTCTCCGCGGCTTCCCTCTGGCCGATCCAGGAGCTCTGCGAAATCTGTGGTTTCTCTCTGAAAAAAAGGTGATAGACGGTCAGCCCCCTTGGGGGTTGACAACTGCCGTCCACTCTTCCTATGATAAAGGGGACTCTCGGCCGCGCGGCCCCGGCAAAGCGACTCCGGCCGAGCCAAAGCATTTCGAGGATAGGGAAGAAGGAGGAGTCTGATGAAGAAGTTGGTAGTCGGGTTAGGGGCGCTATGCCTTTTGCTCTTCCTGCTCCCGGCCTGCAAGGGTGAAGGCGGCGGGGGCGGGGGCGGCGGCTGGATGGGCGCCGGCGTGGCCCGGTCGGTGGACCGGCAGTTCGGACCGGTGACGCCCGGAGTGGCGAACGATCCCAAAGCCACCGCGGCCGCGGCCGGCGGCTCGCATGAAGCCACGCAACTCCTGGGCGCGGTTACCCCGGCGGTCGTGAAGGCCGCGGTGCAGAGCCTGATGAATGAGTTGACCCCCGGCCTCTGGGCCCCGCTGCCCGGGAAGAAAGGGATCGGGTCCCAACTGGCGGCGCTGGGCTCGGCCGCGGCCAGCGTGGACAACGACCCCTGCCGGCAGGACTCGGACAGCGACGGCACCCCGGATTACCTGGAAGACAAGTGCGATCCGGCCACGGACCCGAACTGCACCGGGCTGTGCATGACTGCGGCGACCCAGGTCAATTGCACCTCGGTCGGCAACAGCTTCACCGTCAAGTTCACCGATTGCCAGGTGGCCACCAGCGCCGCTTTTTATTATGCCACCAACTTTCAGCCGGCTGGTTACGTCACCTCCATTGCTTACCCTTTCTATTGGACCCCGTCGATGGGAACTGTAACCACCTCAATTTTCATCAATATCGTGGGTTCCTTTCGGTGCACCAACACCACCACCCAGGACACCATCGGCAAGCTGCAAGCCTGGAACATCACGGCGGTATCCTTCACTACCGCCAATCCCTATTGCACGGTGATCATGGGGCAAGGGACCGTTAATGAAGTGGCCCATAGTTTAATGCAAAAAATGGATTGCACTTTTCCCGCGCTGGCGCCATGTGCCTTCTGGAACCCGGACAGCACTACCTTGACCACCCCGCCCACTTTTACCAACCAGGTTAATTGTGTTTATGGCCTATGGGTTGATTCTAATATCCAAGATACCTTTCCCTCGACTTCCACCGCTCTGACCTGGGTTTTTCGGATCCAATTGCTGCATCCTTATCACCAGTATCCTCAGTTCACCACCACCGGTCCGCTGGACGTGTTCCTGAACGGCAACATGACCATCCATCACGCCTCGGCCGACCTGAACGAGCAATTGATCTACACCCGCTACAACAATCTCACCCAGGTCTGGGACCAGGACGGAAGCGCCAGCACCGACACCAATCCCTTTGTCACCCTGAATGGAGTGAGCCTGGAATACACGGTCTTGGACCCCGCCGGCAATCCCGCCCGCGGCACCACCCAGGGCGGGCTGAACAAAGGCGACTTCGATGGCATGGAGATTGACCTGCTGCAAGTAACCTTGGACCTGGACGGCAAGGACGGGCCGGCCCAGCCAACGAGCCGGTATCGGCTGAACGGGGGTTTTGACTTCGAGGACGGCGATTTCTTATTCACCGACGGCAGCGCCATTGTCTCCCTGCACAATGAGCACGGCGGTTGGGGCGTGAACGTGATAGACAGCGACGCCACCGGCTTCACCGCGGTTTTCAGCTTCTACGAGAAGGGCAACGGCGAGCAGGATCAGTGCGGGAACCCGCAGAACGACAGTCCCTGCAAAGTAACCGTGAGAGTAGATCCCCAGGCCCGGACCTTGTCGGTGACCGATCTATTGAACTGCCAGGCCCTGGGCATGAATGATATTCCCCGCTTGACCGACCTGACCTTCTAATTTAGCTCGAGGGTGAACCCCAAAGGGGGAAGGGCAATGGCCCTTTCCCCTTTTTTTGTTTGTTCCACCTGGCACCCCAGGGTTGGATTTTCCTCCGCCTTTCCTTGACAGCCTCCGAGGAGGTTCTATCATAATGCTCATGCCGCGCCTCAACCCCAATGAATTATTGATCCCCGCGGTGCCGCCGATGAAGATCCCGGCCCGGATTTTCATCCGGGAGGGCATGCAGGTGGAAGAGACGGCCATTGAACAGCTCAAAGCCGCCTGTGCCCTGCCCAGCGTGGTCGAGGCCCTGGGCATGCCCGATATTCACCAGGGCTATGGGGTGCCCATCGGCTCGGTCGTGGCCACCCGCGAGATCGTGGTGCCGGCCGCGGTCGGCTATGACATCAACTGCGGCATGCGGCTGCTGACTACGCCGCTCCGGCTCGAGGAAATTGACGTCAAGCAGCTCGCCGACTCCATCCGCCGCGATATCCCGCTGGGCGAAGGCCATCACAACGTGGCCCTGGGCAAGGATGATTTTGCCGCGGTGCTGGAGGGCGGGGTGTCGGCCCTGTTCGGGGTCAAGCATTCCGGCCACCGGGTCTGGGAGGCCTGGAGCGATGACGAAGAGCGGCCGTTGCTGGAGAAGATCGAAGAGCGCGGGAGCATGGAAGGCGGGGTCGAAGCCGTGTCCCATCACGCGTTCAGCCGGGGCCAGGACCAACTGGCCACCCTGGGCGGGGGCAATCACTTCATCGAGATCCAGCTGGTCGAGCAAGTGTATGACCCCAAGCTCGCTCAGCGCTTCGGCCTGTTCGCGGGCCAGGCGGTGGTGATGATCCATTCCGGCTCGCGGGGTCTGGGCCACCAGGTGGGCGACGATTACATGCGCCTCTCCCGGGACTACGACCATCGCCACGGCGGAGGCCAGCCCAACGACAACCTCTGCTTTCTGCCGCTCGAGAGCAAAGAAGGCCGGAATTATCTCCAGGCCATGTCGGCCGCGGCCAACTTTGCCTTTGCCAACCGCCACCTGATGGCGGCGCTGGTCAAGAAGAATTTCCGGCATTACTATGGTGACATTGCCCTGCCTTTGGTGTATGATGTCCCCCATAACATTGCCAAGTTCGAGAGCCACCACGGCCAGACCTTGCTCATCCACCGCAAAGGCGCGACCCGGGCTTTCGGGCCGGGGCGGATGGCGGGCACGGCCTTTGCCGAGGTGGGCCAGCCGATCCTGATCCCCGGCTCGATGGGCACCGCCAGCTACCTCCTGGTCGGCACCGACGCGGGCGAGTGCTCGCTGGCATCCGTCAACCACGGCGCCGGCCGGGTGATGAGCCGGACCGCGGCCGCGGGCAAGCGCGGGAGAAGGGGCAAGCCGAAGCGGACGGCCGCGATCTCGGACGAGGAATTCCGGAGGGCGATGGAGGGGATCTACCTGGTCTGCGAGGATCGGGGCTCGGTCAAAGAGGAAGCGCCCCAGGCTTACAAGGATATTGATGCGGTGATCGAGGTGGTGCGGGAGGCCGGGTTAGCCCGGCCGGTGGCGCGGCTCCGGCCCAAGGCGGTGTTGAAGGGATAGCGCGCCGGGAATAACCAACAGGACGGCCATGGAAGACATCAAACTGCTGAAAAGCATCCCCCTGTTCAAGGATTTCAAGGTCACTGAGTTGATGAGCGTGAACATGGTCGCCCGGAGCGAGACCTACCAGCGCGACCAGATCATTTTCAAAGAGCGGGCCAAGGGCGACTCCCTCTACGTGATCAAGAAGGGCAAGTGCCGGGTGATCAAGACCGACTCTTTCGGCGAAGAGCACGTGCTCGCCCTGCTCAAGGCCGGCGAGTATTTCGGGGAGATCTCGTTGGTGGACCGCGCGCCCCGTTCCGCCACGGTGGCGGCGCAGGAAGACTGCGAGCTCCTGGTGATCAAGCGCGGCGACTTCAAAAACCTCATCGCCGGCAACCAGGACATCGAGCGCAAGTTCTACCGATCCTTTTCCGAAGTGCTGTGCGAGCGGCTCCGCATCACCAACGAGAACCTCACCTTTTCCCACGAGATCAACAAGATGCTCCAGGAGTTGGACTAGGGATATGCCGGCGCTGCGCTCCGGCGCCAGGGGCCGCGGGTTTGACGGACGATGAGCAAAGTTCCGGCCTGGGGATGGGCCGTGCTGGTCGTGATCCTGGCCGGGGCAGGGGCCGCGGTCTGGTGGTTTTGGCCGGGCCAGGGCATTGAACTGCCCGAGGATAATTTACTCGTGAATGCCGATTTTGAATCCGGGGCCAGGGGGTGGAGTTATCCCACCTGGTCCGAACACTGGGCCGGGTTCGAGGTGGACCGGCGGGAGGCCCATTCCGGCCGCCGGGCCGCGCACCTGGAGGTTCGGAACGACCCAGCCCGCTCGACCCTGGTCTGGGGCGTGATGCAGGAGCTCCGGCCCAAAGAGTTTCCCCATTACCTCGCCGGCTTCTATCGGGTCAACTCCTGGGAGCAGGGCACGCCCCTCATGTATCTCCAGTCGGTCATTATCGTCTGGCGAAAAAAGCCGGCCGCGGGCATGAACAACTTCCAGGTGCGCTTCCTGCTGGGCGGAGTCGCCTTCCGCCCCACCCGGATGGAAAACGTCCGCTACATCCATTTCTCCAAAGCGGCGCCGGTGCAGGGCCAGTGGACCCCCTTCGCCGTGGATGTCTGGGAGGCCTTCCAGAGCCAATGGGGCTATGTGCCCCCCGAGTGGGACCGGATCAATGTCTTTTTCGAGGCCCGCTACGATGAGCGGGAAAAGGCCGACGCCCCGATCCGCGCCGAGGTCTTTTATGACGATCTCTACCTGGGCTTCTCCTTGCCCGATTTTGCACAAGGATTGGTGAAATAAACCATGCGCCGTCTGCTCTCCGGATGTCTGAAGTTGGTTCTGCTCCCCGTCTTGCTCGCGGTCATCCTGCTCGCGATGATCGGCGCCGGCGTCACCTATTTCTGGGCCGCCCGCCGTCTGCTGGAACCCGCGCCCCTGGTGAGCGAAGTGACCGAGTTGGGCCTGATCCGTGACAAGCTGCTGACCCACCAGCTCAAGCCCGTTCGACAGGCGCTCCTGGAAAAGCAGAGCGGCCAGTTCGACTTGAAGCTGGATGACAAGGAACTCACCGCTCTCGTGGGCTCCAACCTTCCGCCCTGGCTGGGTCCCATCCGGGTCGAGTTGGGCCTGGAGACGGACAACCTCGTGGACCTTCGCTTTTCCCGGAAATGGAACGAGGATAAATGGCTGAACCTGGATGGCCAGGCTTCGGTGAAAGCGGAGCAGGGTGATTTCAACGTGCAGATCCGTAAGCTCCGCCTCGGCACCTGTGACTGCCCGGGCGTCGCCCTGGGCCAGCTCAGCCACCTGCTGGAACTGGTGCTGGAGAAAGATCCCTCTCTGGCCCACCAGCCCTGGCGGATTCCCGATTTTCACGTCGAGCGCGGCCGGGTCCGCCTCCGCGTGGAAACCTGGCCGAAGTAACGCCGCGCTTCACGCGCAAAGGGAGGGCCGAACATGGCCGGCAAGCAAGAGGTCAAGCAGGTCAACATCCAGATTCAGTTGGATGAGGACGTGGCGCAGGGCATGTATGTGAACATGGCGGTGGTGCAGCACTCCCATGCCGAGTTTGTGCTCGATTTCATCTTCATCCCGCCCGGCCAGCCCAAGGCCAAGGTCCGCAGCCGGATCATCCTGGCGCCCGAGCACGCCAAGCGCTTGGCAATGGCCCTGCGCGAGAACCTCAGCCACTATGAAAAGCACTTCGGCGAGATCCAGCTCCCCAACCTGCCGCCCCCGATTCAAAGCACGGTCCAATAAGGACAAAGCCGCGGACCGGGCATCTCACCCAACCCGGCCGAACCGGAACCAAAGAAGAAGGAAGTTTCACGCAAAGGCGCCAAGACGCTAAGTGTAATGTTACATGGCATTACCACACAAATTGTAGGGCACGAATCCAATCGTGCCCTACGAACAACAGCCGCCCGTAGGGCAGGTTTGGATACCTGCCCGAAGGAATGTCCGGATGCTAATCAACTGTAACATTACAGCTAAGAGCTTATCCGTCAATAGCTACAAGAGGATGATCTGACGCTTCCCCAAGGCCCCGATTCCGGGTTTCCCCCTCTCCCTAACCCTCTCCCCCGCGGGGGAGAGGGGAGGGTGAGGGGACTCCGACTTGCCGAGGATAAGATTCACGCCGAGGTCTCTTATCCTTTCTCTATTTACGGATAAGTTCTAAGGGTTCAAGCTTTCGGAGGAAAGAGAGTTATGTGGATTTCCGATCTTGGTCTGTCCCCCAGCGGCCGCGCCGCAAAGCAATAGCCCGTGGCGGCTTATGGTCCTTGGCGACTTTGCGCCTGAGCGTGAAATTCTTCTTTCCGCCCGGAATAAAATCGCGCCCACTTTGGCAACGATTTCAGCCGTCAGGGACTACTGGCCCTGGTACTCCACCGCGCGTGCCGCCAGGAATTCCTCCGCGTTGGCTAATACCACCTTCAGATCAAGCGAATCGTATTTCGCCACCTCTTCCACATACCGGCGCATCCCTCTTCTCGCATCCTCGGAATACACCGCGGCATTGGTCACGGCCAGGTCCAAGGCGCGGGCCTGAGCATAGGACAGCCGGCTTCCCAGCCGGACGTCTTTCTTAATGGAGGCCTGGGCCAGCGGCGCGCCCCGGGCCAGCCGCTCTGCCAGCTCCATGACCGCGGGCATCAGTTCCTCCGGCGCCAGCGCCCGGTGGATCAAACCCATGGCCTCGGCTGCTTCCGGGGTATAAAGCGTCCCGGTCAAAAGCATTTCCAGGGCCTTGGCTTCTCCCACCACCCGGGGCAGACGCAAGGGCGTCCCGGTGCCGCCCGGGATGATTCCCACCAGGACCTCGGGCAGCCCGATCCGGTAGTATTCGCCCCGGGACATGAACCGGAAATCACAGCACAGCGATATCTCGCAGCCGCCGCCCAGGGCCAGGCCGTTGATGGCCGCGATCACCGGCTTGGGCAGGGTGTCCAGCAACTCCAGGCAGCGGGACCAGTAAAAGATACCCCGCTCGGCCGGAGACCTTTTCTCCAACCCTTGGAGGATGAAGTTCTCCAGCCAGACCCGCTCCTGCATCTGCCGCAGAAGCCAGGTGACCAGGCGCGCCGCCAGTTGGCTGCCGCCGGTGAGGTCGCCCTTCTCGCTGAAGGCAAGCAGTTCCGCCACGTCGTAATGGGTCAGGAAGGAATCTTTCATGCCGCCGGTCAGGACCAGCACCCGGACCGTCCGGTCCTGCTTGACCCGGATCAGCTCGCGGTGAAACTCCTGGAGCATGACGTGGGAGATGAAGTTCATCGGCGGGTTGGCAAACTCGATGATCGCCACCGCGCCCTCCTGTCGGACTTTGATCTGCTCGGTCATCTTTCCCCTCCGCGCCCAAAACGAAGGCTTTGGCGCTATCCCTTGAATTTTTCCGCCTTTTGGGTGTGGCCGGCAATGGCGTCCACCAGGCGCGGCCACAGCGCCGGCGGAAGGTCGTGGCCCATGCCCTCGAGGATCAGCAGTTCCGCGCCGGGGATGGCCTCGGCCGTGTCCCGGCCGGCCGCCACCGGGATCAGGGGGTCGTCCGCCCCGTGGATCACCAGCGTCGGCGTCCGGACGCCGGCCAGGGCCGGCTTGCGGTTGCCGTGGGCGATAATGGCCATCATTTGCCGCGCCGCGCCGGCCGGACAGAAACAGCGATCAAAGGCTCGCGCCATTTGCGCGCGCATCCGGTCCTCGTCAAAGGGAAAGCCGCGGCCGGCAATGGTCCGCCAGGTCTGCACCATGTGCTCGATGAAAGCCGCGCGCTCGGCCGGGGGTGGCTTCATCAATGCCTTCATGGCCTCGGGCTGGGCCGGCGGCAGCTTGGGGTTGCCGGTGCTGGACATGATCGAGATCAGGCTCTGAAGCCGCGAGGGATGCCGGATCGCCAGGGTCTGCCCGATCATCCCGCCCATGGAGGCGCCGCAGACGTGCGCCGTGGCGAGGCCCAGGGCCTCGAGCAGGCCCACCGTGTCCTCGGCCATGTCATCCAGGGTGTAAGGCGCGCGAACCTCTTCCCCCTTGGCCGCGGCGGCCATGGCTTTCAAGACATTGGGCAGGCCCGCCCCTTCGAACTTGGTGGAAAGCCCCACGTCCCGGTTGTCGAACCGGATCACGTAATGGCCCTGCTCCGCCAACTGTTGGCAAAAGTCCTCATCCCAGGCGATCATCTGGGTCCCCAGCCCCATCACCAGCAAGAGCGGCCGCGAGCCGCGGTTCCCGAAAGTGTCGTATTCGATCTGGATCCCGTTGGCTTTTACGTTCGGCATGGAATAGGTTCCCTTCTTTCAATGGAATGGCCATTCTTTTCCACTCATGGGCAAAAATGGCGGGTCAAATATTTCCCGCTTGAGAATACCAATCCTTTGGACTGGAGGTCAATCCCGGCCCAAAGAAACGCGGCCGCATGTTGCCGCCCGCCCCAATCCGTCCGGCCTCCGGCCCGGCGCCCGAGGGGTAATTCTTTTTTGACTCTACCCCACCCTCGTGATAACTTTTCAATGATGCGGAAGTCCGAAACGCTCCTCGCCCTGCTCGGCTTCGCCGTCCTGGTCACCCTCTTTTTCCTGCCCCGCCTGCTCAATCCGCCCGGACTCTTTTTCGGCGCGCTCCAGGAGCAATACTACCTCCTCGGCCAATACGCTTATGACCATCAGATTCTCCGCGCCCTGGCCGCCGGATACTTCCCCCTCTGGAATCCCGACAACGCCCTCGGCCACCCTTTCCTCGGCGACATGCTCTCCGCAATCCTCTTCCCGCTCAAACTCCTCATCTACTTGGTTCCCACTCCGGCCATGCGCGAGTTTTTCCTCTTGCTCCGCATCTTCCTCGCCGCCTTCTTCACCTATGCCTTCGCCCGCCGGCATCTCTCCAAACCCCCGGCGATCCTGGCCGCCATCGCTTTCGCCTTCACCGCCTATTTCCAGTTCTTCATCAATGAAAACTATCTCAACGCCGAGACCCTGATCCCCTTGCTCCTCATCCTCGCCGACCGCCTCCATGAGCGCGGCCGCATCCTCGACCTCGGACTGCTCGGCCTCGCCGTCTTCGCCGTCTTCACCAACGGCCATCCCGAAGCCGCTTTTTATGTCACTCTCTTCATCGTGCTCTATTATGTAGTGGCACCGGCTTTCTGCCGGTGTCCTTTAAAGAATTCACTTCGCCTCGCCGCGGCTCTGCTCATCGGGCTGTGTCTCGCCTCCCCCATGCTCCTCCCTTTCCTCGAATACTGGGCCCGCGGCTTTCACTTTCACCTGCCCGGGGCCGGTTTCTATCACTACGACCTCCGCGAAGCCGCGGCCCTGGTCTCGCCCTGGTTCTTCCCTCCGCCGGCGCCGGGCGCAGCCTATTACCGGCCGGTCGAGTGGCACTGGGAACTCGGCGCCCAGGGCCTGCCGCCTTATGCGGGCACCATCGTGCCCTGGCTGATCCCGGCCGTGGCCGGTATCACCCTGCTCCTCGCCCTCTCTCGCTTTATTCCAATTCGCAAGTCAGTTCGTGCCACGGGATTGTTTCCCGTGGACAATCGCGTCCTCTTTTTCACGGCTTTCGCGCTTTTCTTCCTCGCCGTCATGTTCGGACTGCCCGGCTTCCGCCTGATCGGCTTTGTCCCCCTCTTCAACTTTTCCGGCAACTTCAAGCACCCCATGCCCGAAGTCGCCTTTGCCCTGGCCTATCTCGCCGGGGCCGGTCTGGACCGGATTCTCAGCCGCCTGGATTCACGCCGGGCGCGAACGGGTTTAGCCGCGATCGCGATTATCTTGTTGCTGGCCGAACTCCAGGCCGCCGGCCGGTGGTTGAAGCCTTTTGACCCGGGCTACCTCAAGAACCTCCAGCACACTGCTGCCATCCGCCGGCTCCAGGCCGAGGCGGAACCGTTCCGCGCCTATGTGGCCGACCGCCTGCTCCCGCCCAACCTTAACCTCTACTTCCGTTTCGCCGACCTCCGGGTGATGGATGGGATCAACGACCGCCGCCTGGTGGAAGCGATCAACGCGATCAACGGCCACGACCGCACCCAGGCCGGCAACTACTGGTATCAGGAGGTCGGGTATCTCCAGCCCCGGCCCGAGGCGCTGGGGAGTCCGGTCCTGGACACCTGGAACCTGAAATACGTGCTCGCGGCCAGCGCCGGTCATACCGCTCAAGTCATTCCCCCCGAATTCATCGCCGTCTCCCGCGAACCCTTTGCCGGGGGTGAACTGGTGCTCTGGCAGAGGCCCCGCGCCTATCCGCGGGCATGGCTGGAAAAAGCCTTCGGAGCTCCGCCGGGCGAGGAAGTAAAAATTTCCGCGGATTCAGCGGAAAAAGTCCATCTCCGAATCCCAATACCGGGGCCTGTCCCTAGTATTGTGGTGCTGGCGGATCTGTATTATCCCGGATGGGAGGCCGAGGTCAACGGCCAGCCGGTCCGGATTGAGCGCGTTCATGGACTGCTCCGCGCGGTCCCGGTCCCGGCGCAGCCGAGCAAGGTCGTGTTCCGCTACCGGCCGGCCTCGTTCGCGCTCGGGCTCTGGCTCGCTCTGACTTCTTTCTGCAGTCTGTTTTTCGTTTGTCTCTTTCGCCAATGGCAAATCTCTTCAAATCATTCGGGGCGCGGCTGACCCAGCCAGGGGGGCGGCTGACCTCGTTGGGGGGGCGGCTGACCCCAGCCGCCATTCTCCGGCGACTCCCCGGCTGGCTCTGGAACCGCCAGGTCAAGACCACCCGCGAGGGCTACCTGTTCATGGGCATCCTCATCGCGGTCGGCGCCGCGGCCACCAACACCGGCAACAACCTGCTCTATCTGGTCCTGGCCATGATGTTCGCGGTCCTGTTCGCTTCCTTCCTGCTTTCCGAATACTCG
>MGQK01000121.1:24419-24607 GCA_001797815.1 Deltaproteobacteria bacterium RBG_13_61_14 | reverse complement strand
GGCCCTCTTTGTCCGGGTCCCGGCCGGCGAGGCCGAGACCGCGGTGGTCAACTGCCGCGAGCCGCGGCGGGGTCTCTCGCCCTGGGACCGGCTCACCTTTTCCACCCGTTACCCCTTCGGGTTCTTCATCAAGTCCAAGACGGTCAGCCTTCCGGCCCGAGTGGTGGTCTATCCGGCGCTCAAGGAGG
>MGQK01000121.1:24143-24287 GCA_001797815.1 Deltaproteobacteria bacterium RBG_13_61_14 | reverse complement strand
CCTCGGCCCGGGTCGGCCGGTTGATGGTGCGGGAGCATGAAGAGGAACAGAAGCGGATGGTGAGCATCCGGCTTCACCTCTCCCGCGAGCGTCCGCTCCAGGATGACCCGGCCCGGGAAACCGCGATCTCCGAAGCGGCCAGCC
>MGQK01000121.1:0-24128 GCA_001797815.1 Deltaproteobacteria bacterium RBG_13_61_14 | reverse complement strand
TGGACCGCGATTTTTTGGTCCGGCTCGAACTCCACAGCCGCGGCCTGGATTTCGGCCAAGGCCCGGATCACCTCCACCGCATTTTGCACTTTCTTGCCTTGTTCGACGATCCCGGCTCGCCGGACCGGGGGGAGCCGCTGGCGCCGGCCGCGGCCGCGGCCGGAGCCGCGATCGAGATTCACTCTCACTCTGAGATTGCAAGCCTTGCCTGAACCCGATAAAATGACAGCCATCAACGACGACGCCAGAGAAAGGAATGCACAATGTCCAGACTTGCCGTCGTAATCCTGGCCGCGGGCGAAGGCAAGCGGATGAAATCCGAGCGGCCCAAGGTGCTCCACGAGATCCTGGGCCGGCCCCTGGTAACTTAACATGGGGTCAGGCCCCAAAACTTAACAAACTATTGAAGATGATCCGCAGATTACGCCGATTCCACAGATTGAAGATAGAAAGAAATCATCCACCAAGGGACACGAAGGACACCAAGCAGTTTTCTCTCCCTGACACCTGACACGTGACACCTGACACGCTTTGGACAGGACAGGCATTCCTGCCTGTCAACAACTTCAATCACCGTGCACTGTCCACTCCCGACACCCTGACACCCCCTCAGCGCATCAGCTTATTTCCGAATTAAGTAAGGTGTCCCCCGAATTAATCACCAATTCTAATTCCTTCCACAGGGTATTGTCAATCGTCACCTCCACCCCCTGAGCGGATGGCATAAACCACACTAAGAAAATTATCATTTAACCTTGGTTGAAGTGTTATAATAATAGAAAATTATAAGCCGAGTGGTTCTTTCCAATAAGAATGAGGATAAAGAAGCCAAACGAGAAGAATGATTAGAGAAATGATAATCAGAGCCAGAGAAAATACCACCGCTTTTCGTGGCCATGAGAAGCGCTGCGCGATCCGATCACTCAACCAAGAGACGATAAAAGTAATAATAAAAGTATAACCAAAGTCCGTCAATAGTTCAGAGAAGAAATGATGCAAATAGGATGACCCCATTATATAGAGATGTGACTTAAAAAGAAGAGACGTAAGAAAAGAGATAATTAAGCATGTAACTGAAAGAGACTTAACTCTTATTTTGCCTCGATTTCTATTATAATAAAAAACCATACAGTAAAATGCAATCAATAATATTTCTGATAAGAAAATAGGAAATATAATTCTCCACATCCAATCGGGAATAAATAGGACTTTGAATAATAGAGTAATCCATAGCTTATATAGTTTAGGTATTATATCTAGAAGGTAACTCATGGCTTTACCTCACTTATTTCATTGGCAGGTATAGACGCCGGAAGGATAAAAGTGATGCACATGGAATTGGACAAAGAAAATGTTACCCACTCCGGAATTCAATTCGGGAGACACCATACTTAATACATGAATAAAGTAATACGAAGACATCGCACTATCTTTCGCTTCCGCCAACCTACGAAGTTCTCTAAAATGTTCACTATGTTCTCCTCATGCAATTTTTATTAGGTTCAAAACCTGGGTTTTAAATCTGACGTAATCATCCTCCGGAGGAAAATCATTCCAATTTGATCCTTTCCAGCCATATTTCCGCTTAGTCTTTTCACCTTCCTTCAGTAGCGTTTTAAATTGTTTCTTAATTTGATCCGATAGGGTCATGTCCTTGCTCCTTGGCAATTCTTTTCGACACGTGACGAAGAAGATCACTTTGTGCAATGCTTGATCGGCGCCATCTTAGCTCTTGCCCAAGAATTTGTCCTAAGGTTTCCCTCTCATTTTGTAAAAATCACTTCGCTCACCACCTATCCCAACCTCTCTCACATGATTCAGCGCTTTGGGGGTTCTGGTTTCAATCCCCGCTGTTTCAAGGCCGGCTCAATCTTCCGCTTCAGATCCGGCAGGTCATGCTCGACAATGTCCCAGATCTGGTTGGTATCTATGCCGAGGTAATCGTGGACCACCACATTCCGAAAAGCCGCGATCCCGTTCCAGTCCACGCCTGGGATGCTCGCTTTCAAGGAATCCGGCAGATAGCGGGTGGATTCAGCGAGGGTTTGCAGGTTGCGAAGGACCGCATCCTGGGTTTTGGTATCGGTGAAGAAGGCCTCCTTGCCTTCCTGGGTATAGGCTTCAATCCGCTGGATACATTCGGCAATATGGATGAGGTAGATATTCTCGTCTTTCACAGGGGCACCGCTTCCTGGAGCACTTTGTCCCGGATATACCAGTGAATGCCCTGTTCCGTGAAGACTTGAACTCTCCGATGGAGAAGATTTTCGAGCTCAGCCACCAGGCCGCCGGGAAAGAAAGGCGTATGCTTCGTTCCAATCTCGACCAACAAATCCACGTCGCTCTCCGGGCCGGCTTCGCCGCGGGCCAGAGACCCGAACACCCGGACATTATTGACCCCGTGTTTGCGGGCGATCCGGAGAATTTCTTCCCTTTTATCCTGCAACAGCTCTTCAATACCCATGGCCGGATCCTTTCATCCAGGCGATTCTGTTATTCAGTATAAAGTCTAAGTTCCGGGTTTGCAAGTCGCTCATTTTTTGCCGCTTTAGCGCCGCTGCCTCTTATAGCTTATGATTTCTATTTAGTGAAGATCACTTCACTCACCGCCTGCCCTTTGATGGTTTTTGTCTCGCCGTTACGAATGAACTGCACCTCCACCGGCCCGATGGCGCGGTAGTAGAACGGCTCGGCGATGAAGGTGTTAATCAGGAACTTGACCGCCCGGGTGCCGGCGCCCTTGTTCAACTTGTCCAGCACGTCCAGCGCCTCGACCACGGTCCGCGCGTCGTAGGTCGCCCGCGCTTTGGTCCCGTCGGCGCAGCGGACCTCATAAACGAGCGTCTGCGGATAAGGCTTCTTCCCCTGCTCCATCACCTTCACGTCCCGCTCAATCACGGTTACGTCAGTGGTGACGCAGACCACGCCCCGGTCGTCCAGGATCGAGGCGAGGTTGAAAGGCGCATCGTATTTCGGCGGGGTGGTGAAGTTGGAGAGGTTGATCGAGAGCTCCGGGCCAGTAAACTTCCAATTGTGCCAGACGTCCTCAAAGTCCGCGGCGTTGGCATTGTAATAAACATGGTCCACGTAGCCCCAGCCGCGGACCTCTTGCTTCTGGTCGTTCACGGTCACGATCCCGAAAACCGCCGGCCGAGGTGCGGGCAGGTTCTGGTAAAAGAACACGCCCTGGGCCGCGCCGAACTTGGCCTTGCCGTCGCCCAACTGAAAGCCGCGCATCTTGCCGGCAAAGGTGAGGTCCAGGCCCAGGCCCTGGTTATAGAGTTTCAAGTGGACGGTCCGGTCATCGCCTTCGAGCAGGTTCTCGCCGATCTGGAGCGCAAACCGGTCCTGGCTCCACTTCAAGTCCTCGGGCGCGAACTCGGCTTCGGTGGTGTAGCGGGTGCGGTCGGGCGCCACGATGGTGAAGCTCAAGGCCGGTTGGTGCTTTTTCAGCCCCAGGTTGGAGAGCATCAGGTTGACGTAGGCGAGGTGGCCGTCGTCGCCGATGGCGATGAAGAACCAGTTCTCGGTATACCAGAAAACGTCCATCAGGTGCGGGTTCATGTCCGCCACGGTGAGGGTGCGGACCCGGCCGGGCGAGCCGTCGGCCTCGCGGAACAAGGTCACCGGCTCGCCGGCCAGCGCCAGGGCCGCGGCCAGGACCAGACCCAGAGCCAAGACCGTTTTCGCCATCCGCATTTTCAAGCCTCCACCGGCGCGATCGGCTCTTCGAAATAGCGGTGCAGTTCGGCCGGCAGTTTTTTATAATCCGCGTTCTCGGCCATTAGCGGCGTCAGGTCGCGGCTGTTGTAGGTGTTAACGAAGAGCAGCACCTTGTCGGCCAGGTTCTCGCGGCGGGCGAAAGCGATCAGGCCGGCCAGGGTTTTGCCGGTGTAGGTGCCCTCGAGCTTGAGGCCCTCAAACTCTTTGGCCATATTGACCGCTTCCACCCCGAGCTTGGTGAAATGGGCATAACCCTTGCCGAAGAAGTCATCGAGGAACACGAAGTCGCGGCGGCTGACGCGGACGTTGGGGAAAGAGGGGTCGTAGCGGCGGAGCCGGCGGACGCAGGCGCGGGCCTGGTAAGTGACCATGTAAGGGTTGGCGCCCAGCTGGTCATAGACGCGCACGCCCACGCCGCGGGTGCGGAGGCAAGCGAGCTTGAGGCCCAGGACCAGGCCGGCGAAGGTGCCGCAGGAGCCGACCGGGGTGAAGACGAATTCCGGCTCGGGGATCAGGCCCTCGGACACCTGGCGGGCGATTTCCAGGCCGGCATTCACGTAGCCCAAGGCGCCGGTGGGCGAAGAGCCGCCGGCCCAGATCAGGTAAGGCCGGGCAATGGTTTCCGGACTGCGGTGGCTGAGCCAGACGCGGAGCATGCGCCAGGGCACCAGGAGCTCGTTGGTCAGGTAGTGCATCTTCAGGCCGAGGGCATGATCGCAGAGCAGGTTCTTGCGCGCATATTCCTGCACCGGCTGGGGCACGAACACGGCAAAGCTTTTAAGGCCGAGTTCCTGGGCGTAGAGGGCGGTGGCGAGCACGTGATTGGAGCCGACCGCGCCCAAGGTGAGGACCGCGTCGCGGCCCTGGGCCTGGGCATCGGCCAGAAGGAACTCGAGCTTGCGAACCTTGTTGCCGCCGTAGCGGACGCCGGAGAAGTCATCGCGCTTGACCCAGAGCCGCTTGAAGCCGAGGTATTCGCCCAGCTTGGCCATCGGTTCCACCGGGCTGGGGAACTGGCCCAGCGAGACCCAGGGAAGCATCTTCAGTCCCGGGTAATGTTGCACGAGCAGCGGGATATTCTTCGCCATCGTCACTCCTCTGCTTTTCAATCTATCAAAACCGTGCGAATTGGCAAGCTTGCTTAATCTAACATTTGGGGTCTGTTGCCCAAAAGCCAGCCGGCCTTTCCCTCCCCCTTTGAGGGGGGAGGGCCAGGGAGAGGGTGCTTGAATTGACGAGAAAAAATCACCCTCCCCTTCATCCCCTCCCCTCAAGGGAGGGGAGAGAAGTTCCGCAAGACGATTTGGGCAACAAGCCCTTAGGGTCTGACCCCAAATGTTAGATTAAGGGGTTGGCTTGCGTTTAGGGAGGGGTTTGCCTAGGATGTTTCATAGGGCACCGGTTCCAAAGCGGTGGCGCAAAGGAAAAGTCATGAAATACACGTTGGCGGAATTGGCACAAAAGATCGGTGGCCGAGTGGTCGGAGACGGCTCGGTGGAAATCAGCGGGGTCGGCTCCTTGACCGGGGCCGAGCCGGGGCAGGTGAGCTTCGTGGCTGATGCGGGCTACCGGGAGCGCGCCCGCCAGACCCGGGCCGCGGCCCTGATCGCGGCGAACGAGGATCTGGCGGACTTGAAGCCGCTGATCGTGACGCCGGAGCCTTACCGGGCCTTCGTGAAAGCGGCGGAGCTGTTCACAGAAACGGAGACCATCGTCCGCGGAGTGCACGCGAGCGCGGCGGTCCACGCCCAGGCCTTGCTGGGGAGAGAGGTGAGCATCGGCCCGGCCGCGGTGGTGGAGAAGGGGGCGCGGATCGGGGACCGGGTGATCATCGGCGCCGGCTGTTACGTGGGAACGGGCGTGGAGGTGGGAGAGGATTCCCGGCTTTACCCGGGGGTGGTGATCTACCCGGGCACGCTTCTCGGCCGGCGGGTGGCGGTGCATGCCGGGACGGTGATCGGGTCGGACGGGTTCGGCTACCTGCTGGGGCCGAAGGGCCACACCAAGAAGCCGCAGTTGGGCCGGGTGGTGATCGAGGACGACGTGGAGATCGGGGCCAATTGCGCGATTGACCGGGCGGCGCTGGACGCGACGGTGATCGGCGCCGGGAGCAAGCTGGACAACCTGGTGCACGTTGCCCACGGGGTGGTGCTGGGCAAGAACTGCGTGATCCTGGCGCTGGTGGCGATCGGGGGCAGCGCCCGGATGGGGGACAACGTGATCATCTCCGCCCAGTGCATGATCAAGGACAACGTGACCATCGGCAACAACGTCATGATCGCGGCCGGGAGCGGGATCCCGGACGACGTGGAAGACGGCGCGGTGATGTGGGGCTTCCCGGCAGTGCCGTTCGCCCGGGCGCAACGCATCTACGCCCGGTGGAAGCAGTTGCCGGAACTTTTCACCCGGGTGCGGGAGCTGGAGCGCAAACTGGAAGCAGCCGCGCCACTCAAGCCCAGGCCCAAACCCAAGCGAGCACCCGCTAAAAAATCCCGCCGGAAGAAGTAGCCTCCTCTGCCACGGGGTCCGAAGCCTCCGGCCTCAAGCCTTTTCGGATCAGCGCAGCCAGGCGGTGGCCTGGAGCCAGAAGAGATAGGTGAAGAGGCTCATGGTCCGGCAGTAAAAGGTGAAGTCGGACATCACTGGCAGGGTGTTGATGCCGAGTTCCTCGAGGCGGTCTTGCATGCCAAGCCGCTCCAAGACCTGGAGCCACTTTTTCCTTTGCCAGCCGCGGACCAGCACCGGCCGAAAGCCGAGGCGGAGGTAATGCTTGATCGCGGGCAGGCGGAAGGACTCGGTCTGGAGAAGCGCGCTCTGGAAGGTGCCTTCCTCGCGGAAGCGGTGCAGGCAGGCGAGCGACAGGGCGTGGCCCAGACCCTGGCCGCAGTGGGACCGGAGCACCCCGAGCATGTGGATAAAGCCGACCGAGGTGGCAATCCCAGGCCAGGTGAAGGCGCAGGCCGACCCCACCGGCCGCTCGCCGGAGCAGAGGAAGATGACCCGTTCGGGCCGAAAGCCGAAATGGGGCTTGAGCAGGGTGCGGAAGCGCTGCAGGTTCCAGTAGGGGCTGAAGGCCTGCGTCATCATTTCGCCCCAGGCTACCTCGTCACCGGGACGGTAAGGGCGCAATGTGTACCCCGGAGGCAAGGAGATGGGAGGCAGGTCGTCGAGAGAGGGCCGGCAGAGCTCGAGCTGGGGAAACTCGATCTCGGTGCGGCCGTGGACGCTTTCGCGGTTCATATTTTTAAGATATTACCACAGAGACACAGAGAGCACAGAGAAAGAAGAGAAAAAAATAATTTTCAGGAAGAAACGCGAGAAAGAGAGAACAAGAAAATCTCTGTGATCTCTGTGTCTCCGTGGTGAAAAATTCTCTTAAATGGCGTCCTCGCCGGTCTCGCCGGTGCGGATGCGGACCGCCTCATCCACCGGCAAGACGAAAATTTTGCCGTCACCCACGCGGCCGGAATGGGCTGCCTCTTGAATCGCCTTAACCACGTCCGAGACCAAGGCGTCGGGCACGACCACTTCGAGCTTGATCTTGGGCAGGAAGTCCACCACGTACTCGGCGCCCCGGTAAAGCTCGGAGTGGCCTTTCTGCCGGCCGTAGCCCTTGACTTCGCTGACCGTGATGCCCTGGACGCCCACCGTAGTCAGGGCTTCCTTGACTTCTTCCAGCTTGAAGGGCTTGATAATCGCTTCCACCTTCTTCATCGGCGTTGCTCTCCTGATTCACCTAGCCGTCAGTTTCCCTGCCAGGCTGTTCAGGCCCAGGCTTTTGCATCGTTCCGGACTCGGCCAGCCGCAGTCATCCAGGCCCCGGATCTCGTAATATTCCTGGCGCATCAGGTCCAGGTCAACTTGCGATTTTGCATGGGGCCCTTCCGCAGGAGGGTTGAGGAGTTTTGGCGGAAGCCGGTCGTGCTCGGCGGAGATCCCTTGCAGGTTGGTGATGCCCCGCAGGAGCGTCCAGATCCGCCGGCCGATGTTCAGCATTTCCGGAAGGTCGTAATCAAACCCGGTCGCGCCGCGGAGCATGGCCAGGTAGCTCTCGGGCTTGATGCTGACCTGGACGAAAATGCAGATCACGGCCGCATCGGCCTGCGCGCCCAGGTCTTCGGCAATAGCCGCGAGCCGGGCCGCATCTTCGGAGCTCTGGGCCTTGATCTTGGCCGGCACTCCCACCGAGGCGTGGAGGTAAAGGTTCGAGAACAATTGCACGCCCAGGTGCTTGATGTGGCAGGCGCCGCGGGGCGACATGGCGTAAAGGATGCCGAGGCCGTGGAAGGCGCGCGGGTCGTGGGCCGGCGCCTCCAGGCCCTTGACCGTGGTGAGATATTTTCCCGCCTCGGATCCAAAATGCCTGGCCATCCGTTCCGAGCCTTCGGCCAAAAGCCCGCCGAAGCCCTGACGTCGGGCGATTTGGGGCAAGAGTTCGAGCACCGCTTCGATGTTGCCCCACTCGAGCTTGAGCCCGCCGGTGTCTTTCACGCCGATGATCTCGTTCTCCCACAGGTCCATGGCCAAGGCGAGGGAAGCTCCGCAGGAGACGGTGTCCAGGCCCAGTTGATTGCAGAGGGTGTTCACCCGGATGACGGCTTCGAGATCATGGTTCATCAGCATGGTGCCGAAGTTGGCCACGGTCTCGTATTCCGGGCCCGGCACTTCCCCGGTCTGGTATTTCCCTTCCTTGACCGCGACGTTGCGCTTGCAGGCGATGGGGCAGGCGTAACAAGCCGAGCCACGGGTGAGATATTTTTCGGTATAAGGCTTGGCGCCGATGGTGTCGGCGGCCTGAGGGTCCAAGCCCAAGCTCCAGTTCTTGATGGGCACGTCACCGGTGTGCAGCCCGAAGGCCAGGCCCACGTTGGTCCCCATGGCTTTCAGGCTGTTGGCCACTATCGCCTTTTTCAGCTCCTCCCGCACCTGCTCGCCGGCGGCTTTGCTTTCCTCGGGCTTCGCCGGCTCCACTTTCTTCGTCCCCCGCACCGCCACGGCCTTGAGGTTCTTGGAACCCGTGACCGCGCCCAGGCCGCAGCGGCCGATAAAGTCCCCGCGATCGTGGGCAATGGCGGCGAAGCGCACGCGGTTCTCTCCGGCCGGGCCGATCGAGCAGACCTGCACTTTGCGGCCCGCGCGGTATTTCTCCTGGAGCCGGGCCTCGGTCTCCCAGGTGGTCCGGCCCCAGAGCTCGCGGGCGTCCTCGATCCGGATCTGATCCTGATCCACGTAAAGGTAAACCGGCTGGGAAGCTTGGCCCTCGATGATGATTCCGTCCAGGCCGGTCCATTTCAGCTCCGGCCCGAACCGGCCGCCGCAGTTGCCGAATCCCCAGATGCCGGTGAGCGGCGAGCGGGCGCAGACCGTGAAGCGGCCCGAGCCGGGGAGATTCGTGCCGTTCAAGGGTCCGGCCAGGAACATGAGAGGGTTTTCGGGAGAGAAGGGATCCGCGGCCAGGTCGTAATGGTCGAGGTAAATCTGACTCCCGATCCCGACCCCACCCAAGAGCGCACGCACCATGCCTTCCTCCACGGAGAGGTGATCCACCTTGCCCGTGGTCAGGTTGACCCTGGCGATTTTTCCCCAATAGCTCGGCATGGTCGTCTCCTTCCGGGCCGCTCGGGCCGCGGCGCTTAGAGCGGAATGTTCCCGTGCTTCTTGGGCGGGTTCTGGTCGCGCTTGTTTTGGAGGAGCTTGAGGCCCGCGATCAGCTTGGGCCGGGTGTCCTCGGGCAGGATCACCTCGTCAATGTAACCCAGTTCCGCCGCCTTGTAGGGGCTGGCAAACTTGGCCCGGTAATCGGCCACCAGCTTCTCCTTGGTCGCGGCCTTGTCCGCCGCTTCCTTGAGTTCGTTCCGGAAGATGATGTTGACCGCGCCCTCCGGTCCCATCACCGCGATCTCGGCGGTGGAGAAGGCGTAGTTGAGGTCGCCCCGGATGTGCTTGGAACTCATCACGTCGTAGGCCCCGCCATAGGCTTTGCGGGTGATGACTGTGATCTTGGGGATGGTGGCCTCGCAGAAGGCGTAGAGGAGCTTGGCGCCGTGGAGGATGATGCCGGCGTACTCCTGGGCCGATCCGGGCAGGAACCCGGGCACGTCCACAAAGGTAATGATCGGGATGTTGAAGCAGTCGCAGAAGCGGACAAAGCGGGCGCCCTTCTTGCTCGCTTCGGTGTCGAGCGCGCCGGCCTGCCAGGCCGGCTGGTTGGCGACGATGCCCACCGAGTAGCCGCCGAGGTGGGCGAAGCCCACCACCAGGTTGCGGGCGTAGCCCTGGTGCACCTCGAAAAAGTGACCGTCGTCCACCACGGCGGTGATGACGTCCTTGATGTCGTAGCCCTTGTTGGGGTTGTCCGGCACCACGGTCTTGAGCGATTCCTCCCGCCGGTCGGCCGGATCCGCGGTGGGCTTGAAAGGCGGGTCTTCGGTGTTGTTCTGGGGGATGAACTCCATCAGCTGGCGGATCAACTCCAAGCAGTTCTCGTCGTTCTCGGCCACGAAGTGGCAGACCCCGGAGCGGGTGGCGTGAGAGTCGGCGCCGCCCAGGTCTTCGTGGCTGATCTCCTCGCGGGTCACGGTCTTGATCACTTCCGGCCCGGTGATGTACATGTAGGAGCTCTTGCGCACCATGAAGATGAAGTCGGTAATGGCCGGCGAATAGACCGCGCCGCCGGCGCAAGGCCCCATGATCGCGGAGATCTGGGGGACCACCCCGGAGAAGAGGGTGTTGCGCAGGAAGATATCGGCGTAGCCGGCCAGGCTTTCGACTCCTTCCTGGATGCGGGCGCCGCCGGAGTCGTTGAGCCCGATCACCGGGCAGCCGGTCTTGGTGGCGAGGTCCATGATCTTGCAGACCTTTTTGGCGAACATGCCGGAGAGCGAGCCGCCGAACACGGTGAAGTCCTGGGAGAAGAGATAGACCGGCCGGCCGTGGATCAAGCCGTAGCCGGTGACCACGCCGTCGCTCAGGAACCTCTTCTTGTCCATGTCGAAGTCGGTGCACCGGTGCACCACGAACTTGTCGGTCTCGACAAAGCTGCCGGGGTCGCATAAGCGCTGGGCGCGCTCGCGCGCGGTCAGCTTGCCTTGTTCGTGCTGCTTTTTGATCCGGTCTTCGCCGCCGGCCAGTTCGGCCTCGGCGTGTTTGGCCTGAAGCAACTGCAACTGTTCTTCCCGAGTCATGGTTACTCCTTCCTTATCGGTGGACGGCGATCTCGCGGGTAATGAAGCGCTTGAGCCGCATCTCCGCCGTCTTCTCGTCCAGGGGCAGGTCTTGCAGCTCGGCCCGGTTGCCGAGGTGGCCGAGAGTGGTCTCCACGAAGATCTTGAAGAACTTGGACTCCATCTTGAAGCGGTCGAGCCGGTCCATGAGGTGGAGGTCGTCAGGGGAAAGCGATTGGATAAAGTCAAAATATTTCCGGAACTCGATCAAGTCGCCGTAACGGAGCAGGGGCAGGGTCTCCCGCTCCAGGTAGCGGATGAAGGTCTTCTGCAGGTGGAGATACTTGATGTAGGTGGAGAGGGTAGCGCCCTGGATGGAGGTCTCGGTGATTTCCTCGAACTTGTCCATCAAGGCGCGGAACACCCAGAGGTCCTCCCGGATCTTCAACGACTGCTGGCGCTTGGAGACAAAAGAGGTGAAGATATCCTCGCCCTGCAATTCCGGCGCGAACAGGCGGACGAGCAGGACGATGCTCTGCTGGAAAAAGTTCTGCAGGACCCCGTGGCTGTTCTCGATGGCGGTGCGCAGGGCATCGGGATCCGCGGGCTGAGCGGTCTTTTGCAGCTCGGTCTGGTAGATCTTTTTCATCTCCATACCGATCTGGAAGGCGAGGGAATCCGCCAGCCCGAGGAACTCGGGGGTCCGGGGATGGGGGTTCCGCTTCAGGTTCTGGGCCAGATTGCGCTCCATGAATTCGGTGAGGTGCCGGGCTTCCGAGGCGATCAGGGCGAAAAAGAGCAGCGAGCTCTTCAAGGTTTCCGGCTGGTCGGTTTGGGGGTCAATGAAATGGAGGTAGTGGAGCAGCCGGTAAAAGGCGAGGAGCACCACGCTGAAGCCTTTTTGCAGTTCGGGATCGGAGATGGCTTTGACGATCCGGGAGATGAGGCGGTTGCCGATCCGGTCGTATTCGGGCCGGAACATGACCTCGCCCACCGGGCTGAAAAAGCGGTTGGAGGCGACCTCGCGGCTGATTAAAGAGCCGAGGTTGTAAAAGAGCGAATAGGGGACGCGCTTGAGCTGGATCAGCCCGTGCACGATCTCGCGCAGGTTGAGGAAACTGGAATAGAGCAGGAACAGGCTGTCTTCGGGCCGGTCCTGTCTCAGGCTCACTTCCCGCCAGCGGTTGCGGGCCAGGTCATCGAGCAGTTGGGCCTCCACGTAGCGGCGGAACTGGTAGTCGTGGCGGTGGCTGTCTTCCAGGAGCCGCTGGGCCAGGCGGGTGACCCGGTCCACGAAGCCCTGGACGATCTCCAGCTCGCTCAAGAAGTTGAAGCTGACCACCTGTTCCATGTTGGCAATGGGCAGGTTCTGGATGTTGAAGAAACGGTCGAGCCCCTTGAGCAGAATCTCCAGCTCAAACAGCATCTCTTCCTTGAAGTCCAGCTTGAGCCGATCCAGCCATTCCTGGCGCTGGCGGACGATCGCTTCAAGTTCTACCTCCAGGGGAGGCGGGTGGGCCAACGTACTCATGGGCCTTGCTCGCCCCTTATCATAAGGGTTTTTGCAAGGAATTCAAGCGATAAGCCCGTGGCGCGCAAGACGGCAGTGGCCCGGAGCACCAATCAGACTGGTAAGCTTGGGGCTTCCTGCTCCCCGAAAAGGAGAGCCAATGCGGCTACCCCGTGGGTTATTCAAGCACGAACGTGATGTCGAGGGTGACCTCGTATTCCTTGATCTTGCCCTGCTCAAGCCTCACCGCGTGGCTGAGGATGTCAATGCGGGTGAGGCCGCGCAGGGTCTTGTTGGCCCGCTTCAGGCCCTCGTCGAGGGCATGCTCGAAACTCTTCGGCGAGGTGGCGGTAATCCGGGTGATCCGTTCGACAGCCATGAGAAGTCACCTCCTGTGGAATGGGGATGGCCGGGAATACACTTCAGCCCCGGGTGAATCATCGGGGATAAAATATACCGTCTCGAGGAAAATGTCCATCGCTTCCCGGGTGAGCAGGTGCCCGGCCGGACTGCGCTCGCGGATCACCTGGCGCTCGAGCCGGCGGAAGCCCGGGACCGAGTCGGGGTCCACCTCGATCCGGTCCAGCACCCCCCGGCGGAAAAGGAACTTGCCCCGGCTCTGGATCCCGCTGCAGGCAATGGTCTTCGCGTCCAGCGCCTTGCAATCCTGGTAGGCCGCTCCGAAGGGGCTTTTACCGCGACCCAGCTCGCGGCCGCTGGAATCCCACAAGTAGATATCGCGGGCGTCCCAGTTAAAGCCCACCACCCGGTCGCCCGGCGCGGCCAGGGCGCCGATGTGGTCGGAGACCTCGAAGGAGGACCGGGGCTTAAGCGTCTCGGGATCGAGGCAAAGCACGCGCGCGCTCGAATGCGGACGGTATTCCGCCGCCGCCACCCAGAGGCATTGTCCATCGTAGTCCAGGCCGGAAGGGTGGTAGCGGGGTCCTTCGGTCAGGTCCACCGCTTCGGGTTCCCTGGCGGCGAGCGCTCCCTCCGGCCAGGTCATCCGCAAGAGCCGGGCCCGATGGCCGGACTTGTCCACACAGCTCACGAACAAGGTCTCGCCCCTGAGCTTCATGCCCTGGGTGTGGCACTCCTGCTCAAAGGCAAGCGGTGTGGCCGCCAACAGAGCCAGGGCAGCGAAGACAATCATGTCCCGCCTAGCTCTTTGGCCCGGGCCTCCACTTCGCGCATCACCCGGAGCATGTTGCCGCCCAGGATCTGGTGGATGTCCTCCGTGGAATAGCCGCGGGCCATCAGCTTGGCGGTCAGGTTGGGAAGCTGGGAGGCATCGCGGAGCCCCTTGGGCATGGAGACGAAGCCGTCCCAGTCCGAACCCAGTCCCACGTGGTCAACCCCGGCCACTTTCACCGCGTGGTCAATATGGGCGATTACCTCGTCAATCGTTCCGGTCAGCCCGCTGCGTAGATAAGCGGGGTAGTAAATGATCCCGATGATCCCGCCGGTCTGGGCGATGGCGCGGAGCTGGTCGTCGTTGAGGTTGCGGTGGTGAGGCCGGAGAGCATAACAAGCGGTGTGGGTATTTATCACCGGCGCTTTCGCCGCGGCCAGGATATCCCAGAAAGTCTTCTCGTTGGCGTGGGAGGTATCCACCATGATGCCCAGGCGGTTGCACTCTTGCACCACTTCGCGGCCGAAATCGCCGAGCCCGATGTCTTTATCCGCGGGGTTCTGGTCCGAGCCGGCCCAGGCAATCGAATGCTGATGGACGATGCCCAGGTAGGCGGCCCCGCGCTGCCGGTATTCGCGCAGGTGATCCAGGCTGTCATCGAGCATGTGGCCGCCTTCCAGCCCGACCAGGAGCGCGATCTTGCCTTCCCCGGAAATCCGCTCGATGTCGTCCGCGGTGCGGGCCAGGGCCGCGGTCTTCGGATTCTGCTTCAGCACCCGGTCCAGGGTGTCGAACATGGCAAGCACGTCGGGGTAGCAATGGCCGGACTTTTCGGTCAGCGGGTGGATGACAAAGCCCAGGAAGATGGCGTCCAGCCCGCCTTCTTGAGCGCGGGGGATATCCACCTGGGTCAGCAAGGGATCCCAGAAATAAGGCCGCAGGTGATGGCGCTTCCCGTAATCATAATGCAACGTGCGGACATACATCAAGGTATCGCTGTGGAAGTCCATGGCGATGGCCGGGTCATGCACCGCCCGGACTTCCTCCGATACCTTGACCTTAGTCGTGGGCTGGCAGGCGCTCTGCCCGAGCGCGAGCGCGGTAACCAGGATCCCGATAAATTTCTTCATTTTTCCCCTCCTGTTTCATTGATCCGGTAATCGGAAAAGTTGATGGTCAACGGACCGCGGAAAGTTTTGTCACCCTCTTTGCTTCTTTCCTTGAAGACATACTCCAGGCTCTGCACCAACCAGCAGCCCTGGACCTGCTGATATCGGAGGTGCACTTCGGAGACGACTTGTTGCTCAAGCGTGGTCCCTTTCTGCAGGGTGATCAGGTCGGTGAGCAGCAGGTGATGGCCTTCCTCCCGATAGCTCGGGACCGTGGTCGAGACAAAGTCCCGGCTGTAATATTGTTTGCTCACGATCTTGAAGGTCTTGTCCACAATCACCGCATACTTGGTAAAGTCCGATTGGGAATCCTTGTTGATCCCGATCAGCCGATACTTGTCTTCCCAGGGTCCGAAACCGACGTTGAAGGGTTGGAAGTTCTCCTCCTCGGTGGGAGGGACCACCAGGATCTCGGTGCCGCCGAACGCCTTGTCCAGAAAAGCGCGGAGCTCTTTCTCGCTCTCCGGCACGCTCAGGTATTCGTAGCGGCCGCCCTCCTTTACGTCCCAGACAAAGCGGATTTGCAGGGGAAGCATCTCCAGGAGATACAGGGCCGCGTCCGCGCTTTCTTCGGCTTTTTTCTGAAAATGCTCGTCCAGGTGCGGGCAGCGGACCGCGGCCGTCAAGTCATGGATCCCTTCCCGCTGCGGATAGTAAATCCGCGCATCCACCCGGGCGACGGCTTGCTCGGGAGTGCTCGGCATCCGGGAACAGCCGGAGAAAAACAGGCCGAGGAAGAGCAATCCTGAAATGGCGGTTCTCATGGTTCCTTCTTTCCTTGGTGGGTCCGGATGGCTTCCAGCGCCGATTGCACGTGCTCCTGGATCGCGTGCCCGGGATAACGCCGCTGCAGGTAATCGAACATGGCAGAGGCCGGTTCCGGCTGCTTTAGTTTATTTAAGAGCAAAACTCCGGCCGAGTAAAGCGCCTTGGGAGCCAGCTCGTCTTCCGGCTCCTTGGCGGCAAAAGCGCGATAGGCCTGGGCTGCGGCCAGCCACTCCCGGCGCTCTTCCAGGAGCCGGGCCAGGCGGTATTGATTGCGGCCCGGCGCCGTTGCCTCCGGGGCCACCTGCTGGAGCAGGCGGTAGCGCGCCAGCGCGTCCTCCGTATGCCCCAGATCCAGAAGCGCGCCGATGATCACCCCCTGGTGCGCATTGGCTTCCTCCACCCGGCCCATCCGCTGCAACACCTGTTGCAGCTCAAAATGCACATCCAGGTTAAGCGGAAAATCCGTGGCCGCCCGCAGCAGGTGTTCCCGGGCTTCGTCCAGCCAGCCCACCTTGCGCGCCTCGATGCCCCGCACCAGGTCCTGGGGCCGATCCGCTTCCTTGGCCGCGGCCCGGGCGGCCTCGGACTTTTGCCAGTCCCGCTCGTCCTGGTGACGAAGCTCTTTGGCAATTACCCGCTGCTCGACCTGGAAATAGCTGAAGCCCGCGGCCACCGCCATGCCGAAGGCAAAGCCGCCGATGTGGGCCCAGAAATTGGTGCTCGCGTTTTCATTGAAATAATAGAGGCCGTAATAAAGCTGGCGGGCGAACCAGGCGCCGAGGGGCAGCCAGACCGGGAGCGAAAAGACGCGGGTGATGAAGAGGAAGCGGAGCCGGGTATTCCAGAAGCGGATCAGGAAAGCGCCCATCACCGCGGAGATGGCCCCGGAGGCGCCGATGCCGGGCATATCCGCCCAGCAGCCGCCGGAGCGGACCAGGTAGTCGGCCAGGTCGGCGGCCAGCCCGCCGGCCAGGTAAAGGGCCAGGAAGTATTTTCGGCTCCAGACGTTTTCCAAATTACAGCCGACCAGCCACAGGTAATACATGTTCCAGAACAGGTGCCAGAAGCTCCCGTGCAGGAACATGGAGGTGAAGGAGGCGACCAGGTCGGGAGCCGCGGGCCGGAAGCCGAAGCGGAACCACATCATCCGGTCGCGCTTGTCCAGGAACTTGAGGCGGGCCTGATGCCATTCCAGGTATTCTTCACTGTCCTGGGGCACCACCTCGCCGGCCTCGAGGGCGCGATGGAACTCGCACTCCCATTTTGCGCGATCCCGGGGCGACATTTTTTCGAGCGCTTTTTCCGGATCTTCTTTGTCCTGCTTTTCGGCCCAGATCCTGACCAGGGGAGCCTCGTATTTAGCCAGTTCCATCTCCGGCCCGATCAGGGGCACGATTTGGAAAAGTTGCAGGCTGAAGGAGGTGAAGTAAATGACCGTATTGATGATGATCAGGCCGAGGGTGATTTTGGGGATGCGTTGGCGGAGCTTCTCGTGGCCGAGGGGGAGGAGGAAGAGGAGGAGCAGGTTAATTAAATCAATCAGGCTGGACATGGCCGGGGCCTAGGGAGCTGGGATTTGTTTGAGCAAGTTTTGCACATGGGGGACCAGCTCGGTGGAAGGGTAGCGTTGCAGGAGATACTCCAGGATTTTGCGCGCGTTCTCCGGCTGGTTCGCCTGCTTGAGCAGGATCTCGCCGCATTGATACAGGGCCTTGGGCGCGCGGGAATCATCGGGGTAACTGACCGCGAACTGGCGGAGCACGGTGGCGGCTTCGTAATAATTCTCTTTTTCCCGCAGCCCTTTGGCCAGGGCGATCATGATCCGGGGGTCGAGGGCCAGCGCCGGAAAGGCGTTGCGGATTTCCTGGAAAGTCGTGTGCGCGCCGGCGACGTCTCCCCGGCGCAGGCTCAAGTTGAGGAATTTATTCCCCCAAAAAGCGGCCCCGGACTCGTCGCCCCGTTCCCGGGCCAGGTCGAAGAGGCCCCGCGCCGCCTCGGGGTTGTCCGGCTCGTCTTTGAGCACCGATTGGAAGCTCATCTCCGCCCGCTCGAAGGCGCGCCCCTTGAGCGAACGGAAACCTTCAAACAGGTCGGGATGAACCTGCGGCTCCGGGGCCACGGGCGCCGGTGCCGCCGGGCGGGGCTCCCGGGTATCGTGCCACCAGCCGAGCTGGAACCGGCATTGGTAAGCCAGGTAGCCGAGCACGTGGCCGGCCACGATCAGGAAGTAGAAGTCCACCGTGCTGTTGATGAAATACTTGATGACCCCCGCGAAAAAGCCGCCGCCCAGGGCCAGGTCCATGAAGCGAAGCGCGATCCAGACGATCACGGAGGCGGTCTCCAGGATGATCATGAAACCCAGGGCGGCCAGGTATTCCTTGGGGATCTTCATGATCTGGCCGAAGATGATGACCGGGTTCCAGGCGTTCATCACGCTGCGGAACACGCCGAGCAAGAGCAGGCCCATGGGCAAAATGGCGAGCCCGACCAGGCCGAGCAGGCCCAGGACCGCGAGGACGGCCGGGCTTTTCAGCATGGCGGCAAAGGTTTCCAGATCAAATCCGCTGACGCCGAGGAGGATGAACAGGAAGACGACCACGGGCATGAAGACCACCAGGGTGGTGAGCATGAACTGGATGGTGGGCCAGGTCAGGTCGTTGATCCCGGAAATGGAGGCCCACTCCGGGGGTTTGAGATTCCCGGCCTCGGATTTAGAAATGACCAGGTAAAAATAGGAGATGACCAGGCCGGAATAGATGATCCGCAGGCCCATCGCGCCCATCAGGCCGATGATCCCGCCCATCATCATCCCGATCTGGGCCAGCCCCAGCAGCACCACCGCGACGAACCCGATCACCATAATCCGCATCCAGCCGTCGTCCTGGAAGGGATATTGGAAGATCTCCGGCAGCCGGTTCCAGAAAGGCGCCGGCGGCTGGTATTGGGCCACGGACAGGACTTTATCCCGGCACTTCGGGCAGACCTCCACCTTGACGTGGCCGAACATCTTGACGTCCACACAATCCGCGCAAAAGCCCACGCTACATTGCGGACAATACCAGTCTTCGGCGCGCTGGGGATGGTTGATACAAGGCATGGCGAAACCTTACCTTAAGTTTCCAGAGCCTACCACGATTGGCAGGGAGGCTCAAGACCTTCCTCATTGAAATGGGCCCAAACCAGTTGGTATCGTTTTTCGGTTGGTAGGGGCAGGGCTTGCCCTGCCCATCTGCGCAATTTGATTGGGCGCGGCAAGCCGCGCCCCTACATCGGGAAGGCAATTATTGTTTGGGCTACAGGCCCTCAAAGCCTGTCCCGAGTCTTGGCGGGATGGCAAGAGGCAGGAGGCCAAGCGTTCAATTTTTGATTTTGGATTGCGGATTTCGGATTTGCCAAGGACCGCCCAATCCAAAATCTTAAATCTGCAATCCCCAATTCCTTAAAAACTGCAACAAACTTACAATAATGGGGAAGGATGAAGAGTGAAGGATGAAAGGTGAAGAGTGAAGGCTGAAATGAAACGATGGTTCGAGATGCTAACCTGGCGATTTATAATGGCTTTTTTGATTTATTTGGCCGAGAGCACGGATAGGGGCGCGACTGACCTCAGCCGCGCACAACTTCTTGGAAATTCTTGCAAAATTCCCAAAAATATTTTCCCTCAAGGTCATCTTGAGTGCGATCTCGAAATGGGTGCCAAATTGGGCCCCCATAACGACCCGTCACCTGTCCGAATCGTCCTTACTACGACACGATTCTCCCTTATCCAGACGCCTTCCGCACCCATAAAAACACCATCCGCCCTTACCAGGACACCATTCGCACTTACTACGACATGATCTTTTCCGCAACGGAAAAGGTGGCAGGGTGCAAGGGTGGCAGGGTTAATCCCCTTGAACTTGAACGTGAACTTGAACTGATTCCCTCTTTTCCCTTTGCTCCTTTGCGCCTTGGCGTGAAACCTCTTTTCCACAGATTCCGCAGATTTTCTTGTCCAAAACCTGAGGTCGAACCAGGAACCCGGCACCGTGAACCAGGAACCAGAAACCAGGAACCAGGAACTGCTTACTGTTCACTGCCTTATGTGTAAACTGAAGCTCTGACCTCGCTCCCATTGTAAATTTCAAGGACCTTTGTTAGAATCCTTCAATATCTGGCTAAGCAAAGGTTGGTTATCTTTATAATGGCGCCAGAGGACTAAGGAGGGCGGATGAAAAAGTCTAAAATGGTTTTCGGCTTGGTTCTGGGCTCGATCTTTTTCTTGATGGGCGAGACCTGTGATTCTTCCGGCGGCGGAGGATCAGGAGGAGGAGGCGGTCAAAGCCCGGTGACCACGGGATTTCCGCCCAGCCCGGAGCAGCAGATCCGGGCGTTGCAGGCCCAGGTGGCGGACCTCCAAGAGCTGGTCGCGGTCTTGCAAACGCAACTGGACGGCTTGGCCACTCAAAGCGGCTCGGACCTGACCGCGCTGGAAGGACGGGTGACGACCAACGAGAATAACATCTCGGCGAACGCGGTGGACATTGGCATTAATGCTTCTGATATCTCCACCAACACCGGCAATATCGCGGCCAACGCCACCAACCTCAGCAATGAGGCCTTGACCCGGGAATCTGCAGATACCGCGCTCGGAAACCGGGTGACGCCGCTGGAGACCAAGTTGGCCAATGTCAGCGTTTCCGGCACTGACTTCATCTTCACCGGAGTCAATGTTCATGTGAGGAACGGCCTTGGCGCTACAGATACCACCAACTCCCTGGGCAACCTGATCATCGGCTACAATGAGGATGTTGACGGCGACACCCGCACTGGCTCGCACAACCTGGTGATCGGCCCCGGTCATAGTTATTCTTCTTACAGCGGCCTGATCGCGGGTTACGATAACAACATCTCCGGCATTTATGCCAGCGTCAGCGGGGGACATAGCAACACCGCCAGCGGCTGGTATTCCAGCGTCAGCGGGGGAGTATACAACCTCGCCAGCGGCCTTTCTTCCAGCGTCAGCGGGGGAGGATACAACACCGCCAGCAGCGAGGAGTCCAGCGTCAGCGGCGGAGGGGCCAACACCGCCAGCGGCTTGTATTCCAGCGTCAGCGGGGGAGGATACAACACCGCCAGCGGCGGGACGTCCAGCGTCAGCGGGGGAGAGGCCAACACCGCCAGCGGCAATTGGTCCAGCGTCAGCGGGGGAGTATACAACCTCGCCAGCGGCACTTCTTCCAGCGTCAGCGGGGGAAGGATCAACACCGCCAGCGGCAATTGGTCCAGCGTCAGCGGGGGAGAAAACAACACTGCCAGCGATTATTATGCCAGCGTCAGCGGGGGCCAAAACAATCAGGCCACCTCGGATTGGTCCTCAATCAGCGGCGGCGCGGATGGATGGGTAGGCGATTGGGGCCTGTTTAACGGCGATCACGACTGGGAGGGCGGAGATCTGCTGTGGTCTGATTACTAATCCGACCCCAGGCCTTTGGGCCAGTGGCTTGCCAACACCGCTAGCCCAGAATATTGCAGCGTCAGCGGAGGATATATTAGCTACGCCATCGGCCCTTATTCCAGCGTCAGCGGGGGCTTAAATAAGACTGCCAGCGGTGGATGTTCAAGCGTCAGCGGGGGAGAAAGCAACACCGCCAGTGGTGGAGCTTCCAGCGTCAGCGGGGGCCAACACAATCAATCCACCTCGGATTGGGCTACGATCAGCGGAGGCTCCGGCCAATGGCTCGGGGATACCGCCCTAATCAACGGCGATTATGACTGGAGAGGGGGATGGTTCTACTGGACTGATTTCTAGACATCTTCCGACTCCTCTTTAGTGAGGGGGTTGGTCTAACCGCTTGCGCAAAGAATCAACCTGTCCCCGGAGATTGATTGAAACCATAACTTCTTGACAGGCCGCTCGGAAATCCGGCCGGCCTTTTTTTGCCCAGTCCGCTCCACCGGCTGGTCCGAAGATAGTAAATCCAGCCTGGCGCGTCTGATCCCTTCATCTCCCTGCCAACCTTGCAAATCGCAGCGGCCTTTGCTAGGGTGCAGGTGTTTATAGCTCGGGAGAGGGTTTTTCTGGCAATGCACTGATAATCAAAGGAGGCAGACGATGAAGTCAAAAATGGTCATCGGCTTGGCGCTGGTCTCGATCTTTTTCTTGATGGGCCAGACCTGTGAATCTTCCGGAGGCGGCGGCGGAGGTTCCAGCCCGGTGGGGATGGCGCCGGCGAAAACTCCGGAGCAACAGATCCAGGCGCTTCAGGCCCAGGTGGCGGACCTGCAAGCGCTGGTCGCGGCCTTGCAAACGCAACTGGACGGCCTGGCCACTCAAAGCGACACGGACCTGACCGCGCTGGAAGCCCGGGTGACTACGAACGAGAATAACCTCGCGGTCAACTCCGCGGATATTGGCGCCAACTCGACCAACATCGCGACCAATACCTCGGATATTGCCGCCAACATGGCCGATATCGCCACCAACCAGGCCAACATTGCGACCAACGCCACGAATATCACCAATGAGGCCTCGGCCCGGGCGACGGCCGACACCGCGCTCGGAAACCGGGTGACGCCGCTGGAGACCAAGCTGGCGCCGGTGACCCTATCGGGCACGAACTTCATCTTCAGCGGGGTCAATGTCCATGTGCGAAACGGCCTTGGCCAGACCGACTCCACCAACAGCCTGGGCAACCTGATCATCGGCTACAACGAGGACTTAGGCGACGCCCGCACCGGCTCGCACAATTTAGTGGTTGGCCCTTATCATAGTTATTCATCCTATGGCGGCCTGGTGGCGGGTTATGATAACAACATCTCCGGTCAATATTCCAGCGTCAGCGGCGGCGCATTCGGCATTGCCGGCGCCCAGTGGTCCAGCATCAGCGGAGGATTTTACGGCTTGACCAGCGGGGTTTATTCCAGCGTCAGCGGGGGATCCCACAACAGCGCCAGCGAGTGGGCTGCTACCGTCAGCGGGGGATTTACCAACTCCGCCAGCTTCGCTTGTTCCACTGTCAGCGGCGGAGAAAACCTGACCACCACCGCGAATAATCAACATCGGCCACCATGAGGAAGGGCCCAAGATTTTCACTATCTCCAAAAGGGCCGTTCGGGTTTTCCGGCCGGCCTTTTTTGCCTTGGTTGCATCATGACTTGAGCCGGGCCAAGACCTCCCTTCGGGCCAATCTGCTCTAGTGGTCCTTGTTAATTTTTAGGGCTTTTGTTAGAATCCTGTTATCTCTGGGAAGGTAAGGTTTTTTATTATTAATGGCATTTCAAGGGCTCAAAGGAGGAGCAATGATGAAGTCGAAAATGGTTTTAGGGTTGGTGCTGGTCTCGATTTTTTTCTTGATGGGCGAGACCTGTGATAATTCCGGGAGTGGAGGAGGAGGAGGCGGTTCAAGCCCGGTGAGCACGGGCTTTGCGCCCAGCCCGGAGGATCAGATCCTGGCATTGCAAGGCCAGGTGGCGGACTTGCAAGAGCTGGTGGCCGGCTTGCAGCAGCAGTTGGACAACCAGTCCAATCAAAGCGACCTGGACCTGAGCGCGCTCGAAGGCCGGATGACCGCGGCGGAAGGAAACATCGCGACCCACACCACGAATATTGCCGCGAATGCCGTCAACATCGCGACGAATACCACGAACATCACCAATGAGACCGCGACTCGGGAATCGGCGGACACGGCGCTCGGAAACCGGGTGACGCCGCTGGAGACCAAGCTGCAGCCGGTCAGTGTCACCCTGAGCGGGTCCACGGTCACCGACTTTATCTTCACCCGCGTCAACGTCCATGTGCGGAACGGCCTTGACGATACTGCTACCATCAACAGCCTGGGCAACCTGATTGTGGGTTATAACGAGGACTCCAGCGACATCCGCATCGGCTCGCACAATGTGGTAATCGGCCCCGGTCATAGTTATTCCGCGGTCGGCGGCCTGGTGGCCGGTTACCATAACAACATCTTCAGTTCCTATTCCAGCGTCACCGGAGGAATGCTCAACACTGCCAACGCTTTGTTTGCCAGCGTCAGCGGCGGGGAGAGCAACACCGCCAACGGCTATGGTTCCAGCATCAGCGGGGGCGCTAACAACACCGCCAGCCTCCTCTATTCCAGCGTCAGCGGGGGCCGATATAATACTGCCAGCGGCCAATACTCCTCAGTGGTCGGCGGCGGCGGCGGCGCTATCGCGGATGGCAATGTGGCCTATGCCAATTATTCCGCGATTTTGGGCGGCCGGGCTAATATAGCCGGGGATGGGGCAGACCATACGAACGGACAGCATTCCACGGTCAGCGGGGGCCAGGTCAACATTGCCAGCGGCAGTTATGCCAGCGTCAGCGGGGGATCCACCAATCAAGCCACCGCCGATTCATCTTCGGTCAGCGGCGGCTGCAACGAATGGGTAGGGATCGCGGGTCTGTATAATGGCGTCTGTGACTGGAGGGGCGGACTTCTTCTCTTTTCTGATTTTTAAAAGCAACCCGACCCCAAAGGGGCAGCAGCTTAATTTCCCGATTTAAGTATGGTGTCCCCCGAATTCCATGTATGCAACTCCATATTTAGCAGCTACTTGTGGATCTTACATATTTGGAGCCATTACTGGATGCGCTGGTTCTTGTTCAATTGGTAATATTACTTGTGATAAATGTTGTGAGGAATAAATTGAGAAACCCTCTT
>MGQK01000120.1:7740-7922 GCA_001797815.1 Deltaproteobacteria bacterium RBG_13_61_14 | reverse complement strand
AGCGGCTTGACAATGGACGAGAGGTCCATCACGTCGTTGATGCAGGCGGTGCGGATGGGGACGCCGTAGTCGCGGTTGATCTTGAGCGCCCAGTCGGCGGACCGGAACAGCGCCTCCGCGGGCAGGAACTTGTTCTGGTGCGAGATCAGGAACCCGCCGACCTCGATCTCGCCGCTCTTCAG
>MGQK01000120.1:1541-7731 GCA_001797815.1 Deltaproteobacteria bacterium RBG_13_61_14 | reverse complement strand
CATCTTCTCTTTTTCTTGCGCGGTCGTCGCTTCGGAGTAAAGGAACTCGGAAGTCGGCCAGCTCACCTCGGTGAAAAACTTGAAGCGCGCGCCTTCGGGGTAATCGCGGGTCTGCTCGATCAACTGCAAAGCCGCACGCAGGTTGTCCAGGTTCTGGGCCAGGATCTTGCGCTGGGAATTGGTGAAGCCCACGTCAATGTGGGAGAAGGGCGCGAGATAAACCTTCCACCGGCGCTGATAAGCAAGCTCGAACTCGGTGCCGGCGATCTCCCGGCCGGATCCATCCTGGAGCGTGATGCGGGCGGGGCAGCTCTTGGCCGGGCAAGCCGGCACCAGGATCGGGACCGCCGCTTGCGGAGCGGCCAGGGAAAACTTGGATTCGGTTTCCATCTCACCTTGTTTTGCCCTTGCCACAAACTCGCCTTGCAGTCCTTTCGGCAACGTGAGCATCACGAGCTGGTGGAGTTGACCCTCCTGCTCGGCCAGAAAAACGGTGGGAACGACCGGCCCGAGTCTTTGATCCGCGGTCCGCGCGGCTTGGAGGCCAAAGCCCGCCCAGATCATTACCATCAAGATAACGCTTTGCCTCTTTCGCACTATGCCAACTCCTTTTCCTCGCCCAGCCCGATCACCAGCGTCTCGATCCCGGTTCCTTCCAGCAGTTCTCTTAGCCGCTCCGGGTCCACCTTGACCTTGAAGCGGCCATGATAATGCATGGGCACGACCACCAGCGGCGAAAATGCTTGGGCCAGCTCCGCCGCGGTTTCCAACCGCAAGCCGTCGTCCTTGCCGAAATAGACCGCGCAGGCGATCTGCAAAAAGGCCAGGTCAATTTTCCCGCTCCCTTGGAGGAACTGGACCAGCCGCGGATCAAACCGCGTGTCCCCGCAAAAATAAATCTGCCGGCCTTCGGTCCGGATCAGAAAGCCGATCGCATCTATGGCCAAAGGATGAAACGCGGGGGTCGCCTTCACCGTGAAGCCGGCAAAACTTTTTTCCTCCCCCGGCCGGAGCGCTACGGCATTCTTCACCCCGGCCTTGGCCGCGCGTTTGACCGCCCGCTCGGAGCCGACCACGGTCGCGCCCTGCTCTTGCGCCAGCGCCAGGCTGGGCCGGTCAATATGATCGAGGTGGTTGTGCGAGGCCAGGATGAAATCCACCCGGCCGAGTTCTCCAGGCGAACAAGCCGGCGGCACCGCGCGCCAGAATCCCCGGCCCGCGAACCAGGGGTCGGTGAGGAGCACGGTGCCGTCTTGCAGCGTGATCCGAAACGTGCTCTGGCCAATAAAATAGACTTTCATCCGTCTTGTAGCCCATCCTTGGCGTCTGCGCCAAGGGTGGGTTCAATCCAAAACGGCCCCCTTGGCCGCGCTGCTCACCATCCGGCGGTAGCGGCGGAGATAGCCCGCCGGCACCTCGCGCTCGAGCGGCTTGAACCCTTGCAGCCGCTTTTTGATCTCGCTCTCGCTGATTTTCACCTCGAGCTTGCGCTGAGGAATGTCAATCTCGATCTCGTCGCCGTCCCGGACCGCGGCAAGCGGGCCGCCGTCATAGGCTTCGGGCGAGACGTGGCCGATGCAGGGGCCGGCGGTGGCGCCGGAGAAGCGGCCGTCGGTGACCAGCGCCACTTTCTTGAACTGGAGCAGATCGAGCATGACGGTGACGCTCAAGAGCTCGGGCATGCCCGGTCCGCCCTTGGGCCCCTCGTAGCGGATCACCAGCACTTCCCCCTCCTTGATCTCGCGCTTGCGGACCACGTCCATAGCGCCCTGCTCGGTTTCCACCACCCGCGCCCTGCCGGTGAAGGCGAGCATGTCCCGGGCCACGGCCGACTGCTTGACCACCGCGCCGTCCGGCGCCAGGTTGCCGAAGAGCACCGCGGTCCCGCCCTCAATGAAGTGCGGCTGCTCGCGCGGCGGGATCACCTCCGGGTCCAGCACCTTGGCGCTCGCGATCACCTCGCCCATGGTCTTGCCGGTCACGCTCAGAGCGTCCTGGCGGATGTCGGCGCTGAGCCGCTTCATCACCGCGGGGATGCCGCCGGCGGAAAAGAGGTCCACCACCCCGAACGGCCCGCTGGGACTGATGCCGCAGAGCGTCGGCACCTTGCGGTTGAATTCGTTGAAGACCGAGAGGGGCAGCTCCAAGCCCAGCTCCCGGGCCAGGGCCGGCAAATGCAAAGTTGAATTGGTGGACCCGCCGATGGCGTGGTCCACCATCACCGCGTTTTCCAGCGCGGCCTGGGTCATGATCTTCCTCGCGGTCAGCTCCTCCTCCACCATCGCCACTACCCGCATCCCGGTCTGGCGGGCGAAGCGGAGCTTGTCCGCGTGGAAGGCGGGGACGTTGGAGGAACCCGGGAGCGCCATGCCCAGGGCCTCGGCCAGGCACTGGAAGGTGTTGGCGGTGCCCATGATCTCGCAGGCGCCGCAGGAGGCGCAGGTGGCGGTGGCGATCTTCTGGGCGAAGTCGGAGTAGTCCTTGTGGTCCACGCTCTTTTTGCGGCCGGGGGTGAAGCGGATCTGCCAGACGCCCGGTCCGCCGGACAGGTAGATGGCGGGGAGGTCGAGCCGGGCCGCAGCCATGAGCATGCCGGGGTTGATCTTGTCGCAGCCCGAGATCAGGACCAGGCCGTCGAACCATTGCGAGCGCACGTAGGTCTCGACCATGTCCGCGATCAGCTCGCGCTGGGGCAGGATGAACTGCATGCCCTCGTTGCCGTTGGCGATGCCGTCGCACGGCGCCGGGACGTTGAACTCGAAGGGCAGGCCTCCGGCCGCGTGCACGCCTTCCTTGACCCGCTCGGCCAGGTATTTCAGGTGGGCGTGGCCGGGGTTCAGGTCGGTGTGGGAGTTGACCACCGCGATCATGGGCTTATTCCGCAACTCCTCCACGTCCACCCCAATCCCTTTCAAAATTGAAAGCCGGACAATGCCGATGGGCGCGCCCTGGTCCTCGAATATCCGCCGACTCTTCGGTTTCTTCATCACGGTTTTCCTCCTCTATCCTTCTTGCAGCCCGCCCTTCGTTCTGACGAAGGGCGGGTTCGCTTATCTCAGGAGCCAGACGCCCGCCACTTTGGCCGCGGTCGCCGCTTCGCCCAGGAACAGAATGGAGCAGATCACGGCCAGCGCAACCGGCGACTTGAACATGGATTTTCCTCCAGCCGAAGAATGTGGGTGCATCTTAGCAAAACCGCCGGGCTATTGCCATTCCCCGCGGTCTCGACTAGCATGGAAGCGGTATTTTTTGCCAGGAGGGCAGCCGATGGCGCTGGATTTCAGTTTGACCGAGGAGCAGGTGGCGCTGCGGGAGGCGGCGCGGAAGGTTTATTTGGACGCGCTCCAGCTCCACGGCGGTTACGGCTACATGCGGGAGTTCGAGGTGGAGCGGTGGCTGCGCGATTCCCTGCTCGCCACCATCGGGGGCGGCACCTCGGAGATCCAGCGCCAGATCATCGCCCGCACCCTGCTCGGCCTTTAGAGCGCCGGCGGATGGTCAGGCTCCGGACCGAAGAAAAGGGGTTTCTCCCCTTTTCGATAAATAGTGAGGTCCATTACATATGCATTTTCACTTGCCCGCCCCCATTTTTCCGGGAACCCCTCGCGGCGCGGGGTAGGGGCGCGATTTATCGCGCCCTTGCAGAAACTGGGCGCAATGAATTGCGCCCCTACAAAGTCCGAAAATTTACGGTGCGGTCAAAAAATGGGGGTGGCAAGAGCATTTTCAGGCTTGCGCCTCGACTCGGGGCGTGTTATGGTATTTGGGTCAAAAGGGGCCGTTAGCTCAGTCTGGTAGAGCAGCGGACTTTTAATCCGTTGGTCGCGGGTCCGAATCCCGCACGGCCCTCCAAAAATCAAGGGGTTACGCTCAAGGCGGCGTGATCCCTTTTTTAAATGTGCCAGAAATGTGCCAGGATTTTTCAACCTCGCCTTTCATCCCACCCGACCACCCGCTTGAGATCCTCCTCGTCAACCGTGTCGTAGCGCGTGAATACCACCATGGTCTTGTGGCCGGTGATGGCCATGATTGCCCGGTCCTGCTTGCCTGCCCTCCGCATGTTGGTGACGAAAGTATGCCGAAAATCGTGGAATCGGAAGTTCTCGATTTCCGCCAAGCGGCAAGCCCTCTTGAAAGCCGTCTTGATCGACTTTACGGATTTGCCCTGGTAACCGAAAACGGTTCCGGTTTTTTTCTTCATGGCGGAGAGGGTCTCAAGAAGCCTGGGGCTGATGGGGACTTTGCGTCCCTCTTGGGTCTTGGTCTGCTCCGGCTTAAGGTAGATAAAGCCTTTCTGTAAATCGACCTGGTCCCACTGGAGACCAAAAATCTCACCGGACCTCATTCCCGTTTCATGGGCAGTAATCAGGATGGGCCTTAGGTGCATCGGTGATAATTCCCAAAGGCGCTCAAATTCATCGGCCGAGAGAACCCTATTTCGGACGTTGTTCTCTTTGGGCAATGTGATGTGCCGCATAGGGTTGAGGGAGCATTTAAAATTATGGATAGCACGATTGAATGTTGTCCGCAAAGTTGAAAGTTCCCGGTTAATGGTGGCCTGCGAGGGTGGGCGTCCTTTTCGATCTCTGCAATTTTTTCGTTGCAGAATGAAATCCTCGATTTGGGAGGGCTTAATTTCTTGGGCACGGCAATCCCCAAAGAACTTTCTCAGATGGTTGAAGGAGTCTCGATGCCGTTTCCAACTTTTTCTATGCGCCTGGCTGAAGGCCATGAAATCATCGCAGATTTCAAAGAACGTCACCTCGCGCTGGCGTTGCTTTAGCTCGTAGGTGCCGTCCGCGATCTCCTGGATCGCCTTGGCCAGGAGCAACTCCGCCTCGCGCTTGGTCTTGGCCCGGGTGGCCTGCCGGATGTCATTGCCGGAGGAGTCCTGGTATCGAATACACCAGGTCGCCCTCCCGTCTTTCCCGGCCCGCTTAAAGACGTTCGCCATGCGAACCTCCTTTCCACGAGCCGGTTACCGCTTTTCCATCTTTTCTTATACCACAATTTCCCGCCATTTTTTATCTCCCTTTCCACGTTTTTAATCGGCCTGTTCAGGGTCGGCCAACCCCAATTTTTTATTAAAAAACCACCTCTCAGAGCTCCTGGGAAACCAGTAGAGCCACGCTGGATCAAAACCAAGGGGTTATAGCTTGGTTTAATTCCGGGCATGGTCTTGGATAAATTTCTCCAGGTCTTCAGGCTTAAAACGTAGGCACCGGCGGCGACCATCCTGGCCAAGGTCAACATAGGCCAATCGGCCTTCATCGGTCCATTCATAGACCAGGCTTTTGCTGACGGCAAGGCGTCGGGCGACCTGCTGAACGGTGAGTAATGCGGCAGGATCCTCTTTTACCGGACTGGTGCTTTTAGTCGACATTCCCCTTCTCCTTTTAATCTCCTCTTCCCCCAAATATTATTTGCCTGGGGGAATTATATTTAATTGGCTCTCAGGCCTACTTTGATTATCCCAGTCCCTTGAGAAATGTCAATGGTTATATGCAGTTTTGTGTTGTGAACCGCTCAAACCCGCATGGCAGCTGGCTGCGAGGGCTTTCAACTTTTTTTGGGCCGGAAAAGTGAAACTGACTCCGGGGGGGGGGCAATTAACCAAAATTTTTGGGGGTGCTTGACTAATCCACCCCGCTCATGCTATACTAAACCATATAAAAGCGAGATTTTCGCTGATTAAAAAAGGAAAAGGAGAATGTAGAAATGGTGTCGAAGTTAAAAATTTTAAGGGTTGCCAGGGACCTGTCTCAGGACCGACTCGCCGAGCTGACCGGATTTTCCCAATCCCGAATTAGCCGGATCGAACGGGGCACGATTATCGCCACCCCGGAGGAATTGGCGGTAATTGTGAAAATTCTGGGGACTGATCCGATCGAGGTGAATCCGAAAGTATTGCTGAAAAAGGAGGGACCAAAGAATGGCCTGACCCGTCCCGATAACAAATAGACTTTGATAAAAAAATGGCTCCAACGGGTTGAAGGTTTGGAGCCGGGGGATAAAAAGACTTGAACGGTAAAAAGCGCTATCTCAATAATAATTATAGCTTTTTCCCGCCTTTTTGTCAAGCCGATTTTCCCTAAATGCCTTCAATCCTTACTCGCTAGACGAGGAAAAATAAAAATTTTGGAGGATTCGATGAACAATAAAAAACCAGATGCCCCAGAAAAACTCTCGG
>MGQK01000120.1:1006-1514 GCA_001797815.1 Deltaproteobacteria bacterium RBG_13_61_14 | reverse complement strand
TGGGCGGAATAATGGTGTATTCCGGTACTATAAATGTAACGGCTGAATCAAGTCTCAGCCCTGATATGTTCAAAGCATCAGATCCTGTGTTCTTGAATTCAATGAATTCAAAGTCTTTGCTGTCTGTTGTATCTGGGCCCTGAATTTCTTCCTGCGGATGATAGGCGAGCTCGGTCACTTTGAGGTTTGCATAATCCTCCACGGTTGCATAAAAATTAACCAGTTTTAACGGGCTCCAGTTGTTTCCAATCTTAACCCTGGCCCTTAAAAGGGCTGAAGCCCCGATAACGATTTCTGCATGATTACCGGCTGCAACAGCCTTTGCCAAAACGGAACCTCCTATAAGCCTTGGATCGGTGCCATCAAGCGTATAGTAAATGTCACCTGAAGCATTTGGATTATCAACCGATATCGTAAAATTGTCATTGAAGACATACACATTGTCTAAAATGGTGGTGCCCGACCGTTTCACAACCGGTGCATCATAATCTGAATACAGATCAACCTC
>MGQK01000120.1:657-949 GCA_001797815.1 Deltaproteobacteria bacterium RBG_13_61_14 | reverse complement strand
GTTTATTTCCGGCATCCAGTCGTCGTCCTTCGTCCGCGAAGGTGAAATTTGAGCATCTCCCCACCTTGCCGATTCGGCAATAATTGCCATGTCGATCTGGTCAGCCCTGTTTTTAAACCTTGCGGCTGCCACAGAAGGAGAAAACACGCCGCCTTCGCTGAAATACCGATAGGCTTTATCCCTAAGCCGGGTCCGGTATTCTTCATTTTCAGTGAGTTTGAGATGAAGCCATTGTGGCTGAAAGCTATATTCATCATCACAGGACATATTGGGAATATCAACCCGGTTTTCA
>MGQK01000120.1:402-516 GCA_001797815.1 Deltaproteobacteria bacterium RBG_13_61_14 | reverse complement strand
AACGAAATTATAAAAAGGCCAGCCCACAGGTTCAACTTTAATTACGTCGTAATCCTCTTTATCATCGCCAAAATACGATTCGGCATAGCTGGCTTCAGGGCGTTCTTCCGACTG
>MGQK01000120.1:0-207 GCA_001797815.1 Deltaproteobacteria bacterium RBG_13_61_14 | reverse complement strand
CCCCTCTGCTCCGAATAAGGGGAATTCCAATTTTGAAAGTCCATAATCAAAATCAAAGAATAACCTGAACGAGTGTTTTGGATTGCTCCCGTCGCGGCTTGATCCGCCCCTGATCCTTACCCCGGCATTGATCTGGAAGCCTTCAGAACCATCGGGATGGATCAGCTCAACAGAACATTCCCGTTCCCATTCTTTACCCTGCATATT
>MGQK01000119.1:7660-12051 GCA_001797815.1 Deltaproteobacteria bacterium RBG_13_61_14 | reverse complement strand
CTCTGCCATTTCTCTCTACCTCGCGCTGATTGACTTAATCATTGGATTTTGATAATATTCAAAACAAAACTGGTCGAAAGATGGAATATATTTAGAAAGATGGAATATATTTACAGCAGGGGGTCAGAGCTTCACTTGAAACTTTTCATATTTGTATAGATAATTTTCGAAAGTTGACAGACAGGAATGTCTGTCCTACCAACCCTGACACTTGACACCCTGCCACCTTGCCACCCTGGCACCTTTGCTGCGGGGTTTGACTTCTCACGGAAAAGCATTAGAATAGGCCGGGATGGAAGAGGATTCCCGGCGCGGCTGCGTGAATTGCGGCGCAGTTCTGGAGGCAGGGGCCGACACCTGTCCGCAGTGCGGCCAGGAGCAGCCGGTGCGCTGGATGGTTATTCTGGCCTATGGTCTTTTGGCTCTTTTTGTTCTCGGCGTTATCTACCGCTTGATCTGGCCCTGATCCTGCCATGGACCTGGATCGAAGAACTCTCCTGGTCAGCCTGCTCGCGGCGCTGGTGGTGGGGATTTTCTCCGCCGGCGTCACCTGGCTGGGACTGCGGCATTTTACCAGCCAGCCCGGAAGCCCGATCGTTTCCGCCCAATTGGATAACATAGAGCTGATGCTGCGCGGGCAGGGAGAGAAGCTCCTGGAGATGAAAGACGAGCACGCGGCCCTGGAGGCGCGCCTGTCTTTTCTGGAGCAAGCCGCGGGCAAGCCGAAAGGCCGGCTGGAGCTGCCGGCGGCCTATGTCCGGCAGGTGGAGGAGTTTTTCAAGGGCGAACAGGCCAAGAACCTGCTTTCGGCCGAAGCGCGGGAAAAAGGCGCCTGGCGGTTTTCCGCGCCGACTTTTATCGAGCCGCGGCTGGTCTCGGTGGTCTATGCCGACGGGGAGCAGACCGAGACCCTGATCTGCAAAATCGAAGTGATTGACTTTTACGACCTGCAATTCAGTGTGCTCTGGGATAGTTGGGAAGGAAAGCGTTAAGAAGGCGTTAGACTTTAGGGGTTAGGCTTTAGACCTTAGGCGTTAGGCTTTAGGTAATTATGCAGTTGGTAATAAGGGGCTTCGATTCTTCGGCCTAAAGTCTAAAGCCTAAGGCCTAATGCCTCTATCATCGGAGGCGGATGAAGGATAATCCCAAGATGGCTCAAGCAGACAAAGCGTCCGCAAGAACCTTTGCCGTGCCGGCCGGCGAAAGCCCGGCCGACGCGGTCCGCCGGCAGGACCCCGCGTTCTTGAAAGGCGTGATCGCGGCCAGGCTGGGCGGGAAGCCGGTGGACCTCTACTGGCCGCTCGGCCAGGGAGGCGAGGTCGAGTTGATCGTCCTGGAGAGCGAGGCCGGCCAGGAGATCCTCCGCCATTCCACCGCCCACGTCATGGCCGACGCGGTCCAGCAGCTTTTTCCCTCGGCCAAGGTCACCATCGGCCCGTCCATCGAGAAAGGCTTTTACTACGACTTCGATTATTCTCCGGGCTTCACTCCCGAGGACTTGCCCAGGATCGAGGAGAAGATGCAGGAGATCGTGGAGTCGGACGCGAGGTTCGAGCGGGAGGAGGTTTCGCGGGAGCAAGCGCTCAAGTTGTTCGCTGGGATGGGCGAGAACTACAAGGTGGAGCTGATCCAGGAGCTGCCCGAGGGCGAGACCATCTCGCTCTATCGGCACGGCGGCTTTGTGGACCTGTGCCGGGGTCCGCACCTGCCGGGGACCGGGTGGATCAAGGCTTTCAAGCTCACCTCGGTGGCCGGGGCTTACTGGCGGGGGAGCGAGCGCAACCCCATGCTCCAGCGGATTTACGGGACGGCCTGGCCCAAGCCGGCCCAGCTCAAGGCTTATCTCACGCGGTTGGAGGAGGCCAAGAAGCGGGACCACCGGAAGTTGGGCCGGGAGCTGGACCTGTTCAGCGTGCACGAGGAGATCGGGCCGGGCCTGGTGGTTTACCATCCCAAGCTGGGTCTGGTGCGGGCGCTCTTGGAGGAGTTCGAAAAGAAAGAGCACCTCAAGCGCGGCTATCACATCGTGTATGGGCCGACCTTGCTCAAGTCCGAGCTGTGGCAGCAGAGCGGCCACTACGACCATTACAAGCAGAACATGTATTTCACCACGGTGGACGAGGAGGAGTATGGGATCAAGCCGATGAACTGTCTCGCGCACATGCTCATCTACAAGTCGCAGGTGCGCAGCTACCGGGACCTGCCGCTCCGCTACTTCGAGCTGGGCACCGTGCACCGGCACGAGAAGTCGGGGGTGCTCTCCGGCCTGTTCCGGGTCCGGGCCTTCACCCAGGACGACGCCCACATCCTGTGCACGCCCGAGCAATTGGAAGGCGAGGTGGTGGGCGTGCTCCACTTCGTGCTTGAGGTGATGAAGGTCTTCGGGTTCGAGGTGGAGCTGGAAATCAGCACCCGGCCGGCGGACTCGATCGGCACGGACCAGGACTGGGCCCGCGCCACCCGGGCCTTGATCCAGGCCTTGGACCACCAGGGGATGCCCTACCAGATCTGCGCCGGCGAGGGCGCTTTTTACGGACCCAAGATTGATATCAAGCTCAAGGACGCCCTTGACAGGCGATGGCAATGTGCTACAATCCAATGTGATTTTACGATGCCCGAGCGCTTCGACCTGACCTACGTGGGGGCCGACGGCGCCCGGCATCGGCCGGTGATGATCCACCGGGTGGTGCTCGGAAGCATGGAGCGTTTCCTGGGGGTGTTGATCGAGCACTTCGCCGGAGCCTTCCCGGTCTGGCTGGCCCCGGTGCAGGCCCGATTGCTGCCGATCACGGACCGGCAGCATGATTTTTGCCGGGGCGTGGCGAAAAGGCTCCGGGCCGCGGGGATGCGGGTGGAAGAAGATTTTCGCAACGAGAAGCTGAATTATAAGATTCGCGAAGCCGAGACCCAGAAAATCCCCTTTATGCTGGTGGTGGGCGACCGCGAAATCCAGGAAGACGGCGTTTCTCCCCGCACGCGCGGGGGCGAGGATTGGAAATTGATGAAGGTGGACGCCTTCATCGCCCGGGTGAAGGACGAGTGCCGGATCCCGGAAACTGAGGTTTCGCTTTAACCAAGGAGGAGAACGATCGCTCAGCAAGAATTGCGGGTCAACGAGAGGATCCGGGCGCTGAAAGTCCTGGTCATTGACGACGAAGGCAAGAAGGTCGGGGTGATGATGACCCGCGACGCCGTGGAGTTGGCCCGGTCCAAGGGCCTGGACCTGGTGGAGGTGGCGCCGGAGGCCGATCCGCCGGTCACCCGGATCATGGACTATGGCAAGCACCTTTACGTCCAGCAGAAACGCGACCGGGAGGCCCGCAAGAAGCAGGTCCATCAACGGGTCAAGGAAGTCAAGCTCCGGATCAAGACCGGGGAGCATGATATTCAGACCAAGCTGCGGCACATCCGGGATTTTTTGCAGGAGCAGGACAAGGTGAAGTTGACCGTGATGTATCGGGGTCGGGAGATGGTCCACCCCGAGCTGGGCAGGCAACTCCTGGAGCGGGTGATCCGGGAACTGGAAGAGCTGGGCGTGCCCGAGTATCTGCCCAAGCAGGAAGGGCGCAACCTCACCACCGTGATCAACCCCTATTCCAAGGCGCAGATTCAGGCCCGGGAAAAAGCCAAGGCTTTAGAGGACAAGAAGACCGCGGCCGCGGCGGGCGGGGAAAAGAAGTCAACGGAAGTAAAAACCGGCGGCAAAGGAGATGCCCGTGCCCAAGATGAAAACCGTTAGTGGCGCCAAGAAGCGTTTTCGCCGGAGCGCGTCGGGCAAGATCATGCACTATCCGGCGGGCAAGAGCCACATCCTGACCAAGAAGAACCGCAAGCGCAAGCGCCGGCTGCGGAAAGCGACCACCGTGCATTCGGCGAACCTGAAGACCATGGCGCGCTGCCTGCCCGGGAGTTAAGGCCAGGACGCGCGACGCTCGGTAATTACTCCGGTAGCGGAAGAGGTAGGCCTTCCGCTATCTGGATCCTGAAAAGAGAGGAACCTGACATGCCCCGATCAACTAACCCGGTAGCCTCCCGCCGTCGGCGCAAAAAGATATTGAAAGCCGCCAAAGGCTTTCGCGGCGGCCATTCCAAGCTCTTGCGGACCGCCCGCGATACGGTCAACCGCGCGCTCAAGTTCAGCTACCGCGACCGCCGCAATAAGAAGCGGGAATTCCGCCGTCTGTGGATCATCCGGATCAACGCGGCCGCCCGGGAGAACGGCCTCAATTACCGGGACCTCATTTGCGGGCTCCAGCGCGCCCAGATCGAGGTGGACCGCAAAGTCCTCGCCGACCTCGCCGTCCACAACCCCGAGGCCTTCGCCCAATTGGCCCAGCAGGCGCAGGCGCAACTCGGCTGAAATCCGCTGCGGAGCCCGGCCGTTGCAAGCC
>MGQK01000119.1:4649-7532 GCA_001797815.1 Deltaproteobacteria bacterium RBG_13_61_14 | reverse complement strand
CCCGCTCACCCAGACCCTGCAGGAGATCGTGCGCATTTTTGAGGGCATGGGCTTTGGGGTGGAGGAAGGCCCGGACGCGGAGTCGGACTACTACAACTTCGAGGCGCTCAATATCCCCAAGGACCATCCGGCCCGCGACATGCAGGCCACCTTCTTCCTGGGCCGGGACGTGGTGCTCCGCACCCACACCTCGCCCGTGCAGATCCGGGCCATGCGCCAATATCGGCCGCCGGTGCGGATCATCTGCCCCGGCCGGGTTTACCGCTGCGACGCCGACGTCTCCCACTCGCCCATGTTCCACCAGGTCGAGGGCTTCATGGTGGACGAGCGCATCACCCTGGGCGACCTCAAGGGCGTGCTCATGGCCTTTTGCCGAGAGATGTTCGGCCGGGAAGTCAAGGTCCGCTTCCGGCCCAGCTACTTCCCTTTCACCGAGCCCAGCGCCGAGGTGGACATCGGCTGCGTGATCTGCGGCGGCTCCGGCTGCGGGGTGTGCAAGCAATCGGGCTGGCTGGAGATCCTGGGCAGCGGGCTCATCCATCCCCAGGTCTTGAAAAACGTGGGCTACGACCCGGAGCAGGTGTCGGGCTTCGCCTTCGGCATGGGGGTGGAACGAGTAGCCATGCTCCGTTACCGGGTGGATAACATCCGGACCTTTTTCGAAAACGATCTCCGTTTTTTGCGGCAATTTTAATGACCAAGGTTAAGATGAATGACGGAACCGCCGTAGGGGCGCGATTTATCGCGCCCGATGGTCGGTTGCAGATAAAGGGCGCAATGAATTGCGCCCCTACACGGAAAAGATGAATATCCCGCTGGAATGGCTCCGCGAATACGTGGCCGTGACCGCTCGGCCCGAGGAGTTGGCCGAGCGGCTGACCCTGGCCGGGTGCGAGACCGCGCTCAAGCGCGAGCGGCCCGAGCTTCCGGCCGGGGTGGTCACCGCCAAGATCCTCTCCATTGCCAAGCACCCCCAGGCGGATAAGCTCACCCTCTGCCAGGTCCAGCCCGGCCCCGCGGAGAAGCCGATCCCCATCGTCTGCGGCGCGCCCAATATCAAAAAAGGCGACGTGGTCCCTCTGGCCACGGTCGGCACCACGCTCCCCTCCGGCATGACCGTGAACCAGACCAAGATCCGTGGCGAATTAAGCTTGGGCATGATGTGCTCGGAGCGCGAGCTGGGCTTGGGCGAGGACCACTCGGGCATTTTGATCCTGCCGGCAAAGACCCCGCTCGGCCGGCCGCTCGCCGAGGTGCTCCCGGCCGGCCGGGTCAGCCTGGAGGCGGACCCCACGCCCAACCGGCCGGACCTGCTCTGTGTGCTCGGCGTGGCCCGGGAACTGGCCGCCATCTATCAAAAGCCGCTCCGCTATCCGGAGATCAAGCCGGCCGAGTCCGGCCCCGACATCTCCTCCCTCGCCGCGGTCGAGATCCAGGACTTTGTCAACTGTCCCCGCTACGTGGCCCGCCTGGTCCAGGGCGTGAAAGTCGGCCCTTCGCCCGAGTGGATGCAGCAACGGCTTCTCGCCGCGGGCCTCCGGCCGATCAGCAACATCGTGGACATCACCAACTACGTGCTCCTGGAGATGAACCAGCCGCTCCATGCCTTCGATTTCCAAAAGCTGCGCCGGCGCAAGATCGTGGTCCGGCGCGCCCGGGACGGAGAATTCTTCACCACCCTGGACGACCAAGCGCGCCAGCTCTTCGAAGACACGCTCCTGATTTGCGACGGCGAGGGGCCGGTGGCCGTGGCCGGGGTCATGGGCGGTTTGGAATCCGAGGTGACCGAAGCCACCACCGAGGTCCTGATCGAAAGCGCTTATTTCAACCCGGTCTCCATCCGCCGCACCGCCCGGAAGCTGGGTCTGCCCACCGAAGCCTCCCGCCGCTTCGAGCGCGGGGCCGATCCGCTCGGGCAGCTCCGCGCCGCGGACCGCGCCGCCCAGTTGATGGCCGAGTTGGCCTCCGGCACCGTCTGCCGGGGCGCGATTGACGCGCGGGAAAAGCTCTTTGCTCCCAAGCCGATCCGCCTGCGGCCGCCGCGCGTCAACTGGCTTTTGGGCACCGAACTTTCCGCCGCGACCATTGCCGACTGCCTGCGCCGCCTGGAGATCGAGGTCCGGAGCGAAGGCGCCGACCTGCTGGCGACGCCGCCGGCCTTTCGGCCGGACCTGGTGGAGGAGATTGACCTGATTGAGGAAGTCGGTCGGATCTCCGGCTACGAGGCGATCCCCCCTACCCTGCCCAGCTTTCACATGGAGCCGCTGCGCCTGCGGACCGCGCTTTCCTTGCTGAACCGGCTCCGCGAGTTGCTCAAGGACCTGGGCTTTACCGAGGTCATCAACTACAACTTTCAAAACCCGGCGCACCTCGCGGCGCTCGGCCTTGCGGCCGACGACCCGAGGCGGCAGGCGGTGGCCATTGCCAACCCCCTTTCCGAAATCGAGAGCACGCTGCGCACCACCCTGGTGCCCAGGCTCCTGGAGACGCTCCGCCGCAACCTCGCCCGGGGCGCGCGCGATATCCGGATCTTCGAGTTCAACAAGGTCTTCGCGCCCGATGACGAGCTTCCCCGCGAGACCACCATGCTCTCGGGCCTGCTCGCCCGGACCGAGGCCAAGTCGCTGTGGCCGGCGCCGGTGGAGGAAGGCTTTTACGAGATCAAGGGGGTGGTCGAGCAGATCCTGGCCGAGCTGGGCTTTGCCGGCGGCCGCACCGAGCCGGGAGAATCGCCGTTCCTGCTTCCCGGCAAGGCCGGCCGGCTCCTCTTGGGCAAGGAAGAGGCCGGCGTCTTCGGCGAAGTCTCTCCCCAGGCGCTCGCGGCCTTTGATTTGACGGCTCGCGTCTTCCTTTTTGATTTGAACTTTGATATGGTAAGCCGAT
>MGQK01000119.1:0-4639 GCA_001797815.1 Deltaproteobacteria bacterium RBG_13_61_14 | reverse complement strand
GGTGAAGCCGGCGCGGCCGGTTTCGCGCTACCCGGTGAGCTACCGCGACATTGCCTTCGTGGTGGACGAGTCGGTCAGCGCCGCGGACGTGGAGAAGGCGGTGCGCTCGCTGCGGAGCGAATTGATCGAGGGCGCGGAGCTTTTTGACGTGTATCGGGGCGACCAGATTCCGCCCGGCCAGAAGAGCCTGGCCCTGGCCATCCGCTACCAGTCGCACCAGCGGACGCTGACTGATGAAGAAGTGAATGAGCTGCATGCGCGGCTGGGGCGGGTGCTGGAAGAAAAGCTCCATGCCAAGATTCGGTGATCCCGGCCGAGCAACGGAAGGAGGAAGATCATGACCAAGGCCGAAATCGTGGAGCAGATCTACGAGAAGGTCGGCTTCTCCCGGCGGGAGTCGTCGGACATCGTGGAGACCATGCTGGAGATCATGAAAGAGTCGCTGGCCGAGGGCGAGAAGATCAAGATCTCCGGCTTCGGGAATTTCGTGGTCCGCGCCAAGCGCGAGCGGGTGGGCCGCAACCCCCACACCGGGCAAGAGATCAAGATCAGCGCGCGCAAGGTGATCACCTTCAAGGCCAGCCAGATCTTGAAAACCGCGGTGAACCGCGGCCACGCCGGATAAGCGTGAAAGCCAAACCGATCCCGGACAAGCGCTACTTCAAGATCGGCGAGGTCTGCGAACTGGCCGGGCTCAAGCCCCACGTGCTCCGCTACTGGGAAAGCGAGTTCAAGGAACTCAAGCCGCCCAAGGGCCGGTCTTCCCACCGCCTCTACCGCCGGCAGGACGTGGAGGCCGTGCTCCGGATCAAGGAATTGCTCTACGAAAAACGCTTCACCATCGCCGGGGCCAAGCTCGCCCTCAAGGAAGCCTCTCGCCGGCCCCGCTCGGACGAGGACTCTGACAGCCAACAGCTCCGCCTCGACTTTGACCCCAACGACTACAAGAGCATCCTCCGCTCGGTCCTGGAGGAGCTGAAATCGCTGCGCGCGGAAATTGACAAGAACCCGCCGAAAGAATAGAATAGCTAATGTCGGGGCGTAGCGCAGCCTGGTAGCGCACTAGCATGGGGTGCTAGGGGTCGCTGGTTCAAATCCAGTCGCCCCGACCAGCAATAAAGAAACTCTAGGCGTTTCGAGCGTATCTTTATCTCCAGGGTTGCAAGATCCAGTTGAAGGGAAATGAAATATCGTATTGAGTACTCCCCGGATACTCTCGAACATCTACGAGCGCTGTCCATTCGTCAGCAGGCGGCGGTATTGGACACGGTGGAAAAACAACTGCACTTTCAGCCAACCTTTAGAAACCCAAAACCGGAAACCCATGCGTCCGAATCCGATTGCTCCGTGGGAGTTGCGGATCGGTAACCTTCGGGTCTATTATGATCTTGATGAATTGGAGCCGATTGTTCTCATCCGCGCAGTGGGAATCAAAGTAAGGGATCGGGTGAGAATTGGAAGAGAGGTGATAAAATTATGAAAACCGTGGAAGTGACCAAAGCAAAATCATCGCTGGCGGATTACACCAAAGCAGCGAAGAAAGAGCCGGTCATAGTCACTGCTCAAGGCAAGCCGGTTGCCGTTCTGGTAAGCATCCGAAACGCAGACCTGGAAACCGTTTCCCTCAGCAACAACCCCCAGTTTCTTGCCCTGATTGAGCGTTCCCGGGCTCGACAAAAATCGGAAGGTGGAATTTCTGCAGAAGAAATGCGTCATCAGCTGAAAAAAAAATGAGGTGATGCTTGACTTGGGGCGGTTCCAATCCATTCGCCCCGACCGGCAAAAAGGAAGCTCTCGGCGCCATCGGGTGCCGGGAGTTTTTTCATTTTTCGACATTTCGCCGCTTCCCCCGTCGGGGCGGTCAACTGCGGGATCGGCGCGGACCCCCGCCCCTCCCGCGCCTACCTCACCCGGATCACGGTCTGGCCCGAGTCCGGAACCTGGAGGTCGAAAACCATGATCCCGCCGGAAAGCGGACGGGGATCTCCGACCGCTCCCGCGCCTTCAACGCCGGCCAGGCCGGCAGGCGCGTAAACCGCAAGGGCGACCCTTTCTCCGGGCACGCCCTCGACCTCGAAGACCAGGGCATCCTGCTCCATCCGGATCGAGGGGAATCGCTTTTGGCTCAGGGTTGCGAACTTTCCGATCTCGCCGATCACCGCCATCCCGTTTCCCAGGATCGGGCAAAGCACGTAGTAGAACCCCTTCTCCGGGGGCATCCAGCCGAAGCGGATCTGGTCCGAGACCACCTGGCTTTTCCTTGATTGGTATTCAAACACGAGGTGGGGGCCGCTCACGCCCGCTTCCGCCAGGGTCACGTAAGGCTCATACATGCTCAGGGGCCAGAGGTTGAACGCGGCCAGGTAGGTGGTCTTGCCGATCTCGTGTTCGCTCTCGGTGGTGACCACCCAGGGCTTCTTCCCGCCGAAGAAGATGTTCTTGTTGTAGAGAAACATGATATCAATGGGAGTGGCCGGCCGATCCGGTTTGAGGAGCACGCCGTCCTTTCGGCAGGTCTTCATGATCAGGGACCGGTCCGACCCGCCAATCCGGTCGCTCGGGCCCACCGGCCCGCCCGAGAGGCAGGCCACCAGGGCCTCCTCCCAAGGGTTGGCCTCGGGAATGATGTTGTAAGTGGGGCGCTGCCCCGCGCTGCTCTGAAAGTTGTCCTTGAAGGGCCAGAGCCCGACGGCCTCGGCGAAAAGCGAGGCCTTGTGAAAGGGCATCCAGAAGAAGGCCTTGGGCAGCCCGCCCTTGTAATCGTGGGAGACCCGGGCATGGGTCTCGTTGGGGTGCTTGAGCTGTTGAAGGAAAAACTCGGGGGATGCCATGCACAACTGCATGGTGAGGCCCTTGTTCTCGGCCGCGTCGGCCATGGCGTCGTACCAGATCTCCCCGTGATCCAGGCCGCTCCGCATCCAGGGGATGACGGCCAGGTGGGTGTAGAGCCAGTCCTGCTCGTAAACGACCACGCCGAATTTCTCCGCGTTGTCCATGATCTCGTCCCAGAAGGCCGGGTCCTTCGGAAGGGCGGCCTGCTTTTTCGGGTCGTCGCCGGGGACGCAAGAATATCGGTCGCAGTAGGGGCTCTGGTTGGAGCAATACCGGTTGTGGGCCACCAAGGGGAGCCCGAGCTCCCGGGTAAACTCGGCCAGGCCCTGAGGGAACATCTGGGGGATCGGCTCCCAGAGCAGGTAGCCCCCCCGGTTGCGGGATGATCCCTCCTTGATCTCGGCCTTGGGATACCACCAGGAATCAATCTGGAAGTAGCCGTAGGGGATGTCCTCGCGGTCGGCATACTCCTTGACCGCGAGCAGGGTGTCGTGGTAGTTCATCCCCGGCTCGGTGCGGTAGTAGTAATAGCTGCCGTTGTCGGTCCAGTAGCCGAGCCGGCTCAAGGTCACGTCGGCGTAGGGGGCGACGGGCTGGTGGCCGTGCCAGTCCTGGATGGCCTTGCCCCAATCCATGAAGGCGGCGTTAATGCCGGGGCCCGCGACCACCAAGGTGCTCGTCACCGTGCCGGCCGGGACCTCCTCGACCTCGCCGCCGAAGCCCAAGTGCCATTCCTGCCCGACCGGCGCCTGCATGGCGGCCATGAAGTGGTCCAGGGGAGAAAAAACAATCACTTCGAGATCATCCGTGAACAGCAGCACCGGGCCGGTGGTGGGCACGGCGTGCTGCACCGGGGTCACGAACTCCTCCACCGCGAAGTCGAGCACGTGCCGGTAACTCTGGGGCACCTTGAGTGCCGGGAGCGCGAAGTGGGGCCGCTCGAACTTGCCGGTGGGACTCTTGATCGGCTCCTTGATCTTGGTCTCGAAGACCCAGACCCGGTCTCTTTCCAGAACCCGCATCACCCGGGTCTCGGCCACTTCCCTGCCCGACCGAAGCCGGAGGCTCAGGGTAACGGTCTCGGCCGGGCCCAGGGGCGTGGTCACGACCGAGGGGCCGCCGGTCCTGACCGCCTCCAGTTCCTTGAGGCCGCGGCCCGGCCGGGAGGGATCGGCCGGCCACAGGAACCGGTAACCCAGCTCGCGTCCCTCGTCCCAGCGGATGGAGGGACCGGCCTCCCGGCCGGCTCCAACCGGCGCGAAGGCAAAGACCACGGCGAACGCCGCCGCCAGGATGGCCATCTTCTTAAACCTGGATGGACTCATTGCTTCTGCCCCGTTTCTCCTGGCAGGATATAGCTCTGTCGCCGGGAAAGTTGGATCTCCGCTTTTTCACCGCCTCTGAAAAGACTGGTTCTGGTGCTTCCGCCGGCCTGGACTTCCATTTCCAGCTCCAGCCCTTCCGCGGGCAGACTCAGATGAAACACCAGACCCTGGGCCGCATCCGGGAAGTTGGGCGCCAGCCAGATTTTGCCCCGGTCCTTCTGGAAGCCGATCAGGTGCTCGATGACCAGGGTGTTGGCCAGTCCGGTCCAGCCCACGAACCGGGGCTTGGGCTTGTTGCCGTTCTGGATAAGCTTGTAGAGGTTCCCCTTTTTCCGGCTCAGCTCCTTGAAGTCGTAGCGCTCTGGATCGTAAAACTCGACGAACTGGCCGGTGGTCTGATAAGCCTTGTAGATACCGTCCGCGAGCTTGAAGGAGAGCACGGCCGCGTCCTCCCGGAAGCCGTATCTCCCCATGCCCACGAT
>MGQK01000118.1:22084-22408 GCA_001797815.1 Deltaproteobacteria bacterium RBG_13_61_14 | reverse complement strand
GGCCCCGGAGGCGGAGAAGCGGATCGTGGCTTTGCTCGAAGGCATGGGCCGGAGCTTGGACGCGCAAAACCGTTTGACCCAGGCCACCGCGCTGGAACCCAAAGCCGGCGCCAAGCCCGGGCAAGTGGTGGCCAAGCTCGGCGACCGCGAGATCACCATGGTCGAACTGGACCAGGACATTCAGGATTTACCGGCCGACGTGCAAAAGGAGTTTGCCGACCCCACGAAAAAACGCGAATACTTGAACCAATATTTATTGGAGCAGATGCTTTACCATTCCGCGGTGCGCAAGGGCCTGGCCGAGAAGTCCGAGGTCAAGGAGAG
>MGQK01000118.1:21777-22068 GCA_001797815.1 Deltaproteobacteria bacterium RBG_13_61_14 | reverse complement strand
AAGAACGTGCTCGCCCAGATGGCATATGAAGAAGAGATGAGAAAGCGGGTCCAGGTCACGCCGGAAGAAGTGAAAAAATACTTGGCCGAGCACCCGGATGAATTCAAGGACGCCAAAGAAGCCACGGAGCGGCTGTTAAAGGAAAAGGAAGCCCAGGCCCGGCAGGAACTGATGCAGGAGCTGGGCAAACTTCAGGAAATAAAAGTCTATGAAGATGTCTTTTCCAAATAAGCAGGTAAGGGCATGGCATTCCATGCCCCTACCTGCGCGCTTGGCCGACCACGAGCGTAG
>MGQK01000118.1:493-21707 GCA_001797815.1 Deltaproteobacteria bacterium RBG_13_61_14 | reverse complement strand
CTTGGAAGTGGAAGCGCCGGAAGACTCGCAAGTGGCCATGCCCCAGCCCGGGGCCGAGTTGGGCGGATTCATCATCCGGGATTACACGCCGCCGGAGAAGAAGAAGCTCGACCGCGCCGTGGTTGTGAAAATGACCTACAAAATCACCGCCTATGCGACCGGCACCCTCGAGATCCCGCCGCTGCCGGTGATCGTCCAAGCGCCGGGCGGCCTGGTGACCGGGCTTTGGGCCGAAGGCGTGCAGGTCCGGGTGGTGCCGATCTCGAACCCGGACGACCTGGAGATCCGCGACGTCAAGCCGCCGGTCCTGATCCCGATCAACTGGCGGCCTTATTACCTTTTCGGCGGCATCGCGCTCGGGCTCGTGATCCTGGCCGCGGGCGTGCTCCTGTATCTCTACCGCTGGCGGCCCCGGCCGGAAGAGCTGCCGGCGCCGGTCAAGCCCGCGCACGAGCTTTTCTATGAAGAGCTGCAAGCGCTCCTGGCCCTGAAGCTCATTGAGGCCGGCGAGTTCGAGGCCTTTTACACCAAGCTCAGCGAGATCGCGCGCCGCTACCTCGCGCTCCGCTACCGCATCTACGCCCTGGAATGCACCACCACCGAGATCCTCGACCGCCTGCGGGACAAGAGCCTGGAGATGCGGGCCTTCTCGCGGATCCAGTGGCTGCTGGAAGAGACCGACCTGGTCAAGTTCGCGCAGCACCTGCCGGCCGAGGGAGAACGCAAGGAGATCGCGGGCAAAGCGAAAGAGCTGGTGGACTGGACGCGCGAGGCGGACCTCTTGCCCATGGGCGTCGCGGATGCTCCGCCGCCGGCCCCGGAAATGAGAGCGAGCGCCTGAGCCATGTTCCGCTTCCACGATATCTGGTTTTTGCTCGGGCTCTCGCTGCTCCCGCTCCTGATCTGGATCTACCGCCGGCTGGAAGCCCGGGGCCGGCCGCGGCTTAAATTCTCGGACCTGGGGCTGCTCCGGTCGCTCCGGCCCTCGCCCAGCCTGCCCCTGCGGCATTCGCTGATCGGGCTGCGGGCGCTGGCGCTCCTGCTCCTGGTCGCGGCCCTGGCCCGGCCCCAGAGCGGCACCCGTGAGGAAGAGGTCTCGAGCGAAGGCATTGACATCATGATCGCGCTCGATGTCTCCACTTCCATGCAGCAGCAGGACTTCGAGCCGGAGAACCGGCTGAACGTGGCCAAGCTGGTGACCCGGCAGTTCATCCTGGGCCGCAAGAGCGACCGGATCGGGCTGGTGGTGTTTTCGGCCCTGGCCTTCACCCAGTGCCCGCTGACGGTGGACTACACCATCCTGCTCGACCTGGCGGACAAGGTCAGCTTTACCCGGCCGGAGCACGACGGCACCGCCATCGGGAACGCCCTGGCTACCGCGGTCAACCGGCTGCGCGAGAGCCAGGCCAAGAGCAAGGTGATCATCCTGGTGACCGACGGCGAGAACAACCGGGGCATTGACCCGCTCCAGGGCGCGGAGCTGGCCAAGGCCATGGGGATCAAGGTTTACACGGTGGGCGTGGTCAACCCCGGCGGCATGATGCAGGCGGTGGATGACTTCTTCTTCGGCCGGATCCTGGTGCCGGCCGCGGGCCGGGTGGACGAGAGCCAGCTCCAGGAGATCGCCAAGACCACCGCCGGCCGCTACTTCCGGGCCACCGACCGCAAAGGCCTGGAAAAGACCTTCTCGGAGATTGACCAGTTGGAAAAGTCCCAGGTGGACGTGACCCAGTATTATCGGTATTCGGAGAATTTTTCTCCCTGGCTGCTGGCGGCGATGGGCCTGCTCCTGGTGGAAATGGTTTTGGCCCACACGCGCTTTCGGAGGATTCCATAAGTCCTTCGATTCATAAGTTCGATTACGAACTTATTTACTCAGGACTTAGTGCTGAGTGAGCAAACTCATCGAGCAAGCAGAAATGATATGTCATCGTATTTGCGAATCGAAGCACTAAGGGAGTTTCGGCGAACCCACCCTTCGCCGAGCCGAAGGGTGGGCTACATACGGAAATGAAGTTTGCGAATCCCAACTTTCTCTATCTCTGGCTCCTGCTTCCGGCGCTGATCGGAGGATTCGTCTGGTCCGGCCGGCGCCGGGCCGGCCTGATCCGATCGTTCGGGAACCCGGACCTGCTCGAGCGCATCGGCTCCGCGGTGCATCCTCCCCGCCGGCGGCTCAAGCAAGTCTTTTTCGTCCTGGCCGTCTTCTTCCTGGCGCTGGCGCTGGCCCGGCCGCAGTGGGGCGCGAGCCTGACCCCGATCAAACGCGAGGGCGTGGACCTGGTGGTGGTGCTGGACGTGTCGCTGTCCATGCTCGCCCAGGACATCAAGCCCAGCCGGCTGGAGAAAGCCAAGCACGAGCTCTCTAAGCTCCTGGACCTGCTCAAAGGCGACCGGGTGGCCATCGTCGCTTTTGCCGGAACCAGCTTTACCCTTTGCCCGCTCACCCTCGACTACCAGGCGGCCAAGATGTTCCTGCAGACCCTCAACCCCGGCGTGATCCCGGAGCCGGGCACCGCCATTGCCGACGCCATCCGCACCGGAGCCGCGAATTTTGACCCCAAGAGCAAGAAGTTCAAAGCTCTGGTCCTGCTCACCGACGGCGAGAACCTGCGGGAAGGCAAGGAGCAGGACCCGGTGGCCGCCGCGGAAAAGGCCGCGGAGCAGGGGGTGGTGATTTACACGGTGGGCATCGGGTCCGGCCGGGGCGAGCCGATCCCGCTCACGAACGAGCAAGGGGAGGTGGCCTACAAGCGCGATCCGAGCGGCCAGCCGGTGATGAGCAAGCTGGATGAGGAGAGTTTGCGGAAGATCGCGCTGGCGGCCGGCGGCAAGTATTACCATGCCACGCCCGAGGAGATGGAGTTGACCAAGATTTACGAAGCGATTTCCGGGATGGAAAAGAAGACGTTTGAGGAACAGTATCACGTGCAATACCAAGACCGGTTCCAGTGGCCGCTCCTGGTCGCGGTGCTCTTGCTTTTTGCCGAAGCCGCGATGCCGGAGAGGAAAAAGCGATAAGCCATGCTTAATCTAAAATCCAAAATCCAAAATCCAAAATCTAAAATCCAAAATTGTATCCTGGTGCTGGGAGGGCTCTCTCTCTTAGGGTTGGGCGGCCCGGTGGTGGAGAAGACCCGGGAAGGCAACCGGGCTTACCAGGCGGGCCAGTTCGATCAGGCGCAGAGCCTTTACGTGGAGGCGCGTTCCGGGGTGGAGGCGAAGAGCGAGGACGCTTTTCGGCTGCACCTTAACCTGGGCGACGCGCTCTATCAGCAGAAGAAATACGGGGAGGCGCGCAAGGAGTTCGAGCAGGCGCAGGCGAGCGAGACGATGGAGTTGCAGGCGCAGGCGGCCTACAATATCGGGAACACTTATTTCAAGGAAGCGATGCAGACCCGGGACCAGAACCAGGCGCTGGAGCTTTTGAAGCAGGCGGTGGCGAGTTACCGGAAGACGCTGGAGCTGACCCCGGATGATGAGGACGCGAAATACAATCTGGAGGTGGTGCGCCGGCACTTGGACGTGAAACAGCAGCAGCAGCAACCGCAGCCTCAGCCCCAGCCGCAAGCCGGGAACACGGCGGAGAAGCAGGAGCAAGAGCAGGCCCAGGCGCAGCCGCAGCCGCAAGCGGGCGGCACGGCCGGGGAGGAGCCGAAGCCGGCCGCGGGCGAGCAGAAGAAGCCGGAGGAGTTGAGCCAGGAAGAAGCGGAGCGGCTGCTGGACGCGATGCAGGCGCAGGAAGAGGAGCAGCAGAAGGAGCGCTTTCAGATCAACGCCGAAGGCCGGCCGGGAGGCAGGGACTGGTGAAGCGGGCCGCGGCCATTTTTCTCTTCTGGCTGATCGGGGCCGGGGCCGCCGGGGCCCAGGTCCAGTTCAGCGCCGAGTTGGATCGGACCCGGCTTTACGTGGGCGAGCGGACCGTCCTCACCGTGCGCGTCCAGGGCAGCGGGATTGACGCCTCTTCCCTTCGCCTCCCGGACCTCGCCCCCTATTTCCAGGTGCTGCGGCAATCCACCCCCCAGCACTCCTCGCAGATCACCATCGTCAACGGCCGCATGCAATCTTCCGAATCCCTGACCCTGGTCATCCAGCTCGAGGCGCTGAAAGCCGGCCGCGCCGAGATCCCGGCGCTGGTGATCTATGCGGGGGCCAACTTTTACCAGACCGACCCGATCGCGGTGGAGATCCAGGAGCCGGCGCCGGCTGCGGCCGGGGAGGAGCGGGAAGGCTGGGTGCCGGCCGAAGACCCTTACCTGGAGGCGAAGGTGGACCGGGCCGAGGTCTTTGTGGGCGAGCAGGTGGTGGTGACCTGGACCATTTATTATCGCCGCGATATCTATAACCTGAGCTGGGGCAATCCGCCCTCCTATCGGGGTTTTGCCGCGCAAGACCTGGACCAGGCCCGGCGCCTGGACCAGAAGATGGAGAATTACGGCGGCGCGCTTTATCACGTCTCGTTCTTGAAAAGCACCGCTTTCTTTCCCTTGCAGAGCGGGGACATGACCATCCCGCCCCTGGAGATCCGATACGAATCCGCGGGCGGCCGGCGCGACTTCTGGGGCCAGCTCCTGACCGAAGGCCGCACGGTCAGCTCCCGGCCGATCGCGCTCAAGGTGCTGCCCCTGCCCGAGGAAGGCAAGCCGGGGGGCTTCAGCGGCGCCGTGGGCCAGTTCACCATCGCCGGCCGGCTGGAAAAGACCGAGGTTCCGGCGCACGATTCGGCGCGGCTGATCTTCACGGTTACCGGCGACGGCTACGCGGACTTTGTCACCGAGCCGGTGTTGCCGCTGCCGGCCACGTTCGAGGTCTATCCGCCGGAGGTGGACCGCACCGCCGGCAACGTGGCCGGCCGCTTCCAGACCCGCAAGGAGTTTTCCTGCCTGATGGTCCCGCGGGAAGCCGGCAGCTTCGTGATCCCGCCCGCGCGCTTCGATTACTTTGATCCGACGAGCAGGACTTACCGCTCGGCTGAGAGCCCGAGCTACACCTTGACCGTCACCCCGGCGCGGCCGGCCCCGGCTGCGGCCGGCCCGTCGCTGCGCGGCGACCTGACCCGGGAAGAGGTGAAACTCTTGAGCGAGGATATCCGCTACCTCAAGCCGGACCGGACCGCGCTTCCCCGCGAGCGCCGGCTCCACCGCTCGCCGGCGTTCCTGCTCCTGCAAATCCTGCCGGCGCTGCTCCCGGCGCTGGCTTTGGTCTGGCGCATCCGGCAGGAGCGCCTGAGCACGGACCTAAGCTACGCCCGCATGCGCCGGGCCTTTTCCCAGTCCAAGAAGCGCCTGAAGCAAGCCCAGCGCCTGCAAAAGGCGGGCGAGGCGACGCCGTTTTACGCCGAGCTCTCCCGCGCCCTCACCCGGTATTTCGCCGATCGCTTCAACCTGGCCGCGGCCGGGCTCACCTCCGAGCGGATCGAGGAAGTGTTCCGCGAGAAAAGCGTGGAGGACTCGATCCGGCTAAAGTTCCTGGATCTGCTCGGGGTTTGCGACCGCGCCCGCTTCGGCGCGGCCCCGACCGAAGCCAGCGCTTCCGCCCAAGCCTTGCGCCGGGCCGGAGAGGTGATCGCCGCGCTGGAGAAGAGCCGGCCATGAGAAGGGTTGCACTATTGCTTGGGGCCGCGGCGCTGTTTTGCGCGTTCCCCGAGGCCGGCGCCGAATCACCGGCCGCGCTTTACAATGCGGGCAATGCCGCCTATGGCAAAGGAGATTTTGCCGGAGCCGTCGAGGACTACCGCGCCGCGCTGGGCCAGGGGGCAGCTTCGGCGGACCTCTATTACAACCTGGGCAACGCTTGCCTCAAGGCCGGCCGGCTCGGGCCGGCGGTCGCGGCTTACGAGCGCGCGCTGCGGCTGGCCCCGCGCGACCCGGACCTGGCCCACAACCTTCGCTTCGCCCGGGTGCAGATCAAGGGCAAGCTTCCCCAGGTCGAGCGGGGCTTCTGGCTCCAGACCTGGGACCAGGCGCGGGACAGCTTCAGCCTGAACGAACTCCTCACCCTCCTTTCCGCCGGATGGTTCCTCCTCGGCCTCGGTCTCGCCGGCCGGATCTTTTTTCGCCCGGCCCCGCTTCGCATCGCCGCGAGCGCGACCCTGGGTGCCGGGCTTCTGCTCCTGGTCCTCTTCGCCCCGCTCACCCTGGCCAAGCTCAAGCAGGAGGTCTGGAACTCGCGGGCGGTGGTCCAGGCCGAGCGCACCCCGGCCCGCTCCGGCCCCGGCCTGCAGAACGCGGAGCTGTTCGAGCTGTTCGAGGGCATGGAAATCGCCGTCAAGCAGTGCGAGTCCGGCTATTGCGAGGTGCGGGTGCCGGGCGGGCTGATGGGCTGGATCCAGGCCGGGACCTTCGAGATCATCTGATTCCTTCCTCCGGTGGGACAGACATTCTGGTCTGTCAACCGCTAAAAAAAGAGCGATCCGCAGATTTCGCAGATTGCGCAGAGTCAGAGGCGCAGAGGAACAGAGAATCCGTGTCTGTCATCAAGCTCAATTTTTTCTTGACAAATTTTTCGGCCTATGCCATACTGCCACCATGCAAGGCCCAGTCCCCCAGGCAGGCCAGGCCGGCCGCTCCCAAGGCAAGGCTCCCCATCTTTCCCTGCCCCGTTTGAACTTTGATCTCAATAAGATTAAGTTTGGCAAGGAGTCCCCGACTAGGAGGTTTAGTTGATGCAATTCATTAATGATCGCCTGAGAAAGATTTGCATAGAAAATAATCTCACTCCAGATTGTCTTGAAAAGCTTCTTCAATGCGAAAATAACAAAAAGGAAATGATCCGTAAACGTGGCCTTAAGAGGGACCTCAAACTCATCCTCGAAGAAGAAATTACCCTTAGAAAGGAAAGTTAATGATTCTTCGAAAGCTGGAGATCGAAAACTTTCGATGCTATTCTAAGAAAACGGAATTCAATTTCGCACCTCCAGACGAAAATGCTTATCGTAACATTTACTTAATTGGAGGGAGGAATGGCGCTGGAAAAACCTCGTTTCTTGGTGCTATTCATCTATGCCTTTATGGCCGATTTGAAAGTCGTGATGGATCAATCAAGGTACAACAACCCGCTGATATGATAGACTATGTAAACGGAGCATACAAATATAAAGATGATAGAGATGGGCTGGCACGTCATATTAGAGAGCGCGACAATAATGATATAAGACTTGCTGTTACTTATGAGGATGAAAATGACGAGATAACCATTGAACGTATTTGGAAACCAAGACGTATTAGACGATCAGATAATTCAATTTTGCCAAATCTAGAAGAAACACTGTCAATCTACGAGAATGGAACAAAATTAATGGATTGGAATAGTGAAGAGATAAAGCAATGGGTTGAGCTCTCAATAATCCCTTGGGAAACTGCTCAATTTTTCTTTTTTGATGGTGAAAAAGTGGAACATTTTGCAGCACCAGAGAGATCAAGCAAAGACATTCCACAAGCCATTGAGCGTTTACTTGGAATACAACTTTATGTTAATCTGAAGGATCATTTGCAGAAATATATTGTAACGGAAATTCGCTCAGAATCAATTGAAAAGCTTGACGGAGAAATAATGAGCGCCCGTGGTCAACTTAAGAAAACAGAAGGTGAAAAGGAAGAATTGGCTATAGATATCGAAAATACTAAATCTGAACTTGATAGGATACAAAAAGAGAAAAATGATCTCGAAAATCAATATAATGAGCTTTTCCTTAGATATGGAGGTCCGAAATCGCAACGGCTCGAAATTGAAAGAATAAAGAGAAGAGAACAGCTTCAGGCTAAACGCAACCAAATTGAGAAAGAATTAAAATCTCATTTGACAGATACTTATCCATATCAACTTCTATATAAGGAACTCAAAAGAGTTCTTACTCAGAGTGATAATCTTTCTCAGAAGGATGCAGCAATTTTAGCCCGTAAATATTTTGAGAAATTGAGCAGTCGGCTTGAAGAATATCATAAACAATCTGGAACCTGCTATCTTTGTAATGTGAAATCTCAATTCCCTGAACCTAAAGTGATCTCTCAAAGAATTTCAAATTATTTGAATGAGATTATCAGCGAGGAATTTCCTGAAATTGAAGATGGTCTCAGCTCTCCTTTATCTATTTCTACAGCTAGATCTATATCAAATACTATCCAAAAGATCGAAGCAAATTCTCTTAGTTATGCCGGTCTTTTTAATCAAAAAATAGCTCTGGATCAAGAAATTGAGCTTATTGATAATGAAATCGAAGAATTAAAGCTATCTCCTGAAGCAAAGAGGAACCAGGATATTCTTATCGTTAAAATAAGAAATAATGGTGCGGAATTTCAGGCAAATAGTGATAAATTGGATCATCTAACAAGAGAAAAGGAGAAGAAAATTGAGGATATAAATAAGCTACATGAAGAATTAGATAGGTTAGAAGATATCAAAGGTCAGAAATCAGTGGAACAAAAGATATTGTCTCTAGCAAGAACATCAATTAAAGTTCTTAATTCATATGTTGATATGCTTAGAAAAGAGAGATTGAAATCTTTGGAAGATGAAACTACAAAAATATTCAAATTGCTTCTTAGTAGTGCAGTTTATGATGATCGTGAAGGCAAGATTGCTTTCGACCCCGAAACCTATTTTCCAACAATTTATTTACAGGGATCACCAATAGTAGCTCAAAGGCTTTCCAGAGGTATAAAACAGCTTTACGCTCTTGCGCTGCTTGGTGGTTTATGTAAATCTGCTCCAAGTAGTATTCCTCTAGTGATTGATACTCCTCTTTCTGGTCTAGATGATAAAAACAGACAATGTGTCTTGACTAAGTTTTTTCCTAGGGCCGCAAGGCAAGTAATACTTCTTTCTCAACCCGATGAAATAGGTTCACAAAATATTGATACTCTGGAAAAACACATCATTCAAAAATGTTTACTTGAATTTGATGCTAGCCTTCATTCTACATATGTACGTGAGAACCAATATTTTTAGGAGGACAAGTTATGCCTAGAGAAATGCTTACTAGCGGAGAGACCAACTCAATACTTCGTGAACTTTCTGAACTATCAGGCATTACAAAAAAGGATTTGGCAAGAATTGCTGCTGTAGTTTCATTAAAGGAATCTGGCAGACGTGACTTTTCTGACGTTATTCATGATAAAGCAGGGGGCTTTCGACTACATATGTCTCTTATTGACCCAGAAGGTATTCTTTCAGCTTTTGTCGCATCATTATATCAAATAGATTACAATACAGATAAATGCCTAGAATTAATATGCAATCATATTAATGAAGGTGCTCAGACTATACACAAACTTTATAAAAATAATGGAGATATAAATATGGCTTTTGTAGAACTTGAATCTAGATTGACTTCATTTTTATCATCTCCCTTTATTGCTTCAGTTAATGCGAGTGAGAGCATGGAGATTCTGGTCGGCCATTTGGAAGGTCGAAAGGAGCAGCCTTTTTATTGGAAATTAAATGATTCGAGAGCAAATCCTCATACTGCTATTTTAGGAGAGACGCGCTCAGGCAAGACTCAACTTCTTCTTGACATTCTTGCACAACTTAGAGAAAAAACAAGCGGTCGTTCTAACTTCATATTTTTAGCTTATCGTAAAGATGATTCCTTAGATGAATTTGCAGAAAATCTTGGTATTGAGATTCTTAACCCAGATAAGGCGCCTTTGCCGATAAATCCATTCATCTTATCTGATTATAGTGAACGCGAAATCAGAAAATCTGCTCAGGAAAAATGTGACCTCATGGCAGCATTCGATAGAAGTATACGAAATAAACAAAAAAGTTATCTTCGCAACGCTATCATTCAATCTTATGAAGCGCGTCGAGGAAAATCAGTTCCCTATCCAGACTTTGATGAAGTTCGCGAAAATGTTTTAAGCGAATATGGCGATGCACGAGATACTCTTACAGAAATGCTTGATTCTTTTGTGAACCTTTCATTATTTGAAAGAGCAGACCCGACTTCAACTTCAAGACGCTTTTTGAGTAGTTCTAGCGCAATCGTAAAACTTGAGGGAGTCCCTGAGAAACATAGAGCTATTGTGGCATCGCTTATTCTGGCAAGCTTTGCTAGTGAATGTTCTACCTTGCCACGTGCTGAAATCGACGCCGATTCTGGCACACGGGCAATTAGATCATGCATTGTAATTGATGAAGCTCATAACTATCTACATGTAAAGAATTATTTTCTAGAAAAACTTTTGCGTGAGTCTGCAGATTCTGGCTTTATTGTAATGCTTGCCACGCAAACGCCCAAATCTCTTTGTGCTAGCCAAGATATAAGAGAACTTATTGGTACCTTTTTTGTTTTTCATTGTCGTGTGTCCTGGGTAGAAGCTCAAATACTTACATCTTGTAAGGGTTCAAGTAGGTCTCAAATATCTGAGCAAATTCAGAATCTTCCTACCGGCCACTGTATTGTTAACCACTCACAAAGCACAAATGTACCTTACTCTGAGATTGAAGCAAGTCAATATTTTCAAAGAATTAGAGGACTAGGATCCGGCGTTTGAGTCCGGAGCCTCCTGCCTTCAGCCTCACGCCTCATGCCTGTTTTGAAGCTATTGCTCCTCCTCTCTGAAAGGATGGGGTCAGGTCTTCAAACAAAGTTTAAGAGCCGGGCAACCAGGTGTGTTAGCGGTTGATAGACCGGGAGAGATGGTCCCCACCCGGAAAACCTGGGGTGGTTGCCGCGCAGGATGGGGTGGTTCGCTGGCAGGATGGGGTGGCTGCTGCGCAGTATGGGGTGGTTGGCGTGCAGGATGGGGGGACGTTTGAAGAGGGTATATCGTATGTCGTATGTAGTATGTCGGGAAAGAGAAGAAGAAGAAACCAATAGAAATTTTGCCAGGTTAAGTTGGTTCCCGGGTAGTCGGAGAGGAGTATCTGGGGATTTGGAAGGGCCGGGGCCGGAAATGGGGGTGCATCTTGGGGGCATTGGGGCAAAAAGAGCTTGAGAAATCGCCAGGTTAGCATCTCGAACAATCGTTTGATTTCAGACCTCATCCTTCACCCTTCACCCTTCAAACTTCACTGTCCCCTATTAGTGTAAAAATGTTGCAGTTATTGAAGAGGTATGTCGTATATCGTATGTCGTATATTGGGGAAAAAAAAGAAGAAAGAGGATGACCCCGCGAAGCGTGGGGCGAAACGCAAAACAGGAATGCCTGTCCCCCTTGAAGATTTTCAGGGTTAGCGGCCAAGTGCGAAATCCACGTAAAAGGTTGAAGAACCACAAATTTTTCTTGCCAAGCGCCAAGTAACCTGCGTAAAATAGTCGGGCCTTCAGCGCCACAGGCGAGCGCGCGCGGGAAGGGGCAAAATGCAGAAATGGTGGTGGCTCCTGGTCGCGACCTGGCTGGCGGCCGGGCCGGCCGGGGCGCAAGGAACCTTCTCAGTCAACAGTCCGATCGTGGTCGAGGCGCAGAACCTGCCCGCGGTCTTGACCCAGCCGGTCGAGGCTCTCCGGCTCCTGGCTGTGACCGAGGGCCGGCTCGGCGTGATCCCTTTTCAAATTGACGAGCGGATGGAAGTGTCGGTCTATCAGAGCTGGACCCGGCGTCGGGAGCATCTGGCCTATGCGACCAACGCCGGCAAGCGGGTGCGGACGGACTACGACCCTGCCTTTGATTACAATGACCAGCTCGCGTTCATGAGCCGGGACCTGGGTCCGCCGGCAGCGCCGGGTCAGATGCCGGCCGAGGCCCGGGTCTGTGCCGAGCTGCGGGTGCAAGAACCCGAAACGGGAAACCAGGGTTTCGCCTACCTTTGCGCGTTCGATCGGCCGCCGGCTAATGCGCCGGAAAGCTACGTGCGCGCCGATGATAGCTTCCGGTTTTACACCGGCAAGAGTTACCTCCTGGGCTTCCCGGAAGGAAACCCGGTGAATTTCGACCAGCTCCAGATCCTGGGGCCCGGCGGACCCGGCCCGGACCTGGTGGACCGCTTCAAGACGCGGCTGGACGTGGCCGTGGCCCGGGGACTTTCCGCCTACAGCCTCAGCGAAGAGGACTTCCATTATTACGGCCGGGGGATCAAGGTCGGGCCGATCCGGATCATCGTGGAGACCGAGTCGGTCCTGGAGAGCTGGTTTAACGCGCAGATCCGGGTGATCAACACCATCACCTTTTACTCGGACCACGTGGAATACCTGCTGAATACCCGGCCGCCGATCTATCTCGGACCGGTCAACCTATCCACTTACACCCTGGCCCTGGACCTGAGCTCGGAGGCGGACCGGATGACCTTCCTCAGCGAGAAGAACCCGAAAGGGGTCCCGGTGGACGGCACCCTGGAGCCGCAGGAGCTGGGGATGAATTACGGTCCCACCGAGTGGGTCGCGGTGACCGGCAAAGCCGGGACCATTTTTTCTTACCTGGCCCTGCCGGGCGACCTCCCGCTGCACAAAGACCTCTACTTCAACGATCAAAGCAACAAGCCCGATCCGCCGGAAGAGGAATCAGGGATGATGGGCAAGTTCGGGTTCGCGGTCCGGCACCTGGAAAAGATCGGGCACAAGCCCAAGCCTTTGCGGCTGGTCTTCTGGTTCCGGCCGGAGCCGTATCAGCCGGGAATGGAAAAGCCCTACATGGATTCCTTTCGGCGCCCCCTGACAGTGTTCACCGACAACCGGGAACTCTTGGCCGAGCTTCCCGGGGCTCCGCCGGCGCCGGACCAGCGCAAGGAAAAGGACCAGCCCGTCCCCACGGCCGAGGAGAAGCCGGAGGAACAGAAGGTGACCCGGGCGGTGCTGCCCAATTTCTGGCTGGACCCCTACAACATCGGCTACGGCGGGGGCCCCAGTTACGTGGACGCCGACCTGTTGGGCACCGGGACCATGCTCAACCTCATGTTCATCCGGACCGACCGCAACTTCCAGTGGTACCTGTTCGACATCTCCAAGATCCCGGGCACCGGATACCTGGAAGACCTCCGTTTTTTCCTGGAGCTGCAGGAGTTCCCTTCCGAAAGTTTCTTCGGCCAGGGCAACGCTGCGCCCAAGGACCACCGCTCCCTGTATTGGTGGGTGAAATACGAAGGCTCGGTGACCTTCCGCAAGCACTTCCTGGACCATTACGGGGTGGACACCGAGCTTAGCTGCCGATTCATGACCCTCAAGCCCGGACAACAGGCCCGTTCCGGGGGCATCATTTACGACCGATTGGAAGACCATTTCGGCTTAAGCGAAGAGATCATGGAAGAGCGCTGGGGCCCGCCTACCTATGGCCGGGAGGGCGGTTATGACAACCGGATCCAGCTCGAATTTTACCGGGATTTCCGCGACGATTACCAGGTCCCCCACCGGGGCAATTACCAGAAGTTCACCGTCGAGTTCGTCCATCCCATGATCGGCGCCAACTACAACTTCACCCGCCTCGTATTGGACCTGCGCGGATACCTGGAGCCCCGCTGGCTCAATAACCTGCCCATGGACCACTGGTTCAGCGACCGCAGGACCTTCCTGACCAAGTTCTTCGGTCCCAACAAGCGCCGCTCCCTGGCCGGCCGGGTCGTCTTCACCCACCTGATCTCCCCGGAAATTGATTTCCGCGGCCGGCAGATCCTCGACGTCCCCTTTTACGACCTCACCCCCCTGGGCGGAGGCTCCAATCTCCGCGGCTTTTTCGGCGACCGCTTCCGCGACTACGACGCCGCCTGGATCAACCTCGAATACCGCTGGGCCTACTGGAAGTTCGTGGACTGGGCGCTGTTCGTGGACACCGGGGTGGTGATGCATGATATCTTCGAGCTTAGGAGTTGGCAGCAGTCCTGGCACTGGGGCTACGGCTTCGTCATCCGCATCCACGTGCCCCCGGCGGTGATGGCCACCTTTGATATCGGCTACTCCATCGAGGAGCAGAACTACCTGCACCAACCCAACTGGGCGTTCTGATTGAAAAGTAGGTCGTAGGGGAAAGAAAAGATCATCCACAGATTACGCGGCTCGACTGCATTCGGCAAGCTCATGCCCCGAGTTGGTCGAGGGGCCTTCGATTGGCTCAGGCTCCGAGCCTGCCGAGGAGAGCTCGCCGAAGTCAGATTGCGCAGATTCAATTCCATCAAAACGTGAACGTTGCCGTGAACGTAAACGGGAAGATTTCTCCACGAAGCACACGAAGAGCACGAAGCGAGGCTTGAGGCAGGAGGGGCACAGACATTCCTCTGTGAACTTTGAACTGAATCCTGTCCCCTTTCCCCTTAAGTTTAAAGTAAAGTTCTGACCCCGATCTTCAGAAACATTCGAGGCGCCATTGTCAGGAAGAGTCCAGCTTACCGAAGGAGGAGAGGTATCGCTTGCGGCAGATACTCTGAAATTCAGCTTATAGCATCCGCCTCTTATACGCCAGGGCCAATAATCCAATACATTACCAGCATGATCAGTGATTCGATTCCCGAGTGGCGGACTGCTTTGGGGCATAAAGACCAGTTCATAAGTGCCACTGGTTAAAACATCAGTTGGATTGACAATGAGATTTTGTTCATCGGCGCTGAGGGTAAGAGAGCTTGGGATAATACTTCCGATCTCACAGGTTGAAGCATAAACCAATCCTTGCAAGAAAACCGGATCTGTGGATGAGTCGGACAGAGCGGGGATAGTAGAAGGGTTAAGAGGTTCAGAAAAAGTGATGCTAAGGCTCTGGTTGGCCGGCATGGAATCATCCCCGCTCAGCGGCACCGGGCAGGTTCCAACCGGTGGACCCGGAGGACTGGGAAGGCAATGATATAAATAGCGAAGAATGACAAAGTTTTGCGGTTCGGTATCCACAATAGAAGGAGGTATGCTGTCAAACTTCGCCGTGATTTTTTCCACCGCAATGTCCGAGGTTCCCCAGATGGCCATGACCATGATCTCGTTGGGGCCTTGCTCAAAGGGGACGCGATTGAACTCGAAGAGGGTGTCGCCGGGAAGGATGGCTTTCTCTTCAATCAAAATGTCATTGACGTAGAGGGTGACTTTGTCCGGCGAAGGAGTGACCGAACCGGCCACCCGGGCCAGGTTAAAAGTCGTGTTTTCTGGCGGATAAGAGATGGTAATGCCGGGCGCGGTGGTGGGATCGAGCATATAAGTGATCAGGTCAATGCCCGGCGGCTCGGTCGGGCCGCAGGTCGGGCAGACTGGCCGGGCTTTGAGGTAGGAGAGAGTGGAGCCGGCGGGGGCGGCCGAAATTGTCAGGGTCTGCCCCCTATCCCGCTTTGGCGATCCGGCTCCTCCTTTTTGTTATCATATCTCGTTTTTAAATAATATGCTAATATTAATAGTATAAGGCTAATATAAATAGGACTTTGGGGATAGCCTATATCGATATTTTCTAATGCAAGAAGTAATCTTGTCGCATGCATAAACAATAAAAGTACAAAATCAATAACAATCATAAGTCTTATTAATTTTATCAGATTTATGTATTTCAATAGCACTATTTGAGAAATAGCAATTAAAATTGATGCTATGTCTATTAGATCTTTTGGAGGAATGGGGGACCTCATCATTACCATCTCCCATGAATTCTGGGGACACCATACTTAATTCCCATTATTAGGACATTTGTCCATTGCGCTGTCATTACCGAAAAGCGCCTCGATCAATATGGAATTCTACGCTCCGGGCATTTCCAAGTCAAGCATTTTCTTCACAAGATTTGACAGGGGAATTGCTATGGAAAATCAGATAGTTGGGAGATGTTTTGCCTGACGGGGAACAGTGGACAGGGGTTCAAGAGGCTTTCGGCGTTAGGCTTTGGGCTTTAGTCTAAAGCCTAACCCGGCCGAGCCGGAACCAAAAACAAGAACCGGAGTTTCACGCAAAGCCGCCAAGACGCCAAAGGTTCAAGCTTTCGGAGAAGAGAGAGCAGCTCGGATTTCAGGTCTTTTTTCCCTCCCACGGCTGCGCCGCCCTCGGCCGTGAGCTCGGGCCGAACGGCAAAGAAGCCAAGTCGCAAAGGAACAACCCTTGGCGGCCGATGGTTCTTTGCGTCGGCTTCTTGTCTTTTTCTCATCCCCTTGGCGGCTTTGCGCCTTGGCGTGAACCTCTTCTTTCAGCACTGCATAGAATCTTGCCCACTTTGGCAAGGATTTCAGCCGTCAGGAACTAATGTCTAATGCCTAAAGTCTAATATTTAATGCCTGCAGCAAGAAGCCTTTTGCCTACTTTTCCTTGCCAAGCGCCTTTCCGATCTCCTCCACCTCTTTTTCCAGCCTTTCGATTTCTTTATCAAGATCCATGTTCCCCAGATTTTTCAGATCAAGCTCGGGCAGCTCCGGCAAGCCCTCGGAAACCGGCTTTGAATTGGCGGAAGAATTCAGGAGCGCGGCCAGGGACGCTCGGGTTGGTTTTCGCGGCAATTCCGGACGGCTTTGCCCGGAAGCCTGGTCCGGGTCGCGCTCTTGCATCTGGCGGGCCATTTCGCGGGCGGCCTCGCGGAGGACCCGCGCCGCTTTTTTGCCGCGTTTCCTGGGCCGATCGGCCTCGGCGCAGAGGCGCATGGCCTCCGCATGAGGAAACCGGGAGCTGCCGATGTGCTCGGGGATTTTGTAGTTCCTGGGCTGGCCCGGGCCGGTGGGAGTTTTGGCCGGGATGCAATAGCCGAGGCGGGCGAGTTCGGCGATGGCCTGGCAAAGGCTGCGGTTGCCGCGGATGCCGGTGCCGAGCCGGAGGTCGCGGTAGGGGACGGAAGCGATGCGGCTTTCCGGCTCGGCCCGGTGGCACAAATAGGACCAGACCAAAAAGGCGTTGCCGGAGAGCCGGGGCCGCCAGAGATCGGCGAAATATTCCTCCACCAGCTCGGCCGGATCGGGGCTGAGATCGAGCTGAGAGGTTTTGCGGCCGGCCGATTTTTCCATCAGCCGGACCATTCGGTTGAGAATTTGTTCGGGCGTCATTTCAAAGGACCTCCTGGTCGGAAAATACTTTTCACCGCGGATGAACGCGGACAAGGAAAGAAGAATCCGCGACCGGGGCGGTCGCGGCTACATTTTGGTTATGCGGGGGCGACCCCGCCTGCGCATCCTGGGCGCGATGAATCGCGCCCCTGCCTTCCGCCAACTGCGAACCGCCAACCGTCAACCGATTTCTTCCACGTTCACGGAATGACTGTCCACTGTGGACTGTGCACTGTGCACTTTTCGCCGAGAAGCGGCGAAACCGTCCATGTCGTAGTAAGGAAGAATCGTGTCCTGGTAAGTGCGAATCGTGTCAGGGTAAGGGCGGAAGGCGTCTGGATAAGGAAGAATGTGGTCCTGGTAAGGAAGATCCGGACAGTTGACGGGTCGTTATGAGGGCGGAATTTGGCACCCATTTCGAGATCGCACTCAAAACGAGCTTGAGAGAAAATTTCTTCGAGAATTTTGCAATACTTTCCGAAAGTTGTGTTGCGGGTGCCCCCACCCGCACCCCTATCCGCGCTCCCGGCCCAATCAATCAAAAAAGCCATTACAAAACGCCAAGTTAGCAACATGATCGTTTTTCCGATTTCAGACTTCATCTTTCACCCTTCACCCCTCTCTATATATGTAAAAATGGTGCAGTTTTCCGGCTGCCGCCGGTTGAAATATGGCCTTCCCGTTGGTCAGGCCGGCGAGTAGCCAGCCAATCCCCAATCCGAAATCCCCAATCCAAAATCCAAAATCCAAAATCTAAAATCCCAAAGGGTTGCCTCTTGCCTCATGCCTTTTTCATTGGACTTGCCAGGAATGGGCAAGTGTGTTAGGGTAGGTCATCTCCACAGGGGGGAGGCCGGGCCATGAAATTTATGGGAGATGCGGACGGGATTGCCGAGCTCAAGACCATGAAGGAAACGCGCCTGGACTGGCTCAAGTATCTGCTCAAGGAAGCCCAGACCAATTTCGACAACACCGCCACCTTCAAAGGCCAGGATAATAAAACCACTTATAAGATCGTTTATTCGCCCCAGACCGGCGAGTTGAACGTGGAGAAACTAAAATAGCAGGAGCGGGGTTGATGCCCAAAAAGATCCTGGCATGGCTCCTCGGGCTTTCCTTGCTGGCCGCGGCCGCGGCGGCCCAGTCCCCGGCCCCGGCCCCGTCAGAGGCCCAGGTGCAGCTTCGGGTCCTGGAATTGATCCGCTTGATCGAGGAAAAGCCGAATGGGGTCGTGGTCAACGAGCAGGTCAAGGTGATCCAGGAGCCGGATCGGCCGGCCTTTCATCCTGACGGGACCCGGAACCAGGATTTCACGGTGCGGCCGGATACCGAGCACCCGGCCCTGGCCGGGATCGTGCATGAGGAAGAGAACCGCGAGCGCTATGTCCAGGAATTGGTCCGGATCGGCAAGTCCGCGGTCCCGGCGCTTTGCCGGGCTTTGACCAACGAGGGCTATGAGTTCCGGCCGCTCTATGCCCGGGTTTTAGGCGAGATCGGCGACCTGCGGGCGGCGCCGGCCCTGCTCAAGTATTACGAGGACGGCCGGAACCAGCTCAAGGTGGCTCAAGCCGCGGCCAGCCTGGATCCGGCCCTGGCCGCGGACGCCGAGAAGAAAGGGAATGCCAAAAAGCAGGCGGCCATCGCCGCTTTGGAAACATTATCCGGGCAGAAGCTGGGCGACGACCCTGCAAAATGGCAAGCCTGGTGGGAGAGCCAGAAAGACAAGGTCCAGCCCTTGCCCGTGCCGGTGCATTATTCCGCCAATCCTCCTGAAGCTTTTTCTCCCCGGTAACACGGAAGGGCGATTCGTCCATGACCAAACTCTTCCGGCAGTTTCGGTTTGGCCTGGGCCTGGCCTGGGCGCTCGCGCTGGTGGCCTGCGATACCGGAGATGGAGGAGGCGGGGGAGGGGGAGGCACGAACCCGCCGCCGCCACCACCGCCGCCGGTCTGCGGGACCGGGGTGGACGAGGGATCGCCGGTTGCGGGCACGGCCACGGGTCATCTTTATTACCTGAAGCGGCAGGTGGATCCCGACATTGGCCTGGGTTCCAAGGCCGCGGCTTTGCGGCTGCCGGTGCGGGAGGCGGAGGTGGAAGCCATCCGCGAGTCGGATTGCCTGGTGACCGGCACCGCGGTGACCGGGCCGGACGGCAGTTTCAGCCTCACCATCCCGGACGGGCAGCGGGCCTTGATCCGCGCCTATGCCCGCCGCCAATCTTCGGATTACAAGGTCCAGGTGCAGAAGAACAGGACGGACCTTGCCGGACTAAACGTGTCCTCGGCGACCCTCACCATGAACGACGGCATGAGCCTGCCCGACCTGGTGGCCGGGCTCGATGACCCGGACCGGCCGGCCGGGGCTTTCAATATTTTCCAGGTGATCCTCGACGCGATTGATGAAGTGAAAACCTTAAACGGCGGCCTGACGCCCCCGCTGATTACCGTGTATTGGTTCAGCGGCAATAATTCCTCATCCACCTATTTTAACCCGGCCAATGACGTGATCCAACTGATCGGCGGCCGCGCCGGGCTCCAGGACTCGACCGACACGGACGAGTTCGACGACGCGGTGATCCTGCACGAGTATGCTCATTTCCTGATCCGGCATTACTCCCGCGATGACAACCCCGGCGGTTATCACGGCGGAGAAGACCTCGATCCCCGATTGGCTTACGGCGAGGGTCTGGCCACCTTCCTCAGCGCCATGCTCCGGAACTTGCCCGATTACATTGATACCTACGGCAGTGCCGACGATACCACCGGCCTCTTTATTTCGGAAAACCTGGAGGACTTTTCCGCGAGCCCGGCCGCGTTTCAGTTCTACACCGGGATCGGAAGCGAAGAATCGGTCGAGATCGTGCTTTGGGATTTCTACGATGATACCAGCCTTGGCGAGGCCTTTGACACGCTGAGCGCCGGGGCGGATGGCATCTGGGAAGCGCTGCAAGACATGATCGGCCAGAGTTTTACCTATATCCTGGACTTGGCGGACGTTCTGGCAGACCAGGATCCGGTGAACCCGGCCTGGACTGCGGGGATCAGGGATATCCTGGCCGAGGAGAACATAGGCACCTTGGCCAGTTTCCCGCCCACCCCGACGGACGACCCTGACTTTTTCCCGGAGCGGCTCGACCTCTCCGGCGCCGTGATCCGCACCGGCGCGGTGGACTCGACCTTTGTCTATGCCAACGGCGGGACCAACCTGGGCAACGGCTCGCATTCCAGCCGTTTCTATGGTTTGGTGGTGTCGAGTTCCGGCCGGCTCAGCGCCACCCTCAACATCACCGGCCCGGTGGACGGCCTGCCCCTGGGCGCGCAGCCGCACGACCTGGACCTTCGTCTCTACAACAGCGCCGGCAGTATCATCGCCGCCTCCGAATCCTACACCTCCGCAGTGGAAACTATTTCCGCCAACCTGCCTCCCGGAGAATACATGATCGAGGTGGCCGGTGATTTCCGCATCGCCTCGTTTCCGATTGACAACCCCTACCAGGGCCAGGTCGCCAGCTACAGCCTGACCGCGGGATTCGCCCCCGCCAAGAAGCAGGCGCCGATCCCGCTCCTGCTGGAGGTGGCGTCCTTGCAGCCGGGCATCGCCCGGGTCACCCTCCAGGCCACGGCGCCGCTCTCCGCAGATGAGGTGAAGCTTGAGCTCCTGCTCCCGCCCGGCGCCGCGCTTCTGGATGGCCAGCCTCGCGGCCTTTTTCGGCTGAAGCAGGGTGAGTCGAGGACTCTCTCGGTGGTGGTGGAGCTGGATGAAGAGCAATGGACCTCGCTGGCCGGCCGGGCCAGCATTCGCGCCGGCCGGCACCGGTTCGCGCGCGAGGTTTATGCCTCGACGGATTGATCCCCCGAGTGAAAAAAGTTATAGTGAGATCAAGGTAAGCGGGCATGGGCGGCTCAAGCGAACAGATCGCGCGGGAATTCGCGGAGAAGGTGCGCCGGAAAGCGCCGGACCAGATTCGCGAGATTTTTTTCTGCGATCGGGAAGTGCTGCGGGAAGGGGTTCGGTTGTGACCGACGCCCGCATTGGCAAGTTCGGCGAATTCGGCGGCCAGTTCGTGGCCGAGACCCTGATGCCGGCGCTCCAGGAGTTGGAAGCGGCCTATCGCCGCTATCTCCCGGACCCCGAATACCAGGCCGAGCTTAACTATTACCTCAAGGAATACGTGGGCCGGCCCACCCCGCTCTATTTCTGCGAGCGGCTGACCCAGGAGCTGGGCGGCGCGAAAATTTATCTCAAGCGCGAAGACCTCTGCCACACCGGCGCCCACAAGGTCAACAACACCCTCGGCCAGGCGTTGTTGGCCCGGCGCATGCACAAGCCCCGCCTGATCGCCGAGACCGGGGCCGGC
>MGQK01000118.1:237-457 GCA_001797815.1 Deltaproteobacteria bacterium RBG_13_61_14 | reverse complement strand
TTCGGGATGAGCTGCGAAGTCTTCATGGGCACCGAGGACATCCAGCGCCAGTCGCTCAACGTGTTCCGGATGAAACTGCTCGGCGCCACGGTCACCCCGGTCCGCTCCGGCACCTGCACGCTCAAGGACGCGCTCAACGAGGCGCTCCGCGACTGGATCACCCGCGTCGAGGACACCTATTACCTGATCGGCACCGTGGCCGGGCCGCATCCTTACCCCG
>MGQK01000118.1:0-187 GCA_001797815.1 Deltaproteobacteria bacterium RBG_13_61_14 | reverse complement strand
ATTTTAGCTAAGGAAGGCCGGCTGCCGGACCTGCTGGCGGCCTGCGTGGGCGGCGGCTCCAATGCCATGGGATTGTTTTATCCGTTCATCGAAGATCGGTCGGTGAAGATGACCGGAGTCGAAGCGGCCGGGCTGGGGATCGCCACCGGCAAGCACGCGGCCAGCATCTCCGGCGGATCGGTCGGGG
>MGQK01000117.1:21006-23994 GCA_001797815.1 Deltaproteobacteria bacterium RBG_13_61_14 | reverse complement strand
GGTAGATGGCACCGAAAGTATCCTGGTGGAGGTGGCGCTGCCTTATGATCCGGAAGTGCATACGCAGGCGCTGGCCCTGACCCCGGCCCCGACCGTGCAGATCAACGTGGAGTAACCCTGAACCGGGCTGGCGCCGGCGCTCTCAAGATCCGGAGGTTTCCCCGCCTCCGGATCTTTTTTCTGCCCGGCGGAAGCCCTCGGGAAAGGTGGCCCGCCAAAAGCCGCGGATGAAGATCATCCCGATCACGGCCCGGCCCACCAGGAAGCAGGTGGACCAGAGCAGCGAGTAAGCCAGCACCGCGGCCTCGGTCCCGCTCTGGCTGAGCCGGGAAAAGAAATAGACGGCGATGAGCTGGGGTCCGCCGTAGCCGCCCACGGAGATGGGCTGGAAGATGCTGAGCACGACCAGGGGGATGGCGACCGCGGCCAGCGGGAGCGCCGGGTCCACCCCCACCGCCCGCAGGGCCGCGTAGTTGGAAAGCAAGCTAAAGCCCCACATCACCAGGCGCACCAGGTAAACCCGAAGATACTGGTGCCAGCGGGCGACGCTGAACGTGCGGAGCAGTTGCAAGAGCTCGGCCGCGGCCTGGCGCAGAAACTGCTTGGCCTTGGCCGGCGGCTCCTCCGCGGCGGCGCCGGCCCCGCCCGCGATCCAGTGGACCGCGCGCTCGCGGAAGCGGCTGTGCCAGAAATAAAGGTTGCCCAGGTAGAAAGTCCAGAAGACCACGACCACCACCAGCCAGGCCGGGCCCAGGGCCGGGACCAGGCCGGTCCAAAAGTTGTAGATCACCGCCGCGGAGATGGCGGTCATGATCGCGGCGCCGTCGTTGAGGAAAGTCCAGATGTTGGAGCTGAGGGCCTGGCTGATGCGCACTCCCTTGCGCCGCCAGAGGTAAAGGGGGAACAAGGTCTCGGCCAGGGGCGCCAGCCCGATCTGGATGACATAGGGAGCTCCGCGGCATTCCATCATTTCCCGCAGGGTGATGTCCGGGGCGTTGAACCAGCGGTAGGCCTGGCCGAAGCTGAAGACGTCGGCCAGGAAAAAGACCAGGAGGAAGACGATCATGGCGGGAAGGAAATAGGAGAGGTCGGCGGCGAGGAGGTTGGTCCAGACGTCGCGAAACGGGACCGAGCGGAAGATCCAGAAAAAAATGGCGAAGGTGATCAGGTAGGGGATGATCTGGCTCGCCAGGCCGGGCCGTTTGACTTCCGGCTCCGGCGTCGGTTTCGGGAGAAGGGTTCCTGTCATCCTGAATTCCCTGGGCAGGGCCGACCCACTCTATCGGAAAGCGGACCGGGGGTCAAGCCAGTAGCCGGAAATCCAGCGCGGATTGGGATTGAACGGGAGGAAGGGATTTTAGGGAACCTCAGCCCGGCGGATGGCATCCCCAAGACATCTTCCCTTCGGGGCGGAACTGCGTTATACTCCTAGGGCGGAAGGAGTGGGTCATGCCATTTTGTCCGGAGTGCGGCTATGAGTACGAGGAAAACGTGAAGGTCTGTCCGGACTGCGAGGTCAAGCTGGTGGACCAGCTCTTGGAGGAGCACTTCGACGGGGAGATGGTGGAGGTCTACAGCACCTTCTCTTCGGCCGAGGCGGGATTGATGAAGGAGATCCTTTACGGCAACGGCATCTTTTCCGCCTTGAGCAACGAGCTGGGTTCCGGTATGTGGGGCTCGGCCCCTTCGGAGGCGGGCGAGGTCCGGGTCTATGTCTCGGGACAGGATGAGGCACGGGCCCGGGAGTTGATCCAGACCTACCTGGAAGATAACCCCCTGACCGAGAGCGAAGACGTCGTGGTCTGCGACCATTGCGGGGCCGAGGTGGACCCGGGGGAAGAGGTCTGCCCGTACTGCGACGAGCCTTTCGATAAACGACGTTAGCATCCTCCCCTCCCATCTTTCCTGTCAACCCTTCCGCTTTTCCGTCAATCCCTTGACCATTCCAGGCTCAGCCGCGACCGGAGCACTCGCTTTCGGCCAAGGGCGCTCGCGTTCGGTCAAGCCGGCTGCCGCGGCCAGGACCCGGCCTTGGCATCGGGTTTGCTCCACCTCAACCCGGAGTTTTCCCGGTGCAACCCCGCATCCTCCTGGTGGAAGACGAGACCGGGCAACGCGAGGCCCTGGCCCGCGCCCTCAAACAGGATGGCTACCGCGTCCGCGCCGCGGCGGACGGCGAGCGGGCCTTGGAGGCTCTGGCCCAGGCCCCCTTTGACCTGGTGATCACCGACCTCCGCCTGCCCGGACTGAACGGGCTCCAGGTCTTGCGCGCCGCCAAAGACCAAAACCCCCAAACCCCGGTGATGGTCATCACCGGCTTTCCCGAGGTGGAAAGCTCGCTCCGGGCCATGCGCCTCGGGGCCAGCGAATACCTGACCAAGCCCGTGGACCTTCTGCGCTTGGGCCAGGCGGTCCGCCGGGTGCTTTCTCCGTTGACGCACCGAGCCCGGCCGCGGCCGGAAGAGCTGGAGCGCTGGCGCGGCAAATGGCCTTACCTGGTGGGGGAAAGTCTGTCCCTGGTCCGGGTGTTCGAAATGATCGAGCGGGTGGCGCCCACCCAGAGCACGGTCTTGATCACCGGCGAGACCGGCACCGGCAAGGAGCTGGTGGCGCGGGCGATCCACGAGCACAGCCTGCGGCGCTCGCACCCGCTCATCCCGGTCAACTGCGGGGCGATTCCGGAGGAGCTTCTGGAGAGCGAGCTTTTCGGCCACGTGCGCGGGGCTTTTACCGGCGCGGTGAACAGCCGGACCGGCAAGTTTGAGGCGGCCCACGGCGGCACCATCTTCCTGGACGAGATCGGCGACATGAGCCTCAAGCTCCAGGTCAAGATCCTGCGCATCCTGCAGGAGCGCGAGTTTCACCCGGTGGGCGGCTCGCATTCCACCAAGGTGGACGTGCGGATCCTGGCCGCCTCCAACCAGGACCTGGAAGCCGCGGTGGAAAAGGGCCGGTTCCGCGAAGACCTTTACTACCGCCTGAACGTGG
>MGQK01000117.1:20315-20982 GCA_001797815.1 Deltaproteobacteria bacterium RBG_13_61_14 | reverse complement strand
CTGATCGAGCTCTCTGACCTGCCGCCCCGCTACCTGCAGGACCCGCCCCTGCCCTCCTCTTCCCGCCCCTCCCTGGGCCCGGAGGGTCTGGATTTCCAGGCCGAGGTCGAGCGCTTCGAGAACGCGATTCTGCTCCAGGCCCTGGAGCGCACCGGCTGGAACAAGAACCTCGCCGCCCAGCTCCTGGGCCTCAACCGCACCACCCTGGTGGAAAAGCTGAAACGCCGCAAGCTCCTGCGTCAGCTCTGAAGCGCCTCGTCCTCTGGAGCGGCCGGCTTGGCCATCCGCCCTCCTCTCCCGGCACTGGCCCTCCCTCATTTTTCCGTGAACCGGGGGTAGGGGCGCGATTTATCGCGCCCTTGCAGGGATGTGGGCGCAATCAATTGCGCCCCTACGCCGGCCGAAAATACGCGGCGCGGTCACAAACTGAGGGAGGGCAAGTCTCCCGGCATCCTTGACAGCGGGGATCGCTTCGTTTAATTTAAAGCGGTGCTCTCGGCAAAAGACCCGACCTGAGTTTGAACTTGAATGCCATGCCGGCTTGCATGGAAAAGGAGGCTGACGATGGATGGCAGACGGATAGGGACCCTGGGAGCCATCGTGGCGCTCTGCGGCCTGGCCGGAGGGGCCGCGGCCCAGGTCTCGATCGGCGCTTCGTTTGACCAGG
>MGQK01000117.1:13287-20260 GCA_001797815.1 Deltaproteobacteria bacterium RBG_13_61_14 | reverse complement strand
GGAAGTGGTGGTGGTCAAGGAGCGGGGCATCCCGGACGAGGATTTGCCCGTGGTGTTCCTGATCGCGGCCCGGGCCAAAGTCGCGCCCGACGCGGTGCTCAAGCTCCGCCTCCGCGGCACTAGCTGGCTCGATATCACCCTCCACTTCGGGCTCAGCCCGGCGATCTTTTACGTGCCGGTCCAGCAGACCCCGGGCCCGCCTTACGGCAAGGCCTACGGCTACTACAAGAAAACGCCCAAGTCTCAATGGAAGACGATCAGGCTCAGCGACGCCGAGGTGGTCAACCTGGTCAACCTCAAGTTCATCTCCGAGCACTACGGCTATTCGCCGGACGAAGTCATCCGGATGCGCGCTTCCGGGAAAAAATTCGTGGAGATCACCCGCGAGGTGAAAGCGAAAAAGCAGGGCAAAGCCGGCCCGGCCAAAGGCAAGAGCCAAGGGCCGGAGAAAAAGACCGGCCCGGCCGGCGCCGGCAAGGGCAAGAAACCCTGAATTGGTTCACGGTTCCCGGCTTGCTCTGAGCGCTGTCGAAGAGTTCGCGGTTCGCGGCGGAAAGAATTTTCGATTTTAAATTTTGGATTTTGGATTAACGGAAAGATTCAAATCCAAAATCTAAAATCCGAAATCCAAAATCACCGGCCCCTGCCACCCTGACACCTGGTCCGAAGGTTCGCTCCCCTCAGTGACAGGTCGGCGGAGTATCCTCAGAATCATCATCTTCCCGCGCGGAGAGCGCCGCGGCCCGGTCTTCCAGGTCCCACAGTTCCCTCCGCAACCGCGAGGTCTTGCGCTTGCGCGCATAGGCCCAGATCCCTAAAAGCGCGATTCCAAACCACAGCGGAATTCCGCCCAGGAGCAGCCCGACCAGGCCGTAAGTCCAGCGCACCTGCTTAAGCCACCTGGCGGAAAGCTCGGCCAGGTCTTGGCCAAAGGCGGCCTTGAGCGCGGCGTCGGCCGGCTCGCCGGCGGCGATCCGGTCGAGGAGGGTGTTGAAGGCGGCCGGGCTATAGGTCTTGATGAGAAACCCGACCAAGTCCGTGCTCTGGGCATAGGCCAGCCGGGCCTGGGAGCCGCTTTCCGGAAAGGTGTCATCCAAAACCGAAAAGGGAAGGTGGCGGCCGGTGAGGCCGACGCTCAGGAGCGGCCCGAGCAGGTCCCAGTCCAGGGAGCGGCCGTAGCGGCTGGCGATGCCCTCGTCCAGCCAGCGCGGCGGACGAACCCCGGCCAGGCGCTGGTGGAGGAGGAGGTGGGCGAGCTCGTGGGCGAAGATGCCGGGCAGGGTGGCGGCGCGGACCTCCAGCGGGTCCAGGGGTTTGAGGAAGATGGCGCGGCGATCGGGGTAGGAAGTGCCGGAGGCCCAGTCCGGCACGCCCGGCGGCTGCAGCGCGAAGAAGGTCGCGCGGTCCGGAGCCAAAATGACCAGAACCTTTCCGGCCTCTTTCACCTGGAGGTCGGCTCCGATCGCGGCGAGAGTGGGCTCGAAGTGTTGCTCCAGGTCTTGCGCGGCCCGTTCCATTTTCGGCGGGTAACGCAGCTCGAAGTGGGCGGTGGCGAGGGTCTGCCAGGTCTCGGCCGGCGAGCTGATCAGGAGGGCGACCACAGCCAGCTTCCACATGGTTTTTATTTTAGCACAGGAGTCGAAAGCCCGAAATTCTCGGCGCCGGCAGGATCATCTCCTTGACCGCCGGCCGCCGGCTATGCTACACCATTGGAGCGGGGAAGGAAGAAGCAAGCGGTGTCTATCTGGATCTCCATCCTGTTCATCACCCTCTGCGCCATTTGCTGGGACGTGGGCGTGGTCCTGCAAAAGCAGGCCGCGGACAAGCTTCCCCCCATCGCGCTCGGGCCCAACCTGCTCTCCACCCTCCGGGCCTTTGTCTTCTCCAGGAAATGGATGGGCGGGCTGATTATCTCCGGCCTGGGCTGGGGCCTCTTCGCCTTCGCCCTCAACTACACTCCCATCTCGCTGGCCCGCGCCATCCAGGGCTCCGGCTTCGTCATCCTCGCCGTCTTCTCCATCCTCTTTCTTGACCACCGCCTGAAAGCCCGGGAATGGCTGGGGGTGATCATCGTCACCGCCGGCATCGTCGCCCTGGGCCTGAGCGAGCCGATCCAAAACTCCACACCCAGCGTCCTCACCCCGCATCTGCTCGTCCTCGCCGTCGCCGTCGCCTGCGGGCTGTGCCTCCTGGTCTATGCCGGCCGCAAGTTCTTCAACGTCGGCTTTGACTGGGTGGTGGTGTTCGGCATCATCGCCGGTGTGCTCCTGGGCCTGGGCGACGTCTTCACCAAGGGCGTCCTCATCCAGCTCCACTCCCGCGCCTACCTCTCCGCCTTCGGCCTGATCGCACCCGCCCTCGTCCTCTTCTACCTCACCGGCTTCTTCCTCCTCTCCCGCGGCTACCAGCACGGCCGCGCCATCCTGGTCACCGCCGTCTCCGACTTCTGCGCCCGCCTCATCACCATCGTCCTCGGCGTCTATGCCCTGGGCGAGGCCTTCCCCCAAGAACTCCTCCACCGCGAGCTCCGCATCGCCGGCCTCGCCGCCATCCTTTTCGGCACCGTGCTGCTCGCCCGCTTCTCCGGCGAACAACTGGCCGAAGAGCTAGAAACAGGTTGACGGCCTGACTCGGGTTTTGCAGCGTAGCCGCGACTGCTCTCGCGGAAGGGCAAAACCCAATGTTCAATGTAAAGGGTCTGTTGCCTAAATGCCGAATGGCCGTTTGTAGGGACGACCGGCCGGTCGCCCCTACCAGGTAACCCCGCGATTTTACGATGATGGAAAAACGAGGCCAAAAAGAATTTTGATTTGGGCAACAGACCATTGAGACCTGACCCCAAATTCTCATTCGCCCTTGACGGCCAGGGCAATTCCTTGGATGATAAGCGCAAGAGAGTTTTTTGCGCCGGCAGAGGAGCATGGAAGAGCGGTTACAGAAAATCATCGCCCGGGCGGGAGTGGCCTCGCGCCGCAAGGCCGAAGCGTTAATCCTGGCCGGCGAGGTGCGGGTGAACGGCCGGGTGGTGGCCGAGCTGGGGAGCAAGGCCGACCCGGCGCGGGACCAGATCCGGGTTTCGGGCAGGCTGATCGTGGCCGACGCGCCCCGGAGCTACCTCCTGCTCCACAAGCCCGCGGGTTACGTGACCACCACCCATGATCCCGAAGGCCGGCCCACGGTGTTGGACTTGATCCATGGGATGAAGGAGCGGGTCTATCCGGTCGGCCGGCTGGACTGGGACACCTCGGGCCTCCTGCTCCTCACCAACGACGGCGAGCTCACCCACCGCCTCACCCATCCTTCTTCCCAGGTGCCGCGCACCTACCAGGCCAAGGTGGAAGGAATCCCGGACCCGGCCGCCCTGCAGAAACTGGCGCGCGGAGTCCCGCTCGAGGGCAAGCCGACTTTGCCGGCCAAAGTGCGGTTGCTCCGCAAAGGCCCGCGCCATGCCTGGATCGAGATCACCCTGACCGAAGGCCGCCACCGCCAGGTCCGGCGCATGGCCGAGGCCGTGGGGCATCCGGTGCTCAAGCTGCACCGGGTGGCGCTGGGCCCGCTCGCGCTCGGCAGCCTCCTGCCCGGCCGCTTCCGCTTTCTCCACGAAAAAGAGATCAAGCGTCTGTGGGCGATGGGCCGGCCCGCGAAGCGCCAGCCGGCTCGAAGATCGGCCCGCTCTTAGAGAATATAGTTAGGCAGGGAAGAAGGGAGATAATGGAATTCCGGCCAACCGGCCTCTTCCAGGTCGAAGAGCTGAAGCGAGGCCAGCCTCGCCGGCCTCCTGCGCCTTTCCGATTCCAGCTTTTGAAATGGATCGGGAATAAGCAGCGGTTCGCCCATGAAATCATCAGCTATTTTCCCGATTCATATGGAACCTACTTCGAGCCATTCCTCGGCAGCGGAGCGGTTTTAGGCAGCCTGGCACCGACCTCAGCCATCGCCTCGGATATTCTCAAGCCGTTAGCGGAGATTTGGATCACCTTGCAGAATGATCCACTGGCTCTGAAACAATGGTATGCGGATCGCTGGCGCCAGTTCATGTCCGGAAATCGTCAGGAAGTTTATGAGCGGATCAAAGCGTCTTACAATCGTTCTGCTAACGCCGCGGATTTAATTTTCCTGGCCCGGGCCTGCTACGGGGGCGTGGTTCGTTTCCGACAGGCGGATGGTTACATGAGCACTCCGATCGGCGTTCATCAACCGATTACCCCCGATTCTTTCAATCACCGAGTGGACCTTTGGCGAGAAAGAACCAGTGAGACGACCTTCCTCCACTCGGATTTTGAGCCGGTCATGGAGCAAGCTCAAGCCGGGGACGTGGTCTATTGCGATCCTCCTTATGTCCATTCCCAGGCCATCCTCTATGGAGCCCAAACCTTCAGCCTGGAGAGACTTTTCGCCGCGATTGCCAGATGCAAAAAGCGAGGGGTCTATGTCCTTCTTTCCATTGACGGCATCAAAAAATCCGGCCAGCAGCAATGCCGCCTGCCCATTCCGCCCGGACTTTTTGAGCGACAGGCCTTGGTCAATTGCGGACGCTCTATGTTACGGCGGTTTCAAATGGAGGGAGAGAGCCTCCCTCAGGAAGTTGTTCACGATCGTCTCTTATTAACCTGGTAAGAACATTGATCCGGTCTGATTCCTTTTCCTGGGCCAGACCCCTTGCCCTGTCCAGTTCGCTGGGTTGGAACAGCCCGCCCCGGATCGCGGCCCACCTTGCAATCAGGGCACAAGCACATCAAAATAGGGGACATGATCAAAGTCAGGGAATTAAGGTCTTCCTTGGAGTGTTGGAGTGGAGTTCCGGAATTGAAAAGTGATCCCAACTCGCGCGGAAGCGCCGGGAACAAATCGCCGCGGTCGCTGAAAATTCTCTTAAGCAACCCCCACCTCGGGATCGGGACCGGCTCCGGCGTTCAGCTTTATCTTTTAGCCCGGGAGTTGGTCCAACGCGGTCATTCCGTCTCCGCGGTCTTCAAGAGGAAGATCCAAGCGCCGGAGGGCCTGCCTCCCACCCTGGACAAACTGGCCGCAGCCGGGGTGGAATTGCTCCAGTTCCCGTTTGCCAAATTGAAATACCGCTTCACCTTGCCCTCGCTCCTGGAACTCGGCCGCTACCTGGCTGCGGAGCCCTACGACCTCATCCACACCTTCGCCGGCATGGACCTGGACTTTTTCTTTATCCTTTCCTATCTCCAGCCCCTCGGCGTCCTCATCGCCAACCGCGGCATGTCCGACCCGCTCGACCGCTTCAACAGTATCAAGTACCGCTCCGGCCGGGTGGCCCGGATCATGGCGGTTTCGGAAAGGGTGAAGCAGATCATGGTCACTAGCGGCCGGATTCCGCCGGACAAGATCGCGGTCTGCTACGAGTCCACGGACCTGAAAGCCTTTGATCCCGGCCTTGACGGCGCCGCGGTGCGGGCCGAGCTGGGCCTGCCCGCCGCGGCCCCGGTCATCGGCGCCATCGGCGCGCTCCGGTTCCAGCCCGGTCATTTCAAGGGAGGCATGGACCTCTTGCTGGCCGCCCGGAAAATCCTGGCCCGGCACCCAGAGACGCGCTTCTTGCTGGTGGGCAGCATCAACCGGGAGAAATTCGAGCAGGAGGCCGGCCGGCTGGGGATCGCAGATCGCTTTGTCCTCACCGGCTTCCGGGAAGACGTGCCCCGGATGCTGGCCGCCTGCGATTTCACGGTCTGCGCCTCGGTCAGGTCCGAGGGCTTGACCGGCACGGTGCGGGAATCGCTGGCCATGAAAAAGCCGGTGGTCTCCACCGACGTAGGCGGGAACCGGGAGCTGGTGCTGGACGAAAAGACCGGCCTGCTGGTGCCGCCGGGGGAGCCGGAAGCGCTGGCCGCGGCGGCCGGCCGAATGATCGAGGATGCGAAGCTAAGGGCGGCCCTGGGCGAAGCGGGGAGAAGAAAGGTGGAAGAGTGCTGCTCGCTGAAGGCCCGGGTGGACCGGATCGAGGGCTTGTATTACGAAGCCCTTGAGCAGGCCGGCTCGCGGCCCGCGCCCCATTTCTTGATGCGCGCCATTTATTCCCTGGCCCAGGCGTTGAGCCCGAACCGGCAATCCTATCGCTGCCTGCGCTTCGCTAACCGCTCCGAGCGCGGTCGCGGCTACCTGACACCTGACACTTGACACCTGACACGCGGCATGACCTCGGCCACGTTCACGCACACGTTCAGGGGCTCTTCATCTTCACCTTGACACCCTCAAAGCTCAGGTGAAGAACATGGCCAGCGTTTCCGCCACCAGGGCCGGCTTCTCCTCCCCCTCGATCTCCACCGTGTTCTCGGTGGTGAAGAGGATGCGGCCGCCGCCCTTGTCCTCCACGCTCTTCAGCACGGCGCGGTTGCGGATATTGCTTCCGACCTTGACCGGTGTGAGGAACCGCACCTTGTTCAGCCCATAGTTGATGGCCATCTTGGTCCCGGCCGGGAGCACCTTCATCCCGCCGCTCAGTTGCACGAGCAGGGACAGGGAGAGGTAGCCGTGGGCGATGGTGGTGCCGAACGGCCCCTTCTTGGCCAGCTCCGGGTTGACGTGGATCCACTGGTGGTCGCCGGTGCAATCCGCAAAAGCATTGATCCGGTCCTGCTCGATCTTCAGCCAGTCCGAAATCCCCATCTCCTTGCCCACGTAATCCTTCAGTTTGTCCAACGGAACTAACTCGGGCATGGTCAACTCCCTCCCTTTCAGAAATAATTTACCCGCGATTAGAGCATAAAACCGGCCGGCAGGCAACCAATACTAATACTAGGGACAGGCCCCGGTATTTGGGAAAGAATACCGGGGCCTGTCCCTAGTATTCCCAGCGGGAGAAAAGCTCTTCTTGCAGCTTCACCGTCTCCGGGCTGACGCCGATCACCTGCGGCTCCATATAGGGCCAGGCCACAAGCCCGCCGTTGAAGCTCCCGAGCTTGCGGATCATCTCCTGGATGTGCGCGGTCATCTCGGCCGGGTCGCCCCG